>NZ_JACVAO010000039.1:0-10540 GCF_014851885.1 Ensifer sp. ENS02 | reverse complement strand
CGAAATCAATCACCCGTAACAGCAACCAGGCAACCGGAATTCGATCGCACCCGTTGTCCGCGACTTAGCGAAACGCTTGTCCGCGACTTGCTGAAATGAATGTCCCGATTTACCGAAATCCGCAGGCTGAAAAATAAACTGAATTAGTCGTGTCGGGGGGCGGGCTAGTACATACGCCGTACGGATTGCGACAACGCGGGAGGGGAAAAGCTGGTGCCGACACGATTAGGATCGTCATTCGAGCCGGTTGATATATTAGCAAAGCCGTACCGGAATTGTCGAAAGCGACCTTCCTTGCGGGCGGCTTTGTTCGTATCTGAGCGCATCGGCTTGGCCGATGGAGTTTTTCTTCCCCGCGTTCAGAGAGCCATCTGGGTGCGAACCTTGCCCCGCCTTCCCCGGCGGGGCCTTCTCTCTGCTTGGCGATTGGCCGTGCGCGAAGATTTCTGCCTCGTCGGCAGCGCCAGGGCGCGACGAAACCTGATCAACCGCGAGGTGTGAAAAAGCATGAGAAAGCTGGTCGCAGGGAAGCTCCATGGCATTTATGTCACCGAGGCGAACCTCAACTATCATGGGTCGATCACTCTTGACCCGGACCACTGTGAGGAGGCCGGCATCTTGCCGATGGAGTTCGTCGAGATCTGGAACAAGAATTCCGGGGCGCGCATCTCCACCTACGTCATCCTCGGTGAACGCGGTTCTAGGTGCTGCATCCTCAATGGTGCGGCCGCACGCACATGCCAGCCGGGCGACCAGATCATTATATGCAACTCGGTTTACCTCGACGAAAGCCGGCTTACTTCCTTGAAGCCGAAGGTACTGACCTTCGACGAAAACAACCGCGTGCAGGATCGCCTCAGCTACTCGGTTGAGGTCGATGCATCTGGCAAGTTCACTTTCGAAATCCTCGACGAGGCCGAGACGGCATTGCCGATACCGCTTATGGTGTCCGGCAGCTGATTGGATTTGGCCAAGAGGCAAGCCTGACGGCTGTGTCGTCGCCAAGGACAGAAACGCAGCGGTCGCGGCCTCGCCAGCAACACGGCGTTCGTTGTTGCTGAACCAGTTGCCGACGACCTTGCCGCACTGGAAGAAGAGAACCGCAGACTGCTGGCATATCGCCTTCGGCAAGAAAATACACAGCTACGAGCTATGCTTGAGCGGTTTGGAGCAACTAGCTAGCGCGCCGAGGCGGCGTCCGCACACACAGAAGCTTTCCGATCCCGGACTAGTTTCCTCGAACTTTGGCCATATATCTCCGATTGGCGAGCCCGTTCTTGAGGCTTTCTCGGTCGGGTGCAGGCTCTAGCCAAAAGCGCAATTTGGACGGCAGATTATCAGAGGCAGAACAAGGCTCAGGGAGGCGCTCATGACCGCATTCAATGTCGTCCGCTTCAAGGTCAAGCCGGGGATGGCTGAGGCTTTTCTCGGCGCTCACCGGGACATAGCTCAAAGCTGGTCGGGTCTGCGTCATGCCAACATCATCGAGGCTGGCGAGGGACGATACTGCATTATCGCGGAATGGGAGAGCATGGAAGCATTGGCGGCGAGCCGGCCGCAGATGGTCGCCACGCTTGACAGCTTTCGTGAGACGCTCGAGGACCTCGGAGGAGGGCTCGGCGTAACCGACCCAATTGCAGGCCTGGTCGTCCTATCAGTGAAATAAACCGGAAGCGGGTTTGCCGTGGCGATGCGTCGTTGGGCTCAACATTAGCCGGCGATGCCACAAGACGTGTCTCGTCGTTTAATTGCGCTTTGCCGTTCGGGCACGTTCGCGCAGCATTTTCAGGTGCCTCCGCCGGATGTCATCGATGGAAATGTCACCCGCAATCCAGAGTCTGAGCAGAGCCTGGAACTCGGCGGTGTGGTCAATTGCAATGCCCCTTGCTTGCCACTTGGCAATCACACGATCGGCGATTTCTTTGCGGGTGGCCACGTCCTTTCCCCTTCCTGGTCTGTCCACTCATTATGGCGCGGGGCGCCCCTGCGACGTCAGTAGCAAGGATTGGTCTGGGCGCTCGCTCGCCGTCGAGGACTGCCGATAAGTGTTCGTCAGCCTTTCCGCAATTTGCATTGCTTGCTGCGCGGTCAATCTGAACTGCAGCGCCGACACGTTTTCGAGATCCGGATCGGCGCTGAATTCGATCCTCAGGAAAAGCTCGCCCGTCTCGTCGATTGCAGTGTTCCAGCAGACGACCGTTGATGCCCTTATGTTGCCGTGACCGTCCGTATTCCAGTCGATCATATTCGAACCTTTCCTCTTCGGGAAACAAGGACGCAGAGTTGGTCATCGTATCGATGAGCCGAACTCATCCGTTCACCGCGATTGCGTCGCTCTAGAGCGCACTTCCCATGACCTGGACTACAACGGCAACGACGGTGGCCGCCACAGTGAGCGCGGCGCCAAGACGTGCAACCTTCATCCGGCGATGCCGCGCGCCGCTCCAGTCATAACTCATCGCTTAACCTTGCGCTTGTGGTTGAGAGGTGCCTGGCTTTATGGGCAAAACCGCAACCCGTGGGCGGGGTTACGGTTCTGAGTTGCCGCTGTACGCTGGAATGTGATTGGCGACTGAACAAAGTTTGCAAGCTTATGGTTAATTAAGAGTTTACTGAATAAGGTTCCCCGCAAAGGTCGCCCGTTCGGTGATCACGATTTCCATAATTTGTTCGAGTGAATGGAGCGAGCCTCGGTGGGTGCGGCTCGCGCTGCTGCATTCTCAATGGGCTGCACGGACGTGCCGTCATTTACAAGTCGGTCTGTCACGGCGAGGGGAAGCTGGCCGCATGACCTATCCCACTTTTGGTAGCCGGCGCATAGTTGATCCGCCAACCCTCATTCGGTCGTTCGGTGTCCTGGCAGACGAGCAAGCTGTTTTAGAGCGCGAAGGCAAGCTGTGGCTTGCTTTCGATCGTTGCTTCATCGAGTGACGACAGTGTCACGCCCAGCAACCGAATGCCTTTTGGGGCAGGGAAGAGTGGAGACAACAGCATCGTCATGACCGCGGCAAGCTCTGCGGCACTTGCGATCGGTGCCGCTGTTGTCTTGCACCTAGTGATCTGAGTGAAATCCGCCCATTTCACCTTGAGCGTCGCGGTCTTGGCGCGAATGCCGTTCGCTTCGCAGTAGCGCCAGACCTTTTCGATCAGCGGTTCGAGGCCAGCCCTGGCGGTCTCGAAATCATGGACGTCTACGGAGAACGTGTCTTCCGCGCCGATGGACTTGCGCACCCGGTCGGCCTTCACTTGACGTTCGTCGACGCCGCGGGCGATCCAGTAGAAGTAAGGTCCCGATTTTCCGAAGTGTTGCTGCAAGAAGGCGATATCGTGATCCTTCAGATCGGCGCCCGTTTCAATCCCGAGCTTGTGCATGCGCTCGGCGGTTGCCGGACCGACGCCATGGAATTTCTTGACGGGCAGCGCCTCGACGAAGGCCGGACCGTTCTTTGGCGTGATGACGAAGAGGCCATCCGGTTTTCTCTGGTCGGACGCCATCTTGGCGAGGAACTTGTTATAGGAAACGCCGGCCGAAGCGGTCAGGCCTGTCCTTGCCTTGATCTTGGCGCGGATCTCCTCGGCGATCTCCGTCGCAAGTTCCATTCCCTTGAGGTTCTCGGTGACATCAAGATAGGCCTCGTCGAGCGAGAGCGGTTCGATGAGCGGCGTGTATTCGGCAAAGATCGCGTGGATCTGCTGTGAGACTGCGCGGTAAGCATCGAAGCGCGGCGTCACAAAAATCAGCTCCGGGCATTTCCGCTTGGCGGTGACCGACGGCATGGCCGAATGGACGCCGTATTTGCGCGCCTCGTAGCTTGCGGCAGCCACGACGCCGCGCGCCTCGCCAAAGCCAACGGCAATCGGAAGCCCGCGAAGTACGGGATTGTCCCGCTGCTCCACCGAGGCGTAGAAGGCATCCATGTCGACATGGATGATCTTTCGCGTGCGCTCAGAGCGTTCCATCACCGATCACGCGACCCAACGACTGGTCATAGCAGCAGGTCTTCTTCGGGCAGGGCGGCAGGAGGCTCGACGACAACAAGCAGGTTGCCCGGAAGCGGCCGCTGCAGGTGCTTCACGTCGTCCCAGGATCCGGTGAGCCACAGATCGACCTCGTCAGGTGTGGTCAGGATCACCGGCATGGCCTTTTGATGGATTGGCGAGACGATCTCGTTCGGGGATGTGGTGAGGAAGCCGAAGAGCTCGTATTCGCGCTCACCATCGCGCACGCGCCTGACACCCTTCCATGGCGTCCAGAAGCCGGCGAAGAACATCAGCGGCCGCTCCTTAGTTCCAGCGAACCAGGCATTAGGGACTTTTCCGCCGGGAACCTTGGCCGCCGGATCCGGCTCGGCGAAGGAGTTGAAGGGGACGACGCAGCGACTGGTCGGCCCGAGCCAGCGTCTCCAGTGCGGAGAGGCGACGTTTCGGATGTTGGTGACGCCGGGATCGTAGTTCTTCACGAAAGCGGGCGGCGAGGGCATGCCCCAGGTGACACGCGCGATCTCTCGCTCTCCGTCTTCGCCGACGCGGACTACGGGCGCCTGATAGCCGGGGTAGACGTCATAGGATGGCTGGTTCCAGCCTGCCTTGTCGCGGAATGCCTTGGTGAATGCGATCACGGCATCACGTGTCGTCGTGATGTTGTAGAGATTGCACAAAGTTGAGTCTCCCTTTCTCACCTAGCTTCATATCAACGACTGCTCGCTTCTGTCGCCGTTCCCCGGCATTCGATCTGTTCATTGAACCAAGCGGCGTGTCCGTGCTGGCGTCTCGATCGCAATCAACAGTCTCTTTTCTGAACTTCGTTGACTCGCAACCCAAATAGGAACAAATAGAGAACATATCAACAGGAAGCGCTAATGCATAGCCCTAAGGAGTTGTTCCTTCCAAAATGCCCCGTCCAGTCGACAATACCGTCGTCTCAGAACTTCGCGAGCGCATCCAGCGCCTTGAAGGCGCAAGCGGCCGTGGACGACAGGTCCTGCCATTTGGTGTCACCGAGATTGATCGGCGATTGCCGGGTGGGGGGCTCGTACTCGGCTCGTTGCATGAGGTCGCCGGCGGCGGCAACGGTGCGATCGACGGCGCGGCGGCGGCACTCTTTTGCGCGGGCATTGCCGCCCGCTCGAAAGGCAAGGTGCTCTGGTGTGTGACGCGGCCCGATCTCTTTGCGCCGGCGCTGGCTCAAGTCGGTCTTTCGCCGAGCCGCGTCATCTATGTGGAGGCCGGCGACGAAAAGGCGCTTCTTTCCTGCATGGAAGAGGGGCTTCGCCACGGCGGCCTCGGTGCCGTCGTCGGCGAGCTCGCGCGCCTTTCGATGACCGCCTCGCGCCGCTTGCAGCTTGCAGCCGAGAGTTCCGGCACGTTGGGCATTGCGATCCGCCGCTGGCGACGACAGGCCGAAGCCTCGGATTTCGGGCAGCCGACGGCATCGGTCACGCGCTGGCGCGTGTCCGTCATGCCGTCCGTCCCCTTGCCGGTTCCAGGCGTCGGCCGCGCGCGCTGGCTCGTCGAGCTCATCCGCTGCCGTGCCGGCGAAAGTGCAGATTTCGAAGTGGAGGCCCCAGATGCCAAGGGTCGTATCGCTCTTCCTTCCGAGCTGGCCCACGGATCGCCTGAGGCGCAAGCTCGGCGACGCAGCGCCGCCGGCTGAAACGCCTCTCGTCCTCGTCGGTCGCGAACAGCGAAGGCGTGTGGTGCTCTCGGTAAATGCCGCGGCGATTGCCGCAGGCCTGAGACCCCGCATGGCCGCCACGAAAGCCCAGGCGCTCGTCGCAGGTCTTGTCGTCATGGACGCCGATCCGGCCGCCGATCAAGAAGCGCTCGAACGCCTGGCGCTCTGGGCGCTGCAGCGCTATGCGCCGATCGTAGCCGCCGATCCGCCCGATGGCCTGGTGATCGATACGACCGGTGCCGATCACCTGCATGGCGGCGAGGACCTGATGCTGTCAGGCATGGTCAACCGGTTCTTCGGATCCGGTATCGAGGCGCGGGCTGCGGTTGCCGATACCTGGGGGGCGGCCCATGCCGGCGCCCGGTTTCTCGCTCATCCGACGCTGGTTGTCGCTCCGGGGGCGCAGCAGGAAACCATCCGTGACCTGCCCGTCGCAGCGCTTCGCCTCGATCCTGCAATCGTCCATGGCCTTCGCGTGCTGGGCTTCAACACGATCGGTGAGGTGGCCGGCGTGCCGCGGGCGCCGCTTGCCCTTCGATTTGGACCCGAACTTGGCCGTCGCATCGACCAGGCCATGGGAAAGGTTGCCGAGCCGATCGATCCGGTCCGCACGCCTGAACTTATCGAAGTTCGCCGTTCCTTCGGTGAACCGATTGCGGCCGCCGAGACGATTGCGCGCTATGCCGCGAAGCTTGTGGGCGCGCTCTGTCTGGTACTGGAAGAAAGAGGCCTCGGCGCGCGGCGCGTCGACCTTCTCTTCCATCGCGTTGATAACACCTACCAGGCGATCCGCGCAGGCACCGCGACGCCCGTTCGCGACGCCAAGCGCCTGATCCGGCTCATCACTGATAGGATCGAAACGATCGCTCCGGGCTTCGGGATCGAAATCATGTCGCTGACGGCAACCCACGCCGAGCCGCTGGTGGCAAGACAGGTCGTTTCCTCGCTGGTCGAGGAACCGGAGGCCGATGTTTCCGGCCTGATCGACATCCTGGGAAACCGCATCGGCGCACGCCGGCTGTATCGTTTTCAACCGGTCGCCAGCGACGTGCCCGAACGCTCCATCAACCGCATCGCGCCGATGGCGCCGGACGAAGGTCTCGCCTGGCCCGGCTATTGGCCAAGACCGGTGCGCTTGCTTCTCCATCCTGAAGCGATCGAGACGATGGCGCTTCTGCCCGATCATCCGCCGGTCAGTTTCACATGGCGTGGCGTGCGCCGACGGGTGAAACGTGCCGACGGCCCCGAACGCGTCTTCGGCGAATGGTGGAAGCGCGATGCCGAGCTCGTCGCCGTACGCGACTATTTCCAGGTCGAGGATGACGCCGGCGAGCGCTACTGGATTTATCGCGCCGGCGACGGCGAACACAGCGAGACCGGCAGCCACCAATGGTTCCTGCACGGGATTTTCGGATGACGACGCCGCTTTATGCCGAGCTGCAGGTGACCTCGCATTTCTCCTTCCTGCGCGGCGCATCCTCCTGCGAAGAGCTATTCCAACGTGCCGCCGAACTTAGGCTCGAGGCGCTGGCCATTGCCGATCGCAACAGCCTCGCCGGCATCGTGCGAGCGCACCAGGCGGCCAAGGATGTCGGCGTGCGGCTGGTCGTCGGCTGCCGCCTCGATCTTGAAGGCGATCTATCGGTCCTCGTCTTTCCGACTGACCGGCCGGCCTATGCGCGGCTTTGCCGGCTGCTGTCGCTCGGCAAGAAGCGCGGCGGCAAGGCGAAATGCCGGCTTGCCTGGTCCGATCTCGTTGCCTATGGCGAGGGACTGATCGCGGTTCTCCTTCCCGATGCCGCTGACGAGGACTGCGCGCGGGAGCTGCGCCGTCTGAGGCAAGAATTCGGCGACCGCGCCTACCTGGCGCTGACACTCCGGCGCCGGCCGAACGACCAGCTGCGCCTTCATCAACTCTCCAACCTGGCAGCTTCAATCGGCGTGCCGACGGTCGTCACCAACGACGTGCTGTTTCATGTGCCGGACCGGCGCATCCTGCAGGATGTCGTCACCTGCATTCGCCACAACATCATGATCGACGAGGCCGGTTTCCGCCGCGAGCGCCACGCCGACCGCTACCTGAAGCCGCCCGAGGAAATGGCGCGGCTCTTTGCGCGCTACCCCGAAGCGCTTACCCGCACCATCGAGATCCTGGAGCGATGCCGGTTTTCGCTCGACGAGCTCGCCTATCAATATCCGGAGGAGCGATCCAATCCTGCACTGACAGCCCAACAGACACTGGCGCAACTGACCTGGGAAGGTGCAGCCTGGCGTTACCCAGAAGGGTTGCCGGAAAAAGTCCGCAAGAACCTCGAGCACGAACTGCGGCTGATCGAGAAGCTTCAATATGCGTCCTACTTCCTGACAGTGAATTCGATCGTGCGTTTTGCCCGTTCAAGGGACATTCTATGCCAGGGCAGAGGATCGGCCGCCAATTCGTCTGTCTGTTATGTGCTCGGCATCACCTCGATCGACCCTGAAATCAACGACCTCCTGTTCGAGCGCTTCGTCTCCGAGGAACGGCGCGAGCCGCCTGACATTGACGTCGACTTCGAGCACGAGCGCCGCGAGATCGTCATGCAATGGGTCTTCGAGACCTATGGCCGTGATCATGCGGCCCTTTGCTCCACGGTCATCCGCTATCGGTCGAAAGGCGCCATCCGCGATGTCGGCAAGGCGCTTGGGCTGCCCGAGGACATGACGAAGATGCTGTCGTCGCAGGTCTGGGGCTGGGGCGAGGACATCGGCGAAAAACATGCCGAGGAGCTCAATCTCAACCTGTCCGATCGGCGCCTGCGCCTCACGCTCGATCTGGCCCGGCAGCTGATGGGGGCGCCGCGTCACCTGTCGCAGCATCCGGGCGGCTTCGTCCTGACGAACGATCGCCTCGACGAGCTCGTCCCGATCGAACCGGCGGCCATGGCCGACCGGCAGGTGATCGAATGGGACAAGGACGATATCGATATCCTGAAGTTCATGAAGGTCGATTGCCTGGCGCTCGGTATGCTCTCGTGCATGAAGCGCGGCTTTGATCTGCTGGCCGAACACAAGGGCATCAATCTTGATCTCGCGAGCATCCCGGCCGAAGATCCGCGCACTTACGCCATGATCCGCCGGGCCGACACACTCGGTACCTTTCAGATCGAAAGCCGCGCGCAGATGTCGATGCTGCCGAGGATCAAGCCGCGTACCTTCTATGACCTCGTCATCGAGGTGGCGATCGTGCGCCCCGGCCCGATCCAGGGCGACATGGTGCATCCCTATCTTCGCCGGCGCGAGGGCAAGGAGGCGGTGATTTACCCGAAGCCGGAACTGGAGCAGGTGCTTGGAAAGACGCTCGGTGTGCCGCTCTTCCAGGAACAGGCGATGCGGGTCGCCATCGAATGCGCCGGGTTCACGCCGGGCGAAGCCGATCAATTGCGCCGCGCCATGGCGACCTTCAAGCATACCGGCGGTGTTTCGAAGTTCGGCGAGAAGCTCGTCCGGGGCATGGTCGCAAACGGCTATGAGCCGGACTTTGCGATTAAGACCTTCAAGCAGCTCGAAGGTTTCGGCAGCTACGGGTTTCCGGAAAGCCATGCCGCGTCCTTCGCGCTGATTGCCTATGCCTCCTCCTGGCTCAAATGCTGGCATCCGGATGTCTTCTGCGCAGCACTTCTGAATGCCCAACCGATGGGCTTTTACGCCCCGGCCCAGATCGTGCGGGACGCGCGCGACCATGGCGTCGAGGTCCGGCCTGTGTGTGTGAACGCCAGCCGCTGGGATTGCACGCTCGAGGCAACGGGGGATGAAAGCCGCTTTGCCGTTCGCCTTGGTCTTCGCATGGTCAAGGCGCTGGCGAACGCTGACGCCGCGGCAATCGTTGCCTCGCGCGACGAAAGGCCTTTCGAGACCGTCGACGATCTCTGGCGCCGGGCAGGCGTTCCGGCCGCCTCTTTGGTCCAGCTTGCCGAAGCCGATGCCTTCCAACCTTCGCTCAAGCTTGCGCGACGCGAGGCACTCTGGGCGATCAAGGCGCTGCGCGACGAGCCGCTGCCGCTCTTTGCCGCGGCCTCTGAGCGTGAAAGCCGGACGGTCGCGGAACTGGATGAGCCATCAGTGGCGCTAAGGCCGATGACTGCGGGCGGCGAAGTGGTTGAGGACTATGGGCATGTCGGCTTGACGCTACGCAGCCATCCCCTCTCGTTCCTGCGCGCCGATCTGACGAAGCGTCGCATCGTCACGTGCAAGGAGGCGATGCAGACCCGGGATGGAAAATGGCTCGAAGCCGCAGGTCTGGTGCTCGTGCGCCAGCGGCCGGGTTCTGCCAAGGGCGTGATGTTCATCACCATCGAAGACGAAACCGGCATCGCCAATCTCGTCGTCTGGGCAAAGACCTTCGAGACGTTTCGCCGCGTTGTGCTCGGTGCCGGCATGCTCGGCGTCTATGGGCGCATTCAACGGGAAGGCGAGGTCGTTCACCTCGTTGCCCATCGGCTGACCGACCTATCCGGCGAACTTGCAAGCGTGGGCGATCGGGACGCCAGTTTTCCGCTTCCGCATGGAAGAGGTGACGAGTTCCATCGTGGGGCGCCGGCGCCCGATCCGCGCGGTATCCCGAAGGGACCGCGGCCGCGCGATATCGTCGATCCCTATCTGCATCTCGATCAGATCAAGGTGAAGACGCGGGATTTTCGGTGAGGGCCAACTTCGCATTGAACGGCCGGGTGTCGTGAACCCGACGAGTTTTGAGGATGCAAGTTCCAAAGAGTGCGGTTTCGGCATTGAAGCTGGGTGAGTGAGTAAAGCCAACGCCTTTTGCCGAAGGGGCTTTTGACGTCCATATGTCGAAAGCGGTGTTGCACACCGGTTTTCCCTGCGTTTGTT
>NZ_JACVAO010000038.1:0-13767 GCF_014851885.1 Ensifer sp. ENS02 | reverse complement strand
GCAGCAAGAGCGATTCCTTCGGCGCGCAGATTGTCCAGAACCTCGACTATCTACAGACGGAACTCTACCTTGGAGCCCGGACCTATTCGCTCGACCAGGAGACCGCCGATCTTCAAGATAGCTTCGCTGTGTTGGGTGGCGCCAGAATAAAGTTTTAAGGAACAAACCGGCGAAGCAAGATCGGTCCATGATCTTTCGCGCCGCTTCCTTCTTCCGCCGCTTATTTCCAGGATCTCGTTATCTGAGCAAATGGGTGATGAATTGACCACTGCAGGGACTGGTGTCTGCACAGCATTGATTGCTGCCGCGTTCCTCGTTCCAAAAACGGTTTCGGCCGCAACCGCAGAGGCAGATATCGTCGCTCAGCTTGCGTCTTGCGCGGCTCGATTGGAAGCAGGCAGGAGCTACGAGAGCTATGTCGACGGATTTGCCGACGCGCGGGACGCTGTGAGTGGCGCGCTCGCGTTCATGCGCAGCAGGGTTGAAACGTCCGAAGCCGAGGAAAATGCCGAAACCCTGAAGAAGGAGTTTTCTGCCGATCTTGTGAATAGCCCGATGCAGGCCCGGTCCCGTGTCTCCGCGCTTGTCGATGAGTGTTTGGCGCAAACGGCTGCGGTTGAAGCGATATTCAATGGCGTTGAGACAAGCCGTGTCAACGAACTCGAGGCCGCAACAAATGCGCAGCGTGAAGCCACTGAACGCGCTGAAAGCGAAGCCGAAAGGGCGGAGCAGGCGGAGCGGCGGGCGATCGCTGCGGAAGCCGCGGCAGAGCGAGCCAAGGCCGAGATCGCAATCCTCAAGGAACAGCAACGCGAACGGCAGGAGGCAAAGGCACCCACGACCGAAAGGAGCGATCCGCGCGAGGAGAATGAGAACTCCGTCTCACTAAACGTGCGGGAGAACGTCCAGCGTGCACTTCAGGCAAATGGTTACACCATTTTTGAAAGCGCCGAAGAGATGGAGTGCATGTGGACCGGTTCAGCGCACCAGTGCAGGCGGCCAACGGGTGGAACCATGATCAGCGTCATGTCCAGTCCATACAGAGTCCGCATCCTGAATGCAGGCAGCTCGATCGACTGTTTGAGGTTTCGCGAAGGTGAATTGGTCGCGCAAGGCAATGGTGACGATTGCCGGTAGAGGGCCTTCGCAGCCGGGTTTCAGGCAACGCGCCCGGCTTCGCTGGCGTGTCGAATAAGGCACAGCCCGGGAGCGAGTTTCGATCGCTCGGACTGTCCGACCCGAGTGACGGGCGGAAGCTCTCGAATGGCATTGCCGCGGCCACTGAATTGCGAAGTGCTCCTTGACAGGGCGATTAGGCTCTCCTTTGGTCGGGCCAGCCATCGCCAGACTTGATACTCAAGCCGGTAAGCCGGCGAGGCGCAGGCCCTCACGCAGTCGATCTGCATCCTCGGCCCTTTGGAGATACAAAGCGTCCACGAGCCAATCTACATGTTCGCTTGGGCCGGCAGCCGGATCGCCTTGCCACAACGCGCTGACTGCTGCGATGCAAGCCTTGCCACACTGCTGCGCCTCTTCGAGACGCCCCAAGTGACCGAAGGCAGCCGCGCGCAAAGCCATGTACCGCGGGTGTCGCCGGCCTGCTGCGTCCAGTATTAGTTGTTCCAATAGACTGGCCGCCTCTTGGTAGCGCCTGAGCCGAAACATGATGTGCGAAAGATAATAATTATACCAGGGCGGGTGGCATGGGTTGAGTCGAAAAGCAATCTCGGCTGCGTGCAGAGCCAGTTCGGGCTTTCCGATGCACGATTGGACCCAGGCCCAGAAAATCTGGATCAGCGGATCGTTAGGGTTTAGGGTCCGGGCAAGGCCCAAATGCCGCTCGGCCCGCTCGAAGTCGCGCCACATCAAGCACATGTATCCGAAGGTGGAGTGCACCCGGGCATCGTTGGGGTCTTTCGCCAGTGCTTCTTTGGCCTGGCGAAACGCCTCGATCCGGTTCTCGTCCTTCTCTCGTGGTACTCCGACGCTCATCTCGACCGAACGATTGAGATAAATCCAGGCGAGGCCCGCATGGGCGCGGGCAAAGCCTGGATCGATCTGGAGTGCCTCTTCGAATTGTGCTTGCGCACGTGCTTGGGCCTCAGGCGTGAATACGTCGGAAAATCTATTCCCCTGGAGGAAGAGGTCATAGGCCCGAATGTCTTCCGGCTGACGTCGCCGGGCTGTCACCTCGCTATCTTGGATAATTCGTTGGGCCACCATTGCGACAATGCTCTGGGAGATTTCTTCCTGAAGGGCGAAGACGTCCTCCAGTGCGCGATCGTATCGTTCCGCCCAGAAATGGGCACCGCTTCCAGCATCAATGAGCTGGGCCGTGATGCGAACGCGCTCGCCTGCGCGACGGACACTGCCCTCGACGAGGTATCGAACCCCGAGCGAACGCCCTATCTCGCGAGCGTCCACATTTTTCCCCCGAAACGAGAAGGAAGAGTTTCGCGCGATGACCATGAGCTCGCGAAAGCGCGACAGCTCCGTAATTATGTCTTCGCTGATACCGTCGCTGAAATAGACCTGTTCGGGATCGCCGCTCATGTTTTCGAACGGCAAAACCGCCACCGTAGGTCTATCGCTCGACGCCCAGGCGACTTTCGCACCCTCAAGGACGTTGTCGAATACCAAGCTGTAAGTCCGCACCGGCCGTGAAATATTCTTCAGACGCTGCTCGCCCGCGAACTCGAACCGACAGTCGAGTTTCCCAGAGAGCTGGTCGTAGACTGTCCCGGAGATAAGGAGACCGCCTGGCGGGCAACACTGTTCCAATCGGGCCGCCACGTTGACACCGTCTCCCAAAAGGTCCTGATCATCCACCAGTACGTCGCCAAGATTGATGCCGATACGCAAGACAATCCGGCGCTCAGCCGGTATTCGCGCCTGCCAATCAGGCAATTGCTTTTGAACCGCAGCGGCGCAGGCTACAGCCTCGACGACGGAACCGAATTCGGCGATCAGGCCATCGCCCGTCAGCTTGAAGAGACGCCCATGATGCTGCGCCAAGAGAGGCTCGACAATAGCCCAGCGACGCCTCTGCGGCCATCTCTTGATTTGGAGACTGTGCTGGTCGAAAAGATCTGGAAGCGTGAAGTACTCGAATTCGGAACGGGCGCCGTGATCGATTTTGATTCACCCTGGGTCGAATGCCCCTATCTGGCCCACCTTTGGATCTGAACGCGATTAAATCGATCAGGAAATGCAAGCCCACTTTGCCGCCAGGCAAAGCCCATGCAATTGCTCATCGGTCTGTTCGCCGATATTCAGGTGGTCAATGATCTCAGGTCAATTTCGCGCGAGCGATGGGAAGAGCTAAAGTCGACGGCGAGGGGCAAAATCGCCGTCACTCGTGATCAGGGTTCCCGAATAGCAGGAACGTCGTCATCGAGGATCGGGAATGAACCTTCAATCGCTGCGCCAATGAAGGCTTTCCGTGACAGATCCAGCGCTTCGCCGCGCTCTAATGCGCCATGGCAGCGATTCCTTGCGCGTTCATAGAACCATCCGCCCTGGGGCAACTCACTCAGATATTGCAGGGCATCCTGTGGTCCGTGGATACACCGCTCGCCATTCACGCCAATCCTGACAGGATTATCCCAAATGGTGGTTTGCATTTGCGTTGACTCCGGTTCGGCACAGAACGTCTAGCGGGAAGCATTGTTCCAACCATCGCTTTGGTAGTTGAGAGACACGGGTTCGCCACGATGGTCACGTGCCGCCGACGCCTTGCCGCATCACCGAAGTGGGGCGTTCGTCTGCGCAGAACGCCACGCCGAAATAGACATCTTTTCAGCAATGCCTCCTTCAATCACCAGCACGCTATCGAAGAAATCAATTCCGCCCTCCGATTGGATCGAGGAGGTATCGTGCATAATGGCAATAACCGTCGCCTCCGGGCAATTCTCTTTGATCGCTTGATAAAACGCTTGCACCGCCTGCCCATCAAGAGCGCTTGTTGCCTCGTCAAGGAAGAGCAAACCCGGCTTCAGCAACAGGACTTTCGCAAGAACAAGCTTTTGCTTTTCACCCCCGGACAACAGCTTGTCCCACTGCTGCCCCTCGCGTCCCTCATCAAAGAGCTCCCCAGAAATTTCATGGAGCCCCGCTTCTTCAAGCGCCGTGGAAACCGCAGCGTCCTTATGCTCACGGGCGTCATCCGGAAGACAGACGAGATCCTTCAGGCAAACGCCCTGTAGTTTGACCTCCTGGGCCGCAAAGAGAGTTCGCAAACCGTCCGGCAACGTGATCTTGCCCCGACCGTGCGGCCAAAGACCGTTTATCGCCTTGAGAAGTGAGGTCTTTCCACTCCCCGATTCACCCATCACCAAAGTCCACTCGCCCGGAGCGAAATTGAGTTCAATGGCGGTCAAAAAGGGCTCGTCCTCACCAATATGGAGGAGCTCGACCGAATGGATGGTCAAGCCGCCTTCTACGGCTTCCGCTATGGTATATTCAAACGCGGCGGGTCCACTTTGAGCATAGTAGTCTTGTGGTCGCTGCACCGTTTCTATCGCTTCCGCAAGCTCTGTTATGCGCCGCGCGTCCGCCCGCAGTGTCGCGATGTCAGGCATCGCATGAATAAACCATGAGCATTCGTTGATGAGGGCCGTCGCTAGTTCGGCACCGGTGACATAGTCTTGTAGGCTGATGGTCTTGTCGACATAGGGAAGCAGGCCCGGCGCGTAGGCCACGATGCGTGAGCCGATGAAATTATGCACCAGCTCAAAGCCCATATAGCCGGCGGTAATCCGATTGAGCCTCGCCCATGTGTGGTCAATATCTTGATACCGGCGCACATTGAGCGCCTTTTGCGCTGGCTCCCCTCTGATAACCGCAACGTGAAAACTGCGGCGCAAGAACTGGTTGAGTTCGCTGCGATAACTGCCTTCCGCCGATTGAATGCGTATAGACAGACCCTGAAGGATACCTCCCAGCTTGGCCGCAATGAATGTGTTGAGGGGCACGTAGATCGCAATCGCCAGCAGCGTCAGGAAGGCGCTGCCGTAGCCCCCAAGAACGTCAAGCCCTCGGATCGGGCTCGACGTTTCGATCAGCTTACCGCCAACGAACGCGAGCGATAGCACCACCCCGGCGATGCCGATGCCCAGACCGATTGCACCGCCGGTCATGCCCTTTATTGCTTCCTGCACCCGCTGATCGATGTTGTCCGGCGATGACGTGTTCCCTTCACCCGCTCCACCAAAGACATTTTGTTGCAAGTGGAAGTGGGTGTGACTGGAATCGAGAAGTGCCTGATTGAAGCGTTCATCCAACCACTGGCGCCATTTTCGGTGTAGGCTGGTCGAAAGGAAGTGACGGACCGCAGTAAACCCCGCGTCCCTTGTGATCGCGATCGCAGCAAGCGTCGCTGCGGTCTTTAGAAGCGACGCAGGCGTTGTCGGTACCGTAGGGTGGTGGAAATTCGCGATCCGATTGACCAATTCGCCTGAGGTCAGCGCGAACCATACGCTTGCCTGAGCCGACAATCCGGTAAGCAGCAGGATGAGAATGGTCAGGCCCCAAGCGTCTCTCCAGCGATTAGAGAGCCAGTAAGCGAGCAACAGCCCCCAGAAGCTACGCATCGAGGATACGGGGCTGCTTGGGCGCCGCCGTTTCTCGCCGAAGAACCGTTTAAACCGTGCTGTTGCCCGATGCGCCTTGCCGCGCACGACTTCACTCAAGCTCATCTTCCTGAATTGGAGTAAGGATCGGACTTGTCAAATGCTGATGATCTGATGGCCGACGAAAAGCAGGGTCCTTGCAAGCGATTTGGTCGCGACAGGTGATCAGGAGGATCTTAAGGCCGGCAGCCTACTCGCCGTAGGGCCGATAGCTAAGCGGCGACGCCGGAACGTGAGTTCAACATCGGAGGCCAGACATCAAGTATCGCTACGTCGTAGTCGGCAACCGCGCGGTGCTGGACACTGGCACTCGTAGTGTCGTTCAGATTATCAACTGAGGCTGCTGGACGAGTTACAGAGGCTTCCCTGCGGGAATCGGTCCTCCACTTCGGCGCAGCGGATTTTTCGAAAGTGTCCGGCAAGCGGGCGCAGTTTCTGTTGAGGCGGGGAGACCGCGCTTCTCGTCGTGAAACCTGATTTGTCCCACGGGACGTGGCACGGAACCTGTGCGCCGCTTTCTGGTTGGGTGGGAGGAGAGGAGTGGCATATGGGCATTGACAAACCGAAAAACGGTGCACCGGGCACCACCGACCAGTCTCCTCGTTGGGAGGCCCGGAGGAGAGCAGACCTCGGGGGTATCTCCCAGCGAAAGACGGACCAGATTCCGATCGCGACGCCGTGGGCGAAAACAACCGCGAACCGGAGCGTCCATCCGATGCGTTGAAGACAAAAAGTTGAAGCGAAGGGCAATGCGTTCCTTCGCAGGCGGACGGAAAAGCAGCGGCGTTGCAAGCGCAAAACCAACTGCGTGACCGGGTCTAAGGATAGGCCATCGTCAGGCGCCGGGCCATAATACTTCGAAAAATAATGGGATGTGGGCTTTGACGAAAAATAGCCGGATCGCGCCGAGTAACAGCCAAATTCACAATCTTCAGGTCTCAGGACAAGGTTCTGCGCCGTCCTCGGCGCAGAACCTTCGCGCTAGAAGGCAATGCTTCCTGCCATGAAGGCAAGGACGAGAAACAGCACGAATATCGCCAGAGCGACGTAAAAGAGGATCTTCGCTATACCAGCACTTGCTGCAGAAACACCCGAGAAGCCAAGCAAGCCTGCTATGACCGAGATTACAAAAAATATAATAGCCCACTTTAGCATATGTTTCTCCCCGACGGCCGAAACGAATCATCTGGGCATTGAACCCGCAGCCGTGAGTATTGTTCCAGGCGCCTTTAAGTTGTGACGTCACGCCGGATCGGTGCAAACTCCTGGTCCAATCCAGGCCGCAAGGCCGCGGCATCCCTGCTCTCTCTTCCGCCCGCCGATTTACTGGCTCTCGCGGCGGCAGTACGGTCACTGCCGCGCGCATCGTCAGCCATTTTTCGCGGAGTGTTATGCGCTCCTCTATCGCGCGAAGAGCCATGCCAACTGCCGCGACGACTTCTCCTTCGGCTTGGTCCGTTCCGGCGGGCAGCCGTCCAAGCGGGCAAACCAAGGCGGCAGTGAATTCCGCGAGACCGGATTTATGATCTTGGCACGTCCGCTGAAACCGGCTCGCCACTGCCCGAGATCGATTGGTTCTTTCCCGTGATTGCCGACGTATCCTTTGTTTGGCGGATCACCCGGCTTTGAGGTTTGCGTAAACCCCTCAAAGAGCGACTCGTGCTTTTTGTTCCACTGCGGAACCTTTGAAGCCGGACGGTGTTAGAACCGCTCCCCACCAAGGCGAAGGAGGTTGCCATGCCGGAGAAGACTTTAGACATGCTGTTTCACGAAACGTTGAAGGACATTTACTACGCCGAACGGCAGATACTAAAGGCACTGCCTAAAATGGCGCGGGCTGCGCAATCCCCTGATAGCAAGGCCGCTTTCGAAAAGCATCGCGATGAAACGGAAGGCCACGTGGAGCGTTTGCAACAGGTCTTCGAGATTATCGGCAAGCGCGCACAGGGTAAAACCTGTGAAGCTATTCAAGGCCTGATTGCCGAAGGCGAAGAAATCATCGAGGAGTTCAAGGGAAGTCCGGCCCTTGACGCCGGGCTGATATCTGCGGCCCAGGCGGTCGAACACTATGAGATTGCGCGATATGGCACCCTGAAGACCTGGGCCAAGCAGCTTGGGTTGGACGCCGCCGTCGCCTTGCTCGATCAGACCCTTCAGGAAGAGGGTGCGACTGACAAGGCTTTGAGCAAGTTGGCTTTGTCCGCTGCAAATATTAAGGCTGCAGCTTAACTTACGATATTCTAGGCGGAGGGCCGATGCGCCCTTCGCCCCCAGACCCCGTAACAGCTAGTCTTTTGTGATCTGATGGTTTGCCGCGTCGACCTTCTTTGATTTGGGCGAGCCGCGATAGCGCAAGAATATCCACTGCAACACAAGCATCAGCGTCGAAACTACAATCGCCGGTTCGGAAAATACTCGAACCAGGACTGGGCGTCGCTAAGCGCGACGATACTCGGCTCGGCGCCACGAAATCAATCGATCTTTCCCATGAGCGCGGTGCCGAGGCTGCCGAGAGCAAACGACGCCCCGAAGGCATATATCTAGGAAAAGAGCAACGGGCTCGATCGCACGATCATGACCGAGCGCGTGCGGGAAGCTAACGGCGATTACCAGTGCGGTGAGGGCTCCCAGTGCAAATCCAGACGACAAATGCCAGATGAGAAAACGTAATAGCATGGGCATTTTTCAACCTCCTTTATCGAAGAGGTGCCGGCGAGCCGAGCTCCTGTCTACCTTCCGTCGGCGCGGTCCGTGCATTCGGTGAACCTTGCCAGATGAGATTGTAGACGGACAAGCTTCTTGCGTTTTCCGGTTACAAGCGCTGAGCATTCGTTGGCCGACTGTGATGCCGTCGATCTAAAGCCCGAGCTCACTCAGTCATCAGCTTTGACCGAGCCAAACGGTTTCTTCGGCCAGACGACGCCGTCTGCATCGGAATCCGGTGTGTTGTGCGGGCTGACATCTCGCGCCGACGTGTCCATGCGCATCTCCGTGCACTCCTCGGCCAGCCAAACATACAAACCACAGTTTCGTTCCAGCGATTTGCGCCGCGGCTTCCCCGAATGAGGAACCATCTACGAAAGGGCGATTGGGAGCGAAGTTTCGTCGCCTCGTCGTCGTCGACGTTAGCACGCACGCAGTCCTGATATTGTCGTTGAGCGATATTGATCGAGAGCATCCTCACTGGCCTCGAAGGTCGCGACTGGGGTAGAGGAGCCTAGCCGACAAACCGGCATTGGCTGACGGCGGTCCGAAGGTGCAGCAGAAAAGGGGGAGGTACTGCCGCGGCTTGCGATATTGCTTTCCCCCGCGCGAGCCAAGAAGATGCACTCACCGGGATCGCGAACAGAGCAATCCAAAACTTGAACCACCGCGCATTGAGAGTAGGCCTGGTCATTTCAGGCTATGCGGCCCGGACTGAAACAACTCGATAAGCGGCGCCGCAGGAGTTTCGGCACGCGAGTCTTACCGCAAAATGGGCTTTCTGGTGCAGAAGCTGATCGACCAGACTCTGCGGCAAGCTTTGGAAATCTGATGAGGCTGCCATTATCCGCAGACTTAGGCACAATGGACAGCCCTAACCCTGTGCGTGCCGGGCGAGCCAATTAAGAAAGCGCAGGAACTGCATTTCGTCGGCGCGAAGTCCGGGTACGGCTTTTGCGTTTGGCCTTACCCGCGGGATTTTCTGCTCGGCTTGCGCCAGAGCGAGGACTGCCGGATGCACGTAGCTCTTACGGCAAACGGCCGGCGTGTTGTGCAGCGCCTCTGCCGCCGCGTTGCACATTTCTTTGATCGTCGGGCGTCGACCCTGAGCGAATGCTTGGCGAGCGGCAGAATATGCGGCGACGCTCCCAGCCCAAGTTCTGAACGTTTTGGCCGAAATTGGCGCCCCGCTGATCTCTGCGAGATAGCGGTTAAAGCGCCCCGACTCGATTGGCTCGGGTTTTCCGTCTTGCCCCACGGATACGAAGAGCTGGCGACCCGGGAGTTCGGCGATTCCCTCAAGTAAGCGTTGCAGTCGCGGATTTCTCAGCCGTCTTCGGATACGTTGCCCGCCCTTGCCCTTGAAGTTGAGCTCGATGCTATCGTCGGTAATCTTGAGGTGGCGCTTAAGAAGGGTTGAGGCGCCATAGCTCCCGTTCTCCTTCACGTATGTCGAGTTTCCAATGCGAAGGGGCGCGTGGTCGAGCAGCGCCGCAAGGGCAGCAAGTACGGTGAAAGGGTCGTCCACAGGCCCCTCCATATGCTTGCGGATCCGGCGTCGCAGGCGGGGGAGCGTTTTAGCAAAAGCTGGAAGCTGGCTGTATTTGGCGTTGCTTCGCATCTCCTGCCATGCTTGGTGATATCGATATTGCTTTCGACCACGCGCATCATAACCTGTCGCCTGCAGATGACCGTTTGGCTGCATGCAGATCCAGACGTTCTCGTAAGCTGGGGGCAAGCCAAGCGCTTGGATACGGGCAAGAACGCGGGAATCTTTTAGCTGTTCACCGTTCGGACGCCGATAGACAAAGCCGCTTGAGGAACGAAACCGGGTGTAACCCGGTTCAGTGTCGGAGACGTAGATGAGGTCGGCGCCATCGCCTACCTGCGGACTTTCCCGCCGGCTCAATCAGATCCGTCCCATCAGAAGGAGGATCACAAGAACGACCACCACCACACCCAGAACGCCAGACGGACCGTAACCCCAGCCGGATGAATGGGGCCAGGCCGGAAAAGCGCCGATGAGCAGCAGGATGAGAATGACTAAAAGTACGGTTCCAAGCATTTTGCGGTCTCCTTACACAGCGATAAAGTCGTTTTCGTCGGTTTGCCCCCGTACTTGCCGAGCGGGGGCTCTAGCATCGAAACTCGGGAGGAGGGTCATTTAAGGATCGCGATCACCGCGCGTCGTTGCCGATTGATCATCACCCCTTGGTCGTTTGAACGACATATCCATAGTCCGGCTGATCAGGAAACGTTTGGATTTCGACGGTATCAGGCAGACGGGTGCCTACAGCGATGTCGCCTTGATACACGTCCGAAGGGCTGCTCTGGTCAAGTAGGTAGGTTTGAGCTTCGCCCGGTACGATGACTGTTGCAGTTTGCGCAACGGCGCCGCCGCCGAAAGACAGGCTCGCCAGCAAGCTCGCCATGACGGTTCTCTTCATGATCAGCTCTCCTAGTTGTTCCCTCAAACCCGTTTTAGAGCATTTGGTTCCAATGCGCTCCCGGAGCGGCTGCATACCGCCTGACGCCAAAGGTCGGTGACGATGTCTCTTCGACGCGAGAGGTCACAGCAGCGGCTTTAAAGTCCTGGCGTCATGAGCACCTGCTTCAGCGTCTTGAAGGTGGGAGCTCTCGGAAGAGCTGCTAGACAAGGAGGATGAACGCGAGGAAGCAATTGGATGCCGCTACCGCGACCGTCGGGACTCGATGTCTTCCGACGTAGCGGTTGCTAGCGGCGAGGTGACGCTTGCGTGGGAAGTATCGAGCAGGCAGGCCAAACACCGGGCTGAAGATTGTGCCGAATTGTTCTCCGGAGTTCCCCACGTTCAGAACAACTTACGGGTCCGCTCAACGACAAAGACGGTGACCGTGCCCCTGGGCAACCCACCTGATAAGGTCGCACAGCCGCATTCGTTCGAGCGCCCCTGACCACAGCGGCGAGCGGCGTTCGGATTCATCGGATGCCCGGTACGCTCGCTGACTTTTCGTGACCCATTTGCCAGCGCAGGATGTCCTGGGGCTTGGAAGCTTGGCTTCTCGCTGTCGACAGCGTATCCTTCTTAAGCGCCGCCATAGGCGGCGAGGACGACCGAAAGAGCGGCATTCGGATAACCAAGGTTTGAGACGATGGCACCGGGAAAAAAAGCCGAGGATGAAAACGAGGAGTTGCTGGTAGGCGGTGTGGCGTCCCGACCGGTCGAGAGCGATGCGGTGCCAGTTGATGACGTACCGGATCGATTGCTGATCCTTGCCATTAGGCTGCAACGAGCCCTGGACAAACGGCAGGCGACGAAATCGATCAGCAGGCCCTCGCGCCGGAAACACTGAGGTGGTCAGAATGCAAAAGGATGGCTTGTGATGCCGGACCTGCAGCAATTGCGGGTGCTAGTTGCTGAGGACGAATTTTTTGTCGCAAATGATATCGCACTTTGGCTCGAAAAGGCCGGTGCGACAATAATTGGCCCAACGCCCACAGTAAAAGAAACGTTGAAGAGCCTTGCTCAGGCTTTCGACGTTCAAGTTGCTGTTCTGGATATTAACCTCAATGGCGAGCTGATCTTTCCCGTGGCGGACGAACTCGCGCTCAGATCGGTACCCGTGGTCTTTTTTAGTGGTTACGACGACATGAGCGTGCCCGAACGGTTCCGGTCGGCCGCACGGTTAAGCAAGTGTGCAGGCGCGTCGGATCTCGTAAATGCTGTCTTTGAGCAACACCTCCAAAATCTGTCAAACTTGGCGCCACTATATGTCGGACTAACCGATCAATCGGTCTGTGAACTTATACCGGAGCTGCGCTACAGGGCGCGGCTCCTGATGGCCGGAGCGCCTCCCGAGGCCGCCGACCTGCTCGTTGAGCGTACGCTTGAGCGCGCTATCGCGCTAGCCGGGACAAGGCGCAGGTCTCAGGGCCTCGATGCCTGGTTGCACGATTTATTGGCGGCCATCCATGACGAGAGCCCGTATGGACTGAATTAAGACATTTGACGCGGTGCGAAAGCCGTGATGGGTGTGAATGGGCGGCCGGATTTGGCGTTCTCTTCTCATCCGGCATGTCTTCGGGGTCGAGCTCCCTGATCGGGCGCGGCCCCTCGTTCGGCGGTGGTACAGGCGGCAATCGCTCGCCCGGATCGCGGGGTTGAGGGTTCACGTCCTTGCTCCTCGTTTCATGAGGAGAACAAGGTGCACTGTGCTTGGTTCCGAGAAGTTGCGCGTTCGATCGAGCTTGACGGCGAATACCGCGTCATAGCTTCGAAGGACTTTGACCGCATCCAACGACGCGATGACCTTATCCGGCACAACGTCCGCAAGTCCTCCGCCGCAACCGCAAGATTTGCCTGGCCCCTCCCTGGCCGGGGCGCAGACCCTTCAAGGCTATGTCGGGGTCAATTCGACTATGAGCGGAACCCGCGCGGCCTCGTACCCATTTACCTGTTGGTATCGTTTGGGGTTAATTCTCCCTCGGTGCGCCCGAGCCTGACTGCCGGGTGGGGGTGCGGTCTGTCGGAACCGTGCCTTGCGGGCTCTCGGTGCTCGGAAGCTGTTCAGTGCTCCGCGGCTTTTCCATCGGAGCCTGTTGCGAGGGCTCTACCGATCCTGTTTGACTGGCGTCCGGCTGGCTCCATTCTACAAATCCCCATGCGAGCAGCGCCAGGAAAAGACTTGCGGCAAGCACCAGGAAAACACGGACACCCATTCCCGCCTGACGGGTTTCCCGCGCCGAGAACCTCGTCCGGCTAGCGCCGTGGGTCGTTCTCTCGGGTTCGCCTCGTTCATCAAGCTGCTCGGCCATCGCGTTTCTCCATTGCCATTTCCGTCAATGCCGTCCTCGGCTCGAAGGTCATCATCCCTTCGACCCGCCAGGCCGGGACAACGAATATCCAATCGCTGCCGTCGCCAAAGGTTCCCAATGGCGGCAGAAACGAGCGGCCGGTCCGCTGTATGCTGGGAGCGATATGGTGCTGCGGAGGTTTGAGCGAGCAGAGCTTCATTCGGGTAATCGTGTCCCATCGCCCGCTGCACGAGAGTGCCTGCGACGAAAAACAAGATGAGCAGAAAAATATTGCCTCCAAGAGGTGCATTTCGAGCCACCAGATTCCCTTCTTTAGCGCGGGATATGGATGCTGGTTTTCCAGCCCGCTGTCCTTAACCGCCCTCGGCATAAGCACGAGATCGTCGATGAGGCGGGCACGTTCGTGCTCCGCCATCTCCGACCGCGGATCCTCAGAAGAGACGGGTGTATCGTAACCAGGACCCGGAAATGCGCGAAAAATGCCATAGGGCGGTCAGTTTGCGCGACGGCGCCTGCGGATTTCGGTAAATCGGGACATTCATTTCAGCAAGTCGCGGACAAGCGTTTCGCTAAGTCGCGGACAACGGGTGCGATCGAATTCCGGTTGCCTGGTTGCTGTTACGGGTGATTGATTTCGGT
>NZ_JACVAO010000037.1:0-18673 GCF_014851885.1 Ensifer sp. ENS02 | reverse complement strand
GTTCCTCTGATCTTCAGGTGCTCATATTGGGCGCGAAGCTGTGGATCGCTGGCGATCGCCGGGGTGACCGCTTCGACAAAAGCCCAGCGCAGCCACTTGTTGCCCTGCTTGATGATCTTGCCGTGATCTCCTCACTTTTCCTTTGCGCGTGGAAAATGAAATCCGTCTAATTGGGGCTGCAACGACCGCTCGGCCGCTCCCGCCCCAAAAAACATTGTCGCCGAAGGCATGGAAACGCAACCCGGGCGATACAGGCGGAGTACAAGGGGAGACAGCGCCCCGCCCACTTGTCCGCCGACCCCTGTCGCATTAGGCTCCATTCTGGGAGCGACCATCGAGTGGATACCCATGTCGTCATTGTCGGAGCCGGGCCGGCCGGCCTTGCGGTCGGCGCCTGCCTAAGACGGGCGGGGCTGGATTTCGTCATCCTCGAAATGGCGCATGAGATCGCCCCCGCCTGGCGACGCCACTACCGGCGGCTGCACCTTCATACGGTGAAGGCGTTCTCCGCGCTGCCGCACATGCCATTCCCCAAGGACTATCCGCGCTATGTGCCGCGCGAGAAGATGGTCGCCTATTTCGACGCTTATGCCGAGCGCTTCGAGCTACGACCGCGCTTCGGCGAGACGGTCAAGTCCATCCGCCGCAAGGACGGCGGCTACCTGGTCGAGACCGGAACGGAGACATTCTGCGCAGGCCACGTCGTGATCGCCAGCGGCAACAATGCTGAGCCCTTCGTTCCCAGCCTGCCCGAAATCGAGGCCTTCAAGGGCAGGCGGCTGCACAGCGCTGACTACACTGAAGCCGCGCCCTTCGCCGGCCAGTCGGTTCTGGTTGTCGGTATGGGTAACACCGGCGCTGAGATTGCGCTCGACCTTGCCGAGTGCGGCGCCCGCCCGACGCTGTCGGTACGAAACGGCATCCACATCGTGCCGCGCCAGCTGTTCGGCGTGCCGATCCAGATCATCGCCATCGCAACCCAACCGCTGCCGCGAGCTGTGAACGACCGGTTGTTCCCCACCATCCTCGACCTCGCGCTAGGTAAGCTCGAAAAATACGGCATCGCCAGGCCGAAGCAGGGCATTCTTGAGCAGATCAACGCCGGACGCATCCCGGTCATCGATGTCGGCACGGTGAGAGCGATCAAAACCGGCGACATCAAAGTGGCATCAGACATCAAGCGTTTCACCGAGCGCGGTGCCACTTTCGTTTCCGGCAGGCATGCGGAGTTCGACAGCGTCATCCTCGCGACCGGCTACCGGCCGAGTTTCGAGAAGTTCCTGCCGGCGGCATTGCGGCCCGGCAAGAGCGGCGTCACTCGCCAAGCCGCCGCGCTCGGCCTTTATCTCGTCGGTTTCCACAATCCGGTCACCGGCCTGCTCAGGGAGATCGGTCGAGAGGCGGCCGCGGTGAGCGCGGATATCGAGCGGCGGAGCAGCACAAAGTGATTGCGTCAAAGTTTCAGCGATGGGTGCTTCGTCCGCGCGCGCCCCAAACATGGAGCATATGGGTGGTCGCTACCCGGACGCCGATCAGCGTGTCATCGCCGCCGACCTACAATAAGGTTCTCGCAATGGGAAAGTCGGCTCGGCATCGCCATGCAACGCGAGCGCCTCGCAATAACGACCGTGATTGAGCCTCCGCTCACTGCGGAGGCTCAATCAATTGCATACCGCAAGATCCAAGCCCCGGCGAACAGTTGGTCCGAAAAACTATCCTCGAAGGGTGTCCGTCGCGCCGGGCGGCTCACGCCGACGTTTCCCAAGGATTGATTACGGAGGCATCTGTGTCTTCGAAATCCTTGACGTTGCGAGTGACAAGGATGAGATCGTGGACGATCGCGGTCGCGGCGGTCAACCCGTCAATATCACCGCGGGGACGGATTGCCGCGATGCGGCCCCATTCGACCGCGATTTGGTCTGTTATAGGCAAAATGCGGTCGCCATGGTCGTGGCGCAGCTTGCGCAGCCATTCGGTGAGGTGCGCTGCAGACTTTGGATCCGACCTCTGTTTCAGGGCAATGCCGCGCAGGATTTGGCCGAGGGTGAACGCGCTCAGGTGGATGCTGAGCGGATCGACAGAGCGCCGCCAAGACACCGCCTGCGACATGCCACGTCGCGCCTCTGACACAATGTTTGTGTCGACCAGGTACATCAGAATGCCACATCGCGGCTTGGCGTCTTGATGCGTACATTCACCGCATCCGCGAGTTGGTCGTCCCAAGCGGGACCGCCAAGCAGGTCATCGACCAACGTCGGCCGGCCAGCCCGTAGGGCGTCGTAGTCATGAGCGGACAGTACAACGGCGGTGCGCTCCCCGCGCAGCGTGACAATCTGCGGTCCCTCGTGGCGGGCCTTCTGCACCACCTTCGAGAATTGGTTCTTGGCGTCCTGCAGTCGCCATTCCATAGCTCCACTCCAACTTGGCTAGACTGTCTAGCTATATAAATCCTGTCGCTCGCGATTTAACGGGGAAAAGCGCGATCGATAGACCTCTGCCCGCAACGCCACGCAAGCTTACTCGCAGGACTTGCATGCGACACCGAACTTGCTGAGCAAATTTGGCCAGATCTTCCTTTTGTCGGAAATGAATGGTGCACATTACGCAATCAGCAGCAACTAGGGTGAGTCAACCCTGGCCCTTCGCACCTGGGTCGCCGGCGTCGCTCGGGGCAGGCAACGCGAGCCCGAGCCATGCTCTTGCCTGACCGAAGACGGCTCGCGCAGTTCATCCTCCATCCGGGCTAATGGCGGGACGGTCAAACGCATGATAGATTAATATTAGTTATTGCGCATATAAATCTGCTTGTACTTGTACTTGTTGGAGGCGACATAACTGGCGTTCCTTCAATGGACGTTTATGGCTTGCCTACGCTGTCGGTGGGCAATTTTTCCGGCTGACTTTCCTCTCGTCGACCTTTCCGACATTCGCGGGAAGCCACCGCAACCTGACGGGATCGCTCGGACCGCCGCGCGGCAGGCATGTGGGGGACTGCGCGGCTGCGACCGGTAACTATGCCGGATCGATTTCGCATCTGGTATGAGAGGGAGGGGACATGCTGAAGAACATGATGCTGCTGTTGATCTCGCTCACGGTGGCGCTCGGGGCCGGGGAAGCAATGCTGCGTATGTTTACGCCGTTTCCGATCGGCACACGGACGCACAAGAGCATCGACGAGAAATATGGCTATCGCCTCGATCCGGCACTCGGCGACGTAGACAAGGCCGGCTTCCGGGATCCACCTGGAGCAGGTCATGACTTTCAGGTCGCAGCGATTGGCGACTCCATGACCTATGGCAACAACGTTGATAGTGCGCATTCCTGGCCGGCGGCTTTCGAGGCAATGACGGGGCAACGCACCTACAACTTCGGTGTTGGGAGCTACGGTATCTACACTTATCACGCCATCGTGCACGATGCTTTGGCCGCGGGCGCGAAAGGCAGCATTGTCGCCGTTTTCCCTGCCAACGACTTCGCGGTCGTCTTTTCCGCCTGTGATATCAAGGATGCCCGTTCCGACTTCTGGCTCTCAGAGCAGAGGCGGCTTCATCTGCAGGCCCTGTTCGGTGACGCGGGAGGTTATTGGCAGTGTGCTGAGCAATCCGCGAGCCTCAAGACGAAGCTTGTCGAGAATGTCGCGATCCTGAGTGTCTATCACCATGAGATCGGGGAACGACTAAAGACTCTTTACGCCCGACTGTTCAAACCGGGCGATGATGAAACATCCGAATACTACACATTTCCGGACGGATGCCCTTCCGTCCTGAAGCGCTATGTCGACGACCACGGCCGTATGGCGGATCTGGCATCACCCGAAACCGCAGCAATGTTCAGCGACTTCCAGCGGTTTGCGGCCGATTGGGCACAGCAGCGGCCGGGGCGGGTGGGCATTCTGCTCATTCCGTCGAAAGAGCGCGTGATCTTCGAATGCCTGCGTCGCCATGACCGGCTGGCGTCAGCTGCGCCGGAATTTGTCCTCAGCGTTGAACGTCAGGTTGCGCTTGAGAAAAAGATCCGCGAGACCGCAGAGGAGCTCGGTTTGCCGTATCGCAGCGCGCTTGCCGCAACCGCCGATGCCCTGCAGGATTCGATCCTAGCTGGGCAGCGCCTTTATCCTGAAAGAGACGGCCATCCGTTTGAAGCCGGTTACAGCGCGTTCGCACGGACAGCGCTTTGGGATGAGATGACGGTGAGGGCCGCCCAGCCTGGCGACTAGTCGGCGTTGATAAAGCAACGTGACATCGCTGATCGCAGCGAGCGTATGCATTCAGTCAGGCTCGGTCGTACGTAAAGGACGTCAGCAAGGTGGTTACGAAATTGCTCGCCCGTTCCTTGACGAGCACCTCGGTCCACTCATTGGTTCCTCGAAGCCTTAGATCGGTGTAGATGCTGTCGACGGCGGCCTCTTCGATGCGTTTGATGTGCGCCTTGAAATTTGCCTCGCCGCCGGCATGGTACATGTCCCGTATAACCATGCGCAGGATTTCTTGGATTGCGATTTGCCACGACGTGTTGATCGCCTGGAGTTCATTCGCATCCGGTGCCATCGGCGTTCCCTTTCGTATTGAGTGTCCCGGGCATGACATCGCCATGCTGTCGGGTAACGGCGCAACGGAAAAATTTATCCTTGTCTTGCCTTGCGATTGGCATAGCGCCTGTCGCGGTTGGCCTTTCGCACCGCCTCATCTTCGATCACCCGCGCTATACGCGCGTTTTCGGCGATCGCCCGCGCTTCGGTTTCGGCGACCGCTGCCGCCTCAACGGCTGCCTGCCGCTCTGTCGCCTCGGTCTCGATACGCTTTTGTTCCTCAAGCTTCAGACGCTCGCGTTCAACGCGCCGCTCTTCACGAGCGGTGGAAAGGGCTTCGCGCTCGGCCTGCCTTGCCATCCTCCCTGGTTCTGCTGCAGTCCTTGCCGCTCGGTAGGCGTTCAAGAGAGCAGCTTTAGCGTCTGCCGATGCGGCTCGGCGGTCGGAGATTTCGTTTTTTCCGGCGTTCTTCATTCGTATCCCAATAGTAAGTGCGTCAGAGATCAGCGTGTGTTGGCGCGTTTGGCGATGAGGTTGCGTGTCGCCGACGAGCGGTCGGCCAACTCCTTTGCAAGGCGTTCCTCCCGAAGCCGGAGAGTCTTGGCATCCCGGGCCTGAGCAACGGATTCCACCTCTTCCATCGCGTTGTTTTTGAAGAAGAACTGCGTCTGGACTTTCATGAAGGCGATCTCCGCCTGCTGACGGGATTTGCTATGTGCTTCTATCATTGGAACCTCAACTAGTTCGGCGTCGCGAACAAAAAAGGCCAGGCGAAACGCCCGGCCTTGTTGAAACTGCTTCCGGCAATGCCAGTACATCCGTGGTCAAAGGGAAGCAAATCTCAATTTTAGGCAGACTGCAGATTGGTAGCAGACATCTTGCCCGACTTATTGTCGCGCTCGAGCTCGAAGCCGATCTTTTGCCCTTCGACGAGTTCGCGCATTCCAGCGCGCTCGACGGCGGAGATGTGCACGAACGCGTCTGCGCCACCGTTATCAGGCTGGATGAAGCCGAAGCCCTTGGTGGAGTTGAACCATTTTACTGTGCCTGTGGTCATGATGAACCCTTTCAAAGCATAGAGTGAGGGACCGCTCAGCCTATGCTGAGCAGGTGGAAACCGACTGTTTTTGAAAGGGAAGTTCGCTTAAAGCGCGGTGCCAATCGCGCGGTAGACAAAGCTCGGCAAGCAAAAGATCGATGCCGCATCTATAAGTGACTTGGATTGGCGCGTCAACGATTAGTTTTCCAAGACGCAGTATTCACCCTGTGATTGTACTCATATCATCGTGGCGCGAGCGAAGGCGCGCTTGCACCGGCCGTGCGACAGCGTCTGCGGTCACGGTGGGACAATAATTGATGGCACGCCAACGCATCAAGCGTGTTATCGCACGCGACACCGTGCCTGGGCTGATGAAAACGTACCGGAAACTCGGCCTGTCGTTCTGGCACTCTCTCGGCGATCGCCTCGGCCTCGATGGTCATCCCGCCGCTCGCCACCCTTGTCGGTACGGCCGCGCGTGCTCGCCCCCCTCCCGATAGCCGCATTGGGCCGTTCTGCGGGTGGCGATCCGTTTGCCACCATACACTCACATAAACCCGAGAGAGGGATCCGCGCGGGATCGGGCGTGTCGGCCCCTAATCGAGAACTGAAGCCACTGGACGACGAAACAAAAGGCCCCAGATCCGAACCAGGTAGAAAGAGGGGCCGGTTGAAGCGGGGATACAAGAACGACCCTCGAGAAACCACAAGGTTGTCGAACTGCCATGATAGGTTTACCTTATGCCCGCTGGTGACGGTGCCAAGTCCTTTTGGAGCGGGATCGACATGCGTGTCAAAGATGTAATGACGACGTCAGTCGTCAAGCTGTCTCCTGACAACGGCGTCCGGCAGGCAGCCCGGATCATGCTCGACAATCGTATCAGCGGCCTTCCCGTGGTCGACGATGATGGAGCCCTGGTGGGTGTCATCAGTGAAGGCGATCTCATTCGCCGGACCGAACTTGGCGGCGGCATGCCGGTTGCCGATCCGACCGGGGCCGAGGATGAACGGGCCAGCGCCTATGTGCGCCGGTCCTCCTGGAGGGTTGGTGACGCCATGACCGCCGATCCTGTCACGATCGACGAGAACGCGTCCGTCGAGCGCGTCGCAGTGCTGATGCAGGAACGCAGCATCAAGCGCATTCCTGTCTTGAAGGATGGCCGCCTTGTCGGGGTCGTCAGCCGCGCAGACCTTTTGCAGGCAATCGTCACAGCCAGTCAGGACGAGACAGCGGCTGGCGACGAAGCCATCCAGCGCAGCATTCTCGTCCGCCTTAACGAAAACACTGGGCTTGAAGGCCTGGACATAAAGGTCGCGCTGTCCGATGGCATCGTGCATCTCCGGGGCCATGTCGATACGAAGGATTGCAGAAGGGCCGCGCGGATTCTTGCCGAAAGCGTTCGCGGCGTCCGGGGTGTGGTCGAGCATTACGCTGAATCGGATCTGCAACAGCCCTGATCCGAGACTCTGCGGCGGCGCGTCTCCTCCACCCGCAGACTGTGAACTGCACAAATAGGCCGTGTCGTTGCCGAAATGGCGGCCTTGCAACGGACGGCTGACTGCGGCGAGCGACAGCAGACCGGCAAAGGTTTCAAGCACATGTCTTATCGATCGGGAGGCTCAGATGGTTTCGCCTGAAACAGCATCGATGAAAGAGACGGCATCCGGAAAATCAGCAGCACCGTTGTCGGCCGACGAACTCCGCCTGATGGACGCCTATTGGCGCGCTTCGAACTATCTGTCGGTCGGGCAGATCTATCTGCTCGACAATCCGCTTCTGCGCGAGCCGCTGAAGCGCGAGCACATCAAGCCGCGCCTGCTCGGCCATTGGGGCACGTCGCCGGGCCTCAACATGCTCTACGTGCATCTCAATCGCGTCATCAAACGTGACGACCTCGACATGATCTATATCATCGGTCCCGGCCATGGCGGGCCGTCTCTGGTGGCGCATGCCTATTTGGAAGGGACCTATACGGAGTTCTATCCGAACATCGCCGAAGACGCCGAAGGCATGCAGCGGCTGTTCAAGCAGTTCAGCTTTCCCGGCGGCATCCCGAGCCATGTGGCGCCGGAAACGCCCGGCAGCATCCATGAGGGCGGCGAGCTTGGTTATGCGCTCAGCCACGCCTATGGCGCCGCCTTCGACAATCCCAATCTGGTCGTTGCCTGCATTGTCGGCGATGGCGAGGCCGAGACCGGGCCGCTTGCGACGGGCTGGCAGAGCAACAAGTTTCTCAACCCTGCCCGCGACGGCTGTGTTCTGCCGATCCTGCACCTGAACGGCTACAAGATCGCCAATCCCTGCTTCCTCGCCCGCATTCCGCACGACGAGCTGAAGAAGTTCTTCGAGGGCATGGGCTACAAACCCTATTTCGTCGAAGGGCATGATCCGGCAAAGGTCCACCAGCAACTGGCAGACGTGCTCGATACGGCGACGGCCGAAATCCGGCAGATTTGGGACGATGCCCGCATCAGGGGCAATATGAAGCGCCCGGCCTGGCCGATGATCATCTTCCGCACGCCAAAGGGCTGGACCTGCCCGCCGGAAATCGACGGCAAGAAATGCGAGGACTACTGGCGCGCGCACCAGGTGCCGATGGGCGAGATGGACAAGCCCGAGCACATCCGCATCCTCGAACAATGGATGAAGAGCTATCGCCCGGAAGAACTCTTCAGTGACGAGGGCCGGCTGAAGCCCGAGATCGCGACGCTCGCCCCATCCGGACATCGCCGCATGAGCGACAATCCGCATGCAAACGGCGGCCTGCTGTTGCGCGACCTGAAAATGCCGGGCTTCCGGGACTACGCCGTCGACGTTCCGAGCCCCGGCGCCACGACCGTGGAAGCGGCGCGCGTGATGGGCAAGTTCCTGCGCGACGTGATGAAGAACAACATGGACGCGAAGAACTTCCGGCTGTTCAGCCCGGACGAAAACAACTCCAACCGATGGCAGGATGTGCTCGAGGTCACCGACCGCTGCTACATGGCCGAGATCTATCCGGAGGACGATCACCTCTCACCGGATGGCCGCATCATGGAGGTCTTGAGCGAGCATCAATGCCAGGGTTGGCTTGAAGGCTATCTCTTGACCGGACGCCACGGCTTCTTCTCCTGCTACGAAGCCTTCATCCACATCATCGATTCCATGTTCAACCAGCACGCCAAGTGGCTGAAGGTCTGCAATGAGATCCCCTGGCGCCGGCCGGTCGCGTCGCTCAATTATTTCCTGAGCTCCCATGTCTGGCGGCAGGATCACAACGGCTTCAGCCATCAGGATCCGGGCTTCATTGATCATGTCGTCAACAAGAAGGCTGAGGTCGTCCGCGTCTACCTGCCGCCGGATGCCAATACGCTGCTGTCGGTCACCGACCATTGCCTGCGCAGCCGCAACTACGTCAACGTCGTCGTCGCCGGCAAGCAGCCGGGCCCACAATGGCTGACGATGGAACAGGCCGTGCGCCATTGCAGCATGGGTGTGAGCATCTGGGACTGGGCCAGCAACGACGCCAACAGTGAGCCGGACGTCGTCATGGCCTGCTGCGGCGACACTCCGACGCTGGAAACCCTCGCCGCCGTCCAGCTGCTGCGCGAGCATCTGCCTGAAGTGAAGGTCCGGGTCGTCAACGTCGTCAACCTGATGAAGCTGCAGCCGGCGGAAGAACATCCGCATGGCCTTTCGGACAGCGACTTTGATGGCATCTTCACAAGGGACAAGCCGATCATCTTTGCGTTCCACGGCTACCCGTGGCTGATCCATCGCCTCACCTATCGCCGCACCAATCACGGCAACCTGCATGTTCGCGGCTACAAGGAAGAAGGCACGACCACGACACCGTTCGACATGGTGGTGCTGAACGAACTCGACCGCTTCCACCTGGCCGGCGATGCCATCGACCGCCTGCCGCAGCTCGGCGCGCGGGCGGCGTACTTCAAGCAGGCGATCCAGGCCAAGCTGATCGAGCACCGGGAGTATATCGAGAAGCATGGCGACGACATGCCCTCGATCAGCGGCTGGAAATGGGGCGTTAACGGGGTGCAGCCTGCCAAGGCTGGGACATCGACCGAAGGGGACAATGTCTAGCCCCATCAAGGATCGATCTGATGGTCCGGCCAGTTGACATGATCGACATCAGTACGACACCTCTGGCAGGCGTGCCTCCTGACACGACCTTGCTTTCGAATGGGCACTACAACGTCCTTCTGACAGAGGCCGGCGCCGGGTATGAAACCTGGCGCGGCCTCGACATCACGCGTTGGCGTGAGGACGTCACGCGCGATTGCTGGGGCCAGTTCTGCTACGTCCGCGACCTTGAGAGCGGCGAGGTCTGGACGATTGGCCGGCAGCCGATTTGCCATCCGGAGGCGATCTACGAACACACGTTTCACGGAGATCGTGCCGAGTATCGCTGTTTGCTCGGAGACATCGAAATTCAATGGGCGGTGTCGGTTGCACAGGACTGCGATGCTGAAGTGCGCTTGCTGAAACTCAGCAACAAAGGTGAGAAAGCGCGAAAGCTTGAACTGACAAGCTATTGCGAAGTCTGCCTGAATGGCCGAAGCGCCGATAGCGCACATCCGGCATTTGCCAAGCTTTTCATCGAAACCTGGTTCGATACCGAAACAAGCGCATTGTTCGCACGGCGCAGACCGCGCAGCGCATCGGAGCGCCCCATCTGGGCGGTACATGTGTCTGCGTCAAGCCGCCAAGTCCATGCGGTGGAATATGAAACGGACCGCTACAGATTTCTTGGCCGACGGCGGACGCCTTCAAATCCTAGCGCTCTGGGGCCGGGGAGCCGCTTATCTGGGACGACGGGTCCCGTGCTCGACCCTATCTTCAGCATGCGCCGCACAGTCGATCTGGAACCCTCCAGAACGGAACTGATCGCATTCGTGACAGGCGCAGCGGACAGTGAGGCAGGCGCTACCGCAATAGCCAGCCGCTTCGCCCATGTCGACGCCGCGCGTCAAGCGTTACAAGAGAGGGAGAAACACACTGAAGACCCGCCTTGGTCCCCGTCTCTTCAAGACTTGGCCGTCTACGACCGGCTCCTAGCATATCTGGCATTCGGTGTTGCCGGCTTAAGGGAAGGCAGCACACCCGACACAAGACGACTGAACCGCGACGACTTGGGATCGGCGGGACTGTCGGGAGCCGTCCCAGTTCTTCTGCTGCGTATCGACAAAACAGACAAGGAATCCCTCGTCGACAATGTCATCAATGCCCACGCATTCCTTGCCAGTCGCGGATTTCCCTTCGATCTCGCGATCCTTGATGAAAGGCAGGCCAGTGAAAGCTTAAAGCTGAGCGCCGATGCGGCGGTCCATGTGGAGCAAACCCTCGGCAAAACCGGGGGGATTCATTTCCCACCCAGGGCGAGTGTCTCGTCCGATGCAGAAAATGCGATCACGGCCGCCGCGCGCCTCGTCCTTTGTTGCAGCCAAGGATCCCTTGCGGATCAACTTTCGGCGAGATCGACCACCACTTTTTCCACGAACAAGACCATGACGAATGTCTCTGTCTCGCACGAAAAGCGTCACGAGGCACCACGAGCTAACCTGCTTTTTTGGAATGGCCGCGGCGGGTTTACCAAAGACGGGCGCGAATATGTGATCGCAGGCGACGCGACGCCAACACCGTGGTGCAACGTCCTTGCCAATAGCGCGTTTGGCTGCCTGACAAGCGATAGCGGCCTTGGCTACACCTGGGCGGGCAACAGCCAATTGAACAGGCTCACGCCTTGGTCAAACGACCCGGTTTCGGACCCGCCGAGTGAAGTTGTCTACCTGCGAGATGAACAGACCGCCGAGCTGTGGACACCGACACCTTTGCCGCTCGGCCAGGCATCGACCACAAGAACGAGGCATGGCCAAGGTTACACGTGTTATGAAAGCAGTCGCGGGCCACTACACCATGAAATGACCGTGCACGTCCCGGCCGCGGGAGCGATCAAGGTCATCCGTCTTTCCATTCGCAACGACGGAAAACGACTTCGCCGCCTTACCGCCACCTATTTCGTTGAATGGGTCCTCGGCACACTGCGCGAAAGCGCGCAGTCCCGGGTCGAATGCGAATTTGACAGCGAGATTGGTGCCGTCGTTGCCCGGAACATCTGGAAGGGCGATTTTTCCGGCACGCTCGCATTCGCCGCTTCAAGCGCGCCTGTCCGGTCGTTCACATGTAATCGGCGCGCGTTCCTCGGCAGAAACGGTTCCATCGCTCAGCCGGTGGGATTGGAAGGCTTCGATCTCGGGGGGCATACCGGCTCTCTGCTCGACCCCTGCGCGGCCCTCATGGTCAGCGTTTCAGTCCCACCGTCCGAGACCGTCGAGCTGGTATTCGTGCTCGGGCAGGCCGAAAACCGCGCGGAAACGCACAGGCTCGTGCGCGAACATGCCGAACCGAAGGCGGCCAGGAAGGCGCTGGCAGTCGTTTCACAATATTGGGATCAGCTGCTGAACTCCGTCACGGTTCGAACGCCAGACATGGCCTTCAACCTGATGATGAACCGCTGGTTGCTCTATCAGGTGTTGGCTTGCCGTATCTGGGCGCGAACAGGGTTTTACCAGTCCGGTGGCGCCTACGGATTTCGCGACCAACTCCAGGACGTGGCAACCCTCGTCCATTGCGCACCCGATGAGGCGCGAGCGCACATTCTTCGAGCCGCCTCGCGCCAGTTTTCCGAGGGAGACGTTCAACACTGGTGGCATCCGCCATCGGGTGCCGGCGTGCGCACACGCATGACGGACGACCTCTACTTTCTGCCCTACGTCGTCCATCACTACGTATCGGTCTCCGGAGACTATGGGCTCCTGAGTGAGCAGGTTCGTTTCCTCGTCTCGCCGCCTCTAACGGACGATGAGGAGGAGCGCTACGAGGTGCCTCCGGCCAGCCAGGAAAGCGGGACCGTCTATGAGCACTGCTGTCGAGCGCTGGACCGAGGTCTGAGGCTAGGCAGCCACGGGCTTCCGCTTATGGGAACGGGCGACTGGAACGACGGCATGAACCGAGTCGGCGCGGAAGGCAAAGGCGAGAGTGTATGGAACGGGTGGTTCTTTCTGACGGTCCTTCAATCTTTTGCAGCCATCGCTTCGGCGATGGCTGATGAGGAACGAGCCAAATGGTGCAAAGAGCGCGCCGAGACCCTGCGCATGTCCTTGGAGACCCACGCCTGGGATGGCGGCTGGTATCGCCGCGCCTACTTCGACGATGGCACGCCTCTCGGGTCCCAGTTGAATGACGAGTGCCAGATCGATGCGATCCCACAGGCCTGGGCAGTTATCTCGGGTGTTGCAGATGCCAAGCGTGGCGCGCAGGCAATGCGCGCGGTTTGGGAACGGCTCGTTCGTACCGATAACGGTTTGATACAGCTTTTCGACCCACCCTTTGACAAGGGCTCGCTGCAGCCCGGCTACATAAAGGGCTATGTGCCCGGAATTCGGGAGAACGGCGGCCAGTACACCCACGCGGCCACGTGGGTGGCGCTGGCGACCGCATTGCTGGGGGATGGCGATCGGGCATTTCAACTCTGGAGCATGCTCAATCCGATCAACCATGCCCTGTCACCCAAAGACACCGACCGCTACATGGTCGAGCCCTACGTTGTCAGTGCCGACGTTTATGGCGCCGCTCCTCACACCGGCCGCGGTGGCTGGACGTGGTATACGGGATCTGCGGGCTGGCTGTACCGGGTCGGCCTTGAGGCCATTCTCGGCATTCGACGTCAGGGCCGCCGGCTTTTTGTCGAGCCATGCATTCCCGTCGGGTGGTCAACATTCGACGTGGATTTTCGCCATGGAAGGTCGACTTACCGCATCAAGGTGAGCCGAGATACCAAACGAGCAAAAGACCACTATGCACTGAGCCTCGATGGGAAGAAGGTTGCTGACCGAAGTGTTCCACTCGTGGATGACGGACGAGATCACGACGTCCTTCTCGTGGTGGCCTAACCATGTCGGAATTGCTGTCGACAGATCCCGAACTGAACCGCATGCCGACCGAGCAGGATCTTGCTCGGTTGCAGTTCACGACGCTGCTCTACTATCTCCACTGCACCAATCCGGACAACGGCCTGGTACGTGACAAGACGCAGGAAGACGCGCCCGCAAGCATCGCCGCGGTCGGCATGGCGCTCGCGACGATCCCTGTGTTGGTGGAGCGCGGCATCGTCATCCGCAAGTTTGCCGCAAAGATCGCGCGTCGGCGCTTGCAGTTTCTCCTGGAGTGCCCGCAGGGACCGGAACCCGACGCCTCCGGCTACAAGGGCTTCTTCTACCACTTCCTCGACATCGAGACCGGCAGACGTGTTTGGGAGTGCGAGCTTTCGACGATCGACTCCGCCTTTCTTTTCGCGGGCGCTCTGACAGTGGCCGCCTATTTCGACGGCGATGGCGCCGAAGAAGTTGAAATCCGCAGGGTGGCAAACGCGCTCTATGAACGAGCCGACTGGAACTGGGCCTGCGATCACGGGCTGACGCTCACCCACGGCTGGCGGCCGGAAAACGGCTTCATCCCCTATCGCTGGCGCGGCTACGACGAGGGCCTGCTCCTCTACATCCTCGGCCTCGGCTCACCGACCCACCCGCTCCCGCCGGAAGCCTATGCGGCCTACACCGCAAGCTACGACTGGCGGAACCTTTACGGGCGCGAATTGCTCTATTCGGGACCGCTCTTCACCCACCAACTCTCGCATATGTGGGTCGATTTCCGCGGCATCCGCGACGAATTCATGCGCGAGCACAACAGCGACTATTTCCAGAACAGTCGCCACGCGACCTTCGTCCAGCAGGAATATGCCATCCGCAACCCGCTGAATTTCGTCGGCTACGGCGAGCATTGCTGGGGCTTCACCGCAAGCGACGGTCCCGGCTGGACCAAGCGCACGGTGAACGGTGTCGAGCGGGAGTTCTTCGACTACATTGCCCGCGGCGCCCCCTTCGGTCCTGACGATGGGACCGTGTCGCCCTGGGCAGTCGTCGCCTCCCTGCCCTTCGCGCCGGAAATCGTCATTCCGACGGTCTGGAACTATGCCCGCATGAACCTCGGCATGACCAGGCTTTACGGCTTCAAACCGTCATTCAACAGAAGCTTTCCGCTGGAGGGAACCGAATCGGGCTGGTGGGTCAGCCCCTATCATTTCGGCATCGACCAAGGCCCCGTGGTGCTGATGATCGAGAACTACAGGACCGGCCTGCTGTGGAACATCATGCGCCGATGCGCCCCTGTGGTCACCGGCCTGAGGCGTGCGGGGTTTTCCGGCGGCTGGCTCTGAGGGTACCGCATCGCTGCCAAATGCCGGTATCGACATCATGCGGAAAGGTAACGGCCATGAACATGGGGTTCTTCTCTAATCAGCATGCCGGGCTATACAGAAGGCACGTCCTGGTGCTGGCAGGAACTGCAGCACTCGCAAGCGATAGCCCAAGGGCAAGGACGGCACTTGGCGGAGACACCATCAGGATTTGAGACGGTCAGGCAGGGCGAGGACGCCTATCTCAGCTGGGTGAAAGGCGGCTTTGATCTAAAAACCTAGGGTTAAGGACAGGCGACGCTTGAAGATGCACCTCCCTCGGCCCTGTCGGCGGCTCGTCCCCCATCGCACGGATGACCGCATCGAACAGCAGATGGCTGAACAGGCTTGACCAGCACATCTGAAATTCCCGCCCTTCCCGCCGCCTTGACTACTTCCTCATAGCCACGGGCGCACCATGATGAGACACGGTGTGTCCGTCATCCTAAGCGATCGGAGCGCCAGTGCAGTCTCTATTCAATCCATTTTCGGCATCTGCCAGTCGAGAAGAACAACACCGTAACGTGTTTGCGGAGGCTTGTTCCGAATGGCGTCGATTGCGTCCGTTCCGGGGCATGGCGCGAGTATCGAAAGACATCGCTGTCGACATCGCTCTCGTGCGCTAGCGGATCATACGTGGACTGACGGCACTCAGCATTCTCAGGATGTCGTCCTCCAACTTCCGGCACAGGTCTTCATATTCTTTCAGCCGTGCTGGGTCGGGAGGCGCCTGCTCGCGCAGTTCGTCACGGGTCATGGCGGCTTTACCGTAAGCTTCGAGCAGATCGGTTATCGCAACGAAGTGTGCGTCGGCAATTTGTTTTCGATGTCGTGGCAAGCGCATCATCATCCGGGCTCTACCGACCTTTTGGAAGTCCATTTTACACCCCTAAAGGTAAGGCTGAACGCAGTCTCCTCGAACACGACTTCATTAGCAAGTTGCCTAGCTACTTTGCGTGCCCCACGCATATCAGTAACCGGCGGGCCATCACCGCGCAGAGCAGGTCCGCGATGCCTCGACGGACAGGCCGCCAGAGCGACGACCGCTCGCCCTCGATGGTCCAGCCGACGAAGCAACAGAAATCGTCTGGTTGCATTCTGCGAGTGAATGCGCTCTCAATTGCGTCGTCTGTCGAAATCGAAGGCGCAGACGGAAGGCAACACTCAGACGAAGGCTCTGGATCGTACCCGTTTCGATCTGGAGCCTTTTCACATCAATATCACAATCCCCCTGACGACGATCACCGCGGCTCCAGGCCAAGCCGGTATCGCGGGGATCCAGTCAAGCAATTGCGGATAGTCCCCTCCGCCAGGGCTCTTCGATCGAGCCGCAATACACCTGCGATCAGCGCGATCACTCGCAAGTAGGCTCTCATTTCCTCCCTAAAGAGCTCGCCTCACCCAGCAAACCCTTCACATCCCGTCGTCAAACTCCGCTGCTTGCCCTTGAGCCAGGAACTGCGCAAGAGCCGACATCAATGTCTCCGCGCTGTACCGGTCAAGCTGAACCTCGATCGTCGTACCAGCCGAAGTTGATAGTTCAAAAACCCCCAGGAGCGGCTCAATGGACGCGATAGAAAAAGAACCCAGAAATTCGCCCTGGACCGTTGTGCTGCCAAGCCCCATGGATGCCTCCTGCATGGTACGAAAGACATCACTAAAATAGTCGCTTTTGATCGATCCGCAAAGCCGGCGCCGGTTCGCGATGCTTAAGGGGGTAGATTGAACGAGTGCAATCATTCAGCGTCAGGAGATCATGGAGACGCCGATGAAGACGAACGCGGCTCCAGGCCAAGCCGGCAGGGACCCCAGCCAGTCAAGACGTCGGTCCCAGGCGGCGATTTTGCTCGATGGGAAGGTTTCGACCCTGGTTGAGGTTGCGTACGAGGCCCCCAGCTAGTGTTCTTCTGGTCAGCCAGAACAGCCCCTGCGATCAGCACCGTCGCCCCCAAAGCATTCCATCGTCTATTACCCTCTAGATAGCTCGCGTCACAACCTCCGTCGCGACGGACACCAACAAGGCGGCCAGCGCGACGGCCGTTCCAATTCGCGCGATCTTCATCCGGCGCCCGCGAGCACCATTCCAGTCATAGCCCATGATCTGTTCCTCAGCCGGCTTCATGCCGTTCGTGAATGGTGGCTGGCGTTCCTAACAAAGAGGTAAATCCCGTTGATTTCCCCTCCTGGCCTACGTTCGATGTTGGCCTCGTCTTCGGCCAAGTCGGAGGTCCAACATCACACGGACCAGCCATCTCCTGACATCTGATGTCGCCACGAATTCATCGATGTTTTCGATGGCGTATTCGAGTGTTTTTTCGGTGAGCGCGGTTGCCGCACGCTGTGAGGCGGTCAAGCTCCGCGCCCATGCCGTCAGCTCTGGCAGCAGATCCACGACCATGCCAACGCCTCCCGATGGCGGTGAATGGTCGAGCGGGCGGCGAGCATCTTTAAGTCGGCGTTCCAGTTCCCAGGCGTCTCGTACGCCACTCATGAACAAACGGAGCGCCTCGCGAGCCAGCCATTCGCTTTCTTCACTTTGTCGGGGGATATTCCGTGCGTTCACGACCTTATCAAAGACCGTGGAAATGACGGTGAGCCCCTCGGGAAGAATGTATCCGGATTGCAGTCGATCAAACATAACCTCCTCCATTTAAGGCGAAAGTGATGATGGTCCATCAGTCGCTGGAGCCCGTTTCATGGTCCAGCAATCAGACAAAATATGGTCTTCAAAACGGGCTGTGACTAGCCCTTAACAGCGCCAGCGCCGACTTCGGCCGGCGATTTTTATCTCATTTTTTCATCTCACTAAAGGAAAACTCGATGAACAGAACGACGTTCCTCGCCTATGCGAGGCGCGCGCCTTTTGGCGGCCGGCTAATGCATCCCAGGTCGGCGCCATGAGTGTCATCCTATCGGCCCCAATCGGCCGGTAAGGTAATCGACGACCGGTGGCTCGCCGACAGCTCGCGACCGTCTTTCACGAGACCGGCGGCACGATGCAGCGGGTGATCGAGAAGCTCAATTACTCGGCCCCGCGCCTGGCCCAGGTCTGGCCGTCAAGACAAGGCGACGACTAGCCGGCAAGTGGTTCATTGGCGCATGAACCAGCTTGTCGACCGCGTCGGCCATCTTGAGGCGTCCTCGATAACGATTGGGGAGGAGGTCTCCGAGATGAAGCTGGTGACCGATGACGTGAGGCGATGGAAGCTGAGGCATCGGTGGCTTGGAGTCACCGGAATTGCGGCCAGGGCGCTCGGGATAAGTCAGGCCGAGGCGATACGGCGGATCATCTTCGGGATCACGGGGTAAGGTTGGTAAGCAGAAAGAAGAACCCCACCTCCGACGGCACGACGATGGGGCTCTCTACGTTTGATCCGGAGGGATCCGGGATCATCAGCAATGAACAAACCAACAGGTCCCGGATAGGTTCCTGCTGCCGTTGAATAAAGATGGCTCCGTAAGGTCGCGCAGGCTGCGCTAGTGGATGGTCTGGGGCCATGTCACGTCCACGAACCGACCAATGGACCGAAGGTAGGCGATGATCTCGGACCTCAGAGCTGCGCGGTCGCCATACCTCTCACCGATCCGACTAAGTTCCTCCTTGGCTTCTTCCTGCTCATCGACATCGCCAAGCACATACATATCGTGTCCCACGGCGTTGATATCGCAACCCGCCGCGATCACTTCGGTGCGCGGCGACAAACAAGGTGAGATTCAGCGTCAATCAGGATGAGACTCGGCGGCGGGGGTGTGACGAAGGGAGGGCGTAGCCCGACCGGAGTTACACCCCCGCCGCGGCGCAATTTTTAGGCGTCT
>NZ_JACVAO010000036.1:0-20060 GCF_014851885.1 Ensifer sp. ENS02 | reverse complement strand
CGATCAGCGTCGTCAGGAAGGCCTTGCCCTTGAACTCGAACTTGGCGATCGCCCAGGCGGCGGCCACGCCGAAGACGAGGTTGAGCGGCACGGCGATGGCGGCGACGATCAGCGTCAGGCGGATGGCCGAAAAGGTTTCGGCATCGCCAAGGGCCAGCACGAATTCCGTCACGCCCTTGCGCAGCGCCTCGGTAAAGACGGCGGCGAGCGGCAAAAGCAAAAACAGTGCGACGAAGGCGAGCGCCGTGATCGTCAGCGTCAGCCGGGCAAAGCGGCTTTCGGAGGTGGCGGCGGCCAGTTCCGGCAGGGCGGCGCGAGGGCCGGAGGCCGGACTGAGACCGGGACTGGGTGCTGAGGCGGCGGTCAGGTCATGCGACATAGACATATCTCCGCCGGCTCCAGGCCTGGATCGAGTTGATGAGGAGCAGCATGGCAAACGAGATCGCCAGCATGACCGCGGCAATTGCTGTCGCAGCCGCATAGTTGAACTCTTCGAGCCGGATGACGATCAGCAGCGGCGCGATCTCGGAGACATAGGGCAGGTTGCCAGCGATGAAGATCACCGAGCCGTATTCGCCGACACCGCGGGCAAAGGCGAGCGCAAAGCCGGTGAGCCCGGCCGGCAGTAACCCCGGCAGCAATACCCGGCTGATCGTCTGGAAGCGGCTGGCGCCAAGGGTGGCTGCAGCTTCCTCCACTTCCTTGTCGATCTCCTCCATGATCGGCTGCACGGTCCTGACCACGAAGGGCAGGCCGACGAAGATCAGGGCGATGACGATGCCGGCCGGAGTGAAGGCGATCTTGAGGCCAAGTGGTTCCAGGAACTGGCCGATCCAGCCGTTCGGGGCATAGAGCGTCGTCAGCGCAATGCCGGCAACCGCGGTCGGCAGCGCAAACGGCAGGTCGACCATGGCGTCGATCACCCGCTTGCCGGGGAACCGGTAGCGCACCAATACCCAGGCGAGGATGACGCCGAAGACGAGATTGATAACGGCAGCGATAAAGGCCGTGCCGAAGGAGATCTTCAAGGCATTGAGCGTGCGCGGATCAAGCGCCAGCGCCACGAACTGCGCCCAGCCGAGCCCGCTGGCGCGAAACACCAGACCCGACAACGGGATCAACACGATCAGAACCAGCCAGCTCAGCGTGATCCCGAGCGACAATCCAAATCCAGGCAAAACACTCGGCTGGCGAAATCGCCACCGGTTCCCATTGCGTCGCTCCGTCACCTTTCGGTCACCTCTTAGCCCCGCAGCCGCGAGCGGCTGCGCTATCCCCTCATCCAAACCGATCTTCAAACCGCCGGTTGGCCGGCTTGTTCGAGCGCCGGTATCTTTCGGCGCCAAACTACCAATTTCATGGGCTCCAACAACGCAAATTTTTGACGCTTCGGCGGCCGGAAGGGAAACTGATTTTCGCTTCTGACCGCGTCTCAAGAAACACTCTGCTGCCAACTTTGTTCCATGCCTGACATCTAAAATGATGGAAGGCAAACGATGCAGATGAAAAGTTATGCTATAGAATTTATAGATATTGAATGTTCCTTGCTTACGCGCTGTGTCCCGCTCTTCCATAATCAAGCCATGAATCGGGCGCGGCAGAATGCGCGGCCGTTACTTCGAAACATTCTTGTAAGCGGCTGATGTCATGGCAACAACGCTCATCATTCCCGGGCTGTTCGGATCGGGCAGCGGCCACTGGCAGCGCCATTGGCTCAATGACAATCCGCAGGCGGTTCTTGTCGAACAGGACGATTGGGATCGCCCGAGGCTCGATCTTTGGCGCGACAGGCTCGAACACGAGATCTTCCGGCATGGAACAGTCGACCTCGTGGCCCACAGCCTCGGCTGCCTTCTGGTCGCCAATCTCGTGCGGCGCCCGCTCGCCCGGCAGGTGCGCAGCGCCTTGCTCGTCGCGCCGTGCGATCTCGGTCCGACCGATCGGCTTCATCCGGGTGCCATCGATTTCGGGTCGATGCCCGACCTGCCCTTGCCTTTTTCGAGCCTCGTCGTCGGCAGCCTGAACGACCCCTATATGTCTTTCGACCGCCTGCGTCATTTTTCGATCCGCTGGGGGAGCCGCCTCGTCGATCTTGGCCATGCCGGGCACATCAACATTGCCAGTGGTTTTGGCCGCTGGTCGCATGGCTATGACCTATTGAGGGTGTTGAACGGGATTTCTCGTCGGGAGTTTGCACGTGCGCAGCCGGGCGAATTCTCAGAGCAGTTACCCTTGCCAAACGGCGTGGCTTGAACGTTCCAGAGCATGGCGACGGAGACCGCTTTGCGTGGTCGTGTCACACGGCCCTTGATGTCGGCGCCGTTTCGCGCTCTAATAACGCACAAAGTTTATAGAGTATACCGTCTAGGGATGCGCATGCGCCAAGGTGCCAGGCCAGCCGGGATAGGACATACGGGCTCGACCGTCCTTGCGGCGGACGATATCTTCTCGCGACCCTGCAGATGGTCGCCGATACCCTCACAATTCGGTCGGTGTCTGCGTTGAGGACCGAAACAGCCATGCATTTCAAACTTTGCCGGCGGGGCCGGCCATAGGAGAGTGCACATGACTGTCCATGGATTGTTTGCCAAGACGTCTCCGACGGAAATGGGTTCCAAGGGCAAGCCGCATATCGCCATCGTCGGCCGCGGTTTTTCCGGTGTAATGATGGCTATCGCCCTGATGAAGTCTGTGCGGGCCGCCTTTCACGTCCATCTCTTCGACCCGCAACCGACGATCAGCGGCGGGCAGGTCCTGGCGGCCGCCCAGAGCGGCGAAATCCTCAACAGCCGCGTTCGCGACCTTTCGGTGGCCGCCGGTCAGCCCGAAGACTTCAACGACTGGCTCTCGGCCAATGCCGAGTTTCGCGCCGCCGTGCCGGCCGCCATTCCCGGGTTCCAGCAGATCTTCGTGCCGAAGAGCATCTTCAGCGACTATGTTTACCAGCGCTTCTCCGAGGCGCTGACGCGCCGGCCGGATATTTCGATGCAGCTCTCCTGTCAGGCGGTGCTTGGTCTTCGCAAGCAAGCCAATGGGCGCTTTCTCGTGGTGCAGGAGAACGCGACGGTGGAATGCGACGCCGTTGTGCTGGCGACTGGTTTTGGTCTGCGTCGCGGCGAGATGGAAGTTGCCGACGAGGAAAAGCCACTGGTGCGCGCCCGTCGTCTCGTCGTGCCGCGCCACACGGTGCTGCTCGGTAGCGGAGTCCGGGTGGTCGACCGCCTGCTGCAGCTTCGCGATAACGGCTTTGCCGGCGAGGTCACCATCCTCTCCCGCCATGGTTTCCTGCCGCAGCCGCATACCCGTCTTTCGGCAGCGCCGACATTTCCGGTCGAGCCGATGCCGACGCGGCTCGGCGAGATCGTTCGCTTCGTCCGGCAGGCCTGTGCCGAGGCAGAAGGAGCAGGGCTCGGCTGGCAGGCGGCCATGAACGGCCTGCGTCGACGGGCGCGGTCCTTGTGGCAGGCGCTGCCTGAGGAAGAAAAACATCGCTTTAACCGGCACCTGCGGTCGATCTACGACAGCCACCGCAATCGCCTGCCGGCACCCCTCTACCTGCGTCTCCGGCAGGAGCTTGCCAGCGAGCGGACCGTGTTACGCAAGGGTTGGGCCGGCCGGCGCCGTCCGGAAGGGTTGATGGTGCGCTTTGCCGGTGAAAGCCAGGAGACGCTGCTGTCAGCCGACCAGGTGATCGACTGTCGTTGTTCGGCGCCCGATCTTCAGGCGCCGTTGATGCAGAGCCTTTTTTCCGGCGGCCTTGCCGAGCCCGACGAACTCGATCTCGGCATTGCCGTCAGCCCGGCGGGCGAAGTGCTCGCGGGCGGAGGCCCGACGCGCGATCTCTACGCAATCGGGCCGCTCGGTGTTGGCAGCCTGCCCGACATCGATCTCGTGCCGGAGATCGTCACGCAGACCTATGCCGCGGCGCGACTGATCGCAACCCGGAACCGGGTCACTCTGAAGACTGGCTAAGGCTTGCCGCTTAACGCCGCGTTGCCCAGGGCACCAGCCAGCGCTCGATGAGGCGTGCCGCCAATTCGAACAGGAAGGCGACAGCGGCGATCACGACGATGCCGGCGATGACCACGTCGGTCACAAGGAACTGGGCGGCGGACTGGATCATGAAACCGAGGCCGCGAGTTGCGGCGACGAGTTCGGCCGCCACCAGCGTCGACCACCCGGCGCCGAGCGCGATACGGGTTCCCGTGAGGATCGAGGGCAGGGCGCTCGGCACGATGACATGGCGCAGCACCTGCAGCCGCGACGCGCCGAAGGAGCGCGCCGCATTGACGTGATCGGCCGACGCGGAACGGACGCCCGTTGCCGTCGAAAGGATGACCGGCGGTAACATCGCCAGTGCAATCACCGCAATCTTCGACGCTTCGCCGATGCCGAGCCAGATGATCACCAGGGGAAGATAGGCAAGCGGCGGCAGCGGTCGCAAGAATTCGACGATCGGATCGAGGATGCCTTTGCCGAGACGGCTCGCTCCGATGGCAAGGCCGGCGGGAATGCCGGCGACGAGGGCGACGGCAAGCGCGCCGAATATCCGCAGCAGGCTGGCGCCGACGTGCTCAGCGAGCGTCGCATCGACAAAACCGGTGATGGCAAGGCTCCGGAGTGCCTGGTAGACGGCAACCGGTGACGGCAGGAACAGCGGCGAGACGAAACCATAGCTGGAGGCAAGGCTCCAGAGGAAAAGCAGTGCCGTAATGGTCGCGAGCGAAATCCAGACAAGCGGCAATGGTGGTCGGTCGGCGCTCTGTTCCGCTTGCTCGTCTAGGTGGCGTTCCGTCGGCATGATAGGCGGCAGGCCTTCAACCGAGATGCTCATGCGGCAATTCCTTCTTCTTCGGCATGGATGAGCACGGTCAATTCGTCCTGCAGGCGGCGAAAGGCGGCTGAGCTGCGGATTTCCGAAAGCGGTGTCCCTGCGAGGTGATCGCGGCCGAAGGTCGTGTAGATTTCGCTGGTGATCCGGCCGGGGTTGGGGGCAAGCACGATAACCCGCGTTGCCAGCAGCAGCGCCTCCTCGATGCTGTGGGTTATCAGGAGGGCGCCGACTCTATTCTGTTGCCATATGTCCAGAAGAAAGCCCTGCATACGGCTGCGGGTCAGCGCGTCGAGCGCGCCGAGCGGCTCGTCCATCAACAGAAACTTCGGGCTGGAGGCGAGCGCACGGGCAATGCCGACACGCTGGCGCATGCCGCCCGACAGTTCCCAGACATGCCGCTCGGCTGCATCGCTGAGCCCGACCTGATCGAGAAGGGTTCGCGCCCGCACCAGCCGATCCGCCTTGGAAAAACCGCGCAGGCGCAGGGGAAAGGCGACATTGTCGAGGGCAGTCAGCCACGGATAGAGCGCATCGTCCTGGAACACGACGGCGCGCTCTGCCCCTGGGCCGGCGACCGGCGCGCCATCGAGCCGAACGCGGCCGCTGCTTGGTTTCACGAAGCCAGCAGCAAGATTGAGAAGGCTGGTCTTGCCGGAGCCGGAGCGGCCGATGACGACAACGAACTCGTCGTGGTCGATCGACAGATCGATCGATGCAAGCACCGGCGTCTTCCGGCCGGCATCGGCCGCGTATCGCAATGTGACATTCTCAAGCGAGAGGACGGACATGCTGTTCTCCTGGCATGGCGCAGTGCGCCCGCCCGAAGATTTCATCCGGGCGGGCAGCAATTGAGTGAACGTCAGAACGAGAGCTTTGCCGCTTCCTGCGCCCAGCGGGCGGAAACGTAGGGCGCGTAGTCGGGGAGGACTGCCGGGATCTTGCCCTGTTCGAGCAGGAAGGCCGAGGTCTGGGCGATCGCCTTGACGGTCGCGCCGCCGAGAAGATCAGCGCTCGCCTGCTCTTCGAGCGAAGGGAAGTAATAGCCCTTTAGCAGGTTCGGCACTTCCTCGGGCTTTGCACCGGTGAGCCGTGCGATCTTCTCGGCCTGCGGCGAGCCCGCGCTCCAGGCCTCCGGCTTGGCGCGGTAGTCCGCATAGGCGTCACCGGTCACCTTGACGAAGCCGGTGACGATTTCAGGATGTTCCTCGGCAAACTTCTTGCTGACGATCCAGGCGTCGAAGGTCGGGCCGCCCCATTTCGCGACGTCGCTCGATGTCGCAAGCACGGTCGCGGTCTTCTTGATTTCGGAGAGAACCGGATCCCAGACATAGGCGCCATCGATATCACCGCGCTGCCATGCAGCCGCGATCTCCGGTGGCCGGAGGTTGAGGATTTCAACCGCCTTCGGGTCAATGTTCCAGTGTTTCAAGGCGGTGAGCAGGCTGTAATGCGCTGTCGAGACGAAGGGCGTTGCAATCTTCTTGCCGGCAAGCTTTTCCGGCTTGTCGATCCCCTTGACGGCCAGCGCCTCTGCGTCGCTGATCAGGCCGACGACGAAGATTGTTTCGAGCGGAATTTGGCGGCTCGCGGCGGCGGCCAGCGGCGAGGATCCGACATAGCCGATGTCGATCGACCCGGATGCAAGTGCCGCAATCACGTCTGCGCCACCGTCGAATTTCTGCCAGGTGATCTTGGCGCCGGTCACCTTCTCATAGGTCCCGTCTGCCTGCGGCACGCGCGACGGCTCGACGATGGGCTGGTAGCCGATGGTCAGCGTCGTTTCGTCCGCATGGGCTGGAAGGGAAAGCTGGCTCGCCGCCAAGAGGGCGGCACTGGCGGCAAGAAGGGTGCGTCTGCGGATCGTCATCGTATGCTCCTCAACGGTTGCGGCTTCCTCGGGAAGTCCTGACATTATGTTGATTAAAAGCATGGATTTTATGTAGATAAATTATTCCGCTTTTTGTGGCTTTGCAGAGAGCCCATTCCAAATTTGAGATCCGTGGCAGCGCTCTGTGCCATGCGTGGAAAGGAGCGTCAGAACTGCACGCCGCCGTAGCGGCCGTTGTGGTAGACGATCGGTTCGCCGGTCCCCGCGGTAATCGCCACCACCCGACCGAGGATGATCGCATGGCTATGGCGCTCGATGATCTCCTCGACCTCGCAATCGATAGCGGCAAGCGCGCCGGCAAGCGCCGACGCGCCGCTGGCAAGCCGGACCCATTCGGCGCCATCGTAGCGAGCGGCGCCCTTGGTGCCATCGACACCGGAGAAACGCTCGGCGACCCTTTGCTGTTCGCGCGACAGAAGGTTGACGCAGAAATGCCGGTAGCGCTCGATGACCGGCCAGGTGGAGGAAGTGCGGTTGATGTTGACGATCATGGTCGGCGGATCGACGGCGAGCGCGGTTGCGGAGGTCACGGTGGCGCCGGTACGCTCTTCGCCTATCCCTGCGGTGATGACGGAGACGCCACCTGAGAAGTTGCGCATGGCCGCCTTCAGCGCCGGCGTGGTGATCGACCCGTAACCATTGGCGGTCGGAACGATGGCATCGAATGTGGGAGAAGCGGCAAGCGCAATGGTCATGGCCAAATCCTCGAAAAATTTAATCTAATTCCCGGTCGCTCACGGCTGATGCGGGAAAAATTTTTCCTCACATCAAGGATGATCGTCCGAATTCTTATTGTCAATAAATTTTATAGAGTTTATGCTTTTTGGCAATCGAGGGACGCTCTTGCGTGCCTCCGAAGGAACCTGCGAGGAGGCTTGCGCGAATGGGAATTGTGCCCAACGAAATCCCCGAGAAGATCCCCGAAAAGATCAATGTGCTCTGGTTTCTGCCGACCCACGGCGATAGCCGCTATCTCGGAACCACGCGCGGCGGCCGAAACGTGGACCTCAATTATCTCAAGCAGGTCGCGCAGGCCGCCGATACGCTCGGCTACTATGGCGTGCTCATCCCGACGGGGCGGAGTTGCGAGGACAGTTGGGTGGTCGCTTCGGCGCTGGCGCCGCTCACTGAAAAGTTGCGGTTCCTGATCGCGGTTCGGCCCGGCCTGCTTTCGCCCACGCTCGCGGCACGCATGACGGCCACGCTGGACCGTCTCTCGGGCGGACGGCTGCTGATCAACGTCGTTACCGGCGGCGATCCGATCGAAAACAAGGGCGACGGCATACATCTCGCGCATGGCGAACGCTACGAGGTGACCGAGGAATTCCTGAACATCTACAAGGCCGTGCTTCGCGGAGAAGAGGTCGATTTCAAGGGGAACCACTTCGATATCGAAGGCGGGAAGCTCCTGTTTCCGTGCGTACAGCAGCCCCACCCGCCGCTTTATTTCGGCGGCTCCTCCGGCAAGGGCCAGGAGGTGGCAGCGCGTACGATCGACAAGTACCTGACCTGGGGCGAGCCGGTCGAGGACGTTGCCCGCAAGATCGCCGAAGTGCGCGCCCTGGCCGAAGCCGAGGGCAGGGACGTTACCTTCGGCATCCGCCTTCATGTGATCGTTCGCGAAACCGCAAAGGAAGCGTGGCAGGCCGCCGACGAACTGATACAATATGTGGATGACGACACGATTGCTGCCGCACAGAAGGTGTTCGAGCGCATGGATTCTGTTGGTCAGAGCCGCATGAGCCGCCTGCATGGTGGTCGCCGTGACAAGCTCGAAATTGCTCCCAATCTCTGGGCCGGCGTCGGCCTGGTGCGCGGAGGGGCAGGAACGGCGCTCGTCGGCGATCCCGATCAAGTCAGGGCGCGCATGGAAGAATACCGACAAATCGGCATCGACAGCTTTATCCTGTCCGGTTACCCGCATCTCGAAGAGGCCTATCGCTTCGGTGAACTGGTTCTGCCGCATCTGCCGCTGGCCCACGCCATCCCGGCACGCGAGACGTCGATCAACACCGGGCCGTTCGGCGAAACCATCGCCGGCGATCATCGCCCGAAGCTGAAGGTCTCCCAGTCGTGACAGCTGTGCGGCGACCGGTCATTGCCATTGTCGGCGGCGGCTTCACCGGCGCAGTGGTCGCGGCGAACCTTGCACGCCATGCCGCCAGCGACGGCGCCGCCATCGTGGTCTTCGAGCCGCGAGACCGGCTCGGCGCCGGCCTTGCCTATGATAGCGGCAATCCCGCCCATCGCACGAATGTGCCTGCGGCCCGCATGAGCCTCGTTCCTGATGATCCCGACGATTTTTTGAACTGGCTGGCGGCCCACGGCGAGCCACGCGGCGACCCGGACGCAAGGGCGGCCGATGGCCATCTTTATGTGCGGCGGGCGGTGTTCGGGCGATACGTCGGCGCGTTCGTCGCGCCGTTTGTGCGGAGCGGCAAGGTCGTGCACCGGCGCGAGCGCATCGCGCGCATCGAGCGGCGTGGAGCGCGCTGGAAGCTGACCTCCGACGCTGGGACGGAGCTGCTGGCCGACATCGTCGTGATCGCCACGACGCATCCCTCGCCTTGTGCGCCGAAGCGCGTTGCACAGGCGCTCGAAGGCCACCCGCGTTTCGTCGCCGACACTACGGTCGCCGGGTCTCTTACCTGCCTTCGTCCCGATGATCACGTTCTGGTGCTTGGAAACGGCCTGACGGCGGCGGACGTGATTGCGTCGCTGAGGCTCGCCGACCACCGCGGCTCGATCGTCGCCCTGTCGCGCCGCGGACTTCGTTCGCGAGGCCACGCGGGAAGGGCGCAGGAACCCTTCGGTGATTTTGTCGGTACCCCGGCGCGAACCGCGCTCGAACTGCTTCGACGCGTGCGCCTGGCGGTGCGGCAGGCCGCTCTGGCGGGGCTCAGCTGGCATGCGGTTTTCGACGCCTTGCGTAGCCAGGGCGGACAAGTCTGGCGGGCGTTGCCGGTTGCAGAGCGACGCCGCCTCGTGCAGCGCCTGCGACCGTTCTGGGACGCCCACCGGTTCCGCGTGGCGCCGCAGATCGATGACGCGATCCGACAGGCAATCGAGACGGGACAGTTGCGTGTCCTCGGCGCTTCGATCGAAGGCGTCGAGCGCTACGGTCAGGTCATCGCGGTCGATATCCGTCACCGGCAGACGCGCATCCGGGAACGCCTGTTGTTCGATGCCTGCGTCGTGACGACCGGTCCGGCGCATACGGGTGTTCTTTCCAGCCAGGACTGGCTCGCGGATCTGGCGTCGAAGGGCTGGCTGCGCCTAGACAGTGTCGGACTGGGGCTTGCCTGCGATGAGGCGAGTCGGGCGATCGGGACGAGTGGCGTGGCCGAGAGATCGCTGATCGTTGCCGGGCCGCTGGCGCGCGGCACCTTCGGCGAACTCATGGGCCTGCCACAGGTCAACGATCACGCCATCTTCATTGCCGATGAGATCGCCGAGATGCTGGCGCGGCCGGACAGGGCCGCCACCCGCCGCAGGTCGGCGTCATCCGTTCGGCAACGACTGGTCACGACCCTCGACGGCGCCGCCAGGCGTTGAAGCCGGAGCCTCGCCGTCGAGCCGGCGGGACCAATCTTCGACAGCCCGCGTCTGCAGGCGCTTGGCTGCATAGTCCCGCCAATTCGGGGGCAGGATGGCGAGATCGGCGATTTCGGACAGGGCATCGCGGTTGAGCGTATCGACATAGAGATAGTGCCACAGCCGGGCGATCGTCCATTCGGGATAGCGCCGCTCGACGAGTTGCATCCGCTCACCGGGCGAAACCAAGCCGGTTTCGATGACCCGGTAGTACCATCCCGTTCGGCCGGTCTGCTGGACGCGGCGGGCCATATCCGGCAGATCGAAACGGCGGTTCAGCTTCCAGCAGGGTTGCCGGCCCTGGCTCACCTCGAGAAGGGCTTTACCAAGGCGGAACTGGTCGCCGACCGCGACATCTCTTTCCGTCAATCCCAAGGCCGAGATGTTCTCGCCGAAGGCGCCCGGCTGCTCCAGCCTGGCTACGCTTCCGAGATCCTTGACCCAAGCCTCGTAGTGGTCGCGCGGGTAATGATGCACGGCCTTATCCGGGCCACCGTGCCTCTTCAGATCACCCTGATGGTCGCCGGCAAAGCCGGTTGTGCCGAGATGTACCGGGCCGAGAGCCGGGTGTTTGTCGATACCGCTTAAGGTTCCGCGGTCGTCGATCGGCGTGAGGGTGCCGATGAGCAGGGCGTCGAGCGCAATCGGGGCCTGCTCAACCATCGATGTTCTCCAGCCATTCGCCGATCATCGACGCGGCCGCCGCCTCCAGGCGAGGCCCGTGACGTCGGGCGTCGGCGCGTAGGCCCGGCACGCTGAGCCCGGCGGTCGCCAGTTCGCAGGCGTGACCGACGAGCCAGCGTTCAAAGGCCGAGCCGGCTTGGGCCTCCGGGTGAAACTGAAGGGCGAGCACTGTATTGCCGCGCGCGAAGCCTTGCTGCGCGATCAGCGATGTCGAGGCCAGCAGGTCAGTGCTGGCCGGCAGGTCGTAGGTGTCACCGTGCCAATGCAGGACGGAGACGTCGGCGAGATGGCGGAGAGCCGAGGCCTCGCCTGCGGCGCTAAGGCTCAGCGGCGAAAACCCGATCTCCTTCAGGCCGGAAGGGTAGACGCGGGCACCGAGCGCGCGGGCGATCAGCTGGGCGCCGAGGCAGATTCCGAGCGTCGGCCGGTTGCCGGCAAGACGTGCCTGAAGCATGGCGATTTCCCCGGCGATGAAGGGATAGGCCTCGTCTTCATAGACACCGATCGGACCGCCGAGCACGATGACGAGATCGGGCTCCAACGGATCGAAAGAGAGGTAATTTTCGTCGCCGACATCGCGGTACTCGATTGCGAATCCCGCCGCCCGCAGCGGTCCGGCAAAGCTGCCGAGATCTTCGAAATGCACATGTCTGAGGGCGAGTGCCATTCTGGTCGTCATCGTCTGTTCTCCCATGCTCAGAGGTTCTATCCGGCACGCGCGTCGGGCACGCATCCTTCGCTCGTGCACCCGGCTGAAGTGGCGGTGGCCCCGCTGAAATCGGGGATCGGGGCGGAAAGGAGTGTCGCAAGACGCGCGCCGATGACCATGTCGTCTTCGATGCCGAAGCGGTGGTGTTCGACATGACCGTCGCGTCCGATGATGATTGCCGTCGGCGTGCCTCGCATGCCGTAGCGCTCCATCGTTTTCGGTATCGGTCCCTGCTCGGAAGGCTGGTCGACGGAGATCGGGAAGGTCAGGCGATACTCATGAATGAAAGCCTTCAGCGCCTCGGGTGTCATGACCGCGTGATGCTCGAACACCGAATGCAGGCCGAGGACCTGAAGATCGGTATCCCGAAAAATGCTCTGGACGCGCTGCATCTGCGGCAGTCCGTGCGAAACGCAGGCCGGGCACAGCATCTGAAACGCATGAAGGAAAACGACCCGGCCGCGAAGCTGCGCAAGGCTCGGACGTTCCTGTGTGTTGAACCAGGTCGAAACGGCGAGTTCCGGAGCCGCGGTCCTGTGATTGCTGTTCATTGTTCTCATCTCCAAGACGGCCGGGCGAACGCTCGTCGCCCGGCCTTTGCGACATGTGCGGATCAGGCGGCTTCGCGAACGAGCTTCACGCCGGGGAAGTCGACCGGAACGGCAAGCGCGACGTTGATGTAGTTGGTGAACAGGTTGAGCGCGACATGCGCGATGATCTCGACGACGTCCTCGTCATCGAAGCCGGCGTCGCGCAAGGTGCGCACATCCACGTCGGATACCTGTCCGCGCGCCTCGACGAGCTTCTGAGCAAAGGTAAGGGCCGCCGCCGTCTTCGGATCGGAGGACTTGCCGTGCTGCGCTGTCGTCATCTCCTCGGCGGTCGCGCCGGCCTTGCGGCCAAGTGCGGTGTGCGCCGCCAGGCAATAGTGGCAATCGTTGCGATCCGCGACGGCAACGGCGATCTGCTCGCCGAGTTTGGCGCCGAGGCGTCCCTTGCCTAGCGCGCCGAAGGAGCCCCACATGCTGGCAAGGGCCGCCGGTGAATTGGCGACGGCGCGGAACATGTTGGGTGCTACCCCGAAGGCGGAGCGGATTTCGCCAAGCAGTTCGGCGCTGGGGCCAGTTGCCGAAACGGGGTCGACTAGATTAATTCTGCTCATGGTTTTCTCTTTCTATTTGCTGGAGGGAGAAAATTGCCGGTCCGCCGATGGCAGTCGTCGGACCGGCGCCGACATCATCGTCTGTCCGCTTGCGACGCAGGAAACAGCGCTCGCGAATTCCGATGGTGAAGCTTATGGCGAGGCGCCGGGGGGCTTAGCGACGCCTTCGGGACCGCCGGCATTGGCGCCGGCGGCTGGATCGTTTCGCATGATCAGACCGTCTCGCGATTGAAGAGGCGCCAGGCCGCCCTTTGTGCTTCGGGTTCTGCCGTTTCGTATTCGCCGCAATCGACGCGCAGTTCCGCCGGTCCGAACGCAGCATCGACGAACGCGCAGTGATGCGGTGCCTTCGGGTCGTCATAGACATGCGCCCGGAAGTATCGACAGTTGACGCACATGCGCTGTTCCGGGATGGCGCCAGCCGCCTGCAGACCACGGATGATCTTGACGAGATGCATGAGCAGATCCTGCTGCTCCAGCCTCGAAAGCGAAGCGATGGCATCCTCCGTGGCCGATGCGAGCCGCCCCGCCTGTCGCACTGCGTCCTCGCCGGCCGGCGTGGTGGCAACCGAAAGGGCGCGCGCGTCGCTCGGATCCGGCCGCTTCTCGACCAGCCCCTTGCGCAAGAGCGCGTTGACCGAGTCCGTCGCCGTCGGCTGGCTGACGCCGAGATAGCCGGCGATCTGTTTTACCCGCATTCCGCTGCGTCTACGGGCAACCAGGAAGGTCAGGATCTGCAATTGCGTCGGATTGAGGCCGATCGCTTCCGCACTCGACCAGGCCTCCGTGCGCATGGCCGTCGCTACGCGGGAAAGGCCGTCGCCGATACGGTCGATCAGGGGCGGTGTCGTGTCAGGTTCCTTGCTCATGTGGTCATTAATATAGGAATCCTATGTATTGTCAATGCCGACAAAAAAGCGGCGCGAATTTGACGCGCATCAAAGTGGAGGGGGCGTCTTAGGCTTAATCCTCTTCTCGAACAACCCGAGCACGGGCTGGTCGCTCAAATGGAGAAGACGATGTTGAATGCAATCAAGAGCGGATTTGGTATCGCGATCGCGGCAATGCTGGTCGCCGCACCGGCAGCCGCCGCGGACTTCGAAGTGCACATGCTGAACAAGGGCAAGGACGGCGCGATGGTTTTCGAGCCGGCGTCGCTGAAGGTTGCGCCTGGCGACACGGTCACCTTCATCCCGACCGACAAGGGACATAACGTCGAAACCATCAAGGGCATGATCCCCGATGGCGCCGAGGCCTTCAAAAGCAAGATCAATGAAAACTACAAGGTGACTTTCACGGCGCCGGGCGTCTACGGCGTAAAGTGCACGCCGCACTACGGCATGGGCATGGTCGGCGTCGTTCAGGTCGGCGATGCGCCGGCCAACCTGGAAGCGGTCAAGGGAGCGAAGAACCCGAAGAAGGCTCAGGAACGCCTGGACGCAGCCCTCGCGGCGCTCGGTAACTAAGCGACTTCTAGCGCTTCGGAGCGGGGTGGGGACAGGCCGCTCCTGGCGTCTGCGCACTGGGTGAGGCGCGGGCGCCATCATGCGGAACCAATGCGAAGCATTCGCGTTGGTTCCGCATGGATCAGATCACTGCCGAATTGTTCCCGCCATCGCAAATTCCCTATCCGGTCATTTTTGCGCGCATTCTTGGAGCGCTGCTGATGGGCGCGGTCATCGGCTTCGAGCGCGAGGTCAAGGCACGACCAGCCGGCCTCAAGACCCATATGCTCGTCTGCCTCGCAGCCTGCACCTTCGGCATCATCTCGATCGAAAGCGTCCGCCTCGGCGGCTTCTTCGACGAACGCGTCCGCATCGATCCTCTGCGCGTGGTGGAGGCGGTCACAGCCGGTGTCGCCTTTCTTGCAGCCGGCACAATCGTCTTGTCTCGCGGCGAGGTTCAGGGCCTGACGACCGGGGCCAGCCTCTGGCTTGCCGGCGCGATCGGCATTTCGGTCGGCTTCGGCCATTGGATCGTTGCCGGCCTGGCGGTCGGTTCCGCCTTCGCCGTTCTCACCATCATCGGCTACTTCGAAGCCAAGGCCGTGCGACACCAAAAGCCTGACGTGGAGCCGGAGGGTAAGGCGAGCGACGAGGGCGGCAAGAAGCAAGCCTAACGATAGGTTTGCGATAGTCCTGAGCGCCGTCTCGAGTCTTAGGGTAATACCCTGCCGTCTCAGGCTAGGTGCAACGCAATGCTATTCTGCACAGAAAGGTTGTGTCCCGCTGGCGCCCTCGACCCGGCGTCGCCATCGTGTCTTCAGGGGCGAGCCCATCTGTTTATGACCCGGTGAAGGCCGCCTGCGCCATATGGCGTGGCGAGGAAATGTGTTCGGCAATCCCGATCGAAACGGCTAAGCTCGTAAGCGGCCTGTTTCCAAGGAAGGTTCAATGGACGCCACCGGTTCCCTTGCTGCCAAGCTGTTGTCGGAGACCCTGATGTTCGACCAGACGTCATTGGCTGCGTTGGAAGCCTTGGCCGCCAATTCCGATCGCGGCATCGTGCGGCGCGGCGAGATCCTGGTCCGCCAAGGCGAGCCGTCGGACCGGTTTTTCGTGGTCCTGTCCGGCCGCTTTACCGTCCACCGGGATGACGTCTCTGACCCTATTGCCGAGATAGGGCAGGGCGAACTCGTTGGCGAGGTCGGTTTCTTCGCCGGGCTGCCGCGCATGGCTACGGTCGTTGCTGCTCGCGATTCCATTGTTCTTTCGATCTGTGACCACCAGTTCGAAAAGGCGGCGAGTGCCCTGCCGAGCCTGCGCCAATCGGTCACCACGTTTCTGGCGCGACGGTTTGCCAAGCAGGCACCGGCTTCGCCGCATGCCAAGGGCGCCTGCCGGATAAGGACGCTCGCAATTGTTGCTGCCGGAAGCAGCCGGGTTTCTCCCCGCTTCATCGACCTACTGCGCAAGGCTTTTTCCGGATCCACGCGCACGGCTTTCCTGGCGAGGGCCGACATCGAAGAGCGCTTTCCCGGCGTTCCGATCGATGATCAGCCGGTGCTGGACTGGCTCAACCAATTGGAAGCCAAGACCGGAGGCATCGTCTACATCACCGACGACGAACCAAGCGACTGGACGCGTGTCTGCATCCGCCAGGCCGATGGTGTCCTGTTGGTCGGCGAGCCGTCCGGCTCTGCAAAACTCAACCCGTCAGAGCAACTGGCGCTGTCAGTGCACTCGCCATCGAGCGTGCGGCTCGTTCTGGTGCATGACAAGCGCGCCGCAACGGTCGTCGGCACCAGCGGCTGGCTGAACGAGCGCCCCGGACTCCGGCAGCATCATCACGTGGCGCTCGAAGACATTGAGGATGTCGAGCGTTTGGTCCGCTTCATTGCCGGCCAGGCGAGGGGCTTTGTCGCAGCCGGCGGGGGCTCGCTCGGATGCGCGCATCTTGGCGTCCACAAGGCTTTTATCGAGGCCGGCGCCTCCTTCGACTATCTGGGAGGCACCAGTTCGGGAGCGGCGATGATGGCGGGCTTCGCCCGCGGCATGAACGCCGACGAGATCAATCGTGGGACGCACGAGATCTTCGTCCGCAGCCGCGCGTTCCGTCGCCTGACCGTGCCGCAATATGCGCTGCTGGATCACAAGGTGCTCGACCGCACCCTGCAGGCGGAATATGGCGACGTTCTTATCGAAGACCTCTGGCTGCCATTTTTCGCGCTGTCGACCAATCTCAGCACAGGGCAAGCGCATGTCCATCGCCGCGGAAAACTGTGGCAGGCCGTCAGGGCGTCGGGCTCGATCCCCGGCATACTGCCGCCCTTCTTCACGGCCGACGGTGACATGCTGGTCGACGGGGCGATCATGAACAATCTGCCACTGGAACAGATGAAGGAACTGAAGACAGGGCCGAACGTCGTCGTGAGCCTGGGTGGGGGCGGTCCGGGAAAACAACACATCGACTATGACAGTATTCCCGGCGCGTCCGAACTGACCGTTCGGTTGCTCAACCCCTTCGGCCGCTCGGGCTTGCCGAAAATCCCCAACCTGATCCAGGTCATTGCCGCAAGCATGCTGGCGCACCGGCCGCAGGAGATCGCTCTCGGGGAAAAGGACATCCTGATTTCCCCGCCGGTTTCAGCCGCGATCAGCTTTATGGATTGGAGCCGGCACTCCGAACTGTTCGCCGAAGCCTATCATTGGGCGAAATCATGGATTGATGAGCGTATTGGCGAGAACGACCCGAGGATGGAGGCCATTTGCGGCCTGCCGGCCCGCTATGGCTCGCCGGAAACACATGGCAGCGCGCAGGCGCATTCCGCGCTCTAGGATGCGCCCCGGCATCCGTGGCCTGATCGTTATGTAAGGCCCGCGAGTGCTTTGCATGCGCATGGATTTTCGACTGATCTTGCCGCCCCTGTTAAGTTGTCACTGTCCTCTTGCGGTTGTGGTATTTTAGGATAGCCTTGCATCGGGAGAGCCAGTCGCGGTTCTTTCGTTTTGCAGTGAAAAGACCAATGAATAGAGGGCCATCGGAGATATAGCGGCTCACATTCGAAAATGTTTCGTCCCCGAATTGCACTGCCATTTGGGTTTCCTTGGATGTAACTGCGGGACGTCCCTGGTCATGTGATGCACGGAAACCGTGTATCGCTTCGTCACAGAGCGCCCATTTGCTTGAAGTGGATCGACGTGATGTCTGACAACAAGAATGCCGGCGCACCTCCAAGTGCACAGGACCTCAGAATGCAGATGCTCCAGCGTGAAATGGACGAGATGGACAAGGAGCGGCGACTAAAATCCATCGAAGAGCAAAAGCTCGCCGACTTTGCCGCGGATTTTCTCAAGAAGCATGTAACGGAAGAGGAAATCGCCATCGTTCGCCGGCTGGTCGCGAACGCCGTGAAGGCCGGCAAGTTCGAAGCGATGGTCTACAGCTTCCCGTCCGAGCTTTGCACCGACAGCGGCCGCGCGATCAACAGCGGCGACCGGGATTGGCCAAACACGCTGCAGGGAAAAGCAAAAGAGTTCTTTGACCGCTATCAGGCCTTCGGCAAGCCAAGTGGCTACAAGTTGAAGGCGATGATCATCAACTTCCCGGGTGGCGTGCCCGGTGACGTCGGGTTCTTCTTGAACTGGGCTCCCGAAAAAGCCTGAGTACGACCGTCCCGGCGTCGCATCGCGTTGTCGCGCTGCGGCCCGTCCCGATCGAAAGCGTTCAAAGCCCGCACCTTTGGTGCGGGCTTTTCAGTCTTATAAAACGTCGGGCACGTTTCTACGCACGTGGTCGTCCGCAGCAAAGTCATCCGGTCGTTTCTGGCGCTTGCCGAGATCGGGCTCCGAGAATTTCACGCGCTCGTATGGGATCGACGAGAGAATGTGCGAGATGCAGTTGATGCGGGCACGCTTCTTGTCATCCGACGGTACGATCCACCAGGGCGCGAAATCGGTGTCCGTCATACGGATCATCTCGTTGTAGGCGCGGGTATAATCCCACCAGCGGCGATAGGATTCGACGTCCATCGGACTGAGCTTCCACTGGCGCAGCGGATCGGCAATGCGCTGCCGGAAGCGCTTTTCCTGCTCCTTCTCGCTGACGTCGAGGAAGTATTTGAGCAGGATGATGCCGCTTTCGACCATGGCCGCTTCGAAACGCGGCGCGAGCTCGAGAAAGCGTCGGGCACTGTCATCCGAGCAGAAACCCATAACGCGCTCGACGCCGGGGCGGTTGTACCAGGAGCGATCGAAGATCACGATCTCGCCGGCGGCGGGCAGGTGCTGGATATAGCGCTGCATGTAGATCTGCGACTTCTCGCGGTCGGTCGGCGCCGGCAGCGCGGTCACGCGGAAGACGCGTGGGCTGACACGCTCGGTCAGCCGCTTGATCACACCGCCCTTGCCGGCCGCATCGCGGCCTTCGAAGACGATGACGATGCGCGCGCCTGTTTTCTTCACCCAGGCCTGCAGATGGGCGGTTTCCTGCTGCAGCCGGGCGAGCTCCTTGGCATAGCCCTCGGATGACGAGTCGTCCGAAGTCGTCGCGTCATCGGCTATTTCGCCTTCGCTCTTGTCTTTGCCCTTTTTCTTCTTGCCGTCATGCTTGCCCATTTTTCCCTCCCGTTCGGACATGGTCATCTGGCTTGATCTCGACAGAACCGGTCGGCTGACCGTCGTTCCGCCCGTACTTGGTCTCGTAAGCGTCGAGCGCATCTTCCATTCCCTCGAAGATCATGCCCGGGCCGATCTTCTCGACGACTCCGGAGCGCTCGAGCAGGGCGCGCGCATCGGTATGCAATTCGGCCAGGCCGAGCGTGACGCCGCGGTTCTTCAGGTCGCTCTGCAACTCTCCAAGCATGTCCGCGGCGGTGCTGTCGATTTGCGGGATGGCGCTCGCATCGATCACCAGCCAGCGGGTAGGTTTCGGCAGGCTCTCGGCGATCACCTCGAGGCGCTCGCGGACGTAATCGGCGTTATAGAAAAGCAGACTATCTTGAACCATGCAGGCACCGAAGCCTGGAACCGGGCGTGCCTCGGTCACGCGATGCAGCTTGTAGAAGCCGTCGCGCCCGGGGATGCGGCCCAGCATGGCGTCGTGCGGATACATGGTCTGCAAGATGAGGTAGACCAGTGTTGCAGCGATGGCGATGACCACGCCGTTCAGCACGCCGAGGCCGATCGGTCCCCAAAGGGCAATCAGCGCGAAAATGAACTCGATGCGGTTGACGGTCCAGATCCGTCTGAGGCCGTCGATGTCGATCAGGCTGAGCGCCGTTGCCGCAAGGATCGCCCCGAGCGCGGCGACCGGCAGAATGCGAAGGACGTCACCAAGAAAGAGCAGCACCACCATCAGGGTCCCTGCCGCAACGAGGCTCGCGATCTGCGAACGCCCACCCACGGCAAAGTTCACGGCCGTGCGTGAATCCGAGGCGGTCACCGGAAACGTCCCGAACAGTCCTGCCGCAATGTTGGCGGCGCCGAAGCCGCTCAGTTCACGGTTCGGATCGACGCGGTAGCCGCCGAGCGCCGCAAAGCTGCGCGCGGCGATGACGCCGGAACCGAAACTGACGAGGAAGATTGCCGCGCCGCCGGTCAGCAATCCATCGATCGGCAGACCCTCGAGACGAGGCAGGACGAAGGTCGGCAAGCCGTCGGGAATGTTGCCGACGACCGTCATGCCGCGCCCTTCGAAGTCGAAGAGATATGACAACAACACCGCGACGAAGACGACGATAACAGGACCT
>NZ_JACVAO010000035.1:0-23264 GCF_014851885.1 Ensifer sp. ENS02 | reverse complement strand
GTTCCAAAGAGTGCGGTTTCGGCATTGAAGCTGGGTGAGTGAGTAAAGCCAACGCCTTTTGCCGAAGGGGCTTTTGACGTCCATATGTCGAAAGCGGTGTTGCACACCGGTTTTCCCTGCGTTTGTTGCTTTCGTCCGGCGTGGAATCGCAACATCTTCTGCCAGTGTTGCAGGCGGCGAACTCGCCGTGTGTTGCTCTATTCCTCGCCGAACCGAAGGGCGGTATTCCGCTGGAGGCTCGCTGGAGCTGCCGCGATTATCTCATTGATGAGATCGATGTCGCCGACGAGAACGACGGTCTCTATGCCGCGAGTTATGGCTGTGTAGAGCATGGTCCGATCCAGCAGCTTGGACCGAACAACGGGGATGATGACCCGTTTGAATGCCGAGCCCTGCGCCTTGTGCACGCTGATCGCCCAGCCGTGAGTGAGCTTCTCAAGGTCGGCGGTGGTGATCGCGTCTTCAGCGCCGTCGTCGAACCGAACCCAGGCACCTTTGGCGTGGGGTTTCGTGACCACGCCCAGAGAGCCGTTCATGAACCCCGTGCAGATCGGATCGCCCGTTACCTTGTCGACAATGGGCTCTCCTTCGGCGTCGAGTTGAGGGGCCTTCGAGTAATCGTTCTTCAGCCACATGATCTTCGAGCCAACGCTCAAGCCCCAGTCCTCGACGTTCGCCTGCCTGGCCATGTACTCGGCCTCGATGGCGCGATTTAGCTCCTTCGAACCGGCGGGTCCGTTCTTCACCTGCGTAAGTATCTGAACGTCCATCTCGTGCAGGGCGGCCGTCTTGCCGTAGGCTGGCACCCGCCCGCACATCGCGCGGAAGGCGGCAACGGTCTTTCCGGCTATGTCGTCTTTCGACGCAGGGAAGAGATAGACGCCAGGTGTCAGTGCCACGTTCGGATCGAAGCGCCTGAGGCCAACTGCCTTTCCGGTGCGTACCGCCGAGGCGACGGCTGGGATGCCGGTCGCATCGTCCTGTCTGTGAACGATGTCCAAGGTGACCGAAGGAATGCCCGCTGCCTTGACCATGGTATGGAAGGGCAGGCCGGGTCCAATAGGCGGGAGCTGGCCGGGGTCACCGATGAAGATCAGGTTGACCTCGTTCGGCAACTGAGCGAGCACCCGGTAGATCGACGGGGTGTCGAGCATCGAGGACTCGTCGAAGATGACGGTCCCTGACTGGACACGGCGGCCTGCATTTTCGATGTCGTGCACCAGTCGCGAGAGGGTGCTCGCTGGACGACCTGTCGCTTCGCTGATCCGTCTGACGGCGCGGCCTGCAAGCGCCACCTGCAGGTGTTCGACGCCTTGGCGCTGCGACGCTGGAAGACCATTGCGGATGGCCTCCAGTGCAGCAAGGATCGCCCGCATGACGGTTGTCTTGCCCGTACCTGCACCACCGCTGATGACGCAAATGCCGCAGCTCGTGGCCATGTACACCGCCTCACGCTGGGCATCGGTAAGCGCGTAGCCGATTTCCTCCTCCACCCTGGCGATGGCGTCAACGACGAGTTTGCCGTCGAATGCCGGAACTTCACGACCAACGCGCTCGCTGACCTGTCGCGCGACCTCTTCCTCCATGAACCGGCACGCCCTCGATTGCAGAAGATCGGGCGCAGGCGACACGACACGACCGCTGGCCAATGCCAGATCGATGGCACGCGTCGGATCGCCGGTCCAAGGTACGAGCAGGCGCTTCACCAGAGGCTTCAGAACCGGGGAAGGGGAGGCCATGTTCCCTGCCCGGAAGCGGATCGCCAACGCTTCCTCGACGGAGGCCGTCAGCCGCCTCGGATCGTCGAGGGCGAGACCCAGCCGAAGCGCTCGCGCGTCCACGTCCTTCCATGGCTCAAGCAGTGTCATCGTGAACGGGTCGGCCTTTATGCGGTCAATGGCTCCAAGACCCCAGACACGAGCGGCAGCACCGGCCACGCGAGGCGAGACGCCGTACCGATCCAGCCAGCGGAAGATTTCGACCTCTTCGGTGAGCATGCCGAAGCCGTCGACGATAGCGATGGCCCGATCCGCGCCGACGACCTCCGCGAGAGCCTTCAGGTCACGATCCCGGATGATGTCGTAGACGGCCTCGCCGAAGCGATCCCAGACCTTCTCCGCCGTCGCCCAGCCGATACCGACGAAGCGCTTGTCGGTGGCGAGATGCCGGATGATCGCCCGCCCACGTGTCACCAAAGGGAGCGACACCTCGGCATGGAGTTGCGGTCCGTACTCGGGATGAAGCTGGACAGAACCCGTGACGCGCCACGTCTCGCCCACGGCCGGGTCGCGCGGCGACCTCTTCGACGGAACGAGCGCACGACGAAGCTGCTCGGTTCCGTCCCGACCGATGATGACATGGTCGCCGAACCGGCTGGCGTGAACGGACGTGATGGACAGCTCCCAGGAAGACTGCTCAGAACGCTCACCAAGGACCAGGAACGTCTGCCCCTCTGCGCCACCCCGTCGTTGATTGGCCCCTGCCATGGGCTCTGGCTCTCCGTTCACTGCGGCCACCCACGACGGGACGTCGCGGGTCCCTGCGCCTCGTTCACTACGATCCAGCTCCCACGGCCTGTCGGGGCCACGACGGCGCGGCTCCGAGGACCAGACTTCAAACACCCAATCATGGAAGTCTCCCAGTCTCCGCGATCACCGCGCTCAAGCGCTTGAAGCGATCCACCTCGCGGCGAAGGGAAGCGTTTTCGGCCTTCAGACGAAGGTTCTCCTCTTCCAGAGCCATCTGGTTGCCATCGACCTTGGCCTTCTGCTCGCGATCCGCTTCCGCCTGTTCGAGGCGCGTCAGGTTAGCCTTGCGATCACGGTCGTCTGCGTTGCCCAGGATTTCGGCGCAGCGGGGGTTCGTGCGGAATACCTGCCGGTCGAACCCGCATTCCTTGGCGATGAGGCTCTTGTTCAGATCGACGCCGTATCTCGGAAGCGGCTCGTCCTTGCGTCGCTCCAGATATTCGATCAGGGCATCGACATGCTCTTGTGCGATCTCGACGCCACTTTTGCCAGTCCCACGCGCCATCAGGACTTCCTCGGAGGAAGTGCGACGACTTCACCGGAAGGAATGGCATCCATGCTGTCGAGCTTGTCGACCACTGCTTGATACCCCTCGAAGAACCGCTTCCATTTCGAGAACCCGCCCATCTCGGCGACAGCAAGGATCATCATGCGATGTGAGGCGATCACGAGCTGCCTGTCGCCCTGCAGTTCATCGATCTCGGCGTTCTTCACCTCGACGAGCCGCTCCAGTTCGGCGCGGGATTTCTTGCTGCTCCGGTCAATTGCAGCCCGTATCGTCTCCTGTCTGCGCTGGGCGGCCTCGAACTTGGTGCGGCGGTCGACATTCCGGGTGATGTCGGTGGCGTTTTTGAAGACGCTGCCGCTGCGCCGGACGATGGCCCTGGCGGTGATGGTTTCGTTTTCGGCGATCATCGCCTCCAGCAACTCCTCAAGATGGGCGCTCTTATCAATCATCGAGGTCTCTCAGACGGTTCATGGTATCGATAATGCTGTTGCCGAACTTCTGCTCGGGCGTCACGGAGAGGTCCTTGCCATCGGGGAAGGGGTGTTCACCGGGTTCAGTCGCGAGCGCTTTGCCGATGTTGTCGTAGCGAATACGGGCATGTGTGAGCTGGTTTGCCCAGCCAGCATATCGACGACCCTCGGGCACGGCTTCCAACTGGACGATAATCTTCGCGAAGCGGTCTCGCATTTTTTCAAGATGATTGTGCTCTTCGACAATGTCGGTTCGGGCAAGATGAAGGCAGCCGTTGAAGCATTCGAGGTGTTTCGGGCAGGGATCGCTGGTGAAGCTATTCACGCATAGCCCGTATGGCGTGACGTGGAGACCGTCGGCCTCGGCATTTAGGTAGTCGAAGGCTGCGTCGTCGCCATACTCGCGTTGGACACGCCGGAACTCGTCGACGATAGGTCCACGCACCTTATTGGCGGCGATCATCTTGTAGACCTGAAGCGCCTTGTCGCCGAGAGAATCTTCGGCTTCCGGAGGAACGTCGATATGTTCGATATCCTCATGAAGGCTTCGATGATCGTACTCGTAGCTCTGCTGAACGCTACGGCGGCCGAACTTTTTGGTGATCATCGTGTCGGCGACCCCGAGACGGAACAGCTCGGTGTTCTGCAGGTGCCGCAGGGAATGAGAGGTCAGCGTTAACGCGCGGTCCTCGTCAGTCTGGCCGTATCGCTGGAAGAGGGTCGCCCAGCTTGCCTTGCCGCTTAACGATCCGTTCAGTGGCCCTTTGTCCAAAATTCCGATGGCAGAGTACATAGTCGTGTCGAGAAGGCCGTTGTTGCGCCCCTCGATCACGTTTCTGATCGGCATAAGGAACAGGAGGTCGTGGGGATAAAACAACGTGCCGTCGGTTGTCGTTGTTGGCTTGGTGGCGGACAGCTTTGTGCCGCGATTTTCTCGGATATGTTCCTCAACGTCACCGATACGGACGAATGCGGATCGCCAGTTGATCCGACCACTCTCAATCACGCCTGCCGACGTCCGGATCGGGATGGTCCGTTGAGCCGGGTTGGTCCAAAACTGCGACAGACCAGCGGGCCTGCCGTCTAGTTGAAGATCGCGGATCGTGTCGAGGTACTGGGGATCGTAGCTTTCACGGTATTGCCGGATTAACTCTGGCGGAACCTCTGCATCCGAGAAGACGGCATTTCCTGTCATGCGGACGTACATCTCCCAGGCAGGAACGAGCGCGTCTTCGGCATATTCGGGAAAGATGCGACCCGTTTCAGCCTGCCGTTTCAATCGCTCCCGCAGCGGGGCGGTAATGGTGGCGATGTGGTCGAGCGTCTCGACCACAATCTCCTCGAACATCGGTGGGACGTGCTGGATGTTCTCGTACAGGGCCAAGCCCTCGGCAAGGTCGTCCTCATCCTGCTTTTCGGCGAAGTACCTGATGATCAGCGAGCGGGAGAACCCACCATGCTCTCCGGCCGGTCGGCCGTCGGCGTCCAGATATTCGCGCCAACGCTTCCAGTCCAATGGAAGAAGGGCCGCCTCTCCGATCCGGAAGCCGAGGATGATCTGGACCTTGAACGCTGCGAACCGGATCGCATCCGAGAAGGACAGGGGTGTCTCGGTGAAGACAATCCGCACCAGTTCCCAGAAGGCCTTCTCATCCGGAAGCTTCGACGCCGACTTCCGTTCAGCCAAGCTGCGCCGCAGGCTCTTGCGGCCACCATGCGCGTTTTGGCGGTTCCTGACCGCATCGGCCCGCTGCTGCGCTGTCAACGCTTCCTTGCTGGAATAGGGCTGACAGAACCGGGCCAGAGCGGGGATATCGGCAAGCTTTTGTCTGTCGATGACGTTCCTGACCATCGTCACGAAGTCGAGCGCCTGCTTGCCGGATTCTGAGGATCGCAGAACGGCGTTGTAGGCCTGCTGGATTTGATCAGGGGTAACTGCCCAGGGCGGAGTATTCTCTGCAGCTGGTGCCAGCCGTCGGATGCCAGCGGCCACTTGAACGGCGCTTCCGGGCTTCGTCTGCCCAAGGAGGAGCTGATGGATCAAAACGGCTTGGAATAAGTCCAGCCAGGCAGGCGACATGGGCTTTGGCAGTAAGAGGCCTTGCCCCATTTCGGCTTTGATCTCGTTCAATTTCTCGAATGGCGCGGTGTCGACCCCGACCTGCCCAAGCCATGAGACAGGTTTCGACAGCCCGCCCCTCAGCTCCGTAAGGTTCCACCTCGTCTCCTTGGTGACCTTGCCCTCATCATCAAAGGCAAGCTTCCAACTCAGGCCACGCTCTTCGGCCAGCCTCTTGGCCGTGGCAATGTACTCGGCATAGAACGGGTTCATGGCCCAACCCCACCATCGGATTTCAGTTCCTCGGCAACACGTCTTGCGGCGTCCAGGGTGCTCTTCAATTGAGCGTAAGCAGGAGATTGCTGGTTGTTGCGGGATGCGGCGGCGAACTCAGTGACGACCGGGCGAAGGCTCTCCACGACGTCCTGATGGATTTCAGGATCATTGAGCGGCATGAACTGCGAGCAAGTATAGCAAGCCACCACCGGGTTTTTCATGCAGAGGTTTTGACCCAGGTTGCAACCTCCTATCCCCGCAATAGGAATCCCGTGAGGCACACCCCCGATCTGCTTCTCGGCCGGGAGGCCCAGAAGCATCTCCTTGTCGATGGTCCTCGTTGTCGCAATCTTGGCAACGTTCTTGTAGATGGGCGAGATCGCAAGGGCATCATTGATACGCTTGGCCTGTGGTGGCGATGCGTCGAAGTAGACATTGGCTACGCGGTCGCTAGAGTGTCCCATGAACTCCGACAGACCAGCGTGCGAGATGCCGCCGTCCGCGAGGCGTTGCGCCGCCGTGTGTCTCAGGTCCGTCGGCGACCAAGCCTCGCCCGTCAAGTCGGCTGTAAGCTCAAGTATGACGCGGCTTACGCCAGATGGTGTGAGCCCGAAGAGGAGGTGAGGGGGCACACCCTTTTCCAGCATGACGCTTCCTGCATCCCGCCGCTTCACGAACTCGTTGAAGAGTGGACCCCATTCTCGCTTGATCCGCCGAGTTTCTCGAATTCGCTTGCGCTTATCCTTCTGCTTGATCCGGGTGACTGCCACATGCACCGCACCAGTCGAGTAAAGACGTACGTCGGCCGTTTCGATCCTCGCGATCTGGCCTGGACGGAAGGCATACTGGTACGACGTAACTAGAATGCACACGTCCCGCAGCGCCTCGGTATCTATCGACTGCGTATCATTCGAAAGCGCCGCGCACATCGCGTCGATGTGGTCGACGATAAGGCTCTGTTGATCGAGCGGCAGGAAGCAGTCGCCGATGCGGACGACGCGATATCTGTCGACTTTCGGACTTGGCAGTGCACGAACAACGGATAACGCTGAAGGCTCCCAATGCCCGATATTCAATCGACACAGAGATCGTAACATCGCCCTTAACGCGGAGCCTTCGTCCACCTGCACCTGGGCTAGAACGAATGAGGTCCAATGGGCACGGGCATCGAATGGATACGAGGCGATAAGGTGTGTGAAGGAATCTAGTCCTCGGCGACCAATGTAACTACAGAGCCTATCGAACCATAGCTTGATCGAATGCGGATCATATTGGTGAAGCCAGTCGACCAAAACACGCTTCACTACGCCGGAAGTGGCTCCGAATCGCGCAAATTCCAAAGGATATTGAACGCCGTCCACTCGAAGAACGACATCGTCATGATCACCAAGGTTGCGAATGGCCATCATCTCATCCGCGAAGTCGTCGTAGTATCTGACAATCGGGGGGAGTTGTGGCAGCCCCGCAGAGAGTTCCGCCAATTTTTCAAGTAGTTCCGGCTTCACACTGTGTGCGATGACACTCATCGTCCGGCCTCTGGAACAGTACGCCTAAGGGCATCGACGAAGTGATCGAACTTTTCGCCCCAGACTTCGTCCAGGCTGGTTTCGAAGTAGGCCTTGGCATAGAGGCGTGGCATATCCGACTTCTTTGACCACCCAAAGAACGTTCTTAACTTCTCTTGCGCCTTGTCCAGGTCATTGCCCGTATCTTGATACCGACGCATCCTGACGACAGCAGATGTATGGCGGAGATCATGGCATGATACGCCGTTAAGTCTCTGTTTTTTCAAAGATTGCTTGGCTTCATCGGACAGAGCCTTAGTGGCTACCTCGAAGATTTCACTGATGGATCGCAGCGAAAGCGGTGAGCCTTTCTGAGAGATGAGAAGGTGTGGGTGGTTTGCCCGTCCGCGATAGTTGCGTATGTAGAACCTGACGAGTTCAACGATCTCTTCCTGTAGCGGAAGCTGGCGTCGCGAGGCCTCCGTCTTCAGGCCGGGCTGCTCGTATCGAGGGTCCGGATCATCGACTTCCTCGACATCTAGCCAGTGAACGGTCTTGCGGCCAACGGGATCAAAGTCCTCCTTGAACGAGGAAGCGTACAGTAACGCGCCTTCGCCACGCCGAAGCCCGAGGCGCAATAGCAACATGAAGACCAGGAGGTTGCGCCACCGCAATGTCTCAGTCCTGAACGGATTTCGAGGTGAATCCGGCCTGAAGATTTCGTACAGGTCTTCGATAACTAGCGGCGGAAGCGCCCGGATTGGAGGCGGCGGCCTTGGCGAATTTGGCACCAGTTGGCCATAGTAGTTTTCGAGCCGTAATATCTTCGCTGCGATCTCATTTGCACGGGGGCCAGCTCCTTTCTGGGCCTGCTGCAACATCTCTTTGATGAACTCGACCGCAGTGCTCCACGTCGGAGTATTGTCCAACTGTTTGATCACAGCTTCATTGCGGAGCTGCGCCAAGAAGCCGACAAGGCAATCCTCCAAGGCATCGCAGTCAGCATCCGCGATCAAACGGTCGAGACAGTCTACGCCGTTCTGTTCCTCCACCGCTTGATAGAGCCTGTCCAGTGCAGCCAGGTGCCGTCGACGAGTCGATGCTTCCCAAGAATTGAGCGCGTCAGACCAGATGGTTGCGAAGAAGCGCGGTAGCCCGAGTGAATTCACACTGACGATACCACGAAGGGCTGGCGGCAACATTCGATGCGATAGATTGACCGGCATGCTGCCTCGCGATTTTATGCGCGGCAAACGTCTCACATTGAAACGGGAAAGCAACAGGCCGAACCGCAGTTTTGCACAGAAATCACAAGCAGCCTAAAAGGCGGTTCGGAGGCAAAAAGCAACACTTCCGAAACCGCATGTTAGTTCCATAATAAGTATCTCGTGATTTTACATCGTCCACAGGACCGAAAGCGGAGCGGCGTGCAATTTTTCGCCAAATGGCGTCACGCGGTCGTGATCGTGCAAAACGATGCCGTGCAGGAAGCGGTCGCCTACCGCCTCCTGTAACTGACGAAGCCCTTTGAAGTCTTCAGCCTTAACCGTCGACGATGCCTTGACCTCGATGCCGACGACGCGACCGCGCCGGTCCTCGACAACAACATCGACCTCGATCTGATCCTTCGTCCGATAGTGAGAGAACGAAAGTCGGCGTTCGGACCAAGATGCAAGCTTTAGGAGTTCTGATGCGACGAAGCTTTCGAGCAAAGGACCGAAACGCGTCTTGTTTTCACGGATACTGTTGACATCGTCTTCGCGCAGGGTTGCGAGCAGGCCAGTGTCGAGAAAATGCAACTTTGGTGTTTTTACCAGGCGACTAAGCCGGTTGTTGGACCATGGCGCGAGGGTTCGGACAAGGAAGAGTCGCTCAAGGATTGCTACATACTTTTGAGCGGTGACACTGGATAGTCCGAGGGCCGTGCCGAATCCGCTATGATTGACCAACTGTCCCGCATGCTCTGCAAGAACATTAAGGAGGCGCGGCAACCTGCCCAACTGATCGATGTTGGCAATGTCGCGCACGTCTCTGTCAAGGATAAGCGCCACGTAGTCTTCAAGCCACGCGGTGCGCCGGCCGGGCTGCGTCCTGCGTACGACCTCAGGGTACCCTCCACGTACAACCGTCTCAACAAGGTCGTCGCCGAGCACAAGTCCGTCCGCGATCGCGGGCACCTCTCCCGCAAAAATGCGATCAAGAAAGCGGCCTGGGGTCGATCGGATTTCAGCCTGTGCAAACGGCAGCAACGAAATTAGGGCCATGCGGCCGGCAAGAGAGTCTGCCACCGCCGGCACGGTGGCGAGGTTTGCTGAACCTGTGAGCAGGAAGCGGCCCGGCTCATCGCTGCGATCTACGCTTTCCTTTATCGCAAGCATTAACTCAGGCGCACGCTGAACTTCGTCAATTACCGCTCGGTCGAGGCCGCGAACGAAGCCTACAGGGTCGGATTTGGCGGCGCTGAGTGTGCCGGCGTCATCAAGGGTGTAGTACGGCCGCTCTGTTCCAGAGAACTGTCGCGCAAGGGTGGTCTTTCCTGCCTGCCTTGGTCCGGCGACGAGAACGACGCGCGTGTCCGACAGCGCCGTCTCGACCATGGAGCGGGCCTTGCGTTGGATGAGTGTGTTCGGGCGATTTGTATTGGTCATGCGGCCAATGTTAACTCCATTGGCGTCCAATTTAAAGCAGAATTCCGTCCAATTTAAAATGTAACTTGCTTTATCGCGCGGCCCGTCGCTCGAAAACAAAGAGTGTACACGGAACGCGACGGACGGGGGCAGTCGATCCCTCTTCCCCTTCGGGCCACTATGTTGAAGCTCCTGCGGCGGCCCTTTTTCCGCCCGTCGCGTGACGCGAATTCCCGCTTTCCCGCTGAGGCGGCGCTTTGTTGAAAGCTCCGATACGCTTCATTCTTGACGGACCGATCAAGCATACCGGCGGTGTGTCGAAGTTCGGGGAGAAGCTTGTCCGGGGCATGGTCGCAAACGGCTACGAGCCGGACTTTGCGATTAAGACCTTCAAGCAGCTCGAAGGCTTCGGCAGCTACGGCTTTCCTGAAAGCCATGCGGCGTCCTTCGCGCTGATCGCCTACGCCTCCTCGTGGCTCAAATGCTGGCACCCGGACGTCTTCTGCGCGGCGCTTCTGAACGCGCAGCCGTTGGGTTTTTACGCCCCGGCCCAGATCGTGCGGGATGCGCGCGATCATCGGGTCGAGGTTCGGCCAGTTTGTGTGAACGCCAGCCGCTGGGATTGCACGCTTGAGGCAACAGCGGATGAAAGTCGCTTTGCCGTCCGTCTTGGTCTTCGCATGGCCAAGGGGCTGGCCAATGTCGACGCTGCGGCGATTGTCGTTGTGCGCGATGAACGACCTTTCGAGACCGTCGACGATCTCTGGCGTCGGGCAGGGGTTCCGGCAGCCTCGCTCGTCCAGCTTGCCGAGGCCGATGCGTTTCAGCCTTCACTGAGGCTTGCCCGGCGCGAGGCACTTTGGGCGATCAAGGCATTGCGCGACGAGCCGCTGCCGCTCTTTGCCGCGGCATCTGCCCGGGAAAGTCGGACCGTCGCCGAACTCGATGAGCCGTCAGTGGCGCTAAGGCCGATGACTGCGGGCGGCGAAGTGGTGGAGGACTATGAGCATGTCGGGCTGACGCTGCGCGACCATCCGCTCTCGTTCCTGCGCGCGGATCTGACGAAGCGCCGCATCGTCACCTGCCGGGAGGCGATGCAGACGCGTGACGGCAGGTGGCTTGAGGCGGCCGGCCTGGTGCTTGTCCGCCAGCGGCCGGGCTCCGCCAAAGGCGTGATGTTCATCACGATCGAGGACGAGACGGGCATTGCCAATCTGGTTGTCTGGGCTAAGACCTTCGAAAGCTATCGCCGCGTGGTCCTCGGGGCCGGCATGCTCGGCGTCTATGGTCGTATTCAGCGAGAAGGCGAGGTCGTGCATCTGGTCGCCCATCGGCTGACCGATTTGTCAGGCGAACTTGCCAGCGTCGGCGAGCGGGATGCCAGCTTTCCGCTTCCGCATGGGCGGGGGGATGAATTTCATCATGGGGCGCCGGCGCCCGATCCGCGCGGCCTGCCGAAGGGGCCGCGTCCGCGCGATATCGTCGATCCCTATCTGCATCTCGATCAGATCAAGGTGAAGACGCGCGATTTCCGGTGAGAAGTGTTTTCTTGGAATCCTCGAAAGCCGGTTTACTGCTTCGTGCGGCCCGAAGTGCCGACGCTCGGCGAGGCGTGGGATGAGGTATCGCCCCACTCGGGGCGGTTCCCCCATGCCGCACCAAGCTCTGGCTAACGTTTGCCTAGCCTCGTCCGCCCCGCAGCCCGAATTGAGAGAGATGAGTCAGACGAGAGTCCGATAAGTCCAGAGCCAATGGCCACTTCGAGGGTCTGGCTGTATTCACTTCCCGCGAGCCCTTGTTTCTTGGCATGATTTTCAGCGGCGCCGCGTAAGACGGATGGCGACACGCCATACCGCACACTGTGGAAGGCGCCCAGAATAATAAGAAGTTTTTCGTCCAAGCTCTTCATAGTTTACCTTCAATCTATCTTGTGATGGAGGCGGCAATGGCGACCACTGGTGGACGGCAATCGACTCACCCGCGTGCTGCGGTTCCTTGGCTGCGTAATGGTTAGCCGCGCTTATCGCGCAGGCGTTGGTAAGGCGCTTTTCTTCGACGAGATTGCTCCATCGACACCTGCTTGTCAGGTGTGATGAAACCATGCCTTTGTTGGAAGCACTTAGAGGTGCCGTGGCCGTGACGGGTCCTTCCAAAGCAAAAGTAAGGCCCCGGCCCTAGGCATGGGTTCTGACCGCGATTTTGAAAGGAAGGTTTGTTAGAGCGCGATGCCAATCGCGCAACAATCAAAGCTAGCGAGCAAACTCGAGAGACCGTTCTACCTGTGTCTTCGCCTAAGCGTCAATCGGTAGTAAAACCCGACTGCGGCGCGAAGCCTCCTATTCAGAGAGACCGCAACACGTCGCCAAATGCATCCAACAGCATGTCCGCATTCTCGCGAGAAAAGACGAGAGGTGGCCGTATTTTCAGAACATTGGCATTGGGACCGGAGGCGCTGATGAGGATGCGGCGATCTCGCAGACCATTTACGATCCGAGTCGTTAGCGCGGCATCAGGGCTCTTGGCGGCAGGGTCGGCAACGATCTCGACGCCGATGAAGAGACCGGAACCGCGCACGTCCCCGAGAGCGTGGTATCGATCCGAAAGGCTCTTGAGGCCACCCATCAGGTAGGAGCCGACCTCCAGCGCATTTTGCTGCAGCCCCTCAATGCAGATAGTGTCGAGCACTGCCTTGCCGGCCGCGGCGGCGACCGGATTGCCGCCGAACGTGTTGAAATAGCGCGCCTTTGGGCCGAACTCAGCGATAACCTCGGGGCGCAGCACGATACCCGCCATCGGATAGCCGTTACCCATTGGTTTGCCGATCGTCACCATGTCGGGTGCAACGCCGTGGCGTTCGAAACCCCACATCGTTTCGCCCGTTCGACCGAACCCGGGCTGCACCTCGTCGGCGATGAAGAGGCCGCCAGCCTCGTGGATCGCGTCCACCGCAGGCTTGAGAAAACCTCTCGGCCCTTCGAAGATGCCGTCGCTGGAAAAGATCGTATCGGTGATCAGCATGGCCGGCTTGATGCCGTGACGTTTGAGATCGGCGATTGCGGCGCGCACGTCGTGGCCGAATTTTACCGCCATCTGTTCGGGCGAGTGACGGTAGCTGTCCGGCGCGGGCACCGTGCGCACATGCGGGCCGAGCGTCACGGATTCGCCGAGCGAGGGCGAGAATTCGGCAACCGCGCTCGTCAGGCCGTGATAGGCGAGGTCCGTCGCGATGATGCCGGTGCCCCCAGTGACGAAGCGGGCGATGCGAACGGCGAGATCGTTCGCTTCACTGCCGGTGCAGGTGAACATGGCCTGGCTGAGCGCCTTGGGGAAGGTGGCCGTCAGCGCCTCGGCATAGGCGACGATACCTTCGTGCAGGTAGCGTGTGTGAGTGTTGAGCACGGCCGTCTGCTTCGTGATTGCCTCCACCACGCGCGGATGGCAATGGCCGAGCGACGCCACGTTGTTGTAAGCGTCGAGATACCGCTCGCCGGCCGTGTCGTACAGAAAAACGCCTTCGCCGCGGACAAGATGCAGCGGTTTTTCGTAAAACAGGCGGTAGGCGGGACCGAGCACTTTTTCTCGGCGCGCGATAAGCGCCCTCTCGCTCTCGTCTAGTCGGTCGAAATCTGCACGCGAAAAAGCATTCACCATCGACATGATCAAGCCTCGGAAAGGTTGGGCGCGAGCCGTTTCAGCCCGGCCGGAGTGAGATCGACTATGTTCTGCAGGCCGCGGCATGCGGTCGCGTGGTTGCGCATGATATAGGCCCGGTTCTCAGGAAAACGTGCGGAACGCCACTCCGCGATGATGATGGACATGGCGAGGCGGGAACGGGCGAGAAGCGGTAGCAGCTCGATTTCGGCCGGCTCCAGCGCGCGCGCCGACAGGAAGCCTTCGAGGAAGGCGCCGGTGCGGGCGGCCCAGTTGTCGGTCGCAAGGTGATAGGAGAGGGCGACGGCAAGGTCATTGATCAAGGGCGCATGCACCATGTCGCCGAAGTCGATGATACCAACAACTTTGGTCGGCTCTGCCGGATCAAGCAGGATGTTGTGCGGATTGAAATCGTTATGGATGATCTGCCGGCGCTTGATCGCGGCGATCGCCGGCATCGAGCGTTCGAACTCGGCGAGTATGGCCTCCACCTGCGCTCGGCGCTCGATGCCGACATGGTCGAGCAGGGCGACAAGGTCGAGTGTATGAGAAATGTCCCACATCAACTTTCCGGCGGGCGGGCGCCCTTTGTAGTCTTCGAGACCCAGCCCAAGTTGTGCGAGCGCCCGGCCGACGTTGCGGCTCTGCGTCTCTGAGGCCGAGGTGCGGTACTGCAGTTCGCCGCCGAGGAAGGTCAACAGGCGCATGACGCGGGGGCCATCGGAGGTGGAAAGCGTATGGCTCGGCGCTCCGGTTTTCGTGAGCATGAGCCTTGGCACCGGTACATTGGGGGCCGCAGCCTCCAGATGCATTAGCGCACCATCCTGGAACTCAAGCGAGGCCGGGTCTTCGGCGGGATTGGCAATCTTGAGGATGAAGTCCGTTCCGTCCGAGCGGGTAAAAAGAAAGGTCTCGTCCCTTTCGCTTGAGAGCCGCCTGATCGAGCCGCTCGCGCCATACACCTGCTTCACCGCCGCCTCCGCATCGGAAAGCGATGTCGCGCTCCATGTTGCCGACATGGAATCGGCGTTCTTGGCGGTGGGCGATGGCTCCGTCATGCTTGCTCCGTTGGCGCGGTCGCCCGCATTTCCGTCAATCTCTGTCCGTCAGCTGACCACGACGACGACGACATTGTCGCGCCAGGCCGTTCGGTAATTGATGTCTGCGACACGCCATACTTGAAACACAGCGAAAAAGATGCATCAAGTATCTTGTTATTCCATTTTTCGGACGAATTCCATGCCTCAATTCACGTCACTGGATCATGAGAACCTCAACAGCGTCGTTTATGGTGCGTTGTGCGATGCGCTGATCCAGGGCCGGTTCCAACCCGGCGATCGGCTGAAGATCCGGGATCTGGCAGAGCAATTCGGCACAAGCGTTACGCCGATCCGCGACGCAATCCTTCGGCTTGCCAATGACGAGGCGATTATCTTCCGCTCGCCGCGCGACATCCGCATCCCGGGCTTGAGCGAAAACCGCTACCGCGAGATCCGCGCAATACGGGTGCGCCTGGAGGGACTGGCCGCAGAGACTGCGGCCCAGGTGGCGACGAGCGCGGATATCGAAGCGTTGGAGCGGATCTTGCGCGAAAACGAACAAGCAATCGAGGCCGGCGACCGACTGAAGGGTACGCAACTCAACCAAGCCTTCCACTTCCTGCTGCCGCAGATCGCCGGGCTGCCGGTGCTGAACAGCATCCTGCGGCGGCTCTGGCTGCGGATGGGGCCACATATTTCCGATGCTTACATAGAGGGCGGACGGGCGATGATTGACCACCACTACCCGGTCGTCGAAGCCCTGAAGCGGCACGATCCCGCCGCCGCTTCGATGGCAATCGTCGACGACATCCTGCTCGGCGGCAAGCCGATCCTCGAGCGCATCGAACGGGGCAGCGAGCCGGAGGCGCGCCGGGCTTAACGTCGCTTGGAATAGGAGACTTGCAATTCATGGGCAGCCTATTACGATGCATCAAATATCAAAAGGAAGCGCTCCGATGACCGATGATTGCCGGTACATGTTGCTGACGGGGGCGAGCCGCGGGATCGGGCACGCAACGGTCAAGCTCTTTCAGTCGAAGGGCTGGCGCATTCTCACCGTTTCTCGCCAGTCCTTTTCCGAGGAATGTGCCTGGCCGTCCGCACGCGAGAGCCATATCCAGGCCGACCTTGCCGACCTCACGCAGATTGACCGCCTGGCTGCGACCGTTCGCGAGCGCCTACCGAACGGCCGACTGCATGCACTCGTGAACAATGCGGGCATTTCGCCGAAGGGACCGGGCAAGAGTCGCCTCGGTGTGCTGGATACCGATGCCGATGTCTGGACGCAGGTGCTCAACGTAAATCTTGTGTCGACCGCTTTGATCGCCCGCGCACTCATGCCGGAACTGGAAGCGGCGAAGGGCTCGATCGTCAATGTTACGTCCATCGCAGGCTCTCGCGTCCACCCTTTTGCAGGCGTTGCCTATGCGGCGTCCAAAGCGGCGCTGGCCTCACTGACCCGCGAAATGGCGCACGAATTCGGCCAACGCGGCGTCAGGGCGAACGCCATCGCGCCGGGCGAGATCGAAACGTCTATCCTGTCGCCCGGAACCGATGAACTGGTGGCGGCGGAAGTGCCGATGCGAAGACTGGGCGAACCACGCGAAGTCGCGGAGACCATCTACTTCCTTTGCACCGAGCCATCGTCCTACATCAACGGCGCGGAAATCCACATCAACGGAGGGCAGCACGTCTGACAACGGTCAAATCGGGAAAAACCCGTTGGCCTGCAATGACTAGAATGCATCCATCGGTTGAAACGTCCAAGGGAGAATGGGCGCAAAGACCGGTGAGGCCGCAGCCACCGCCGCAAACAGGACGGGGACAACGGTCTGCATGGGATCGTCATCGGAGCCGCAGCGGCTCTTTCACCAACGAAGAAAAGGGGAATGCCATGAAGACAATCTTTCAATCGGGTGTCCTGGCGGCGGCTGCCGTCGTTCTGTCGGCGGGCCTTGCTGTGCCGGTTTTCGCGCGAGATCTAACAGTCGTTTCATGGGGTGGAAACTATCAGGATGCCCAGCGCAACATCTACTTCAAACCGTTCTCCGAAAAGTCCGGCAAGCCAGTGCTCGACGAAGCCTGGGACGGCGGGATCGGCGTCATCCAGTCGAAGGTCAAGGCCGGCGCACCGAACTGGGATGCGGTGCAGGTGGAAGCCGAAGAACTGGCGCTCGGTTGTGCCGACGGTCTTTATGAAAAGATCGACTGGGACAAGATGGGCGGTAAGGACAAATTCCTCGATTCTGCGGTCAATGACTGTGGTGTCGGCGCCATCGTCTGGTCGACGGCCATCGCCTATGACGGCGACAAGCTGAAGGAAGGCCCGACTTCCTGGGCGGACTTCTGGAACGTCGAAAAGTTCCCCGGCAAGCGCTCGCTGCGCAAGGGCCCCAAATACACGCTGGAATTCGCGCTACTCGCCGATAGTGTCTCCAAGGATGAGATCTATGACGTTCTCGGTACAGAGGAGGGGGTCGCCCGCGCCTTCAAGAAACTCGACGAATTGAAGCCTAACATCGTCTGGTGGGAATCGGGCGCACAGCCGTTGCAGTTTCTCGCATCGGGCGAAGTCGCCATGACTTCGGCATACAACGGCCGCATCACCGGCATCAATCGGTCGGAAGGCAAGAACTTCAAGGTCGTCTTTCCCGGCAGCATTTATGCCGTCGATAGCTGGGTCGTGTTGAAGGATGCGGAGAACAAGGAGGCTGCGCAGGACTTCATCGCTTTTGCGAGCCTGCCGGAAAACCAGGCGAAACTGCCGGAATTCGTGGCATACGGTCTGCCGAACAAGGAGGCCGCGTCCAAAGTACCGGCGGAATTCTCCAAGGACCTGCCAACCGATCCTGCCAACATGACAGATGCCATCTCGCTCAATGTCGATTTCTGGATCGACAATGCCGAGACGCTGACGCAGCGCTTCAACGCCTGGCTCGCCCAGTAAGAACATCCGTGGTGAAGGGCGCTCCACCGGGAGCGCCCTTTCCTGGATGGCTGGGTGCGTTTCTCGAGGACGCATCCTTCGCCTTTAGCGATGGAGTCTGCCGTGGCCGAATACATTCGATTTGACCGCATTACGAAATTCTACGGCCCGCTTTGCGTGGTTGAACATCTCGATCTCGGCATCGGGAAGGGGGAGTTCGTCAGCCTGCTCGGCCCGTCCGGCTCGGGCAAAACGACGCTTCTTATGATGCTCGCTGGCTTCGAGCAGCCGACCGCGGGCGAGATCCTTCTCGACGGAACTGCCATCAATAAGGTGCCCACCTACAAGCGGGACATGGGTGTTGTCTTCCAGAGCTACGCGCTCTTCCCGCACATGTCAGTCGGCGAAAACATCGCTTTTCCGCTCCAGATGCGGGGCATTGGCAAGGCGGGGATCGATGAGCGCGTCAAACGTGCACTCGACATGGTGCAGCTTTCAACCCTTTCAGACCGACGGCCCTCGCAGCTCTCGGGTGGCCAGCAGCAGCGCGTGGCGCTTGCCCGGGCGCTTGTCTTCGAACCGCGTGTCGTGCTGATGGACGAGCCACTCGGCGCGCTTGACAAGCAGTTGCGCGAGCAGATGCAACTCGACATCCGCGATCTGCACCGCCGCCTCGGCCTAACAATCGTTTTCGTTACGCATGACCAGTCCGAAGCGCTTACGATGTCGGATCGCGTCGCCGTCTTCAACAAGGGCAAGATCGAGCAGATCGGGACACCCCGCCAGGTATACGACGAGCCGGCGACGCGCTTCGTCGCCGAATTCATCGGCGAGACCAATCTCGTCGAAGGTGTCGTGGAAACCGTGCAAGGCGCGGAAGCGACTGTGCGTCTTCGTTCCGGGGCACAAATTGTGTCGGCGGTTTCCGGCAGCGTCGCTTCCGGCCAATCCGTCTTTCTCTCCATCCGTCCGGAACGGGTAGATCTCAGCGAGACGCGCAGTGAGGGTCGAAACGTCTTGGAAACGGAAGTTACGGATTCCGTTTATCAGGGCGATCATTTGCGCGTGCAGTTGCAGAACGCCACTCACCCGCTGATCGCCAAACTCGGCAGAAGGTCGCGCGAGTTTCCGCCAGGCACCAAAGTCTTTGCGGCGTTTTCGGCCGGCGATTGTCGGGTCATTGCGCCATGAGTGGAGTCTCCTCCCGCACTGGACGATCGCTGCTTCTTCTGGCGCCGCTGCTCTTTTTCCTCATCGGCTTCTTCGTTTGGCCGCTCTTCAGCATGATGGCGCAGTCCGTGTCGGATCCGGCCGTGTTGCGGCTGCTGCCACGCAGCGCGGAAGTTCTGGCCGATTGGGACCGTAAGTCTCCACCCACCACACCCATGCAGCTGGCGCTGATGGAGGACCTGAAGTCCGTCGACGACGATCAGGCGCTTGGTGACATGGTGCGGCGTCTCAACAGCGCCCGCTCCGGTTTTCGCACGCTGATGGGCAAGACGACGAGTGCATTGAAAGATACGGCGAACCCACCCGCCGACCTCGTTTCCATCGACAAACGCTGGGAGAAGCCGGAGTTCTGGCTGGCGATCGCAGATGCGCTCTCGCCCTATACCGACCGCAACCTGCTTGCCGCCGTCGATCTTGGTCGCAATGCGGCTGGTGATATCGAGCATCTGCCGCCAGACCAGTCCGTCAACGCCGTGATCCTCATGCGCACCTTCTGGATAGCCGCGCTCGTCACCTTCGCATGCGCCTGTATCGGCTTTCCGTACGCAATCATCGCCGCTTCGCTCGACGGTTGGAAGCGTGATTTGATGCTTGGCGCCGTATTATTGCCGCTGTGGACGTCGCTTCTGGTGCGCACGGCGGCCTGGTTCATCCTGTTGCAGGAGCAGGGTCTCATCAATGATCTCCTGCGCGCCATCGGCCTCATAGATGCGCCGCTGACGCTGATCTTCAACCGCACCGGCGTCATCATCGCCATGACCCATGTGTTGTTGCCGTTCATGGTGCTGCCGATCTATTCCGTGCTCATCACCATCCCGAAGAACTTGATGCCGGCCGCCGCCTCGCTCGGCGCACGCCCGCTGCGCGCTTTCCTGCGTGTGCTGCTGCCGCTAAGCCTCAGGGGTGTGGCGTCCGGCGCTCTGCTAGTGTTCATCTCTGCGATTGGCTATTACATAACGCCGGCGCTGATTGGCGGACCGGGCGACCAGATGATCTCCTCGATCATCGCCTTTTACGCCACGGGATCGGCGAATTGGGGCATGGCCGGTGCGCTCGGGGTCGTACTCCTGGTCGCAACTCTACTGCTCTACAGCGTCTACTCACGGCTCTCCAGCGACGAAGTTGGGGGGCGGTGACCATGCCGATGAAAATCGCCAAGGCCACCTTCGCCACGCTGACGATCCTCTTCCTCGTCGCGCCACTCATTGCCATCCTGCCGCTCGCCTTCACCTCGAGCGTGATCCTCACCTATCCGATCCCGTCGTGGTCCCTACGCTGGTTTGAGGAACTCTTCTTCGCGGACGCCTGGCGGCGGGCAATCGTCAACAGCCTGATCATCGGCACGGGCACGACCTTGCTCGCAACCGCGCTTGGTACGGCCGCGTCGCTCGGCCTGCGCAACCGCCTTCTTCTCTTTCGCGGTTCGATGCGCACACTTTTCCTGCTGCCCATGGTGGTGCCGGCCGTCGTGCTGGGGGTCGGCATGCAAGTGCTGCTGGCGGGTTTTGGCCTTACCAACAGTTACATGGGCGTGATCATCGCCCACACGGTCGTTGCGGTGCCCTTTGTGGTCGTGAGCGTCACCGGCGCGCTTGCCGGCATTGACCAGCGCGTCGAGCTTGCGGCCCAGAGCCTCGGTGCTTCGCCAACGACGGTGTTCCGCCGGGTCACCCTGCCGCTCGCCATGCCGGGCGTACTCTCTGGCGCGGTGCTCGCCTTTGCGACGTCGTTGGACGAAGTCGTCCTCACGCTCTTCGTCGCAGGCCCGAACCAGCGGACGTTGGCGCGGCAGATGTTTTCCAGCATCCGTGAAAACATCAGCCCTGCGATCGCTGCAGCGGCCTTTCTCTTCATCGCGGGGACGGTGTTGATCGGCCTCGCTGTGGTTGTGTCGCGGTCTTTGATAGCGAAGCGGCGCTAGGAGACGGGAAGCACAGCGCTTGCGGCTCCTAGCATGTCACCGCAGACGGAGTCGAACATCTGCAGGATGGCGGTGCGGCGGCTTGCATCTCCCGGACGCAGCGTGACCTCCGCAGAGGCATAGGTCTCAGCCAGCAGGAGTTTGCCAAGATCGTCGGCCTCACTCGTCGGCAGATCGCTGAAAAAGAAGTCGGCGGCGCGAACCCAAGGTTGGAGACACTGGAGAAAGTCGGCCGGGGGGCTTGGTCGTTGGCTTCGTGGCGAAGCCAGAGCCGGACCCCTAGTCTGCTATCCTCGGAATACACGGTTTGAATTCCGTCCGATTAAAAGTGAAATCTCGTCTAAATCAAAGTGAGGCTCACCCACGTTCACAACCTTCACATTCGCCGGATTAAATTGATGCTCAAGCGGAACGCTAAGTACGGGGCATCCGGTCCCATCCCCTTTCGGATGTTGAAGGTCCTGCCACGGCCCTTTTTCCGCGCTTCCCGTGACGCGAATTCCTATTTTCCCCCACAGCGCGGCGCTATGCTGAAAGCTCTGATACGCTTCATCCCCGGCTCGTTTGCAATGCTGTCACAGCTTCGCCGTCCTACCCATCTTCACTGGCATGAATTCCGATCCAACCTTGCAGATGGTTTCCGCACCGCGCCCGACGGGAGAAGACGTGCTTTTCGTGCTCTCCTTCTCGGGCCGAACGAGCTATCTTATTTCGAACATCGAGATTGCCAAGAAGGCCGGCGCACGTATAGTTTCCATCTCTCCGGGCGGCTCCGTCGTCGCCTCCCTCGCCGATGGAAGCATCAATCTCAACGCCTACCGCGCCTCGACCCATCCCCTCATCGTGCCGACCGGCCGCGCCCCGATGTATGTGATGCTCGACGTGCTTTTTGCCCTGCTCGCGCGCAAGTGCGAGGCAGACACGCTATGAACCGGATGCAAGGACAATCGACATGGAAACGACCTTTTCGCCAGTGCTGACCGTTTGTGGGATCGACGAACTACCGGGCCAGAGCGACAGGAAGGTGACCCACGTCCTGTCGATCGTCGATCCGGAGCTGCCGGAACTTGAGGCGTTTGGCGGTTACGGCACCCATCACCGCACGACCTTGCGCTTCCACGACATCATTGCAGCCGTACCTAACCGGGTGATGCCGCGCCCCGACCATGTCGAGGCGATCCTTCGCTTCGGCAACGACTTCCTGGAGCGCGCAGATAAGCAGGCGTCTAGCCACGTTCTGGTGCATTGCCATATGGGCGTGTCGCGATCGACCGCCGCGATGCTGACCCTGATGGCGCAGGCAAACCCGGACGAGCCGGGCGAGAGCCTGTTTGCCCGTCTTGTCGCCATCCGTCCGCAGGCCTGGCCGAACTCGCAGATGATCGGCTTTGCCGATGAACAGCTCGGCCGCGGAAGCGACCTCACCACGGCGCTGCGCCGCCATTACGGACGACAGATCAAAAGCCGCCCCGAGTTCACCGAATGGATGACCTCCCTCGGCCGCGAGGCGGAGTTGAAGATGGCCATGCTCGGCTGACGTCGACCGCTGACTCGTAGACCTTTTGTTCGCGGCCGTTCGATGATCATGCGATCCCCGAGCTTGAAGGCGGCCCCGCCCTCTGCGGCCGCGACCTCAGTTGCGTCGCGCACCGTGGGCCTAGGCGTCTCGCTGACGCCGCCACATACCCAGGCATCGACTAGTCGCATTTTCTCGATCAGATCAGGCGAGCAATCGACGCTGACGAGAGGGCGCGTTTAGAAAGGGAAGGGGCTCTTTTCGGGAGCCACCATTGGGTCGGGGAGCACGGCTCCCACATCGTCAGCGCCGCCCACACTTTCGCCCGCGTGTATAACGTCATGGTGAAGCGGGCGGCTTGCGGTTGGGATGCTCGCATCGTTTGATGCAGTTTATCGTCTCTGACGCGGTGACCGCTTCTTTTGCGCGACTCCTTAGCGAAATCGACCTTCTTCGGAACGTCGGTCGCCGTGCCATCAGCCCTTCGAGGCGAGATCGAGCAACGTCGCTCGCAGAAGATGATCACCTTCTCCTGCCAGAACCTCGGCCTGTAGCGAGCCCATTTTTTCAGAGATGTTCGAGACACCATGCTGTCGGCAACATCCACATCGGCCGCCTGCTGGAGAGGCAGGCAAATGGGAGGCGGCTCATCACCAGGATCAGTACCCCGTATTTGAGCGGAGCTGCTTGCCGGGGGCGTGGGCCCGGTTGCTGAATAATCGCCGCCTCTTGCCGAACCTCCTGGGACGATCGATTTCCGCCCGTTTAAGCGGGCGGAAAGTGGCTACTGCTGTCTGTTGATAGAAATACCGTTTAATTTCAATTGGTTGTGAGATTTATGTCGGGCCCATGAAAATCCCTGTTGACGTCTGCGAGGATGGGGGTCTATAAGCCCGATCACTGACGAGGGCGGCGGCGCTGCTGGCGACGACGACCTTCGCTCTAGAGTTTCCTGGTTGGCTTGGTGCTGATTGAGGGGTTCGGGACGAGAGTTCTGGGCTTTGTGG
>NZ_JACVAO010000034.1:0-25351 GCF_014851885.1 Ensifer sp. ENS02 | reverse complement strand
GTCAGTGATCGGGCTTATAGACCCCACACATCCGACACGTCAACAGCCACGTTCAAAAAAACTTCAAAAATCGACAACTCACTGAATTTACACAATAATTCCAGCTGTTGATAAACTAGGTCGATTTAATGCACCGGAAAACCAGCGAATCCGCGGTGCGAATCTTTGACCAGGCGGTCAAAAACCTGGTGGCCATTTCACGTGGCCCAAAACGCCCCTCTGAGCGAGCCCATCTACATGTAGACAGCATGGATCTCTCAGCCGTCAGATGTAGATATCTCCAGCAACGAAGCGCCATACGAAGCACGCTCACGGACGCGCCACGCTTGCCCTTGGGCGGGCGATTGCCGTACTTGCGAATTGTCCGCCCTGCCCGACATGACGATCCATGCGGTGGCGGACCGACAACATGGTGATGCATGAGCCGACGGATGCACCGACCGCACGCAGCGCCATCATCTCTATAGGGGGCGGAGAACCAGACGTGACGACACAGCTTCCTGCGCTTCCGGTTCGCGAGGTGCTGCCCGCACTGGCACAAGCGCTCACCGCAGGCCCCTCCGTGGTGCTTTCGGCCCCACCCGGCGCCGGCAAGACGACGCTCGTTCCACTCTTCCTGCTCGATCAGGACTGGGCAAAAGGCGGAAAGATCATTCTGCTCGAGCCGCGCCGCCTGGCAGCGCGCGCCGCAGCTGGCCGCATGGCCGAGCTCCTGGGAGAAAAGGTCGGCGAAACTGTCGGCTATCGCATGCGTCTCGACAACCGCGTCTCCGGCAAGACACGCATCGAAGTGGTGACCGAGGGTGTGTTTGCCCGCATGATCCTCGACGACCCGGAACTCAAGGGCGTCGCAGCCGTGCTGTTCGACGAATTCCACGAGCGCTCGCTCGACGCGGATTTCGGCCTGGCGCTGGCGCTCGACGTACAGGCGGCGCTGCGTGACGACCTGAAGATCATAGTTATGTCGGCAACGCTCGATGTCGAGCGGGTCTCGGGCCTGCTTGGCGATGCGCCGGTCATCGAGAGCCAGGGGCGCAGCTATCCGATCGACATCCGCTACCAGGATCGCGGCGGCGACAGCGTCGAGGACACGATGCTGCGGGCCATTGCCGAAGCGCATCGTACGGAAGATGGCTCCATCCTCGCCTTTCTGCCCGGCCAGGCCGAAATCACCCGAGTCGCCACGCGGCTCCAGGACCGCTTCGACAACAATACGGCGATCGTACCGCTTTATGGCAACCTGACCCAGAAGGAACAGGATGCAGCGATCCGGCCGGCGCCATCAGGCACCCGCAAGATCGTGCTTGCCACCTCGATCGCCGAAACCTCGATCACCATCGACGGCGTACGCATCGTCATCGACAGCGGCCTGCAGCGCCTTCCGGTGTTCGAGGCAGCGACCGGGATCACGCGGCTGGAGACGGTGCGCGTGTCGCGCGCGTCTGCCGATCAGCGCGCCGGCCGTGCGGGGCGAACCGAACCCGGCATTGCCATCCGTCTCTGGCATAGCGGCCAGACCGCAGCGCTTGCCGCCTTCACGCCGCCGCAGATTCTGGCCAGCGATCTCTCGGGCCTGCTGCTCGACTGCGCCCATTGGGGTGTCAGCGATCCGGCCACCCTTGCCTTCATCGACGCGCCGCCGGAGACGACACTCGCCGAAGCGAGGAAACTGCTGACCAGCCTTGGCGCGCTGGACGAGGCCGGCGCGCTGACCCCGACGGGCCGCAAGATCCGCGACCTGGCCTTGCCGCCGCGGCTGGCGGCAATGGCGGTCGCCGCGGCCGAAGAGGGACAGGCGGAAACCGCGTGTCTCTTGGCGGTGATGCTGACCGAACAGGGCTTGGGCGGCAACAGCGTCGATCTCGAGGACCGGGTGCGCCGCTTCCGTCAGGAGCGTGGCGACCGCGCCGGCGCCTCGCGCAATCTGGCGCGGCGCATGGCGGCCGAGCTGAAGGGCGCGCCGAAATCGAGCGAACCGATCCAGCCGGGTGCCCTGCTGATGCACGCCTTTCCCGACCGCATCGCGCTGCAGCGCGGTGGCCGCGGCCGATTCGTCATGGCGAACGGACGGGGCGCCGAGATCCCCGAGACGGAGCGGCTGGCGGCGGCTTCCATGCTCGTCATCGCCGACCTGACCGGCCGCGCCGGCGGCCAGCGCGTGCTGGCGGCGGCAGAGCTGACGCGCGCCGAGGTCGAGGCGCATATGCCCGAGGCGATAACCCGCGAGGACCAGAGCTTTTTCGACAAGGCCAGCCGGCAGGTGCGGGCGCGTCGGGTCACGCGGCTCGGCGCCATCATCTTCGAGGAGGCGCCGCTCACACGACCGACCGGTGAATCGGCGGCGCGGGCACTGGCCGACGGCGTACGCCAGCTCGGCCTTGCCATCCTGCCCTTCTCCAAGGAAGCGATGCAGATGCGCGACCGCCTCGGCTTCCTCAACCGCTCGATCGGTGAACCCTGGCCGGATGTTTCCGACGAAGCGCTGCTCGACCGTCTCGACGACTGGTTCGTTCCCTTCCAGCACGGCATCACCGCGATTGCCGACATCAAGGCATCCAACCTCTCCGACGGTCTGCTCTCCCTCATTCCACACGAGCGGCAACGGGAACTCGGGCGGCTGGCGCCGACGCATTTCGAGGCGCCGACCGGGCAACGGCACCCGATCCACTACGACGGCGACGAGCCGCTGCTATCGATCCGGGTACAGGAGCTGTTTGGCCTGAAGACCCATCCGGCGATCGGCGATGGGCGGCTGCCGTTGCTGCTCGAGCTGATCTCGCCCGGACATCGGCCGATCCAGACGACGCGCGACCTGCCCGGTTTCTGGGCGGGTTCCTGGCGCGATGTGCGCGCCGACATGCGCGGGCGCTATCCGAAGCATCCCTGGCCCGAGGATCCGGCCAATGCGGCGCCGACGACACGGGCGAAGCCCCGTGGTACATGAGACGAAAGCATCGATCATTGGAATGCAGGCACGAATGACCACTGTTGCGCTCGAACACAACAACGACCAGACCAGCAACCGCAGCCTGCGCCTGCAGACGCTCGTTCGGCTGCGCTGGCTTGCCGTCGGCGGCCAGTCGATCGCCGTCCTCATCACGGCCTTCTGGCTGCAGTTTCCTCTGCCTCTGATTTCCTGCCTGGTGCTGATCGCGAGCCTCGCGCTGGTCAACGCCTATGTGACGTTGCGCTATCCGCCGACGCACCGGTTGCAGCCGCCGGCGGCCTTCGCGCTTCTCGGCCTCGATCTCGCGCAGATCACCGGATTGCTGTTCATCACAGGCGGGCTCACCAATCCCTTCGCGCCGCTGCTCTGCGTCCCGGTCATCATTTCCTCTGCGTCGCAGCCGAAGTCACACAGCATCATTCTTGCCGGTTTTGCGGTAATCGCCATCACCGCACTCGCCTTCTCACCCTTTCCGCTGCCCTGGTATCCGGGCACGGTCCTGCTGATGCCGCGGGTGCTGACCGCCGGCATCTGGTTTGCGATCGTCTCGATGACCGCCTTTGCCGCCTTCTATACCTACCGCGTGTCGCTGGAAGCGAGTGAGCTGTCGGAAGCGCTGACGGCGACCGAACTCGTGCTTCAGCGGGAAAAGCACCTGTCGCAGCTCGATGGGCTTGCGGCAGCGGCAGCCCATGAACTCGGCACGCCGCTTGCGACCATCAGCGTGGTCGCCAAGGAGATGGAACGCGAACTCGGCGACGATCCGCGCTTCGGGGAGGACGTGCATCTGCTGCGCAGCCAGAGCGAACGCTGCCGCGATATCCTGAAGCGGCTGACGACGCTGTCCTCCGAGAGCGAGGAGCACATGCGGCTCTTGCCGCTGTCGTCGCTGATCGAAGAGGTGATGGCGCCGCATCGCGAGTTCGGCATCCACATCGAGCTCATCGAAAAGGGCGACCGTGCCACGGAGCCGGTCGGCAACCGCAATGCCGGCATTCTCTATGGGCTCGGCAACCTCTTGGAAAACGCCGTCGACTACGCCAAGAAACAGGTGACCGTAACCGTCGAGCACACGGCGGATCGGGTTCGCGTCACGATCGCCGACGATGGTGACGGTTTCGCGCCCGATATCCTGCAGCGGATCGGCGAACCCTATGTGACACGCAGGCAGAAGGATGACAGCGCCGGCGGCCTCGGGCTCGGGCTCTTTATCGCAAAGACGCTGCTCGAACGCTCGGGCGCGCGCCTGCGCTTCGAGAATGGCGGGCCGGAGAGGCCGGGCGCCCGGGTCAGCGTCGAATGGCCGCGCGCCCTCATGGATACGAAACTGGCGAAATGACATTTCGCAGTTTATTGAACGAGGCAGAAACCTATAATCTCGGCGAAAGCGTTCCGTTTTTGCCCAAGGATTGCGAGAATGACCGACAAATCGACAGCTTCGCCCAGCACCACCGCACAGGACGCCGAACTGATCGGACCGGACCGCACCCTGTTGCTGGTCGATGACGACGCACCCTTTCTCAGGCGGTTGGCCCGCGCCATGGAAGCCCGTGGCTTTTCGGTCGACATCGCCGAATCGGTCGCGGAAGGCATCGCCAAGGCCAAGGGCAACCCGCCGAAATATGCGGTCATCGACCTCAGGCTCGGCGACGGCAGCGGCCTCGACGTGATCGAAGCGATCCGCGGACGGCGCGACGACACGCGCATGATCATGCTGACCGGCTACGGCAACATCGCCACCGCCGTGAACGCGGTGAAGCTCGGCGCGGTCGACTATCTCGCCAAGCCTGCCGATGCCGACGACATCTTTGCCGCGCTCGTGCAGCGCCAGGGCGAACGCGTCGAGCCGCCGGAAAACCCGATGTCGGCCGATCGCGTGCGGTGGGAACATATTCAGCGCGTCTATGAAATGTGCGAGCGCAACGTCTCGGAAACGGCGCGCCGGCTCAACATGCATCGCCGCACGCTACAGCGCATTCTCGCCAAGCGCGCGCCGAAGTAAGCAATCAACTTCCACGACCGGCGCACAACCGCTGCTCCGGTCGCTTTTCCCCGCGGGATCAGTCGCGACCGCCGGAGAGGATGTCGCCGATCGAATCACCGAGTTCGCCGTTGCGCTCGGCCGCCCATTCGGCAAGCATCAGCCGTTGTGCTGCCGTACGGGCAAAGAGTTGCAACACCGACTTGCGTGTCGCCGGCGGCAGCCTGTGTTCGGGCGCCTCGCGAACGATGTGGCCTTCATAACCGTCAGACAGCAGCAGTCCGCAGTCCTCCGGAAAGATGTCCAGTGGCACGCCGGCATGGGTGGCGAAGAACAGCCGGTCGCAGTGCTGTCGGTAGTCCGGCCATTTGCGGTCGACACGAAAGTCCTCGATCGAGGTTTTGATCTCGACGATCCAGATCTCGCCCTTCACCGACAAGGAGATCAGATCGGCACGCCGCCCACTCGCCAAAGTCAATTCCGGCAGGACCGAATGGCGCAGCTCGGCGAAAAGCCGCTGCACGCCGCGGCGCACCATCATCGCGCGATTCGATTGGCGACCGTCGATCAAGGGGTTGTCGCCATGGATGGAGAGGATTGTCATGCGTCCGGTGTCCCTTTGAGCCGGTCATTTTGTTGCAAAAAAACAAGGGTCATGGAATTTGCACTTTTCAGCCAAATTGTGGCCGCGCAATCTCTTGCATAGCTCAAACTAATCGAAAATAACCGTACTCACTGTTGGTCGCGGCGACCCAGTTTTTACTTCGCTTCTTTTTAAGAGACTCCCATGCGCTTCCGCAATGCCTTCCTCTTGTGCAGCCTCGCGGCGACACTCGCCGTTGCCGGCTGCTCGACGACCTCGTCCAAGCCCGAAACGGCTGCGAACGAACCCGCGCCCGCAACGGTACAGGTTGCTACGAATCAGATCTTTAACGGCGATTATGGCGCAGTTGAGGATCACGGTTACGCGCTGCCGGCCATTCCGATCAGCAAGGTCGATACCCGTTTCCATCGCCAGATCGTCGATTACGCCACCAGCGAGCGCCCCGGAACGATCGTCGTCAACACGCCGAATCGCTTCCTCTACTACGTGCTGCCGGGCGGCAAGGCCGTTCGTTACGGCATCGGCGTCGGCAAGGCCGGTTTTGCATGGGAAGGCGAAGCCTATATTGCCTGGAAGCAGGAATGGCCGATGTGGCATCCGCCGAAGGAAATGGCGGAACGCAAGCCGGAAGTCGCCAAGTACGTCGAAGATGGCATGGGTCCCGGCCTCAAGAACCCGCTTGGCGCCCGCGCGCTCTACCTCTTCAATGACCAGGGCAAGGATACGCTGTTCCGTCTGCACGGCACGCCGGAATGGTCCTCGATCGGTACCGCCGCTTCGTCCGGCTGCATCCGCCTAATCAACCAGGACATCATCGACCTCTATTCGCGCGTTCGCCCCGGCAAGAGCGCCCGCGTCGTCGTCCAGCAGTAATCGAATCAGATCGACACTGACAAAGCCGCCGACCCCGCCGGCGGCTTTTTTCGTTCGCGCTCAAAGTCACCCAACTTCCGAGCGAAAGCCGCAAGCAGGCACACCATCGACGCAAAGTTGCCGTCCTAATTCGCGCTCAAATCAGGGTCGCGGTATTTGTCCCTGTCCGCTCGAAAAGTTCAATTTCGACTTAAATTCAGTCGCTTATTAAGTAAGCGTTATCTAAATAATCGAAACAGTGTGCCCACGAAATTCCGCTCGGGAGGGACTGGCATGCTGATCAAGACCAAGCTTATCGGCGCAATCGCGCTTCTATCATCCATCGCTATCGGCATCGCTATTCACAGCCAGAGCACGCTGTCGGAAACCAGCGACATGATGGACGCGGTCTACGCCGATCGCATTGTGCCGCTGAAGAACCTGAAGGCGACTTCCGACGCCTTTGCGGTCTCGATCGTCGATGCTGCCCACAAGGTGCGCAATGGTAACGAATCGATGGAGAGCGGCCTTGCCTCGGTCAATGCCGCACGGGAAACGATCAAGTCAAACTGGGATGCCTATGCGGCGACCTCGATGACCGACGAGGAACGGAACCTCGTCGACAATGCACGAAGCCAGATGGTCGTTGCGATGGATTCGATCACGGCACTCACGCAAATCCTCTCGGCCAAGGACCAGAAGGCTCTTGATGCCTTCGTGCGCGACAAGCTCTACGCTACGATCGATCCACTGACGGCCACGATCTCCGAGATTTCGGACCTGCAGGTCGAACTTTCGGGTACGGCCTTCGAGGCCAAGCATCACGAGTTCGAAACCGTACAGACACTCAACATTGGGATCATCGTTCTCGTCGTGGCGCTTGCTGCCGGCACCCTGCTTGTGGTGCTGCGCGGCGTCGTCGGACCGCTCGCCCGCCAGATCGCCGCCATGCGCCGGCTGATCGACGGCCACGTTGAAGATGCCGACGAGCCGGTGCGCGGCAAGGACGAGATCGCCGAAATGGCCCGCGCCATTCAATCCTTCCGCGTGGCGGCGCGCTCGAATCTTCGGCTGCAGGCGGAGGCCGAGGAGAACCGCCGCAACGGCGAGGCCGAACGTGTCCGCGTCCAGAAGGCGGCGGAGCAGGCGGCGCAGGAAAAGCTGACGCAGGCGACCGCCGGACTTGCCGGCGGCCTGCAGCGGCTGGCCAACGGCGATCTCGCCGTTCAGCTACATGAGCCGTTCGCCGCCGAGTTCGAACAATTGCGGCACGACCTCAACAAGGCGGCCGCGCAGTTGAACGATGCGCTTCTCGCCGTTGCCGACAGCGCCCAAAACATCGGCATGGGCACGCGCGAAATCAGCCAGAGCGCCGACGACCTGTCCAAGCGCACCGAACAGCAGGCCGCGTCTCTCGAGGAAACGGCCGCGGCGCTCGATCAGATCACCGCCAATGTCAGCAATTCCTCAAGACGGACGGAGGAGGCACGCGACATCGCCGGCGAGGCGAAGACCAGCGCGGCCCAATCCGCCGTCGTCGTCGCCAACGCGGTGGAAGCCATGCGTCGGATCGAGGAATCCTCCAGCCAGATTTCCAGCATTATCGGCGTCATCGACGAGATCGCCTTCCAGACAAACCTCTTGGCGCTGAATGCCGGCGTCGAAGCAGCGCGGGCCGGCGAAGCGGGAAAGGGCTTCGCCGTCGTGGCCCAGGAGGTGCGCGAGCTCGCCCAGCGCTCGGCGAAGGCTGCGAAAGAAATCAAGGATCTCATCCGCACATCGAGCCGGGAGGTCGAGAACGGCGTGCACCTGGTGCGCGACACCGGCGAGGCGCTGCAGACGATCGAGGCGCATGTGATCACGATCAACGAACACATGGCGGCGATCGCCACCTCCGCCCGCGAACAGTCGGTGGGATTGAGCGAAGTCAACACCGCCGTCAACCAGATGGACCAGGTAACGCAGCGGAACGCAGCGATGGTCGAGGAAGCCAATGCGGCCTCCGCGACGCTGGCGCAGGAAGGCACGAACCTGCGCAACCTGATCGACCGCTTCACGCTCGCCGGCGAGGCCCAGCCAAAGGGCAGGCCGATGGCGCCTGCCCCGGCAGTCGCCGCAACCACGCGTGACCAGGGACGTCCTCAGCCGGTACGCCGACCAGCCCCCTATGCCACCCACGGCAATGCCGCACTCGCAACGGACGGCTGGGCGGAGTTTTAGAGCGGCGCGGGCTGCGATCGTGCCTGGAAGCCCGGACCACCGCTGAAACGAAAGAGCCGTGCGTTCATGTGAACGCACGGCTCTTTTCCAATACCCCGACTTCGGTGGCGAATCAGGCGGCGTTGCGCGCCTTCAGCTCCAGGCGGCGGCGGTGCAGGACCGGCTCGGTGTAGCCGTTCGGCTGCTCGCGGCCCTTGAGGACGAGTTCGACGGCGGCCTGGAAGGCAATCGAACGGTCGAAATTGCCGGCCATCGCGACGTAGAGCGGATCATCGGCGTTCTGACTGTCGACGACGGCCGCCATGCGCTTCATCGTCTCGACGACCTGGGCCTCGGTGACGACGCCATGATGCAGCCAGTTGGCCATGTGCTGGGCGGAGATGCGCAGCGTCGCACGGTCTTCCATCAGGCCGACATTGTTGATGTCGGGAACCTTCGAGCAGCCGACGCCCTGATCGACCCAGCGCACGACGTAGCCGAGGATGCCTTGCGCGTTGTTGTCGAGTTCGCGCTGGATTTCCTCGGACGTCCAGTTCGGACGGACGGCGACCGGCACGGACAGGATATCGGAGAGCTTGGCGCGGGCGCGGCTCTTCAGGCTCGCCTGGACTTCGGCGACATTGACGCGGTGGTAGTGGGTCGCGTGCAGAGTGGCCGCGGTGGGCGACGGCACCCAGGCGGTGTTGGCGCCGGCCTTCGGGTGGGCGATCTTCTGCTCGAGCATCGCCGCCATCAGATCGGGCATCGCCCACATGCCCTTGCCGATCTGGGCGTGACCGGACAGGCCGCATTCAAGCCCGATGTCGACGTTCCAGTTTTCATAGGCGCCGATCCAGGCTGCCTGCTTCATGTCGCCCTTGCGGATCATCGGGCCGGCTTCCATGGAGGTGCGCATCTCGTCGCCGGTGCGATCGAGGAAGCCGGTGTTGATGAAGACGACGCGCTCGCGGGCCGCGCGGATGCATTCCTTGAGGTTGACCGTCGTGCGGCGCTCCTCGTCCATGATGCCCATCTTCATGGTGTTGGCGGGCATGCGGAGCGCCTTTTCGACACGGGCGAAAATCTCGCTGGCGAAGGCGACTTCCTCGGGGCCATGCATCTTCGGCTTGACGACATACATGGAACCCTCGCGGGAGTTCATGCGGCGACCGCCGTTGCCGACATCGTGGAGGGCAATCAGCGCCGTCACCATCGCGTCCATGATGCCCTCGGGCACTTCCTTGCCGTCGCGGTCAAGGATAGCCGGATTCGTCATGAGGTGGCCGACGTTGCGGACCAGCATCAGGGAGCGGCCGGGAAGGGAAAGCGTGCCCCCGGCAGTTGCCGTGTAAACGCGGTCGGCATTGAGACGACGGGTAAAGGTCTTGCCGCCCTTGGCAACCTCTTCTTCGAGGTCGCCCTTCATCAGGCCGAGCCAGTTGCGGTAGACGACGACCTTGTCTTCGGCATCGACGGCGGCGACCGAATCTTCGCAGTCCATGATCGTGGTGATCGCCGATTCGAGAATGACGTCGGCGATGCCCGCCGGATCTTCCTTGCCGATCGGCGTGGTGGCGTCGAGGACGACGATCGCATGCAGATTGTTGTGCCGGAGAACGATCTCGAAGCGCGCACCTTCAGCCCCGGAATAGCCGGCGAATTGAGCGGCGTTGCGCAGTGCAGTGCTCGAACCATCCTTGAGACCAATCGCCAGCGCACTGCCAGCAACCTTCAGGGACGTAACGTCGGCCCAGCTTCCATTCGCCAGCGGCGCACTGGCGTCGAGGAAGCTTCGCGCCCAGGCGATGACCTTGGCGCCGCGCTTCGGATTGTAGCCGCGGCCCTTCTCGGCGCCATCAGCGTCCGAAATCGCGTCCGTGCCGTAGAGCGCATCGTAGAGCGAGCCCCAGCGCGCATTGGCGGCGTTCAGCGCATAGCGCGCATTCATGACCGGAACGACGAGCTGCGGGCCGGCGATCGTCGCGATCTCCGGATCGACATTGGCGGTCGAAACGCTGAACTCGCCACCCTCGGGCAGCAGGTAGCCGATATCGCGCAGGAAGGCCTGATAGGTCTCCATATCGCTGGGGGCGCCGTTCTGCTTGTACCAGGCGTCGAGCTTGGCCTGCAGGTCGTCGCGCTTGGCGAGCAGCGCCCGGTTCTTCGGCGTCAGATCGTGCACGAGGGCGGAAAGCTCAGCAAAGAAGTGCTCTGCATCGACGCCGGTGCCCGGCATCGCCTCTTCCACCAGGAAGCGATGGAGGTCCGCATCAATCTTCAATCCATACGTCTCAATGCGGTCCATCTGCCAACTCCTTGAAATAGACGTAAGGAGCGCCACCGATCCGAACGGATGCGATGAAAACGCCCCAACATGTTGATCTTGCGCCTGAAGCGGGTCTCGGACCAGCCCATGCGCAATACGCGCGTGAAACGGCCGCAGTTTCTCACCAATTCATTCCCTGTCAATTCTGCAAGGATGCGAAGAATTGTTTCCGAAATGGAAAAGATCAGCCGTGCGCGATGCGCGGCCGGCCGCTGGCGGACGCAACGAACCGGGCCTCGATCAGCTTGGGGCTGCCCTCGACCTCCGGCGCATCGATTTCCTCGCGCAGCAACGACGCGGGATCATCGGCACCGTTGGTGCGCGCCGCCTCCAGAGCTGCGGTCTCGGCCCGTCGGCGCGCGGCACCAAAAGCCTTTTCCTGATCGAGAAAGCGTTCGCTGGCCCCGGCCCCGTTGACGACAAAAATGCCCTCCTCCGGCATCGTCACGAAAACGGTGACGGTGGCGCTTACCTGGCCGACCACGGCGCCGACGGCATTGGCGACGCCGGCCTCCTCGGGAATGGCGGCTTCGGTTCCGAGCATCTCGGCAATAGCCGGGTAATAAACCGGCGCCGAAGCGCCAAGACCGACGAGCGGACGATCGAGACCAAGCGAGAACCGGACGATGCCGGGCGTCCGGGTCAGCGCACGATCGACGGCCTGCGACACCGCGGGATCGATCGCGCCGGCGCCGTCCTCGCCGAGGCAGGCCTGCAGGATGACCTCGGAGGATTGCCGCGTCAGCCGATCGACGATCATCTGCGCCAGCGCCTGTGGAGAAGAAGCAATCGGCTGGCCGGAGCCGTCGCGGGTCCGGGCCGCAAGCTGAATGCCAAGCTCGGCCGCTTCGAGGTTCCATTGCGACTGCCGGCCGAGCACATGCATGGCGTCGGACGGCGTCAGACCGCAGATATGGACGAGCCCCCGGGCCACCAAACGATCGAGCGTCGCCTTCTGTGGCGTCGAGACGAGCAGCGTTTCAAGCGAGACGGGGACGCTACCGATGCGCTCGTAGAGCGCCTGCTCCTGTGGCTGCAGGCCGCTTGCCAGATGATCCGGCAGGCCGGTACGCACAGCAAAGCGCCCATTGTTGCGCCCGGTGTGCTGGGCGCGCATCTGTTTTTCCAGCACCGAGATGACGGCGTCGCCGTGGAGCGCTGCGGCGAGGCTCAGCGGCATCAGCCGGCGCGGACCGAGATCGATCTTCGCCTTGAGGCCGCGATCGTTGATGCGCACTTCCGAATCACCGCCAAGGCCGTAGGTCCGCATCGCAACAGCCTCGACCATGGTGCGGAAGCCACCAACGACGGCGCCTTCGGCATCGAGACGCGGGCGGCCGCCATCGAGCACGGCCACGTCGGTGGTGGTGCCGCCGATATCCGAAACCACGGCGTTGTCGAGGCCGGTCAGATGCCTTGCGCCGACGAGGCTTGCTGCCGGACCGGAGAGGATCGTCTCGATCGGGCGCAGCCGCGCCTCCTCGGCCGAAATCAGCGCGCCGTCACCGCGCACCACCATCATTGGCACGTCGATGCCGCGCGCCTTGAGGAACCCTTCGCAGGACCCGATCAGCCGGTCGATCATCGAGACGAGGCGGGCGTTGAGCAGCGTCGTCAAGGCACGGCGCGGCCCGCCGAGTTTCGAGGACAGTTCGTGGCTGCAGGTGACTGGCAGGTGCGAGACCTCGCGGATGCGGTCGCGCACGCGCTTTTCATGATCCGGATTACGAACGGCGAAATAGCCGGCAATGGCGAAGGAGGAGACCTGATCAGCCAGCACCGGCAGGACGGCGTCGAGCTCGCTCATGTCCAGCGGGGTCTCACCGCCATGCACATTGTGGCCGCCCGGCAGGAAGACTACCGGATCCGAGCCGAGCGCTTCCTGCAAACCGTCGCGCTTCAGATCCTCGGGGCCGAAGCCGATCATGACGAGGCCGGCGCGGCCGCCCTGCCCTTCAACCAGCGCATTGGTGGCAAGCGTCGTCGACAGGGAGACCATGCTGATCGCCGAGACCGGCACGCTGGCCTGATCGAGCACCGCTTCGACTGCACCGGAAATGCCGACCGCGAGGTCATGGCGGGTCGTCAGCGCCTTGGCCTTGGCGACCACCCCCTTCGTCTCCGAGAAGAGGGCGGCGTCGGTGTAGGTGCCGCCGGTGTCGATGCCGAGAAGAAAATGGGAGGTCAATTCGCGCAGTCCGGAATTCGCGCGGGGCGCAGAGGCCCCGGGTTCAATGGGGATCGATGCGGTGATATGACATATTTCAGGAGAAGACCATCGTGTCGCAGACATCGACGATGAGTTCAGCGACACCGGTGAGAATGGCAGGGGTCCATCGCATGCTCGAACGCCGCCATCCGTTGCTCGTCGCCTTGCTGTCAGCGGGCATCCTGTGTCTTGCAGCAATGCCGTCCCGCGCACAGGACGCGGAGGAAGAGGAATACAAGCCGCAGCTGCCCGAAGTCGCGATCTACAAGGCGATGCTCGGTGCCAACAAGCAGACCGGCTGGATCCAGTTTCGCGACTATGACGACCGGCAGCTGATCTATTTCACGGCATTGCAGACGATGCATTGCCGGCTATCGGAAATCCGCTACTCGATCAATTCCGATGCACTCGACCAACGCTTCCCGCTGGCCAAGTGCAATCCGCAGCTGCCGTTCAACCTGCCGGGCGACGAGACGGCCGAATATGTCTACATCTCGCTGCCCGCCAAAACGGCGCAAACGCTGACGATCCAGGCGGTCTGGGACGACGGCGCCGGAAGCGAGATCGTGGTTTACAAGCCCTGCGACAATGTCGGCGACGCCACCTGCGCACAGATCAAGACGATCAAGAAGCCGTCGAAAATGCTACAGCAGCCGAAGCCGGCGGATTCTCCGGTGCGTTCCGTTCAGTCACCGATCCCCGGCAAGACCTTCAGCGAGCCGAAACCCTCATCGGCAACCCGCCCCGCGGTTGAGTAGTGAGCCGCTGTACCGGCCAGGGATTGGTTTCCGCGGTCGTATCGAAGCGGTAGCGGTGCATCATCACTGCCAACGCGATCACCGCTTCCTGCAGCGCGAAAGTCGCGCCGATGCAGACGCGCGGTCCGGCACCGAAGGGCAGATACTGGTAGCGGTTCAGCTTCTCTCGGTTTTCCGGCAGGAAACGCTCGGGCATGAACGCGCGCGGCTTATCCCAGTAGAGCACATGGCGATGCAGCGTCCAGGGCATGATCAGTACGGCGATCCCTTTGGGGATGCGCACCCGCTCGCCAGTCGGTGAGGTCCACGCGTCTTCCTCGATCGCCGCGCGATTGATTGACGGCGCCGGCGGATAGAGCCGCATCGCCTCCTCGAAGGCGGCGAGCACATGCGGCATCAGACCAAGCCATTCGACCGGCTCGGCACCGCTTGCCATCGCGGTATCGATCTCGGCTTCCATGATTTCGCGATAGGCCGGTGTGTTGGCAACGCAGTAGAGCGTCCAGGCGAGTGCCCGGGCGGTGGTCTCGTGCCCGGCACCGATGAAGGTCAGGATGTTGTCCTCGATCTCCGCGGTCGAAAGGCCCTGGCTGCCCTCGATCTCCAGAAGCAACGTCAGGAAATCCTGCGGCGTGCCCTTAGGGTCCTCCGCCATCTTGCGGCGGCGAAGCGCCATGGTCTCCGACACGATCGAGCGGAAGCGGTTCATCACCTTCCTGCCGCCGATGCGGGTCGGGCGCGGGATCCATTCGGGCGCCAGCAGAATGTCCATCGGATCGACACGGCCCATGCGGTGCAGCAATTCCTCGACGCTCTGGACGAAGCCTTCGCGCTCGACGGCGACCTCACCGGAAAACAGCGTTTCGGCCAGGATGTCGAAGGTCAGTTCCGTCATGTCGTTGGCGACATTGGTGGTAAAGGGAGCTTCCTGGGCTCCGGCATAGCGCTCGACGAACTGCTCTGAACTGCGCAGCATCTGGCCGGCAAAGCCCTTGGCGTGGCGCGGCGTGAACACCGGCGCCATGGCCTTGCGCGAACGCTTCCAGACCTCGCCTTCCGCCGTCAGCAGCCCGTCGCGCAGGATGGGCCGCAGGATCAACCGGCGCACCTTCGACATTTCGTAATTGGCGACGTTATCGACGAGGATATGGCGGATGAGGCCGGGATCGTTGACGATCAGGGTGCGCTGGGTAACGAACTTCGTCTCGATCCAGGGCAGCGTATAGGATGGCTCGCCCCACAGTTCGAGCGGATTGCGCAGCACGGTCCTGATGATCTTCAGGTAGGAAGGGATGCCGACACGGGGAACGGGAGCCGGCGGTTCGAACGGCTCCGGACGCATGTCCATGGTGATTGCCTTTCTCGATTGCCCCAGGATTTCAGGTTTTTACGGCGCAATCAAGGAAAGTGCTTCACGTGAATCACAGCAGGCTTTCGAGTTCCGACAGCTTGTCGTTGACGAGCCAGCCGTAATAGTTTTCCTCCGGCCATTGCGCCTGACCGCTCTGGATCTTGGCGGCGAGCGCGGCCGCGCGGCCATCCGGATTGCCGACATTATAGAGCGTCGCGGTTACACCGGGGTTGGTCGAAATATCGACCCCTGCGATCGACTTGTAGGCGTCGATCGAGTGACGGATCGAGGCCGCCATATAGGCAAGCGAGACGTCCGGATCCATGATCGCCTCATAGACGCCGGCGGCATTGTTCTCGTCGAGGCGCTCATAGCCCGAGGTCTTTGCCACGATATCGGTCAGCATCAGGGCGGTCAGCGGGTTGATCTGACCAAGGCCGAAGGTCTGGCCGGCGAAGAACGGCTGGAAGAAAACGGCGCTGAAACGGTTGTTCGGGTAGGACTTGCCGCCCACCGACTTGCCGCGGAAGTCGTTGTCCCAGACCCGCTCGCGGCAGCTCCACAGCGCATAGGCGCCCTTCTTGGCGCCGCATTCGGAAAATTGCGGCCGAGCCACGAATTCGGCGACGGTCTCGCCATCGTATCCGAACTGGAAGCTGTTGCCGGCATAGGCAGCCGCCTTGACGTAATAGGACTGCAGCCGATCGTAGGCGTCGACATTGTAGGTGTGTTCGCCGACGATGGCGCCGACCATGTGGATCGGCGCGATGCCATAGGCGCGCGACACGGACTTGATCTTGCTGATCAACTGCTTGTCGGTGGCTAGCAGATCGCGGACCTTCTCGAACTTGGCATCGAAGGACGTGCGGCCGGCCTTGGTGCGGCGCACGGATGCGCCGGGGATCGCCGGTTGCTCGACGTTGCGGTTGCCCGGCGGAACGTCGGTCGCGGCGAATGACTGGCTTGCGCTCAGGCAAAACGTGGCGATAGCGAGCATGCAGGCGGTGAAACGCACGATCTCTTCTTCCTGTGACTGGTGGAGGCTGCCTCGGTCGGCGGGCCGCTCCTACGCCAAGATCATGTCGGAAAAATGCCCGGACCACGATCGATAACCGCGTCCGTGTTAGAAAAAATGCGGCCGCCTGTCGAGAGACAGGCGGCCGCGTATTCAGGGTTGCGGGCGTTTGCATGGCCCTACGACCGAAATGTCACAGGATATAGCGCGACAGGTCGGTGTTGGCGGCGAGATCGCCGACATGCTTGCGCACATATTCAGCGTCGATCGTCACCTCGTGGCCGGCGCGGTCCGGCGCATTGAACGAGATCTCGTCCAGCACACGCTCCATCACGGTCTGCAGCCGGCGGGCGCCGATGTTCTCGACCGTGGCGTTCAACTGCACCGCCACGTCTGCAAGCGCATCAATTGCGTCATCGGTGAAGTCGAGCTTGACCTCTTCTGTGTCCAGCAGCGCCTTGTACTGGCGGATGAGGCTCGCCTCGGTTTCCGTCAGGATGCGGCGGAAGTCTTCCTTCGTCAGCGCTCGCAGCTCGACGCGGATCGGCAGGCGGCCCTGCAACTCCGGCAGCAGGTCCGAGGGCTTGGCCACGTGGAAGGCGCCGGACGCGATGAAGAGGATGTGGTCGGTCTTGACTGGCCCATACTTCGTCGCAACGGTCGTGCCTTCGACGAGCGGCAAGAGGTCCCGCTGTACGCCTTCACGCGATACGCCAGCACCCATGCCGCCTTCCCGCGAGGCGATCTTGTCGATCTCGTCGAGGAAGACGATGCCGTCGTCTTCGACTGCCTTCACGGCCTCGCGCTGGATCTGCTCGTTATCGAGCAGCTTGTCGGACTCGTCGTCGATCAGCATGCCATAGGAGGCCTTGACGGTCGTCTTGACCTTCTTGGTGCGGCCGCCGAGCGCCTTGCCGAACATCTCCGAAAGATTGAGCACGCCGATATTGGCGCCCGGCATGCCCGGGATCTCGAAGCCGCCGCCCGGCGCGCCGGTCTCGGCGATGTCGATCTCGATTTCCTTGTCGTCGAGCTCGTTGGCCCGCAGCTTCTTGCGGAAGCTGTCGCGCGTTGCCGGCGACGCGGTGGCGCCGACCAGTGCATCGAGCACGCGCTCCTCGGCATTCTGGTGCGCCTTTGCCTTGACTTCGGCGCGGCGCTTTTCGCGCACGAGACCGATGCCGACTTCGACGAGGTCACGGATGATCTGCTCGACGTCGCGGCCGACATAGCCGACCTCGGTGAACTTGGTCGCCTCGACCTTGACGAAGGGCGCGCCGGCGAGCTTGGCGAGCCGCCTGGAAATCTCGGTCTTGCCGACGCCGGTCGGTCCGATCATCAGGATGTTCTTCGGCATCACCTCGTCGCGCAGCTCGTCCCCGAGCTGCTGGCGGCGCCAGCGGTTGCGGAGCGCGATCGCCACGGCGCGCTTGGCGTCGTTCTGGCCGATGATGAAACGGTCGAGTTCCGACACGATTTCTCTGGGTGAAAACGTACTCATGTAGTCCTCTCAAACTCGGTCCGCGTCAGCTCCATCAGGAGTGTGCGGCCGGACGTATCAATCCATTCTGCGTAAGGCACGAAGCCGGCCTTGGTGTAGGCGCTGACGGCCCTTCGGTTGCCGGCGTCAGGGTCGATCACGACGCGGGGGGCGCCGGCGGCAAAGAGCCGCCCGGCAAAGGCCCGGACCGCGAGCGATGCGACGCCCCTGCCCGTCAGTTCCGCCGGGCCGATGAAGATGTCGATACCGGGCACATCGGCCGGCATGTCCTTCGCCCAGGGCTCGTCGTCCGGGTACTGGGCCGGCACCCAGGACTGGATGTAGCCCGCCGGCTCGCCGGCCACGTGGAAGATGAAGCCTTCCACTTCTCCTGACGCGCAGCCTTCGCGGATCAGCTCCACTTCCTTGTCCGGGTCGCCCCACCATTGCCGCACATGCGGCTCGCTCAGCCAGGCATGCAGCAGCGGCAGGTGGCTATCGGCCACCGGCACGAAACTGACATGCGCGGGCTCATTGGGCATCCAGTGTCTCCACGACGATATTGTGGTTGGTGTAGACGCAGATGTCGCCGGCGATCTGCAGCGCCCTGCGGGCAATATCCTCGGCCGACTTGTCGCTGTCCATCAGCGCGCGGGCCGCGGCAAAGGCGTAGTTGCCGCCCGATCCGATGGCAATCGTGCCGTGCTCGGGTTCGAGAACGTCGCCGTTGCCGGTGATCGCCAGCGTGATCGACTTGTCGGCCACCAGCATCATCGCTTCGAGATTGCGCAGATACTTGTTGGTGCGCCAGTCCTTGGCGAGCTCGACGGCTGCCCGCATCAGCTGGTCGGGATACTGTTCGAGCTTTGCTTCGAGCCGTTCCAGCAGCGTGAAGGCATCGGCTGTGGCACCGGCAAAGCCGGCGATCACGTCGCCCTTGGCAAGCCGCCGCACCTTGCGCGCGTTGCTCTTCATCACGGTCTGGCCGAGGCTCACCTGGCCGTCGCCGGCCATCACCACCTTGCCATCCTTGCGTACCGTTATGATGGTCGTCGCATGCATCGTTCCGTAGGGATTGTGTTCGCTCATGAAATTACCCGTAGGCCCCTGATACGCGGGGCATTGCGGCTCGTGACTCGAGCCTGGTTGCTTGAGGCCTATGTAAGTACGGCAGACGGGTTTGCAAATGGCAACAGGCCGCCGGCGCAATCTTCGTTCGGCGACTGTCACCGCATGATTCGAATCGACCGCTCAAGTTCTGGATATTTCAGCTTTTGCCTGATAAGGAGCCGCGTCAGCGTATACAGGAGAGCCCGATGGCAGAAGCCACGTCCAGCCGCACCGCAGAGGTTTCGCGAAAGACCAACGAAACCGCGGTATCCGTATCGGTCAACATCGACGGCACCGGAATCGCCAAGATTTCGACCGGCGTCGGTTTCTTCGACCATATGCTGGACCAGCTCGCCCGACATTCGCTGATCGACATGGAGATCAAGACTGACGGCGACCTGCATGTCGACGACCACCATACGGTCGAGGACACCGGCATTGCCATCGGCCAGGCGATTGCCAAGGCGCTTGGCGACCGGCGCGGCATCACCCGCTATGCCTCGCTCGATCTTGCGATGGACGAAACGATGACCCGCGCGGCAGTGGACGTTTCCGGCCGACCGTTCCTCGTCTGGAACGTGACCTTCACCTCGCCGAAGATCGGCACCTTCGACACGGAACTCGTGCGCGAATTCTTCCAGGCGCTCGCCCAGCATGCCGGGATCACGCTGCATATCCAGAACATCTACGGCGCCAACAACCATCATATCGCCGAGACCTGCTTCAAGTCCGTCGCCCGCGTGCTCCGCACCGCAACCGAAATCGACCCGCGCCAGGCCGGCCGCGTTCCCTCGACCAAGGGGACCCTTGCCTAAGCGGCCAGTCACTGGCTTTGACTCATGGCTTCTTACATGATCCTCACCCCGCCGGGTGCGCGCGCCAACGACGAGCGGGCGCGCTTCGTCGCCGACGGCTTTTCCTGGTGGGCCTTCCTTTTCCCGGCGCTCTGGCTTCTCGCCAAGCGTCAATGGGCAATCGGAATCGCAGTTGCTGTTCTGCAGATCTCGTTAATATTCCTGTCGAACCACGAGAGCGGCTTCTTGCCATCTCTCCTGGCCCAGCTCGCGCTTCGGCTGGTGGTGGCGCTCGAAGGGCCGGTTCTGGTGGCGCGCAGCCTGACGGCCCGTGACTGGACGCTGCGTTCCATCGTGCCGGCGCCCAATCTCGAAGCGGCCGAAGAGATCTATTTCACGAGCCTGGCTTCGAACGAGACCAAGCCCGCCGCCCCCTCCCCGGCCGACTGGACCGTGCGCAAGCCCTCAAGTGGCGGCCCCGGCCTCGGCCTTTTTGATTCCTACGGAGAACGCTGATGCGCGTCGCCATCATCGATTACGGCTCGGGCAATCTGCGCTCGGCCACCAAGGCCTTTGAACGGGCCGCCCACGAAGCCGGCATTGCAGCCGAGATCGACCTTACCGACAAGCCGGAACGGGTGGCGAGCGCCGACCGCATCGTGCTTCCGGGCGTCGGCGCCTATGCCGATTGCCGCCGCGGCCTTGCTGCCGTCGACGGCATGGAGCAAGCGTTGACCGAGGCGGTCGAACAGGCTGGGCGACCCTTCCTCGGCATCTGCGTCGGCATGCAGCTGATGTCGTCGCGCGGACTTGAAAAGACCATCACCCACGGTTTTGGCTGGATCCCCGGCGATGTCGTCGAGATGACGCCCGCCGACACCACGCTGAAGATCCCGCAGATCGGCTGGAATACGCTGAAGCTCAAGCGCGAGCACCCGCTGTTTGACGGCATCCGTGTTGGCGAAGCCGGCCTGCATGCCTATTTTGTGCATTCGTACCACCTGGCCGCTGAGGACGCCGCCGACGTGGTCGCCGAGGCCGACTATGGCGGGCCGGTCACGGCCTTCGTCGCCAACGGCAACAAGGCGGGCTCGCAGTTCCACCCGGAAAAGAGCCAGGCGCTTGGCCTTGCCCTCATCTCGAATTTCCTGCGCTGGAAGCCCTGAGCTTTCGCACGACTGATTGGACAGACCCATGATCCTTTTTCCCGCGATCGACCTGAAAGACGGGCAATGCGTGCGCCTGAAGCTTGGCGACATGGACCAGGCGACGGTTTACAACCCCGACCCGGCGGCCCAGGCCCGCGCCTTTGAAGACCAGGGCTTCGAATGGCTGCACGTGGTCGACCTCAACGGCGCCTTTGCCGGTGAGACGGTCAACGGTACCGCCGTTGACGCCATTCTCAAGGCGACCAAAAACCCGGTGCAGCTCGGCGGCGGCATCCGCACGCTCGACCATATCGAAAACTGGCTGTCGCGCGGGCTTGCCCGCGTCATCCTCGGCACCGTCGCTGTCCGTGATCCGGCGCTCGTGATCGAGGCCTGCCGCAAATTCCCCGGCAAGGTCGCCGTCGGCATCGACGCCAAGGGCGGCAAGGTTGCCGTCGAAGGCTGGGCCGAGGCTTCCGAACTCGGCGTGATCGAGCTTGCCAAGAAGTTCGAGGGCGCCGGCGTTTCGGCGATCATCTATACCGACATCGACCGCGACGGCATCCTGACCGGTATCAACTGGGCTTCGACGCTGGAACTGGCGGACGCGGTTTCCATTCCTGTCATCGCATCGGGCGGTCTCGCCTCGATGGACGATATCCGCCGCATGGTCGAGCCGGACGCGCGCAAGCTCGAAGGCGCCATCTCCGGCCGCGCGCTCTATGACGGCCGCATCGACCCGCAGGAGGCGCTGGAGCTGATCCGCGCTGCGAGAAAGGCTTGAACCATGACGCTTAAAGCCCGCGTTATCCCCTGCCTCGACGTCAAGGACGGCCGTGTCGTCAAGGGCGTCAACTTCGTCGACCTGATCGACGCCGGTGACCCCGTGGAAGCGGCCCGCGCCTATGACGCTGCCGGCGCCGACGAGCTCTGCTTCCTCGACATCACCGCGTCCTCGGACAATCGCGAGACGATCTTCGACGTCATCGCCCGTACGGCCGAACAGTGCTTCATGCCGCTGACCGTCGGCGGCGGCGTGCGCCAGGTTTCCGACATCCGCAAGCTGCTTCTGGCCGGCGCCGACAAGGTGTCAATCAACACGGCTGCGGTAAAGAACCCGGAATTCGTCGCCGAAGCCGCCGACAAGTTCGGCAACCAGTGCATCGTCGTCGCGATCGACGCCAAGAAGGTCTCGACGGATGGCGAAGCGGATCGCTGGGAGATCTTCACCCATGGCGGACGCCAGCCGACCGGCATCGACGCGATCGATTTTGCCCGTCGGGTGGTCGATCTCGGCGCCGGCGAGATCCTTTTGACCTCGATGGACCGTGACGGGACCAAGAGCGGCTATGACATCGCGCTTACCCGCGCCGTCGCCGACGCGGTCCGCGCGCCCGTTATCGCGTCGGGTGGCGTCGGCACACTCGACCACATGGTCGCCGGCATCAAGGACGGTCACGCGACCGCGGTCCTTGCCGCCTCCATCTTCCACTTCGGCACCTATAGCATTGGCGAAACCAAGCGCTATATGGCGGAGCATGGCATCGCCATGCGCCTCGACTGAGCTTCAGGATCTCCCATGGGCGACTTCACACTTTCCGACCTCGAAGCCATCGTCGCGACACGCGCGATGGCGGCGCCGGACGAATCCTGGACGGCAAAACTGGTGGCAAGCGGCCAGCCGAAGGCGGCGAAGAAACTCGGCGAGGAAGCGGTTGAAACCGTGATCGCGGCCATCAGCAACGACCGCGCAAATCTCGTCGCCGAAAGCGCCGATCTCCTCTATCATCTAATGGTCGTATTGAAGATCGCCGACGTTCCGTTGCAGGATGTGCTCAACGAACTTCAGCGACGGACCAACCAATCCGGCCTGCAGGAAAAGGCAAATCGGCACACCCCATGACGATCGCGGCGAAAGACATCGAAGCAGCCGACCTGCCCGACAACCTCCAGAAGCGGGACTACTCGCCCTATCATTTCTTCACCGCCGAGGAATGGTCGCGCTTTCGTGCCGATACGCCGATGACGCTGACGGCCGACGAGGTCCAGCGGCTGCGCTCGTTGAACGACCCCGTCGATCTCGGCGAGGTCCGGCAGATCTACCTGTCGCTGTCACGCCTGCTTTCGACCCATGTGGAATCGTCGCAGATGCTCTTCGAGCAGCGCAAGCGCTTCCTCAGCATGTCCGAGACGAAGACCCCCTTCGTCATCGGCATTGCCGGATCGGTGGCTGTCGGCAAGTCGACCACGGCGCGTATCCTTGCGCAGCTCCTGTCGCGTTGGCCGTCGAGTCCGAAGGTCGACCTGGTGACAACAGACGGTTTCCTCTATCCGAACGCCGTGCTCCAGCGCGAAAACATGATGGACCGCAAGGGCTTTCCGGAGAGCTACGACGTCGGCGCGCTCCTGCGCTTCCTGTCGGCGATCAAGGCCGGCCAGCCGAACGTCAAGGCGCCCAGCTATTCGCACCTGACCTATGACGTGCTGCCCGACCAGTTCACGGTCATCGACCGGCCAGATATCCTGATCTTCGAAGGCATCAACGTTCTGCAGTCGCGCAACCTGCCGGCCGACGGCAAGATCGTGCCGATGGTCTCGGATTTCTTCGACTTCTCGATCTATATCGATGCCGAGGAGAGCCTGATCCACAGCTGGTACGTCAACCGCTTCATGCGGCTGCGCGAAACCGCGTTCAAGAACCCGGAATCCTACTTCCACCGCTACGCCACGATCAGCGAGGATGCAGCCCGGGCGATTGCCGAGGGATTGTGGCACAACATCAACCTGAAGAACCTGCACCAGAACATCCTGCCGACGCGCCCGCGCGCCGACCTGATCCTGCAAAAGGGCCCGAACCATCTGACCGAAAAGGTGGCGCTCAGGAAGCTCTAAGCTTTCGGTGCATCCTCAGGGATTGACGCGGCGGAGTGTCAGATTGACCCGCCCGCCATTCTTCAGCAGCGTCGACGTGCTCGGATAGATCCGGTCGACGCCATGGAAGGCGAGACGCCCTTCCCCACCCAGCACCACGACATCGCCGCTTTCCAGCCGGAAGGACATGGTCTGGCCGCCGCGCGAATTGCCACCCACGCGGAAGAGGCAGCTGTCACCAAGCGAGATCGAGACGACGGCGGTTTCAAGATCGCGCTCGTCGCGATCCTGGTGCAGCCCCATGCGGGCCTCTTCGGAATAGAAGTTTACCAGGCAGGCCTCGGGCGTCTTGCTGCTTGCGGAAACCGCATCCCAGATATCGAGCAGGATCTCCGGCATGACCGGCCAAGGGCGGCCGGTCACCGGATGCTGAGACTGGTAACGATAGCCGCGATCGCGATCCGTGACCCAGCCGAGCGCGCCGCAATTGGTCATGCGCACCGACATGGGTTTGCCAGTCTTCGGCATTTCCGGCACGAACAGCGGCGCTTCGGCAACGACTGACCGAATGGCCTCGACCAGTTGCTCCTGCCGGGCACGATCGAGATAACCCGGAATATGTCTGATCCCTTTCGGGAGCACCTGCATGAGAAGCAGTCCTTATTGTTCCAGGCCGAGAAGTGCCGCCGGCACACCGTAGCGAAGCGGCCAGCCGGCATAGGCCACATCCGTCGGCCCAACGACGTGATCGACCAGGTTCCAGCGGCCATTCTGGAAGCTGACGAGTGCGAACACCGTCAGACCATCCATCATGTCTGCCTCGTCGCGCAACCCGGTTTGCGGCAGGTCGATGGATCCGCCACCCGGCCGTTGCGGCTCGACCTGCATGAAGGCCCAGTTGGGTGCGGCACGCATGGTGGTGACGACGAATTCGACGGGACCGCGCATCTCGGCTTCGACCGCGGGGCGGATCGCGTCGAGGATGGCGGCACGCTCCGTACTGCCCTTGGCGGGTTCACGGAAAGGCTGCGCCAAAGAACCGCTGGCAAGCCAGAGGCTTGCCAGCGCGGCAACGACGAGAGAACGCCTGAAGGACACGCTCAGGCCGCATCCAGATCCGGAATGCGCAGAACCTGGCCGGGATAGATCTTGTCCGGATGGGTCAGCATCGGCTTGTTGGCTTCGAAGATCACCGTGTGCTTGGCGCCCTTGCCCTTGCCGTACTGCGCCTCGGCAATCTTCCAGAGGTTATCGCCCTTCTTGACCGTATAGAAGACGGGCTCCTTTGCCGGAGCAGGTGCTGCGCCGGCATCGGCGACCTTGAGTTCGGAGGCCTCGACTGCTGACACGCCGAGCGTGTTGCCGACGGCGACGACGGCCTTTTCGAAGACGCTCTGGTCCTTCACGACACCCTTCAGCACGACCTTGTCACCGGCCACTTCGACCTGCACGTCCTTGGTGCCGAGATCGTGGGATGCAAGTTCCTTCTGAACGCTTTCGGCATCCGGAGCATCGTCGTCGCCGCCGATACCAAGCTTCTTGCCGGCGTTCTTGATAAAGCTGAAAAGACCCATGAATATCTCCAATGAAAGAACGCAAGGGGCAGAACGCCTTGAGTTGGCGGCTTTCCTTGGGTTCGGTTTTGTTCTGACCGGCCTTTTTTGCCGATCGGCTCAATGGTCTTCGTTCCGCTGGACAGGGCCGTC
>NZ_JACVAO010000033.1:0-28366 GCF_014851885.1 Ensifer sp. ENS02 | reverse complement strand
GCCGACGCCGCTCGACCGACGTAATGACCTCAATCTGATGCTTCGTCATAGGACTACCCCTAGTGTTTGCACTAGGACTTGCAGCCTTCAGCCTAACTCAGCAAGGCGGCCCTCACCGGAGGGGTACGATGATGCCACTTGCCGAACAACAGCAACTGCTCATAACCGATCGTCTCTGGCAGGACTGGCGCGATCCGCTTCTGCGAGGAAATGCACGCTTACGGCGCCGAGTTCTTCCGCGTCGCGTGCGAACACGGGCACGAAGGGATCAAGCCAACCAGGGGGACCCGCCCTATCGATCGGGGCGCTGGCCGGAGCGTCAGAAGATTAAATGCGTGCCTCGCGACACCTTTGTGATCGGAGGTAACTGGCACAATTGACCGACTGCTGCTGGCGGCGAAGAAGGGCGCGGAACTTGTACGGTGCCGGATGGAACAAGGAATCCGTGCAGCTTCGCGAGCCTCTCGACATCATGCCGGCGATCCGCCCGCCAGTTGTGCTGAAACGAAGGGGCGCGCCATTTCTGCTACCTATAGTTGTCGCCGAAGCATGGCCCCATGACCGCAACCTGCGTCATCCGTCATTTAAGAGGGTCGGCGAGCGAAACGATACGTTTACCAGCTCAATCGATCTCTACCGCGGTCGACGCCCCAGGCGGAGCTCCACCATCAGACGCACCAACCATCGTCTGACATCCGAGGTCGCAATAAATTCTTCTACATGTTCGATCGCGTAATCGAGCGTTTGTTCAGCCAGGGCAGTCGCCTCACTCGGCGAGGCAGTCAGGCTCCGCGCCCATGCTGACAAATCAGGCAACAAATCTACTACGCGGGAGTTCCCGTCGCCGCTCGTGGGGAGGCTGAACTCCTCCAAACGCGTTTCGAGTTCCTGCGCATCATGCGTGCCGCTCATGAACAATTCAAGGGTGTATCGGGCCAGCCACTCTCCCTCGTCGCTTTGGCGGTTTATCGCGCGAGCACTCACGATCTTCTCATAGACCGTGGCAATTACAGTGAAATCTTCAGGAAGTATGTATCCGGATTGTTGCGGAACGAACATGGCGCAATCTCCTCCAGTTGGGGCGAAAGCGCTTTTTGATCTTCCAGCCGCCGGAGCCCTTCTTAAAGTCCAGCGATGATCACATTGTGCGCCTCTGAAGGCTCAATTGAAAGTAACTTTGACATATTGAGCGGAATTCCGGTGTTCTGCTTTCGGATTTCAAGTTTCCGGCAATCGTACTGCCTTTGACAATGCCTGTTTGTTCGCGGCCGGCCAGAAACCTGTGTAGATCCTCAATCGCTGCCAGTCCTTGCCCAACCACCCGTCCAAGTTCTCGGACGCCCAAGCGTTGGTTTGACCCTTGTAGCGCGAGGCCCAGGCACGCACTCCGCTGCGCTGTGAAGGTGAAACACCGAGAGTAACCAGCATGGCCGTTGAAGAGCATGCCGTGCACAACGGGGGCCAGATGCTGGCAAGATCGGGCGGCTCCGATTCAGCGTGCAAATGTGCCCCTCGCCCGCCCACCTTGACCAGCGAGCGTGTGATATTGGCGATTCGTCGCGCGCGGTGCTCGGATGGTCGGACTCGGCTTTGCGCCCGAATGGACGTTGGACCTTCGCAATCTGAGCTCCAAGTCTCGGGCGGTCAGGGGCGTCGCCTTCAGGATCGCGCGCGGCGTGGCCTGGAGCAGGAAGGCCGGTCCGCGCAGGCTCAACCTTGTCAGCGCGATGGATGCGCGCGGGGTAACAGCGATGACAATGAGGTACGACCGGATCAATAAGGCAGTTCTAAACGCCGCCGCCAGCGGCCCCTTGCTTCGGCGCTGGGTAAGGTCCTGCAGCAAAACACAGAGCACTCAGTAGCTGTTTGGCTGCTTCGCTGCTTCGCTTGCCGATCCCTTTGCGGGCTTTCTGATGGATGAGTTTCGTGGCGGCGTCAGTGACGAGGCGGAGCTATTTGAAGAAGCGATGGCGCGTGAGGGTGTCCGCCACGGCCGGCATCCGTTCCTTGTCAAACCGCCCGCAGTCGCTTGAGCTTGATCAACTAGAAGCAATGGCGCGCCACCCAAGCTGGGGTGGCGTCTAACAAGAGGACGTGACGATCGGCACCGTGCCAAAGCCATTCATAACCTATCGCGTTGGTCTAACTTAGACCCCTGAGGACACTCTCGATCTCCACGGCGAGTTGTTGCTGACTGTAGGGCTTTGCGAGCCTCGCCACGTCGAAATCGATGCCGGGTGGCAGCTCGGCATATCCCGATGCAATGAGAATCGGAAGATCCGGAAATAGGTCCCGCGCGGCATTTGCGAGGTCTCCCCCCGTCATTTCCGGCATAGAATAATCCGTGATGAGCAGGTCGAAGCGGCCATCGTCCTTAAGATGAGCGAGTGCCTCCTTTCCAGAATGCGCCTCGACGACCTCGTGGCCGAGATCGACGAGCATGTCGACCGAACTCATGGCGATCAGGAAATCATCGTCCACCAGAAGAACGCGTAGCGGTTTTACCCTTTGGTCCGGTTCCGAAACCTCCGTGTCCTTTGACCCAACTGGGCTTTCGTCCGAAACCGGAATCCAGAGCTCGGCTCTGGTGCCTTTCCCTGGCGTGCTAGTGAGCCGCAGCGCTCCTTGCAACTGAAGGGCGAGGCCATGAATCATCGACAAGCCCAAACCCGTCCCCTTGCCAAGTTCCTTGGTCGAGAAGAACGGCTCTATCGCCTTTTGCAGCGTGTTGTCATCCATGCCGTGGCCCTCGTCGGCAACGGAGAGCACGCCGTACCGACCCGCCGCGAGTTCGCCCTCCGGCTTCGCCACATTCTCCACCTGAAGCGATATGCAGATCGTCCCGCCGTTCGGCATAGCATCTCGGGCATTCACCACGAGGTTGAGAAGGGCGAGCTCCAACTGGTTGGAGTCAGCAAGTACCGGATCCATTCTATCGGGAATGCGAATTTCGATCACAATGCCCGTGCCGACTGATCGATTAAGGAGATCCGTCATCTCCCTCACCAACTCGCCCAGATCTACTGGATCTACACTGAGGTCCTGCCGGCGCGCGAATGCCAAAAGCCGCTGTGTTAGCGACGCACCGCGCTTTGCGCCCTGAAGCGCACCATCGATCAAACGCTCGGCTTTCGCGTCACCACCAGTGTGTTTGCGCAGGAGCTCCAGGTTTCCTAGCACCGCCATCAAAAGATTGTTGAAATCGTGAGCGACTCCACCTGTCAGCTGACCGATAGCTTCCATCTTCTGGGCCTGCCGAAGCTGCGCCTCGGCACGCTCGCGCTGGGCCACTTCCGCCATGACGGTTCCGTGAGCCTTGTGCAGTTCAGCCGTCCGCTCGGCGACACGCTCTTCAAGGATTTCGTTCAATCGCTTTTGCTGCTCTTCGGACGATACCCTGGCGGTTATATCAGAAGAGACGCCAACCAACTTGACCGCGTTCCCACTCCGGTCGCGATAAAGCTGCGCGCGCATTTCCGCCCAATGAATGGACCTGTCGGGCCAGACGGTACGATATTCGATTGCATAGTCGGCCCCGCTCTCGATGGTGGCCTGCATCGCCGTTTTCATCCTCTCCACATCGTCAGGATGAGTAGCGGCAAGGAGGTCGCCATAGGTAAACGCCCCGCCAGCGCTTCTGCCAAACACCCCCCGACAGGTGATCGATGTGATCAAAGCATAGGTGGTGAGGTCAAGTTCCCACGCACCCAGATGGCCTGCCTCAAGCGCCGTCTTTAGCCGCCGTTCCCCCTCGTCCAGCGCCTCGATCCGGAGTCGAGCTTCGTACTGGCGTCGGCGGCCCCGCAGCGCCGACCTCGCAACGCTGATGAACGTCGTGGCATGAAATGGTCGTTCTACAAAGCTGACGTTCCCCAGCACCTCCAACAGGCGGCTAGCGGAAGGGTTACGCTCAGGCCCACCTCCTCGATGGGTCAAGATGATGAAGGGAAGGTCGGACCAGCTCGGTTGCGATTTGATCCACGCCGAAAGTGGGCGAAGGTCGGCCGAGCGCAAGGCCTCCTCCGTCACGACAGCAAAAGCAATGTCCTCATCCAGAGCCGAGACGAAAGCGGCAACGTCCTTGCCGATTTTCGGCCGAATGCCGGCTTCCGACAAAAGCGCGGCCGCGATCTGCGCGTCCCTTCCCAAAGGGGCATGGATCAGAGCAATGGCGTCTCTATTTGGAATCGTCCTCGCCCTCACTTGACTTCAGCAGCGGTTGGTTTTCACCGACAAAGGTCGGGACGCCGCGTAACACGCCCTGGAAATCCGAAAGGGGATCTCCAAGCGAAAGGCCGCCCTGGCCGATCGTAAACTCCCTTATCGTGTCCTCGTGTTTGCCGGTCCGCTTTTTCACGACGGAGATCGCCCTCCTGACCTTGCCGACCGCCTCGAAGTAGCGCAGCAGAACGACGGTGTCGGCGAGATAGGTCACGTCTACCGGCGACTTCATGTCACCGACCAGACCATGCTGCGCCACCGTTACGAAGGTGTTTGCGCCCTGGCGGTTCAGATACTGCAGCAGCTCGTGGATGTGGAGGACGAGCGCGCTTTCCTCCGGCATGGAGGCCTGATAGCCGTTGATGCTGTCTATGACGACCGTCTTTGCGTCAAATCTGGTAACGTGCTCGCGCACACGCTGGGCGAACTCGCCAGGTGAAACCTCAGCTGCATCCAACTGCTCGATGTGAATCGAGCCGTCCCGCTGGTAGTCTTCCAAGTCAAAGCCAAGGTCTTTCATGCGCCGGAACAGCAGCCCCAGTTCTTCATCGAAGATGAAGAGGGCGGCCTTTTCGCCACGCTTGACGGCCGCTTCGACGAATTGAAGCGCAAAGAGACTTTTACCCATGCCCGCAGGACCGATCAACAGCGTGCTCGATCCCCGCTCGATGCCGCCACCCAGCAACGCGTCAAGTTCAGCGATCCCGCTCTTTAACGTAGAGCGCTCGAACTCCGTGCGGTGCTCGATCGCTCGCAATCGCGGAAAGACGGAAACACCTCCAGTCTTGATGATGAAGTCGTGATAACCACCGCGGAATGCCTGACCGCGGTACTTGGTAATCCTCAGGCGGCGTCTTTCCGAACCATAGCTCGGCGCCAGTTGTTCAAGGTGAATAACCCCGTGCACTACGCTGTGAACCGTCTTATCGAGACTGTCGGAGGTCATGTCGTCGAGAAGCAAGACCGTGGCGCCTGTAGACGAAAAGAAGTGCTTCAAAGCCAGAATTTGCCGGCGATAGCGAAGGGAGCTTTGGGCAAGCAGCCTGATTTCCGACAGGCTGTCGAGCACAACGCGGTTCGGCTGAACCCTTTCGAAAACCTCAAATATCATTTTGGTGGTCTCGCCGAGTTCCAGATCCGACGAGTAGAGCAAGCTCTGCTGTTGTTCGGCGTTCAACAGGCTCTCAGGCGGAACGAGCTCGAATATTTCGATATTTCTATGGATTTCCATCCCGTGCGACAGGGCACTGTCGCGTAGCTCATCCTCGGTCTCGGACAACGTGATATAGAGACATTTCTCTCCGAGGGCGGCGCCCTGCTGAACGAACTGCATGGCGATCGTGGTCTTCCCCGTGCCCGGCGCCCCCTCGAGAAGGAATACGTGGCGACGTGACAAACCGCCCGAAAGGATGTCGTCCAGCCCCTCGACACCTGTTTTGGCCTTCGACATAACGCTTGTGTCCATTTTTGCCCTCCGTTGATCACAGGTAACTAGCGTCGAGCGGTGCGAAGGCAACAGGCGACTCGTCACCCTGCGCATGACACCTGCGGCTTAACCGACGATTGACCGTTTTCCATTTGCTATATCGCTCCGGCAGGTCTCGCCAGGGCGCACCCAAAGCAGAACCCATAAACGTCCGTTCACAAACAAATGTCAGTTTGCCGGCCAACGCATCCGTGTGCACCTTGTTCAACTCATATCATTTCAACGCCATCACGAGGTTCCGTGCTCAACACGGCAGCCCCTGAATCAGCGATTAGCAATCTTGAATGTCGATCCGTCCGCCTCGCACTAACAGCACGATCAGATTCCGACCCGTTCCCGCAGCTCCGGATTTAGCTCAGCGCGAAGCGTGGTAATGATCCGCCCTGCCTCTTCCTGCGTGAGGCCACACAGCAGAAGCGATTGGTCGGCGAGCGCTAAACCGGCCGCAAGATTTTCAGGAAAGACGACTTTCGCGCCGGCTTTGACAAGAGTCTTGATATCGTAGTCATCAGCCGTACTGACAACACAGGGAATTGCCACTTGCTGCTCGCTCGCAAACTTCAGGATTCGTTCGACGGCGGCGTGCCTGTCAAAAGTTATGACGACCAACCTGGCCCTTGCGAGGCCCGCGGCGGACAAAATCCGGCGATGCGCGGCATCGCCGTGCACGATAGTGTGGCCGTGTCGTTGGGCTTCTTTGAACCGCGCGAGATCGGACTCAACGGCGATGTGCGGTATCTTCGCCTCCTCAAACGCGGTCGCAACGAGGCGGCCGACACGTCCGCATCCACACAGCACAACATGTCGATCGAGCGCCTCGCATGTTGTGCGAAGCGCAGTCTCGGTTGCGGCCACGCGGGAGCGCCGATTACCCACGAGATGTTCGATAAACGCGCTGCGCTGAATCAGCAGTGGGGCTAGACCCATCGTGAGCGCAAGGGCAATTAGGACCGGTTGACCGATCTCGGATGGCAGCAGGCCGCTGTTCATGGCCAGGGTCAACAATAGCAGGCCGAATTCTCCGCCGTGGGCAAGGATGACTGCGACGCGGAGGGCGATCGCTGCGGACCTGCGCAGCATGAGCCCAACAACGAAGGTAGTGAGCGCTTTGCCGAACAGAAAGACCGCACACCAAGCGAGGATGGCGTAAGGAAACACCACGATCAGCCGGAGATCTATCTGCATGCCCACGGTGACGAAGAACAGACCGACAAGCACATCACGGAACGGGCGCAAATCGTCCTCGACTCGGTGTTGAAAATCGCTCCCGCCAATCACCATACCAGCTATGAAGGCGCCAATCGGCAAAGCCAGCCCAGCAAGATGAGCGAGATAGGCGGCCCCGAGCGCAACGAAAAGCGCCGCTAGGAGAAACAAGTCGTTCGAGCGGGACTTGGAAGCACCGGCAAGGACAGTGCGGACGAGCGGGCGGGCGACGATGGAAACTTCGATGAGTGCGATCGCCGCTAGCCCGAGACGCCCCACGAGATCGAACGGATCAACAGATGTTCGCCTCGACCAACTGTCTATGGCGACAAGCAGGGGGATCGTCGCTATATCCTGGAATAACAGGATACCAAGGGCAAAGCGTCCATGCTGACTCGAAATCTCGCCTTGCTCGGCGAGCTGCTTCATGGCAACGGCCGTCGATGACATCGCCACAGCACCACCAAGCAGAATGGCGATGCGGGGATCAAGCCCGAGCCACCAGAGCGCGGCGGCAATCGTTGCCAGGGTCCCTCCCACCTGCAGGCTGCCTGCCAAGAGGACGTCGGTGCGCGCTGCCAGCAGGGTGGTCAGCGAGAACTCCAGCCCGACCATGAACATCAGGAAGATCAGGCCGAGTTCGGCGAGGAAGAGCGTATCGTCACCGAGTGCCACGAGGTTCAGACCATAGGGACCAATCGCAAGACCCGCCAGGAGGTAGCCCATGGCGGCAGGCATTCGCAGTGCGGCGAAGAACGCCACGGCAACGGCCGAGACCACGATCATCGACAGACTTTGAGTGAGCAGGTGGTCGGTCATCGTTATGCCTCGGCAGAGCGGGCGGGCGGTGACGATACCACATCAAAGCCGCGCTGACGGACATTGCTGCGTAAAACCGAGCGAATGTCGGTTCTCGCTGCCGCCGGGCTACACAAGGACGAAGACGGCGGGTAAGCCGTCGAGCGTTGCCGTCTTCATCAATGACATTCAGACAGACGCGTGGGAGGACTGGTGAAGCAGCAGCACACGGCCAAGCGGACATTTGAGCGGCTGTGCTAAGACCGTAGGTTTTCCGACGGCTACACACAAAGCAACTACTGCATGGCGCGACAAATGCGTGGGAGGTAGCCCGCGGTCCCGTCCATTAGGCGGGAAAAAACCGTACATCAGAGGCGCCGACGGGTCGGCCGAAAAAGAATCCCTGGCCATAGTGACAGCCGAGTTCTCGTAGTGCGTGGAATTCTGTCACCGTTTCAACGCCTTCGGCGACGACCTTCTTTCCCAGCGCCATTGCCATATCTATGATGGCCTTCACAATGGCATAATCGGCGTTCGCGGCGGTCATCGCACGCACGAACGAACCGTCGATTTTAGTTTGGTCATAGGCAAACTCCTTCAGATGCACGAGGGAAGCAAAGCCAGTGCCGAAATCGTCAAACGCGACGATAAAGCCGGCTGCACGCAGCGCCTCAAGCTGCACGCCGATGTCGCCGCCCTGTTCCGACAGCATGACACCCTCCGTGACCTCGATCTGGATATGCCGAGGCGACAGTCCTGCCGACCGGGTCGCGGCCAGGATTTCATCGACAAGGCAGGGGCTGCCCGGAAACGCGATAAACTGCGACGACGAAACGTTGACCGCGATGTGCCCGAAATCGACTCCGGCCGTCTCCCACGCCTGGGCTTGTGCGACGGCGCTCTTCAGCACATGGCTGCCGATGCGCCTTGAGAGTATTGGGTCGTGCAGAGCCGCGGCAAAGGTCGCGGGGCCGAGAACCGATCCATCGGGTTTCTTGAGCCTTAGAAGTGCCTCAAAGCCGACGCGCCGTCCAGTATCGAGCGCAATCTTCGGCTGGTAATGGAGCACGAAGAGACCCTGTGCGAGCGCCTCTTCCGCGATGGCCAGCGCCGCCTTGTCGGCTTTCGCACGATCGAGCCGGCCCGGGTCGATCCGGGACAACAGATACCGGTCTTCGGATTGCAGGAGACGCTCCACTGCGCAACGCGCCAGCCGATCCAGCAAACCGCGCACGTCCGCCCCCAGGCGTCGCGGCACCTGATCGAGACCGCAGAGCGAGCCGAGCCGAAGCCCTGGCTCGATCTCCAGCGGCACGCCGGCATAGAAACGGATCCGGTTGCTTCCGGTGACGAAAGGGTTTTCGGCAAAGCGGACATCGCGAGCGGCATCCGGCACGACGAAGGGCCTCGACGACCGGATTGTGTAGTCGCAGAAAGCGTCCGCTCTGCGGGACCTGTCCCCTGCCCCGCTTCGACTTGAACCATTGGCGTTCGCCGTCAAGCAATGTGATGAGACCGATCGGCGTATCGGCCGCAAGGCAGGCGGCATGGACGAGCGCATCCAGCACCGGATCCGGGCCGGTTGAGACGATGGACAATTCTCTCAGACGCTTGAGGCGAGCCGACTCATCCGGTGGATATCCTTTGGCACCGACCGCTTTCGCGGAAATCACATCACGGTTTTCACACTGAAGCATAAGGCTTTTCCATTATCCCTGCTGTTGGATATCGCTCAGGCGATAGCCCACGCCGCGGATCGTCTTAATGGCAGCGCCGCTGGCGGCATCCAGTTCCGCAAACTTGCCGCGCAACCGGTTGATGTAGACGTCGATGGTCTTGTCGCGCGGATCGTACTCGCGAAAGAGCGCCTGCCTTGCAATGCAAGACTTCGGGCAATCTTCACCAACACTGTCGTGAAGGACCTGCAGTATCCGTCCTTCGAGTGCGGTCAGCGGCCGACTGGCGCCGCCGAAATCCATGGACAGGCGTCCGATGTCGCAATCGATATTGCCGATCTTGAAAGCAACGCTCTGCCGCAAAGCGTTGCGGCCTATCCGCGCCTCGTGCAGGCGATGGACGCGGGCACGCAGTTCCTTCACGCTGAACGGTTTCATCACATAGTCGTCTGCACCGACACTGATGGCGTCCGCCCGGCTATCGGCGTCTCCAACGCCCGAGATCATGATGATTGGGACGTCGGAACGTGAGGCCGGCCGTCATCCCTCAGACGATAGCAGGGTAACCATGGCGTGCAGCGTCCCGATCAAGCTCGGCCAGTGCCTCGTAGTCGGAATCGCCCAGGAGGCTGATGCCTTTGAGCGAGAGCGTGTCACAGACGCCGCCGAGTTCAGGATCGCCGATCGTCTCCGCCAGTGTACGCCGCAGGATCATGAGGTCTTTGGCCGAGGTCAAGGCGGATGTGATGAAGGGCAGTCCGGGTCCCTTCGTCGTCTCCGCAAGAACACGGACCGCGGCCACGCGATCGGGATCGAAGCGCAGTGTGTTGCCGAACGTAACGCAGTCGATTGCCGCGACGTCGGCCGCGCCACTCGCTACGGCATCGATGCTTGCTCGGTGCCCGCCCGTCTCGATGACCGACGAGAAAAAGCGGCCGTCGACCGCATGTGGCGCCACCGCAGCTCGAAACAGGTTGTAGCCGGAATTGCTGCCCGGTTCATTGATCGCCGCACGCATCCCGCGCAGATCGTCGAGCGAGCTGGCCGACGACCGGGCATTGACGATGATGAAACTGCATTTGTGCGGGCCGTCGCAGCCAGGCAAGTCGTAAACGGGCGTCGCCACCAGTTGAACCCTCCCGCGAAGGTGCTGGACATAGGGATATCCGCAGGTCTGGCCGAACAGCAGGTCCGGACGGAACCACGCCTCGTTGTAGGCGACGGTCTCGTCAAGCGCCCCGGGCGCATCAAGGCCATACCCACGCAATCGGTCCCCCAATGCTTTCCAGAAAAGCCGCGTCGCCTCCTCGATGGGCGGCGGACTGACATACATGGCGAGGCTGGCGAGAGGCATGGGCGGGCTCCGGCAAAAACGACTCAAAAATCTATGCATTGCATAGATTTAAATCGCAACGATATTTCTTCGTCGAAAGGATCCCTGTCATGAGTGTGCCATTGCAACAGTCAGGTGAGGCAAGCGTCGCCGCCGTCGAAATCGGTTGCGACGTGCTCGTGATTGGCGGTGGACCCGCCGGGTGCTGCGCCGCCATCGAAGCTGCATCCAGCAACGCTAAGGTCGTGCTGGTCGACAAGGGATATTGCGGCAGCTCCGGTGCCACGGCTTCGGCCGGCACCCAGATCTGGTATGTGCCGCCGGACCCGGCGGAACGGGAGGCAGCCATGGCCAGCCGCGAGGCGATGGGCGGTTATCTGTCCGAACGTTCCTGGATGGTGCCCGTCCTCGACAAGACGTTCGAGAGTGTTAATCGGTTGGCGGACTGGGGCTACCCCTTCCCCCGTAACGACGACGGCGAAGAGCAGCGTATCTCGGTCCAGGGGCCGGAATACATGCGGCTGATGCGGCGCCGGGTAAGGAATGCCGGGATCACCATTCTCGATCATCATCCGGCGACGCAACTGCTGATACTGGAAGGACGCGTCGTCGGCGCAAGCGGCCTGCGGCGCCAGGCCGGCGGTCATTGGGTGGTGAACGCCGGCGCCGTCGTTCTTGCCGCTGGCGGCTGTGCCTTCATGAGCAAGGCACTCGGCTGCGACGTCTTGACCGGAGACGGCTATCTGATGGGCGCGGAGGTTGGCGCCGAACTCTCGGGCATGGAATTTTCCTCCGCCTACGCGATTTCGCCCGCCTTCGCCTCGATCACCAAGACGGCGCTTTACCGCTTTGCGCAGTTCTACCGGAAGGACCACAGCCTGATCGAGGGAGCGGGTTCGGCCCGTGGGCGCTCGATTATCGCCCGCACCTTGCTTTCGGAGCCGGTGTTTGCGCGGCTGGACCTTGCCGGGACTGACGAGGTCAAGGCGATCCTCAGGCGCGCGCAGCCGAACTTCTTCGTTCCGTTCGATAGGCGCGGCATTAATCCCTTTACCGATTTCTTCGAAGTCAAGCTGAGGCTTGAAGGTACGGTCCGTGGTACAGGTGGATTGAGGCTGACCGGCCTCGACTGTTCAACGACTGTTCCGGGGCTTTACGCCGCTGGCGACAACGCCACCCGCGAGCCGATCTGCGGCGGGTTCACCGGCGGTGGCAGCCACAACGCGGCCTGGGCGATCGCCACAGGTGCCTTTGCTGGCGCGGCTGCCGCGTCCTATTCATTGCAGCGGGTAAGCGCTACCGATTTCGGCCTGGCATGCATCGCGCTCTCTGAAACGAAGGGCATCGACCCGGCAGAGATCATCAAGGCTGTCCAGAACGAGGTATTCCCGCTCGACATCAATTACTTCCGCACGCATTCGACCCTTTCGGCATCTCTGAAGCGGCTGGACGCGCTTTGGGAAAACGTCGGACGGGCAACCCCTCTCAACGAGGATCATTCCCTCAAGCTGCGGCAGGCGCAGGCCATGCTGGCAACGGCGCGTTTCATGTATCGCGCGGCGCTTTCTCGTACCGAAACGCGCGGTATGCACAGACGGGAGGATTATCCGACGCAAAACCCCGCCCAACACCACAGGCTCATCCTCAGCGGCCTCGACCACATCGCCGTTCGGCACGAAGCGGTCGATCCCGGCGTATACAAGCAAGCAGCAGAATAATGATCGAAGTTCTAGACACAGACACATGCACCGACTGCAATCTTTGCGTCCAGGTCTGCCCCACCAACGTGTTCCAAGCACAGCGCGAAGGACCGCCGCTCATCAAGCGTCAGGATGCATGTCAGACCTGCTTCATGTGCGAACTCTACTGCCCCGTCGATGCGCTGTATGTTGAACCGGATGCTGAGGCCGTCCACGGCCTGACCGTCGAAGGCGTGCATGAAAGGCAGCTTTTCGGCAGCTACCGAAAGGCAATCGGCTGGCACAAGGACACTCGCCACCGCCGTCTCATCGACGACCATTTCCGATTACCGCAATAGACAAGAGCCACGTCGTGACGTCACGCGCCGCCGGATCAGGCGTCAAGACTGGCGACGCGCGCCGATGGCTCGGAGTGGGATAGCTGGTAAGGTTTCAGGGGCGATGCATTTCTCTTGGCCATTTCCGTCTTACGCGGGTGAGCAACACGCGCGCTCTTGGAGCGCAATTTCCAAGATTTTCGTCCGCTGAAATAATTACCCATCGCCTTGATCCTGTCAGGCCGATTTACGACTGACCGAGCCCCGGACGACCAAAGTGCATCCGAGCTTTTTTAGGCTGTGATGCGTTGAGCGCGGCTTCTTTGCAAGGTGCTCAATCGCCCAGGCCCCCATCGGCCGGTGCGGAAGCTCCAGGGTAGTCAGTTGCGGTCGCAGATGGCGCGACAGTTCGTCGTCATCGTAGCCGACGACAGAGATGTCCCGCGGAACGCGCAGACCTGCTTCGCCAATCGCCATTAGGCAGCCCATCGCCATCTTGTCGTTCTGGCAGAAGATCGCCGTCGGCGGCTCTCGAAGCGACAGGAGTTTTTGGGTAGCCTCGAAGCCGGATGTCGGCGTCCAGTTTCCTTCGGCCACCAGGCCGTCATCATAGGGTAAGCCCGCCTCCGCCAGCGCCTCACGATAGCCCGCGAGGCGATCCTGCGCCGCCTCCATGAAGCTCTCGCCGACGATCGTTGCGATGCGTGTATGCCCCTTCCTGATAAGGGTCGCCGTCGCCATGCGCCCGCCGGTCACCTCATCAGGAACCACTGCGGGAAAACGGTTATCGCTGGTATAGCAGTTGAGCAGCACGAGCGGAACGGGAAGGTCCTCGAAGACCGGATCGAGCGATATGCGGCGGGTGAACACGGACATGTAGACGATCCCCTGCGCACCGGCCTGCAAAAGGCTGGCCACCGCCTTGCGCTCGTGCGTGGCCCGTCCCTGCGTCTGCGCCACGAGAATTGTAACATCGTTCTCCCAGGAAGCGTGCCGCGCGCCCTCGATGGCGTTGACGGCTTCCGGGGTCGTCGCGAGCTGATCGACGATGAAGCCAATACAGCCGCCGCGAAGATCCTCAAGGCCCGCGCGACGGATGGGGCTTGCAAGCCCGTAGCCGAGCCTATGCGCGACATCCAGCACGCGCGCCCGAAGCTCAGGCGATATCTTGATGTCCGTGACATTGTTGAGAACCACCGAGACCGTCGCCTGCGAACAGCCGGCCGCCTTGGCCACATCCATCATGGTTACGCGCGTCTTCGTTTTTCCACCGCTCATGTCGCCCCCGTTTTGCCCTCTCTACACCAACTAATAAAAATCGGCCATTGACTAATATTTATTAGTCGCAGTAGCCTTGTTGAAAATTGGGAGGAGAACCGGATGAAAACGAAGCCAGCACCCGACTACGATATTGCTGCGCAGATGGCCCAGCTGGCGGCAGACGGCATCATCGGGCTGAAGGGTGCTTTTAGTCTGGCATGGGCCGACGATATGCACGAGGACATGATGACGGCCTTCTGGTCGGCCATTCAAAGGCCCGGCGGCGCGGTCAGCCGGGGACCGCGCCGCTGGTATGTCGAAATCCATCCCCAGGCCTTCCGCGGCTTCGTGGATCTCATCACCCATCCATGGGTGGTGGATGTCTGCACCAACGTGCTTGGATCGGACTACCAGATCGTGGAGATAGGCCTCGACGTGCCGTTCCAGGGCGCGAAATACCAGCCGTGGCATCGCGACTTCCCCTCGCCCGTAGAGACCTATCGAGACCGCCAGATTACCTCGCTTGCCTTCAACCTCACCGGCGTTGACGTCACCGAGGATATGGGGCCGTTCGAAGTGGCGCCGGGAACGCAATATGACGATGGCCGGGAATGGAAGCACGAAATGTTCCCGGCCAAGGCGCTCTGGGGCCGGTTTCAAGAGCGTGCGACACGCAAGTATCCGCAGCGCGGCGACATTTCCTGCCGCTCGGCGCTGACGGTGCACCGAGGCACGGAGCATCAGTCCCCTATTGCACGACCCGTCATGGTGCTGGGTGTGGACAGGCCGGGCGCCGGGCATGCAGAGTTGCACGACATGATGGTCACGCGGGATTGGTACGATGCCCTGCCGGAAATCGGCAAGAAGCACCTCGTCTGCCGCGTCGTGGACGAGCTCGTGCCGATTACCCAAAAGCACGACATCGAGGGACTTGTCATGGGCGCCGATCCAAGTTGATCATCGCCTTATATGGCTGCGCTCTTGACTAGGCCGGTAACTTTTCTTGAGGGCGTTTCCAGTGCTGGTGGGCCTCTTGGTTGCCTCGATGCAGCAGGCGACGATGGCTGTGGAATGGACGATCAGGATCGAGGGCAACAATGAGTTCGGCGATATGCGGCGAAGGGGCCGGTCCTGCTGATACGTGCCATGAGGGGACCTTCCCGTCGTTCGGGAATGGATACCCAAAACAACGATAAGCGAGGACGACGGCATCCGCTGTGAAGCGGGAGCCGGTCGTCGTCTTGACGTCGACGGCCCGGCGGCCTTCGAGAGCGGTCGGGTGGCTGCGGCGGTGGCGATAACGATCGAACGAACTGAAGGTCCTTTGTAAACCAAGGACGCGACCCCGACGGTTTTGGACGTCTACGCACCGGAACGCTGGCGCGACGACGCGCTGTTCCGGCCGGAAGTCAGGAAAGCCTTATGCCGATCTCCTAGCCCAAGGCTGGACCGACGCCATCCGCCATATTCATCCGAAGGAACGCATCTACACCTTCTGGAAATACTGGCGCAGCGCCTGTGAGCGCGATGCCGGCCTGCGTATCGACCATCTTCTCCTCAGCCCGGCGCTTGCGCCCTGGCTCAGCAAGGCGAGTGTCCCACCTAGCCCTCGTGGCTTGGAGCACACCACCGGCCATGGGTCGGTCATCATCGAGATCGAACCACCATCGGATTGAATTCAGGCCTGAGCCTTTTGTCTGGCCCTGCGTTCGCGCGCCTTGGCGGTCAGCCGCGCCTCGCGCAGTTCCTCAAGAGTGGGCAGCCACCAGCCGCGCTGGCGCTCACGCTCTTCCGGCGCCCTTTTCGAGGGCCAGGACTGCACCAGCTCCTCCAGCGAAGGCGTTCGCCATAGGCCCCAAACGTGATCCCCGGCGATGTGTGGATAAAGGTCGGCAACCTCATGGCAATCGACCAGCTCACCGGTTATGTCTCCAACTACGACGATCCCGTAGAGCGGCGTCGCAAGCGGCCGACCTATCGGGGGCAAATCATCGACGGCAAGCGGGATGCGCCGGCGCTTGCGCTCGACCGCCCGGCGGCGGGACAGTCTTTCCTCGTAGGTTCCCTTGCGCGCCTCGGCGCGCTTGCGTTTTTCTTCAGGCTCATTTCGCTGCGCTTCCGCCTCGATAGCCCCCCAGCGATCGACAAGATCATCATAGGAAGCGAATGGCACCCGCCACACCTTATGCTCGCCATCCCAACGGGCAAATGGAACCTGCCGGATTTCCTCGACCACTTTGCGTGAAAAAGGCGTCCGGATGCGAAACCCGTCCTTGTCGACGTTGAGATAGGGGCTGAGGATCGGCTCGAACGCATAAGCATCCCTGCCCTTTCCCTCTGCGTATGGATCGACGCGGGCGTCTTCCCTGGCCAGCCAGCGATCGATGCGCCGGCGCGCGGTCGTGCCGGGGACGATCCAGGCCTTTCGCCGGTCGCTCCAGCGGGCGCGTGGAAAAGCCTCGCGAAACCGCTGCACGGTCATACGGTCGAACGGAAATGCGACCGACACGCGCTCGCCGGCCCCTTTGTCTTCATGATCAATCTCGACATCGTCGGTCATCGCATCACCCGTCGCTACGACAGAGGGCGGCCCGGGCGCCAATGCTTCCTATGCCAATCTCCGCGACCGCCTTGCCGGGTTTTGCCTCAGTCTTCGCCTTTGTGCGCTGATCGGCGAACGGGGACCCGGTTCACATCGATACTTTCCTTGAACTGGCGTTTCCCGCGGCGCCGAATATAGCGCCTATCGGTTCTGCTATCGACGAATTCACGTTTCGTCATGACATCTCCCTTCCAGTTGTGGCTTCGGAAGAACGCACGCCGCCCCGAAAAGATGCAGCGAATCAGCGCCATGGTCGAGACTGGTTAAAAAGGGCGCCAACGCATGCCTAGGTTATTGATTTTCGATTCCTTTCGAGGCGGAACAAATTCGCTCGTGATTCGCTTGACTCGCTTTGGTTGCCTCGAGGCGGGAGTTTTAAAGATGGCCGGTCATCGCGCCCAGTGGAAGGGCTTCATCAAATTCGGCGAGGTGAGTTGCGGAGTCGGCCTCTACACGGCCGCCAGCACCTCGGAACGCATCGCGTTTCACACCATCAACCGCCGCACCGGCAATCGCGTTAACCGTGTCTTCGTCGATAGCGACACCGGCAAGGAGGTCGAGCGGGAGGATCAGACAAAGGGCTTCGAGATCGAAAACGGCCAGTACATCATGATCGATCCGGAGGAGGTGGCCGCTACCGTTCCGGACAGCGACAAGACCCTGCAGATCGAAGCCTTCATTCCCTGCTCCGACGTTGACGACGTCTATTTCGACAAACCCTACTATCTCGTGCCGACCGACCGGGTTTCGTCAGACGCCTTTACCGCGCTGCGCGATGCAATGGAGAAGTCGAAGGTCGCTGCGGTCGCGCGCACGGTCCTGTTTCGTCGCATACGCACACTCTTGATCCGCACCCACGGCAAAGGCCTGATCGCCACCACGATGCAGTATGACTACGAAGTCCGCTCATCACAGAAGGCGTTTGAGGAGGTGCCGAAGCTGCGGATCAAAGGTGAGATGCTGGATCTTGCCAAGCACATCATCGCAACAAAGAAAGGAACCTTCGACCCGGCCGCGTTCGACGATCGTTACGAGACGGCGGTCGCTGAGCTGGTGAAGGCGAAAATTGAAGGCAAGGCCTTGCCGAAGCGAAAGGAGGTCAAGGTCTCCAAACCGGACGACCTACTGGCCGCCCTACGCGAAAGCGCGAAGATGCTGAAGGCCGGCGGCGGTCAACTGACGCGACCCGCCGCCAATGCCAACAAGGGCGCCGGGCGCAAGCCGGCGTCGCGCGCCGCGGCCTCGAAATCGCGCGGCTCGACTTCCGGACAGCGTAAAGCCGGCTGAGGAGCACGATCATGGCGCCGCGCCCATACTGGAAAGGCTATCTGAAGCTCTCGCTCGTCACCTGCCCGGTCTCGATGTCGCCAGCAATGTCGGAGAGCGAAAAAGTCAGGTTTCACACGCTCAACAAAGAGACCGGAAATCGCGTCGTCTCCCAATTTGTCGACGCGGTCACGCGCAAACCGCTGAAGGATGATGACGAGATAAAGGGCTATCCCCGCGGCGAGAACGACTTTGTGCTTCTCACGGACGACGAACTGGATGCCGTCGCGCTCGACACCGTCAAAACCATTGACATCGATAAGTTCGTCCCGCGCAACAGCATCGAGTGGATCTATCTCGAAAAGCCGCACTATCTTGTGCCCGACGATCCCGTCGGCCATGAGGCCTTCGCGGTCATTCGCGACGCCATGGCGTCCGACAAGGTGCTCGGCATTTCGAAACTCGTCATCGGCCGGCGCGAGCGGGCAGTCGTGCTCGAACCGCGCGGCGAAGGTATCGTGCTCTGGACACTACGCTTCGGCGACGAGGTCCGGCCAGAAGAGTCCTATTTCGAGGATATCGACGATGCATCGGACCCTGATCTTGTTCCCCTTGTCGAGATATTCATCAAGCAGCACACCAAGACCTGGTCCCCGGACATGGTTTCCGACCCCGTGCAGGACGCTCTCCTCGACATTATCGCGAAAAAGAAGAAGGGGCTGAGGCCCTTGAAGAAGGGCAAGGCCAAGGAAGAGACCGGCGCGGCTGGCAGCAACGTCATCGACATCATGGACGCTCTTCGCCAGAGTTTGGCGGCGAGCGGAAAAGGAAAGCGCTCATCCTGAAAACTTCACGGAAGGCACTTATGTTCGTATTCTCTCTTGCGCATGATGAATCGCCATGAAAGCGAAGCGCCGATCGGCCATACCCTTGCTCGATGACTCCGGTACTGCGCTCCAGTCGCGGCCGGTCCGCCGACGCAATCGCGACCAGCCCACTCTGCCCTTCGATCCGATGCCCGGCCGCATCGAGCCGTGCCTGGCGCTTCTGCGGCCGACGCCGCCGGAAGGACCGGAATGGCTCTACGAAATCAAATGGGACGGGTATCGCCTCGCCATCCACATCGAACCGAAGGGTGTTAGGATCATCACGCGCGGCGGCCACGACTGGACCGATCGCTTTCCACGGATCGCGGAAGCCGCAAAGAGGCTCGACGTCGGGACCGCCATCCTCGATGGCGAGGCCGTGGTCCTCAACAAGGAGGGCCATGCGGACTTCGGGGCGCTGCAACGCTCGCTCGGGGGCCGCGGCGGCAAGCGCGCCTCGACGGAGGCGGTCTTTGTCGCATTCGATCTTCTCTATTTTGATGGCCACGATCTGACGAAGACGGAGCTTTCGGTTCGCCGGCATCTGCTTACGGATTTCCTCGACGGCGCAAGCGGCGCGGTGCAACTGTCGGAAGAAGCGCACGGTGATGGCGTCGAGCTGCTGGCAAATGCATGTTCGATGGGGCTGGAAGGCATTGTTGCCAAGCACCGCGAGCGGCCATACAGGTCGGGACGAACAGGCGACTGGATCAAGGTCAAATGCGTTCAAAGTGAGAGCTTCATGATCGTCGGCTATGAGCAGTCCGCTGCAGCGCGTAGCGGGATCGGCAGCCTTCTGCTTGCCGCCCGGCGGGGCGATAGCTGGGTGTCGGTGGGTTCTGTCGGGACCGGGTTCAAGGCGAAGGATGCCGAATACCTGCGCAAGACATTGGACAAGCTGAAGACGAAGAAACCGGTCGTGCCGGTCAAGGGCAAGAATTACGTGTTCGCGCTGCCGACGCTGATCGCCGAGATCGAGTTCCGCGGCTGGACGGTCGAGGGAAATCTGCGCCACGCCTCCTATAAGGGCTTGCGCGAAATCCAGGACAATGCCGCGGTGTTCGATATCGCCACGCTTGGAACCCGCAGCTGACCGGCGTTACCGATCGAGGTCAGCGTGGTCGAGGCCCAAGTGGTCCAGCACGAGTTGCAGATTGCGGCGGTTGGACTTGAAATAGATATCGAAGACATCGCCGAGGACCGGCACGCTTCCTGCGACCGTGTCGAAGCCGACATTGACAAGCATCTTCACCAGCTTGTCATTCGGCACGCCGAGACGGCGCGCCTCGTTTACGATGACGAGGCTGATAGCCGCCGCTGCGAAATCGCCCACGCCTGGGATAAGGCCAAGAACCGAGTCCGCGCCCAGCGATACGCGCGTGCCGGGAATGCGGAGCGCCGTGTCCATCAACCGTACCAGGCCGCGGATGCGCCGAAGGCGGGTCAGGTGCTCGATGGGGACAGTGTGATTTTTCATGCGTCCTATGTAGTCTTGGCGCCCCTGCCGTTCAGAGCTCATGCCGCAGCCTTGTGCTTGCCGAGCCGCTTGATGGCCTGTTCGAGCTCGCGCTGTCCGTCGCAATAGTCCTCCCACGCAATCGTCTTCGTTAGCAGCGCCGGTACGGTCCGCACGGTGAACCGCTTCGGATCGAGATCGGATTTGACCTGCGTCCAGGTTAGCGGCATCGACACGGTGGCGCCCGGACGCGCCCGTGGCGACAGCGGGGCCACCGCCGTCGCCATGCGGTCGTTGCGCAGATAGTCGAGGAAGATGCGGCCTTCCCGCAGGCTTTTCGTCATCTTGATGAGATAAAGGTCTGGATTATCGCGGGCCATCTCCTGGCAGACGTCACGGGCGAAGCCCTTCGCCTGCGCCCATGAAAGTGGCGTACGCGCGTTCACGGCCAGCGGCGTCACCACATGCAGTCCCTTGCCGCCAGTCGTCTTGCAGAAGCTGACAAGTCCCAGATCATCAAGCCGGTCCCGCATTTCACGGGCGGCCGCAACCACAGCCGCGAACGGCACATCCGGACCGGGGTCGAGGTCGAAAACCAGCCGGCCCGGCACCTCCGGTTTTCCTGGTTCGCAGTTCCATGGATGTAGTTCGATGCCGCCGATCTGGGCGACGGCGACGAGGCCTTCTACACGGTCGACTTGCAAATACGGCTTCTTGTCGCCGAACACCTTGACCAGCTCCAGCAGGTTTGACGTACCCGGCATGGCGTGGCGTTGGAAAAACTGTTCGCCGCCAATGCCGTCAGGCGCGCGGATGATCGAACACGGCCGGCCCCTGACATGTTCGATCAGCCAAGAGCCGACCGCTTCGTGATACCGGGCCAGCTCTTCTTTGGTGACGGCCTTGCCGTCGTCGGCGTCCGGCCATAACGGTTTGTCCGGATTGGAGATGAGCACGCCCATGACCTCGGCTTTCGCGCCCTTGCGGCGCGGGACCTTGTTCACCATCGGCGCGGGCTTGGGCGTTTTGGTCTTCGCGGGGGATGCCGGCTTTTCCGCCTCCACCTCATCGGCCGGCTTGTCCTCCCGCAGGCCCTTGAAGGCGGCCTGGCGGACTTGCCCGTCTGCGGTCCAGCCAGCGAATTCGATCTCGGCGACCAACTCGGGTCTCACCCAGACGACTTCCTTTTCGTTCTTCGGCGCGCCGATCCCCGTGAACGGCGACTTCGTCGTTTCCACAGCCTTCAACTTTGGCAGCAGTGTTTCGACCTTCTTGGCGCTGTAGCCTGTGCCGACGCGGCCGACATAAACGAAATGCTCACCGCGATTGACGCCGGCAAGTAGCGACCGGAACTTGCCATTCGTGTTGGCGTATCCGCCGATAACCACTTCATGCCCGGCGCGGCATTTCGATTTCGCCCAGGTGTCGGTACGGCCGGACTGGTAGGGCGCATCGGCATGCTTCGAGACAATGCCCTCGAGGGAAAGCTTGCACGCAGAACGCAGGACCGCATCGCCGCCCGTCTCGAAATGCTCGACGAAGCGAAGACGAGGATTGTCGGTCGCATCTGCTAGCAGCTCCTGCAAACGCGCCTTTCGATCGGTAAGCGGCCTCGGCCGCAAATCCTCGCCGCCGTCGAACAGGAGGTCGAACGCGAAATAGACCAGGTTGCCGGTGGTGCCTTCCGACAAGGCGGCCTGAAGCGCCGCGAAATCCGGAGCGCCATTGTCGTCGAGCGCGCAGATCTCGCCGTCGATAATGCAGTCGGGCAGTTGGGAGGAAGCGCTCGCTATCTCCGGATATTTGGCCGTCCAGTCCAGCCCTTTGCGGGTCTTCAGCATGACCTCACCGTCACCGACCCGCATTTGGATGCGGTATCCATCGAACTTTATCTCATGCAGCCAGTTCTTCCCGGCCGGCGGGCGCTCCACGGTTTCGCAGAGTTGCGGAGCAATGAAGTCGGGCAAGTCAACCCCGGTCGACGCCGCCACATCCTCCCGACCCCGCTCTTTGCGTTTACCGGCTGCGCGCCCTCGCTTGCTATCCCAGACTGCGTCGGCCTCGACCTCACCGCTCGCCATCATGAACGGCTTGGGCTTGCGCCCCTTGCCGCTTGCGATCTGCTCCATGGTTCGTCCAGAAGCCACCGAGGTCATGTTCTCATCCAGGATGGCAGCGCCGTTCTCTTCAACGGAATGATCGTCATGATGCTTGATCAGCAGCCAATTGGTGCGCTTACCGCCGTCGCGGTCGTTGCGCATCCGCACGAGCACGAAGCTGCCATTTAGGCGCTTACCCTGCAGCACGAATTTCAAATCGCCCTTCTTCAGGGCTTCCTCCGGCGACTTGTTTCCTTCCGGCTCCCAATAGCCCCGGTCCCACAGCATGACCGTGCCACCGCCATACTGGCCTTTCGGGATGGTGCCCTCGAAATCCCCATAGCCGAGCGGATGATCCTCCACCTCGACCGCCAGCCGCTTGTCATGCGGATCAAGTGACGGCCCCTTCGTCACAGCCCAGGACTTGAACACGCCGTCGAGTTCGAGGCGAAGATCGTAATGAAGGCGCGTCGCGTCGTGTTTCTGGATGATGAAGCGAAGCCGATTGGCCGGCTTGACAGCGGCCGCGCCGCTCGGTTCCTTTGTCTGCTTGAAGTCCCGTTTCTTCTTGTAGGTTGAGAGCTTGTCAGCCGCCATGATCGACCTCAATCCATCCCATCAGGAAATTCCTTACACTGGAGTCGAAAACCCCCGCGCCGGATTGTTGTTCCTCCAAGGACAGGTCCCGCCTGTCCGATGGCAGGTGTTTCGTGTGAAGAATATCCTCTGCCGGCGGCGCGGTGGTTAGGCACAGCCGATGCCATGCCAAGCAACCTACCGAGCTGCCTTGTCCGTCAATGTGCTCGCAGACCGTCAAGGTGCTTGATGGGATCTGCCCAGTCACTCGGCGCCCTGAGGGACATCGCCGCTCCCTTTTGGGATGGCCTGGTGGTCGCTACCGCAGGCGCTGCGTTGGCGGCGGCGCCGACGATTTGCTTTCTAGCGGTAAATGTCGAGCGTGCGATTACGGTGGTTCGGATGGGTGCTGTAGACGAAGATGCGATTGAGGTCGCGGTCCGTCAGCATGCGCAGGAACTGCGCTTCGATAATGTTGTTAGCATGCACCCGCTTTGTCAGGCAGCCGACCATCTGGATGCGGGCGCTCGGGATGTCCAGGTAGAAATTCTGTGGCAGCGTGTACTGCGTGAGGATGCTGATCAGGGCGCCGCTTTTCGAAAGCTTGATGATCTCGCAGCGACGAGAGCTCAGTTGCGTCATGCCCTTCTCAGTGTATTCGATGCGCGCATCGTTCCGCGTGTCCTCCATTGGGAAGTTGGTTTCCCGATCGTACATGAAGGACTCTTGCTTGTTCAGGAAGTGCTGATACATCACCGGCGCCGCGCCTCTCATCAAAATGCCTTTCCGTATCCCCTTTTGAAACAGACTAGCGGCAGAGATTTAACAGAGGGTTTGGACGACCGATCCACTGAGCCGTCAACCCGTCGGCTTCCAAACGTCGCGCGGTAACCTTGCTCACCGCTGTCGACCGCTGAATTGGCAAGAAAGCTGTTCGCCTTCGCCAAGCCAGCCTACATTCGTTTCGCATGCGACGGCGAGACTCTTGGGGAGATCGGCTAGCCCCGATTATCCCCGCGGACCCGGGCCGAGTTCCATCGATATTCTCCGTACTGGAGCCGATTGGCGCGTCCTCGGTCGCCGCTTCCCGACGGGGGGCGATCCTGGCTTGAAAAACCGGCCTTGGGGCGAGAGGTCAGAAGTTGCCGGGATCGCGAAACGGAAGCGCGACCGATATTATTCGACGAAAAGTCGCCGTATCGCGTGATCTCCAAAGGGCCCATGAAAGCCCCGCAAAGGCAATGGTTACAGCCGCGCCTACCAGTCGATACGTCCTTCGCCTCGGACGAATTGCCACTATGCCCATGTTCTCAACACGCGTCTGCAAGCGACGCACCTGCTTTCTAAGTCGATTGATTTCCTTAGCAGTGTTTCTCTGCTGTGCCGGAATGCCCACGAAATCTTTAGTGGGATCGACGATCGCCTTCGGAATAGGCAGCCCGATATCGGCCATGTTTGATCCTCCTGCATATTTGTAGGTAAACAGTACCTTGGGAGTTTTGTTCCAACCGACCGGCCCCTCGCTAAGGGCAGACGCGTGACCCGCCCGGATACAGGTCAAGATTGTCAGCCACAAAAGGGCGTTGACTGGGACTGCGTATTGGTTGAGGTTGACTTCTTAACACGCAAAAGATGCTGACCCGTGACACACGTGTTGAGCGGACCTGACGACCGGCCCAGGGTCCTGAAAGGGTGCACGATATGATTCTGGTTGCGAAGATTATAATGGCTGCGGCAGCGCTGCTGGTGGAGCAAAGCCAGACGCCGAGCATCATTGTCGAACGCAAACCATGTCTCGGCGAGTGCCCCGTTTACCGTTTCCAGGTGAGCGCCAGCGGGGGTATGTTCGAGGGCCGGCGCTTTACAAGCGTTCATGGCGAACAGTCTTTCTCGATCACGCCAAAGGAATGGTCCACCTTTCAGTCGGCACTCGCACCGCATCGGCCACAAGGAACGGAGACCATTACCGTGGGGCATGCGCGGTGCAGACAGTTTGCCACGGATCATGCTTCAGTCTCGGTGACGTGGATCGAGGTCGGACGTTCTGACCAGCTTGTCTTCAATTTCGGCTGCAGGGATCCGCGGAACGATGCTTTGGCGCGGACGCTTGCGGATGCGCCCGATTTGCTTCAGGTGGGGAAACTGATCGAGGATCGCCGTCTTGAGGATGGAGCCTGGGATCGTCCAGCAAAGTGAGGCTCTGAGGGCGACTTACGACCAGGGCCTTAGAGTTAATCGCTGGGACGCTTGTGGGTTGAAAAGCAAGAGCCGTCGCCTTCCGCCTCCTTAGCGCACTGGGGGTATTTGGGAGCATTTCGGGGCTGAGGTGTGCTTCATCTGATCCCTCCGGCTTACCGCTTCCGGATGATGCACCCGTGCGCCATCCGAAGGTCCAGGAACGCCGGGAACTTTCGGCATGGTCGGAGGGCCAGGTCTGGGGCAGCCCGGAGCGCCCCAGGATCATGAAGGCGCAGATCGACTGGATCCCGCTGTCCGTCGGCTCGATCTGTACGACGCAGGGGAAGTCCCTTGCGGTCATGCAAGTCGGATGGTTCTCAGTCCTTCGATGCCATCAATACCCTCCGGCTGCCCGGCCGCTGGATGCGCATGATCACGATCCCCAAACGTCAGTCGCCAAGGCCTATCAGGAGTACGACGGAAATGGGCGTATGAAGCCATCGTCCCACTACGACCGCGTTGTCGACCTCTGCGAGGAGCTGATGAAATTCACGCTGCTGAGGCGTCGGCCTATCTCGTCGACCGATACAGCGAGCGCAAGGAAGACGCGGAGAAGCCGGAACAGCGCGTCAAACTCAAGTCGATCTGATCATCAAAGGGTATTTGATAATATTCGAATACCCTCTGACACGGAAATGAGGTCCGCGATGCCGTGAGACGTTGGAGCTTAAGCAAGCGTCGACCTGAAAGCGCCACCGTCGAGCAGAATATTCTGGCCGACAATATAGCCTGCGTACTGGCTGCAAAGAAATGCCGCGGCAGCGCCGAACTCCTCAATCGTGCCGAAGCGCCCGGTCGGATTCTCCGCATGCGCCTCCTGCCGCGCCTGGTCGATTGAGATGCCCTTCACTTCTGCCCGTCGCTGGAGAAGCACGGCTACACGATCAGTCTCATGTGACCCCGGTAGGAGGTTGTTGATCGTTACGCCATGTTTCGCGACTTGCCTTGCCGTCCCTGCCACAAAACCGGTCAGTCCGCTGCGCGATGCGTTGGACAGGCCCAACTCCGGGATCGGTGACTTTACCGAGGCGGAGGTGATGTTGACGACGCGCCCCCAGCTCCTATCGATCATACCGGGCAGAACCGCTTTCATCAGCAAGATCGGGGTCAGCATGTTGGCGTTCAGTGCGTTCAACCATTCATTCGTCTCCCAATCAGACCAGAGCCCAGGCGGCGGTCCCCCTGCGTTGGTGACGAGGATGTCGGCTTTCGGTTCCGCTTCGAGAAGCTCTTGCCGTCCTTCTACGGTCGTCACGTCCGCTGCCACGGCATAGACTTCGGCACTTGTCAGCTCGCGAAGCTCCCTCGCGGTGGCCTCCAGCGTGTCCCGGTTACGACCGTTCAGGGTAACGATCACGCCCGCCTCTGCGAGCTTCTGCGCCACGCCTCTGCCCAGCCCTTTCGAGCTCGCGCAGACGATCGCGCGCTTACCGCTTATTCCCAAATCCATCGTGGTTCCGTCCTTCTATTGGATCACATCTTTTGCGATTTGCTCAACCGCGTGGACGAGGCCATCGACCTCTCCCGCAGTATTGAAATAACTGACCGAGGCTCGAGCTATCTCCTGCAGTCCGCGCGCGGTCATGTCGAAGGGCGTGTAGGGTACGCCGTTTGCTCCGATTGAGATACTCTTCTCGGCTAGCTTGCTTCTCACAACCGATGCCGAAATTCCCTCCACGGTGAAAGAAACAAGGCCCGACTGTTTCTCCCCGAGATCGCGCACCTCAACCGCCGGAATACGTTTCAACCCTTCCCGAAGCCGGGTTGCCAGTAGGGCAATGCGGGCTTGGATTGCCTCGACACCCAACTCCGAAGCCAGCGCGATCGCTTCGCCGAGCCCCAGGAGCAGTGATATAGGCGCTTCGGACGTTTCGAATAGACGAGCGTCTTTCCTCAGCTCGACTTTTCCATTCACGAGAGGGCCGGAGCTCACATCAACGAAACCGGGATCGAGCTTCTCAAGGAAATTGGAGCGAACGTAAACGAGAGCCGTTCCGCGCGGCCCTCTAACGTATTTCCTGCCGGCCGCCTTGAGAACATCGCAACCTATCCTCGACACGTCGATTGGGAGTTGACCAAGTGCCTGCCCGGCATCCACGAAGTATGGGATGCGAGCCGCGTTGGCGACCCGCCCGATGGCTTCGGCGTCGTTTATCAGTCCCCCGTTGGCAGGAAGCCATGTAAGCGAGATCATGCGCACCTTGTCGTCGATCATTGCGGAAAGAGCGTTCGGATCGACACTGCCGTCTTCCGTGCAAGGAATGGTCTCGATACTTGCCCCGGCATGGCTTGCCGCACGCTGCATCGATGCGACATTACCGCCCCATTCCTGTCGGCCAATTAAAATGCGCTCGCCCGACCTTAGCTGTGGCAACGCGGCAAACACGCTCCCCCAAAGGGCAGACCCCGATCCACCGAACGCAACCTCGCCTTCGTCGGCGCCGATGAACTTGGCAGCATTGGCACGAAGTATCGCGAGCTCGTGCGCAACCAGTGCGGCAGCTTCCATCGGGCCTCGCGTCGATTCCAGCATCAAGTGCCCGATAATTGCTTCGGTGACCCGCCTCGGTGGAAGCGAAGCTCCGGCGTGATTGAAGTGACTTCGCTGGGCGCAGCCGGGTGTGTCGTTGCGCAGGCTGTCGATTTTTGCGTCGGTCAGCACCTGGTCTGCTCCAGTTCCACAACCGCATCGATCTCGACGGCTGCCCCCGAGGGAAGCGAACTGACACCAATGGCGGCCCTCGTGTGCTGCCCGGCTTCGCCGAACACCGCAACCATCAGGTCGGAGGCACCGTTTGCAACCTTCGAGTGATCCTTGAACTCGCTCGTTGCCGCGACGAATACGCCAAGCTTCACGATGCGACGGACAGACGAAAGCGAGCCGTCTGTATTGGCAGCGATCTGTCCGAGAAGATTAAGGGCTGCGATACGCGCCGCTTGCACCCCCTGCTCGTGAGATATGTCCGCACCCAGGGTGCCTGCAATGATCTCACCAGCCGGCGCCTTGCTGATCTGACCGGAAATGAACAACAGGTTACCGGTGCGGACCACCGAGATGTAGTTCGCAGCCGGAGACGTCGGTGCGGGCAGTTCCAGGTCAAGAGTAACCAGTTGGTCACGGATGGAAATCGTCATCGCTTTCTCCAATGAAAGAACGCAAGGGGCAGAACGCCTTGAGTTGGCGGCTTTCCTTGGGTTCGGTTTTGTTCTGACCGGCCTTTTTTGCCGATCGGCTCAATGGTCTTCGTTCCGCTGGACAGGGCCGT
>NZ_JACVAO010000032.1:0-37914 GCF_014851885.1 Ensifer sp. ENS02 | reverse complement strand
AATAGCGAAGGACAAAGGCAATCAAGACCGCGGTGGCGGCAAATCCGTACGCTTTGACGGGTGACGAATTTCTGTGGAGCACGCAATCCGAAATGGTGCGCATGAAGCCGGCCCGACCAGTGAGCATTATGTCTTCTTCCGCGATTCCCAGTTGCACTCGAACTGACGTTTATCATCCAGACAATGCTGCTGTCACATGGAAAGCCGAACCTCTGCCTTGCCGAAACGGCGATTGGAATGTTGTTTCAGTCCGGATGATGGACCTGATGACGGTCGGGTTGGGGAACCAGTCTTGCGCTTTCGTGACTCAAGTGCCGGTCGGCCAGGGTGTCAAGGTCGGCGGCGCCACGCCCTTAATAGGCGCGAGTAAAACCGCCATCGTGCAGGATGTTCAAGCCTGTCATGTGATCCGAAAACTGCGAAAGCAATCCCTCGACCACGATCGCAACCTCGGCTGGCTCGCCATATTTGCGGAGTGGAACATTGTCCGTCTCGATGGCGAGCTGCGCCTCAAAGGAAATGCCGTTCTTCTGCGCCTTCGTTTCGAGTTTGTCTCGGTACCACGGCGAAAGTGTACCGCCGAGGGACAGGGTGTTGACGTGAATACCTCGGCTTCCAAGCGCGAAGGCGAGCGTTTTGGCTTCGCCGATCCAAGCGGTTCTGATGACGTTGGCCGTTGCGTAGTGGCCCAGGACTTGCGCTGACGAGATGCCGGAGATGATGACGATCTTGGCTCGCCGGCCCCGGGCGGGGTCCGGGTTCATGCGTGCGATCGCGGCTTTCAGCAACCCCAGCGGGCCGATGAAGCTTACCTGAAACAAGTGTCGCCAGACGTCAGGGGCGGGCATTGGATCGTCATCAGCATGCGGTTGCGGTGGCATGAGTACCACCCCATCCAGATTGACATGCTCGCTTTCCATTCTCGCTGCGAAAGCATCGATGGCGCGATCCTCACCTATGTCGGTCGCCCATGCCCGGTGCGTTCCACCAAGATCCCCAGCTAAGGCATCGAGTTTGGCCTGATTGCGCGCCACCAGCATCAAAGAATGATGCGGGGCCATTCGTCGGCAGATTGCTTCACCGATGCCACCGGTTGCTCCGGTTATCAGATAGGTTCCCATTTATCGCTCCCCGGACCGCGCGGAAGTCCCACCATATTGCGACCGGCGCTATGAAGCCGTAGCCTCTGTCGTGATTAACTCGACCCTCGTCGCGCAGCTTTGCGGCCACAGAAATTATTCCGCGCCGTGGTGTCGGGCAATCATGCAAACGGGTGAACACGCGGTCGCGGATGTTGCGGGTCCAGTCCCGGCGCTAGTGGAGAGTTTTGGGCCAGGTCACATCCACGAACCGTCCAATCGACCGAAGGTAAGTGATAATCTCAGACTTGAGGGATGCGCGGTTGCCGTACCGTTGGGCGATCCGTCTCAATTCCTCTTTGGCTTCTTGCTGCTCGTCGACGTCGCCAAGCACATACATGTCGTTGCCCACGGCGTTGATGTCGCAACCCGCCGCAATCACCTCGGCGACAAAACTCGGGATCTCATGGACATTCATGATACGCTTGCTGTCGGTCATGCAGCCTCGCTTGCTGAACGACAAACGAAGGCGAGGGCATCGGGTTCCGCGCCTCCGCGAGATTGATCTTTCCGAGCAAGGCGAGGTTACGTGTTTGATGTCATTTTAGCGCGCTCTCAATAACAACTGAATTGCTTACCGGAGATAGCCCACTGCGGGTTTCGCAGGTGTTTTCGCCATCCTGACTAGGCCTTCGTCCAGTGGCGGGAGTGTGGATTTCCACACCTTACCTTCTTCCGCACCTTCTTCCGCGTTGGCGAAAAGCTAAACCAATGCAGAAAGCACGAATTTCTAAAGGTTGCCGGATGCCTGCGCACGATGTTCCTTACGCAACCGAAGGAAAGGACTCAGCCGGGAAAACGCAGGCGCCCTTCATGCTCGGCAAGGTACTTTAAATCATCGCATCGCGAGCATCACTGTCGGCATCCTGCTTCTCGCGCTCGCCGTTGTCGCGTTGCGTGTTTGCCTAACCGTTGGACGTTGGGTAGCGTTTCCACAAGTCGTGATGAGTGGTGAAGAATTCCGATAGATTAGCGATCCTTGACCTTCATGTCTTCTTATCGTGTCTGAACGCTTCGGCAAATCGGGACATCAGCCGCACCAGATCTTCAACATCCTTCTCCTCCCATGTAGCGAAGATCGCTCGGCACATCCGCTCGCGCGCTGCATCGAGTTTGTCGGTCATATGCTTTCCCTCCTTCGTTATGTCCGCTTCTCGAATTCGTCGGTCGGCAACGCTTCCCTTGCGAGCGACGAGACCCAGGCTATCGAGCTTACCGACTTGCCGACTAACCGTCGTGTAATCCAACCCTATGCGCTCAGCCAGCTCAACAACGCCGATCGGCCCGAAACGCTCGATGGCTATCAGGAGGCGAAACAGCGCGCGATCCAGCGTAATCCCTGCTTCACGCACGAGTTCGTCGTCGCGCTGGGGGCGGTTCATCGCGCTGACGATCTCGATCAAGGCACCGTGAAGATCGCGCATCATCGCGGAGGTGCGTGTATTTTGCACATTGTTTGTTGACATCGGTCCCATCTCCATTTATGTGCATAATACACATATGGAGGCAGAGATGACAAATGATTTCGCTGCAGATGTACTCATCTGCGGAGCGGGTGCGGCTGGCCTGACGCTCGCCATTGAATTTGCGCGGCGCGGGGTTTCCTTCCGATTGATCGATTGGCTGAACGCGCCATTTCACGGGTCGCGCGGCAAGGGAATACAGCCCAGAACCCAGGAAATATTCGAAGACCTCGGCATTCTCGACAAGGCTGTGGCAGCAGGCGGACTTTATCCACGCCAACGGACCTATCGGGACGATGGAAGCTACAGCGATACTGACATGGGCGAGATCATTCAGCCAACGCCGGCGGAGCCCTACCATTTGGCGCTCATGGTTCCTCAGTTCATAACCGAACAGATTCTACGCTCGCGCCTGGCCGAACTTGGTGGCCGGGTTGAATTCGGTCTGGAGTTGAAGGGGTTCGAGCAAGATGAGGACGGAGTTACTGCCTTTGTTGCGCATAATGAGCGCGAAGAAATCATTCGGGCACGCTGGCTGATCGGCGCTGACGGCGGCAAGAGCTTCGTGCGACGATCTCTTGGGATCGGTTTTCCCGGGAGCACGCTTGATGCGCGTGCTGTCGTTGCCGACGTCGATCTTTCCGGGCTTTCCCGTGAGGTCGCTCACCGCTTCGCCAGGGGCGGCGACATGAGTTTGCAGATTTGGATCGGTCCGCTTGCCGGCACAGATCTGTTCCAGATCCAGGGACCTGTCGCGCAAGAAGCGCACGTGGATCTCACTCCCGCAGGGCTGACGAAGTTTGTCTCAGAGCGCACAGGTCAAAGCGACGTCGTCGTGCGCGCTGTCTACTGGGCCTCAGACTACGAAATGAACGCTCGCCTGGCTGACAGTTATCGGAGCGGCCGCGCATTCCTGGTCGGCGATGCTGCCCATGTCCATCCGCCGACTGGTGGCCAGGGCCTGAACACCAGTGTGCAGGACGCCTACAATCTGGGCTGGAAACTTTCTGCCGTGTTGCGCGGCGCGCCAGTTCGCTTGCTGGACAGCTACGAGGCAGAGAGGAGACCGGTCGCAGCCACCATGCTCGGCCTGGCAAGCCGCCTGCTTGACGCCCAGAAGCAAGGAGAGATGCGACGCGGCAGGGACGTCCGTCAGCTCGATATCGACTATCCGTTTTCCGGACTGTCGCTGAATTGCACGGCAACGCAGCCTTCTGTTCCTGCCGGCACGCGTGCTCCAGATGCACCCCTTCGCGGAGCCGGAGGACAGATCACCCGCGTCTTCGATCTGCTGAAGGGACCTCATTGGACCTTGCTGGCATACGAGTTCCCAAAGCAGACGGTCAAGTCACGTGCGGGATTGCACGTTCACCGGATCGGCTCCGATGGCGAGTTTTTCGACGCGTGGCAGCATTTCAAGGACGCCTACTCACTGATGCCGGGAGAGTGCGTCCTGGTCCGTCCGGACGGATACGTTGGCGCCGTCTTCGATGCCGAACGAGACGAGGACATAGAAAGCTATTTGGCTGGAGTGAACCTCACCTCTTTGCAGGAGGAACGCCGATGAAGGCGGCAATCGTCGCGGCGATGGGAAGGGAACCCGTTTTGGGTGAAGTCTCCCCGCCTGCCCCTCTCTTTGGAGAGAACTGGATCAAAGTCACCGCAGCCGCGATCAGCCATGTCGCCAAGGCGCGTGTTTCGGGTGCCCACTACAGCGCGAACGAGGTGTTTCCCTTCGTCGTCGGAATCGACGGCGTTGGCAAGCTCGATGACGGGCGTCGTGTCTACTTTGGTCTTCCCCGACCGCCGTTTGGAAGCATGGCTGAGTACGTGGTCGCAGCACCTCGCTTTTGTGTTCCCCTTCCAGACGACCTCGATGATTTTACTGCCGCTGCCGTTGCCAATCCGGGAGCTTCATCTTGGGCAGCGCTGACAGAACGGGCCCGTTTGCAGCCGGGTGAAACGGTATTGATCAACGGAGCGACCGGAACAGCCGGACGCCTCGCAGTGCGGATCGCGAAATGGCTTGGCGCCGGCAAGATTGTGGCAACCGGTAGAAATCCGATTGCGCTTGGCGAACTCAAGCAGAGTGGCGCCGTCACGACCATCCAGCTCGCGGCAGAACCGGAAGCCCTCGAACGCCGATTGGTGGACGAATTTGAACAAGGCATCGATATCGTTATCGACTATCTCTGGGGAAAGAGCGCGGTGTGCCTTTTGACCGCCGCTGCAAAGGCTGGCCGCGACCGGCCGCCGGTGCGTTTTGTGCAGGTGGGGTCCGCCGCTAGTTCTGAGATCTCTTTGCCGGGTGCTTTGTTAAGAGCGTCAGCGCTCGAGTTGATGGGCTGCGGAATTGGCAGCGTATCCGTGCAAAGGCTCGTTGAAATCACCGGCGAGGTGCTGCGTGCCACGATCCCCGGCAATCTGGACATCAATTTTAGAAAGGTCCCGTTCGCGGATTTCGACAAGGCATGGCCTAAGGACGACAGTACATCGCGTACTGTTTTCGACCTTACTCAGGGGGCGACGTGGGGATGAGCGACACCATGTATCCGAAAACCGCTTCCAAGATGCGCCGGAACTGGCAAACCTTGGCGCCACTCTTTCTGATCGTTTGCATCTATGCTGCTGGAATGGCGTCGGTCCTGCCTGTCTTGCCGTTCTACCTGCGGGACTTGGGGGCAGGCCCGTTCATCTTCGGCCTTGTCCTTGCGACGGAAGCATTCATCCAGTTTGTTGCCGCACCCACCCTCGGTCAGCTGTCAGACAGGTTCGGGAGGAAACGCATTCTGCTTGCGAGCCAACTTATGGCAGCCGCGAGTCTTCTTCTCCTCGCGATTGCGCCAAATGTGTTCGTCGTAATTGTAGCGCGCGCTCTCTTTGGACTGACAGGCGGCAATTTCTCCGCCGCCGCAGGTTACGTCGCTGACCACACGACACCTGAGGATCGGAGGCAGGCCCTTAGTATCCTGACCGGTGGCGTAGGTTTGGGCGGTATTAGCGGCGCCGGCTTGTCAGGGTTTCTCTCTAACACTTCGCTGACAATGCCAATCTTTGCAGCCCTTTTCCTCTCGATCGGCGCTGTTGGGCTGACAGTGTTTGCGCTCAAGCGAGATCAAGGAGCATCTCCTCAGACCACAAGATATCAACGCGAGAAAATCTCGTTTCGTGCCATCTTTTCCTCGCCGGTCGTTCGCATCCTGGTTCTTGTGATGTTATGCCATTTTCTTGCCTACGGCATCTATAGCTCGCAAATGCCAGTCTTCCTCGCGGAGACGTTCATCTGGAATGGGGAGCCTTTCGGCCCCCAGCACCTCAGCATCATCGTCGCGGCTGACGGAGTGATCAACATCTTGGTCCAGCTCGTTGTATTGGGTTGGCTCAGCCGGGGGCTCTCCGAACGCCACCTGATCCTTTTGATGTTCGGCCTGGTCTGCACAGGATTTTTGGTGGCCAGCCTGGCGACCACGGTGCCTTTTCTGGCATTGGCGGTCCTTTGCGTGAGCACAGGCGATGCCATGGCCAAGCCAACATATCTTGCGGCCTTGTCCGTTCATGTGCCGGGAAACCGTCAAGGGGTCGTCATGGGTTCCGCCCAATCGCTCGGAGCGTTCACGGACATTGCATCGCCTCTGATCGGCGGTCTGATTCTCGGTCAAAAACTCTACGGCGTGTGGATCGGTCTGGCGATGGGTGTGGCGGCCATAGGCGCCATGTTGGCGGCTGTAAAACTTCCCGCCACAGATCCGGAAACACCGAAGTCGTAGGCTGAGCTTGATCTGCCTCAGAAGATCCTTCCTCAGCGCCGCCGGCAAACGGTGGCTGCCCTCTCCGACGGAGTGACTGGATAAAGCTCTCAATTCGAGAGAATTATAGAATGCCCTTTCACGCCGCACTCGTCAGCGTGTCGATCCTCTTAACGGTTTTAAGCGGATGCACGACACCGGAACGTCCGATGTATAGTTCGTCCGAGGCCGAACGCGCTCAAATTGCAGGATTTGAGAACATCAGGGCTCACGTTGATGATCCGCGGCCAACGGCTTTAGAACATGACCCCTGGAGGCCGGTCGTCGTGAATGGAAGGCCTACTATGCTTGCCATCTCAGGCGGCGGTTCAGACCTCCCTTGCCGCGAGCGGAAACGAGCAATGGCTCAAGCAATATTACTTCACGCGTGCGGCGTTCTCGTTGTTGTGGGTCACAGCTGCCTTGACCATAGGGCAGCAATCATTTGCGATAACTGCCGCACTCCTGATCGCCTATCCGGCTTGGGACGCCGCCGCGAACGTTATTGACGCGGCCAGGAGCGGTGGCTTGGCGGTCAACCGCAGCCAGGCGATCAATGTCACTGCAAGCTCGATCATGACAATTGCCGTGATCATCGCGTTGACGACGAGCATGAACTGGGTTCTTGGCGCATTCGGCCTATGGGCGATTTTTTCAGGCCTGCTTCAGCTTGGAACTGCCCTCCGGCGTTGGAAAACGAGTGGAGGTCAGTGGGCGATGATCTTGAGCGGCGGCCAGTCCGCTCTGGCAGGCGCTGTCTTCATGTACCAAGCGCAAATGCCGGAGGAACCTTTGATCTCCACGGTCGCCGGATATGCGGGCTTCGGAGCATTCTATTTTCTTGTTTCGGCAATATGGTTGAGTATAAGTCTGTCGCGTCTTGGTACGAGTGAAGTAGAACATTAGACTCCGTGTAGCTCTTGTTAAACAGCAGCTCGCCTCAGTCCTGGACTGGAAGCGCTGACAGATAATGGCGACTTGTTTGCCGTTGTATCTCCCGACGTACGTGACGGGCCCGTCGGGAGGACAGCAGTCACGACTTGACAGCCTCACTCTGCTTTTTTTCGCGATACAGGGCACGGTAACGTGCGGGCGATTGGCCAAGGACGCGGCGGAAGCTGGCGGCAAACGCGCTATCAGACGCATAGCCGAGCGACTGAGCAATCCGTGGCAGTGGCTCGTTGCCACGCCGTAGGCGAGCGGCGGCAAGCCGCATCCGCCAGCCCACGAGATAGTCTATCGGGGATGCTCCGACGGTGGCGCGAAATTTTTCGGCGAATCCGGAGCGGGATTGGCCCGCGAGAGATGCTAGTGCCTCCACCGTCCAGCGGTGCGACGGATCGGCGTGGATTGCCCGCAGTGCCGGAGCCAGGCGGGCATCCGCAAGGCCGGCGAGCCAGCCGGGATGCTGCGCTGTCTGGCGCGCCATATAGGCACGCAGGACGTGGATAAATACCAGCCGCAGGAGGTCGTTGCAGGCAATGCGAGCTCCCGGCGCGGTGCTGTTCCACTCCAGGTCCAACTGTTCAAGTAGCCAGCCAATCGGTCCTGCCTCCTCGCGATCGACGACTACGATCGGCGGCAAGGCGTCAGTCAGGAGTGACCCGTCGACGGTGTCGAGGTTGACGCTGCCTCCGAGGAGCACGAAATCCCGGCCATTGCCCACCGAGACATCGAGATTGCCGCCTGCGAACACCTCTGCCGCCGCCATCGGTTTCACGTTGGGAGCGCTGCAAAGCGTAAACGCCTTGCCGCTGACCACAAGACAATCCCCGGCTTCAATGCGCAACGGCGCCTCTCCCTTCGAAATCAGCCAGGCACCGCCTTCGCGGACCGCATTGAATTTCAGATAGCCCGGTGGTGGAAAAGCGACAGACCATGCGCCTCCGGCGGCAAATCGCACGGAGAACAGCGCCCGCGCATCTATGGCGCTGAGCACGTCGGACAGGGGATCATGAATGTTTTGGACGATCACGACAAAAATCCGGATTCTGCAGGCTGGGGGCTCCGAGAACCTACTTGATATAGGGGCGGGACACCAGAGCCACAAATGAAGGAGTAACAACATGTCCGAACAGAAACCTATTGGATCTCGTTTCAGCGCATTCAGCACGGCGCGCGAGGTTACCGAGGGCATCGATCTTTCCGGCAAGATGGCAATTGTCACCGGGGGCTATTCCGGTCTCGGCATCGAGACGACGCGGGCGCTGGCAGGTGCCGGTGCTCATGTCATCGTACCGGCCCGCAATCGCGAAAAGGCCGGACGCACACTCGCCGGTATCGACAATGTTGTTATCGAAGCGATGGATCTTGCGGATCCCGCATCGGTTGCCGCCTTTGCTGGCAAGATCGTTGCGACGGGCATGCCGATCTCAATCCTAGTAAACAGCGCTGGCATCATGGCAACGCCGCTTGCCCGTGATGAGGCTGGGCACGAGAGCCAGTTTGCCACCAACCATCTCGGCCATTTCCGATTGGTTGCAGGCCTGTGGTCAGCCCTTGTCAAGGCAAACGGCGCGCGGGTGGTCTCGGTATCTTCGCGTGGCCATCAAATCGGACCGGTTGATTTCGACGACATTGATTTCAAGACGCGCCCCTATGACAAGTGGCAGGCCTATGGCCAGGCGAAGACGGCAAATGCTTTGTTCGCGCTGGAACTTGATCGCCGCGGAGCCGCGCTTGGCGTGCGAGCATTTTCATTGCATCCGGGCGTTATCCTGACCGATCTCGCCCGCCATCTTACCGAAGACGAGATCAACTCTTTTGATGTCTACGACGAGAATGGCAATCGTCGGGTCGACCCCGCGCGCGACCTCAAGACGCCGGAACAGGGAGCAGCAACAAGCGTCTGGGCAGCAACGCGACCCGAACTCGACGGCATTGGCGGCGTCTACTGCGAAGATTGCGAAGTCGCCCTGCCGCAGACAGAGACGGATGGGACCAGAGGTGTGGCCCCGTGGGCCATGGATCCACAGGCTGCTGAACGGCTCTGGCTGCTTTCTGAGCATTTAACCGGCTTGCCAGTAGGTGATCGTCGAGGCTGAGGCATATCGGCAGACTAGCGCTTTGCGATGTCGCCAGGCGAGGCCTTTGGGCGGTCGACGACCGGCTACATTATGGTCAGTCGGTATCACGCAGTGGTAAAACAGCGGCTCACCTTCAGAAACACACTGAAGTGGTCGATCCGGATAATACCTTCTGTCTCTGGGAGAGGGCGACGCGGATGGTCGCACCGCCACTGCAGGCCGGAACACCCTGTCGGGCCTCGACGGCCCGGCAGGGGGTGCCTATGCGTTGCGCTACTGGCGCGATCAGGCCTTGGCTGCGACCGGAAGCCTGAATGGCGCCCCAAGGCGATTGAACGCGTTCATCGCGGCGATCGTAATCGTCAGATCGACAAGTTCCTTCGGTTCGAAAGCGGCGGCGGCGGCGGCATAGGCCTCGTCGGAGGCATGGGTCTGGCTGACATTCGTGACTTCTTCAGCCCAGGCCAGTGCTGCTCGTTCCTGCTCGCTGAACAGGTGAGGCACCTCGTCCCACACCGGCACAAGCGTGATCTTATCGACCGACATTGTCTTGCGCAGATCGCGACTATGCATGTCGATGCAATGGGCGCAGCCGTTGATCTGCGACACGCGCAGGAAGACGAGATGAACCAGCTCTTCAGGCAGGTTCGTTTTCTTGGTGACGTAGTGATGGACGCCGAAGAGCGCTTTCGCACCCTCGGGGGCGACTTCGGACCAGTTCATGCGGGACATATTGTTTTCCTTTCTCGTGGACACGGTTCTCCGTTCGCCGGAGAAATCGTCGTTGCTTGTGCAGTAGGGGATGGTGTAGGTCGGGTAGGTAGCGCTACGGCTTGCGCGGCGTCGTCAGGGCGGTGTCATCGGTATCGACGACGAAGACGGCGAGCAGCTTCGCCGGCTCGGTCTTGCTGGCGTTGGCGCTGACGTCGTGGCGGTCTCCCGGCAGTTCGGTGAAGTTCTGACCGGCGGTAAAGATCTTCGTCTCGCCGCCGTTTACGGCGCTTAGGATCGCGCCTTCGAGAACCGTGGCGTAGATAAGTGCGGACTTTGCATGCGTATGGGCAGAGCTGTAGCCGCCGGGGCCGTACTCGACGAGAACGCCCTTCACGCTCTTGCCGGGAACGTCCGGGAGGGGATGCTTGTAAACCAGCCTCACCTTCGCGTCCTTCGTGTCATATGCAAGTCCAGGATTGGCGACGTCATGAGCGGACGCTGTGGTCAGAGAGACCGCAAGTGCAGTAGCGGCATAGAATATGGCTTTCATCATTCTTTCCTGCCTATGCTCTGAGCCACTCGGCGATCGTGATCGCGCCCTTGATGGAGTCTCCGCCGGGAACCAGTGAGCCGGTGACAACGGGAGCGCCGAAGTAGTCTACGGCCGCGTCGGCCTCGACCGGACGAGTGTCGCCCTTGGCATTGAGATAGGTCCGGATGAAGGATCCGAACGGTCCCCGTTCGGGCCCGGCAAGATCGACGGGTCCATTCTTCGGCTCGCCGAGCGCGGCTTCCACCAAAGCAGCGGCGACGTCGCCGGCCGCGATCGGTTGGAAGTCGATATCCGGCACTGTCACCGCGCCGTCGGCCGAGTACGCGTCCACCAGCGTCTCCGTGAATTCATGGAATTGTGTCGCACGCACGATGGTGTAGGCCTGGCCCGATGCTGCGACGGCCTCTTCCTGGGCGAGTTTGCCGGCCATGTATGGGTTAGCGGCCAGGCGGTCCGCGTTGACGATCGAGAGGACGACGTGATGACGCACGCCCGCGGCCTGTTCGGCGCTCGTCAGATTGCGGCTCGACGTGTCGAAGAAGTCGGTGATGACGGCCTTGTCGAAGGACATCATGTTCGACACGTCGATGACGGCGTCAGCGCCCGCGAGGGCTTCGGCCAGTCCTTCGCCCGTGTAGGCGTTGATGCCGTTGTGGGAGCTTGCGACGACGGCCTCGTGGCCGGCGTCCTGCAGCAGTTTCACTGCCTTCGAGCCGATCAGGCCCGTGCCGCCGATGACGACGACTTTCTTCATCTTGGTCATGGTGCTTTCTCCTATGACGAGGCGCGATTGCCCGTCTTGCGTTCGTGGAGTTCGAGGAAGGCGCATCCTCGTGCGGCGATTCCGCCGTCGTCGTCTGCATCCAGATCCGCCAGAAGGTCCGCAACGGACACCTTGGCGAGTTCTGCGCGATAGGCCTTCTCAGCCTTCAGCATCGCGGCGTTGATCTGGCAGGGCTTGGTAAAGTAGCGCTGCGGCAGCGGGTTCGGCCCCCGCTGGCGGATTTCCGCGCAGCGGAAAGCTGGCGCCGGTCCTTCGACCGCAAGGACGATGTCGAGAAAGCTAATGTCCTTAGGCGCCTTGGCCAGCCGATAGCCACCCTTCGGCCCCGGCGTCGTCGCAACAATGCCCGCGCCGGACAGCGCCTGCAGGTGCTTCAGCAGATAGCTCGTCGATACGCCGTGGAGTTCGGCCAGGGCTGCCGCCGAAAGGACGCCGTCTTCAGACAATCCCGCAAGAAACGCCGTGCAGTGGATAGCCTGCTCTACGCCTTCGCTCAGTTTCATGTTGCATCTCCTAATCATGGATATAAAATATCTACGATTTGGGTCGAAGTCAATCCCCGATCGTGGGGTCGGTTCGAAATTCGGAATCTCACTCAGCCCAAGAGCTCACCGCGTATCCGGCATCACCGATAAAAATCTGTCAGAACGATCTTCCCAAACAACCCGCCAGCCTCCATTCGGCGATGGGCCTCCGATGTAGCCGCGAGCGGATATACCGCTCCGATGACCGGCTTAAGCACTTGTCCCATCATCGGCAGAACCTGTTCGGTGAAGCGCTGGACCATTGCTCTCTTTTCCGCCCTCGACCGTGACTTCATGACCGTTCCGATCAGCCGCAGGTGGTTGTGAAGCACGACGCCGAGTGGAATGATGGCGTTGTCATCGCGCCCCAACAGGCCCACTTGGACAAGCCGACCACCGGGAGCAAGACTACGAATGTTGCGGGCGAGGTAGGACCCGCCGACAAAGTCGATGATCAGATCGACCCCGCGAGATGCTGTCGCATCGACGACCTCCGCCTCGAAGTCCGACCGCTGATAATCGAACACGGCTTCGGCGCCCAGCGAAAGCACGTTCCCGATGTTGCCCGCCGAAGCGGTGGCCAGCGCGGTTGCTCCTGCCGCTATCGCAAGCTGGGCGGCCGCAGATCCGATGCCGCCTGCAGCAGCATGAATGAGAACGATCTCGCTTTTTGCGATTTGTCCGAGGTGGGCAAGAGCCTCCCAGCCCGTGACGAAGCTTTCCATGACTGCGGCCGCTTCGAAGAAGGACATCCCGGTCGGAATGGCAGCCGCCATCCCGCTGTCGAGCCGCGCATACTGGGCATAGGCCCCGCCGCCGACAATCCCCATGACACGGTCGCCGACGGCAAAGCCGGTTACTTCGTTTCCGACGGCGGTCACTTCACCAGCGACCTCGAGGCCGAGTATGTCACTGTCCCCGTAAGTCTGAGCACCATAGACGCCTTCGCGTTGAAGAAGATCAGCGCGGTTGACACCAGCCGCCATGACCTTGATCAGAAGATCGTCTGAGGCATGGGTGCATCGGCGAGGCGCAGAACATCCGCGCCTCCGAAGTCATCGAAGATGATCGCCTTCATTTGGATATCTCCTTACTTGGAAAAGGCCCGGCGGGCGATGCTTGCAGCAAAGAGTGGTGTCTCACGACTATTGTGGTCGCCGCCTGCGGCCTGACGGGCTGCTTGTCGTTTGGCACTTGAAAGGGGTCTTCCTCAATTTCTGTGGTTAACAGAGTGTTAGCGCCGCAACCGCTATCTGCGGGGATGCGAGCGCAATTGAAATGGTCACCCGGCCCAGGGGTCAAAGTTCTGGGTATTACCCTTCAAGACGAAGAAAACTGGGTTGTTTCTGCCGCTGCGAAACCTGTCGGTATCTGCCCGGATTGTGGAACGCAAAGCCGGCATCGACACGGCTGGCATAACCGCCGCCTCCAGGACTTGCCTGTTCAAGGGCAAGTTGTGAAAATCGAGCTTGCACTGAACCGGTGGCAGTGTCGACACCGGAAATGCGGGCGACGAACCTTCACCGACAGGGTGCCTGAGATTGCTTCACCCTACATGCGACGCACTGAGCGGATGGCTGAAATTGTGGACTTGGTTGGCCACAGGATGGGCGGTCGTCCGGGAGAGCACTTGATGCATCGGCTCGGCATGCCGGTCAGCGACGACACGATCTTGCGGCAATTGAAGCGCGGTAATCCGGCGTCCACACGAAAAGATACTGTTCGGGTCGTGGGTATTGATGATTGGAGCTGGCGGCATTCCTCGCGGTACGGGACGATTATGGTCGATCTTGAGCGTCATTCGGTCGTCGATATCTTAGAGGACCGCAGCGTCGAGAGCGCAAAATCTTGGTTGCAAGAGCGTCCAACGATCGAGGTCGTGAGCCGAGATCGCTGCGGTTTGTATGCTCAGGCAGCCCGAGAGGGCGCCCCGCAAGCCCTCCAGGTGGCTGACCGTTTTCATCTGGTCCAAAATCTCAGGGAGGCGATCAAGGAACAGATGAGCGTCTACGGTCACGCCAATGTTAGACCCATTCTCTCTGAAGATGCTATCGCCAGCGCCAGGTCACAACAGCGCCGTGCCCGCTTGGCGCACAGGCAATCTCGTCAGGAAATATTCGACACGTTTCAAGCTTTGCGGCAGCAGGGCCTCACCTACAGCGAGATTGCAAGGCGGACCGGAAACGAGCGCCGCAGCATCGCGAATTGGCTTACTTCCAATGCACCTCGAGACAGGAATCGGGCGGCATTGAATCCGACATCGCCACTGTATTTCGAAGCTTTTCTGGCTGAATGCTGGAAAGATGGAAACCGGGTAGGGCGCCATCTGTTTTACGATATCAAGAACCGCGGTTACACGGGCAGCCGCTCCAATCTGGAGCGCCTGTTGAAAGTGTGGCGTGAGGTCGAAAACATTCAACCCGACGGGCCGCCTCCGGAGATGGATGTTTCAGAACCCGTTCGCGATCCTGACACGGGCCATATGATCTCGTCTGTGGTGGCCGCAGCTTTGTGCATAAAGCCGCGCCGCTTGCTGACAGATCGCCAGGCCAGAAAGGTCAATGCATTGAAGCAGGGCTCTCGAGCGTTCGCCATAATGCGTGGCTTGGCCATGCGCTTCAACGGTATCTTGCGCAGCAGGAGCCCGGACGCACTGGATGAATGGATCGACGATGCCATCGACACCGAGCTCACGGCAATCATGCGTTTCGCCAGCGTTTTGCGCCGGGATATTGATGCCGTCAAAAATGCAATCGAACTCCCGTGGAGCAACGGTCAAGCCGAAGGGCAGATCAACCGCCTCAAGATGCTGAAGCGAGCAATGTACGGTCGCGCCGGTCCAGAACTGATGAGGGCGAGAATGCTGCCGCTGAATCACAGAAATTGAGGATGAACCCGATTAAATGCAAAACGACAGCCAAGTCTTGGATTGCCTGAACGAATTCATCACCGCTTCGAATAGCGGCAGCAGGGACTTCCACTTGGGAAGAGGGGTCTGCCTAATCTGGTTTCGCAGGTTGGTGCGGAGCATCCCCGCTTGCGTTGGCTTAATCTGGTCAACTTCGACCCCCGCAAATCATCTTCGTCAGGTTGTAACAGCTCGCCTTTCCTTTTTCTATAGTTGTCGAACGTGCCAAGGTTTCCTTCTTTTTTACTCTTCACCCGCGCCGAGGTCTGCGGCCGAAGACTCTTCAAATCCGGCGTGCCAAAGATGGATCGGTACGGGCATGCGAAAGTGTCGACAGGCTGTGAACATCAGGGGTGTCAGGCCAACACGAACAGCACTGATGCACTCTGCGATAGGATGTTGCTTCGTCACCTCATTGAAGACCTCGAAGACCTTGTCCATCGAGCCTTCTATTGGCAATCCCGGAACAGCCAAACCGTGGTTTCGATTGCCGTGCCACAGGACCTCGTCGGTCAGCGAATCCGGCACCCAGACCTGGTGAGTCGTGTGCAGGGTTCTTTCTCGCAGCACTGAAATCAGACGGTCCCGCCGGTCATGATCACCGACCAGGGTCAACCAAGTCAGCAGGACAGGGTAGAGGATGCTCGCCCGCGTATACTCTTGAAAATATTCGTCACTTCGGTTCTGGGGATGCTCAAGGATCGCCCGATAGTCCGTTGAAGGCGTCGGGTAACCATCGCGAATTTTCAAGGCGAACCATAGGTGCTCTGCCATCGCGGAAAGGTAGCCTCGGACACTATGCAGCCGTTTACGGAGATGCGCCAAGTAAATGAACAAGGCAATCTCAATAGCGAACTCGTCGCAGACGGGGACGACTAAAGTCGGGTTCGCATTCACAACATCGATACCGAGATCCAGTACTCGGTTCGCTTCGCGATCCGTGGTCTCAGCAAACGCACCCTCGTTCATCGCACTGAGTTGGTGAAGCCAAATTCCGTACAACGCAATCCGTCCGAGTGTTTCAAACAAGGCCAGGTTCACGTCTTTCGAGTTGCGCGACCCAACGCCCATCGAAAGTGCAAATCGTTTGTTCGCGAACGGACCGATTTTTTCGACTAGGAGCAGGTGGGCGACGATCAGATAGAGCTTGAGAACTTGCTCGAAATGGGACATCCGCTCGCGCTTCAGAACGCCGTTCTCGACTCGAGTGCTATCGCAGTAGGGCCAACTGCGCAAAAGCAGGAGTTCTGCGCCTCGGTAGGCCGTTTCGAGATTGTCCCCATCACGAGCCCAAACGAAAAGGATCCACAGGCAGAGATAGGCTTGTCGCAGTTGGCGCGTACGAACGCGCTCATCGCCCGTGGCGGCGAATAGTCTCTCGAGCAGGCGCGAGAAATGCCGGTAAGCGACGTCGGGTTGGTCGAGCATGGCGAGGGCTTTTTGGAAGAGACCACGATGCTCGCCTTCGACCAGTTCGGCGCGGAGCATCCCCGTCAATATCAGGTCCGCTAGCCGTTCACCATTCCACTCGCATAGGCGCAAGTTGGGCTTCTCAACCGTCTTGCAGAAACCGCTCCATTGCGCGCGGATGTCTTCTCGCATCTCACCGCCCATGCAGACGCAGATTGCGATTGGGAGATCGGAATATTGCGGCGGGATGCGATTTGGGATGTAGTCATCCAGGATTTCGTTCACCGAGGGGCGAACCGCCTGCTGTGCCCCATCCCAGTGAGCACGGGTGAGGTCTCCCGACTTCACTGTGAACAGGAAAAGCGTTTTCCGCCCATCACGGTCTGTGTCAGGCCCGACTGCTGCAACGTCCACACCCGCTTGACGCGTGCCCCGCTGCGGACGGGTTAGCACCTCAAAACCGGTCTCGCTCAGCAAATCCGGCAAGATGGCGTCGAGTTCGTCGCGCTCGCGTAACGACCGAAGATAGTGGGTGACGACAAGTTTCATAATTCGGACCGCTCTTCAAATTTCATCTGGTAAAGCGAATGCCGAAGGCCAGCGGGGTCAAAAATATCAAGGAGTGGGAGTTCCGCCGAGACGCTGAACGCACTCAGCTCGCTTTGAACCAATTCCTTGTGGCCGTCGCCGCGATCGACAGCATAGAGCGATGAGCGACCGTACAAGATGTATTGCGTCGTAAACAGATCTGCAAAGACTGACCGCTTGTTGGCGCTTTCCATGCCGTCTTTCATTTGTTCCTGCCAGAGCGCGCGCTCCGCTTCATGTTGCCGTTCGCTCGGGCGAAGCTCAACCAACGTCTCCACTCCATCTGCTGCTTCATGGACGGCGTTCTTCGCTTCTATGAGTTTGAGAAGGCTTGCGCTTAAGGCGTCGTCACCTTGGGTTTGCGCCTCGAGATAGTCTTTGAACTTCCCGCCGTAGCTAAGCAGGAGAGGATCGAAGATCAGATCGCACACGTCGCCAGCGACCTCCCGCGACCCGTGACGAAGTACGCTCAAAAGGATCGGAGCGGCTGAGAGTGGGTCGCTGAAGAACCAGCCGACGGCTTTGCGACACAAAAACAACTGCGTCGCCGCATCGGCAGGAAGACAATCCGCAGGCACGCTGTATGATGGCACATCGCGGCCAATATCGGTGAGTTCCGAAGCGAGACTATTGCGAATATGAAGCTCACCGTTGATCAGCCAGAACACGACAGCACGCCCAAGCGCGTCGGGACCGTTGGCTTCGAGCTGCCGTAACAAGCCGCCAAACGATGAGAGTGAAATTGCCCCGTTCGTTCGATCGCAGATCTTTCCGACCAATTCGACCATGCGGTCAAGCTGACCCAGTTCCGCGAGCGATCTCGTCGCAAAGTCAAGATGCTGGACCGTTCCACCATATTGCGGAGCCACTGCCTCCACTGCTGCGAGGCAGAGCTGGAGGGCTCTGGGCGTCAGCACCGCTGGATGCTTCCATAGCAGGTCCGCCGCAAGATAGATTGTCTGGGGCGTCTCCACATTCATGCGCCATGCAAGAGCGTTCTCCAGGTCGCTCGACAGCTTCTCGCCAGCCAACGTCGTCGCACTGAAGCCTGCGTGTAGGCCGGTCAGAGAAAGGTTCTCGTCGTCCGCATTGGCAAGCTCCACGAGAGTGTCTAGCGCTCGCTTGAACTCACTCCCAAGGTTCATACGCCCCAAAGCAGTCGCGGCTGCGAACTGCGCCTCCTTCAAATCGCAATGCGCGAAACCTATGGCTTCGTCGACTGCATTGTGTGCTTCCAGCGCAAACGTTAGATGTCTGAGCGCCAGCGCACCACCGCTTCGCGCGTCGGCGTAGATCGCAGCAGAGCGTCGCGGGTCAAGCGCGCACCAGTTGCGTAGAGCAACATTCGGCTGACCAGCAGCGATGTCAGAACCCCCTTGCCGAACCAGCTTATCCACCAGGTGCAGGATCGGGAGATGGTCAAGTTCAAGTCGAGGGATGAGATCGCAGAAGACATGTTGCACGAGGAAAAAGCGAGGGCCTGGCAGCTTTTCCAAACTATCGCCGAACTCGTCTGTGAACGAAGACGCACCTTTGTTGTTTAAGATTGTGGCGAGGTTTGCAAGCAAGGCGTCGTAGCCTTCATCAACGATGCGAACCTGGTTGCGCGCAATAAAGTCGACTAACCCATGCTCAGCGAGATCCGCGTTCAGCACTTCGATCTCAGATGTTAAGCCCATGATCCATGCGGTCCTAGATTTGGTTCTATCTTGGCGGCGGAAGAAACTTGGCGATTGCAGCAGCGGCTGATGAATTCTTGCAAGTGACACAGCCTGCACCGGCGGGTTCGCGCCAATCGCTGCCGCTCGTTATGCCCTGCTTGCTTCCGAGCGGCAGTGCTGTTGAGGCGTCACGGATGAGGAGGGGCACGTCTTGCAGACGATTAGAATTCGAGCGTCGAAAATAGCCATGTCCTAATCCACTACACCACCACTTCGTATTCTTCTCCCGCCACGACCTTCCTGAAAAGATTCACTGCTTCGTGCGACCACTTACGCGCCATACTTGAGGCCTTTGTGCCGGTCTTGATCCTGCAGTGATAGCGATTATCGCTCGACCTAAGATCGATTCCCTTCTCTGCCTTAATGCGGTGGATCAGCTTATTCAGTGGCTGCCAGTGGGGCAGGCCAAGTCGATCAGCAAGTTGTGTGATTGTTAACGGATGCGACTGGTTTGGATTGTCGACCACTGTGATGCCGAGAAGGGTCGGCAGGAAGTCCTTTTCGTCAGCAACCTTCTCCAACGTCTCGTAGTTAACTTCCACTGCGCCCGATGGAATGTCGTGACGCACAAGCTTCATTGTTCTCGCCGCAAGAGCCCGAACTAGCTTTGGATTAATCGATTTCAACGCTGACTGGCTCTTCAACGCCTCGAAGATCCAGTCGAAGTTGTTGGTATGGATAGCGTGAATCCGAAATTCCTTCCCGTCGACACCGAACACCGCCTGATCGGGCGGGTGTTTCTCAATTTGGTCATGCCTCCAGATCACCTGGTAGACATTCGGAATGAGGCCGTCTTCGTCTGCGACGAGCTCACCGATGTCCCGCAGGATTGACTTCACATTCGGGTCTCCCATCCCATAGCCGAGAATGAAGACAGGATGCTCCGCGAAGTAGGTCAACAACTTCGCGGACACGTACTTTTTCTTCTCGGTCCACTCGTCGTAATCATGCTTTGTAAGAACGATTGAAGTTGGCTTCGAAATGTCCCCATGGATGTGAAAGATCTCACCGAAGCTGTTCGTGTTGTATCGCAGGATTGTCTGACCACTGATGGGTTCGTAACCATCAAAAACCTGTTCGAGGAACATGTCATAGTTTGTAGTGATAATGGCATGGGGCTTGATGTCGGCGAACGCGGCCAGCTCCTTGGCGAGGTCAGGGGCTTGGATGTCACCAAGCGCTGGCGTGATCGCAGCGAAGTGTTCGCACACCAAATGCTTTAGAAAGGCGTCTTTGCTAACCTTCGAAGAGAAGTACTCTGGCGGAAAATGATTGCGGCCCTCTTTCCACGCCCACTCGAATGCCATGTCCGAAAGAACCGTTCCGATGGCCACCATGTCGTCATCGAACTTCTGTCGATTGTATTCGTAGGCGTCGGCTCCCGCAGGCAGCTTTTCGAACATTGCCTTCAACAGCTCCTGCCAGTTCGGAGCACCGAAGTAGCGGCGGGAGATGCCGCTTCCGACGAACAGGATCGGTTGGCATTCGAACTCCAAGAGCAAGTCTCGGATCGCTGCGTCCGCCTTGAGTTGATATGACGTTTCCTGGTCCACGAATCTCTCTCCGCTGTGTCGCTAGATAGGGCCAGCGGAGGGATTCGAGGTCAATTCAACGTTGTCACTATCGAGGCAGGATGCACAACCTTTTCTGGCATCCTCACAACTCTTTGGAGACTGGCCAAGCTTGTCTGCAGGGAGTTTTCTTTCAACTCCTGCTCGCTGGGGACTGAGCACCTTCGTTCTCGGAAGTTTCACTTTCCGCGCTCTCCCCACTTTCCTAGCCGTATGTGGTTGCCATTGCGCCTCCTATTGGAGGCTCAGTTCGACTTCATCAATCAATTGGGCAATTGATTCGCTCGTACAGAGACCTAGAAAAATGGGGTCGTACTGCTCCCAATAATCATGCTCGTCGGTAGCAATGGTCCAGACAATGCTTCTCAGAATTGCGGGGAATATGTCCGAGAGCTTCGTAAGTGCATAACCGACAATGTTACTGTGTAGATCAGCATAATGAGTTCGGAAGTTCTTTTGATGCGCCCGGTAGTTATATTTCATACTGTCAACGTTGAACAACGAATTAGAGTACAACGCGGAATGTTCGCACGCATTTATCAAATTTCGGAATCTCAGGTGGGTTTGTACCGTCACCGCCCCAGCGTCAGGCTGCCCCCTATGCCTTTTGATGAAGTGGGCAAAATCTAAAGCATGACTAACTACCTCTTCTGAATAGAGACAGAATGAAGCAAAACCTTTCTGCATCAAATAGCTGCGCGTGAACGTGACAAGGCCATCATTCGACAGATTGTCGGTCTCGCGTATGGGAAGAGAAAGGGTCTTCTGTGTTTCCAGTTTCCCGTACTGCCGCCGGAGGCTGTGCTGCGCCTGGGTGAAAAATACCCTACCAACAGCTAAGTCGACGACAAAAACAAAGACTGGAACCGAAAGGCCAAGCCAGTAGCGTGCAGTCGATGTTTTAATTGGGGGTGTCTGCCCCTTTCGGACAGACCCGTCGTCGATCCACTTCATTGACTCAACGCCCTTGAGCTGGACGGCTAGAAGGTCGCCGACCATTTCACCCCTCGCTGATGGGATCTCGATTTGGCAGTCTATGCCGTAGTCCCCGCGCGTGACCTCACGAATGACCCAGTGCGACGGAATCTCATTGATGAATACACGGAGCGCCTTGTCTTCAGCGACGTGGCTAGTTGAACGAAGTGGGTAGCGGTTCAAGGGGTCTTCTCCGAGTTCACAATATTCCGCAACCTCTGATCTGCTCAGAATGGCGCTCCGCGCGAATTAGATGAAGGTCGTTAAGAAACTTTATCTGTCAATCAGCGTCCAAAATTCACCCCTTATCGGCATCCAATTTCTTGCACGCCGGAACACACTTTATCAGAGCGGAACTGGCCGCACGAGCTATCGTCGAGTGATTTCAGCCGGAAGAGGGCGTAGCTGGGGGAGGGTAGGCTTCATGGAGAACTCTGCCCAGGTTTCAGTCGCCGATGCATGTGACTTTCTTCGCGCTTTTCGAAGGCAGCCTGGTCATGCCCGCCGACCGATCCCTTTGGAAGCGCGAACTAACACATGCTCGCCAGCCGTTTCGTAGAAATGGAGAGCTCCGCTTGGAACGCGACACTCTCTGCCACGCAGGCGCTTGTGCTCCTTATCAGTTGGTCGATGCTGAATGCACAGGGATGTCCCAGACAACATCCGCCAGTTTACTCAAGAACGCCTGACGCTCAGTGACAGCAATCGCATTCCAACTTTGCCAGCTTTCGAGCTTGCGCACTGTTGCCGTAATCCTGTCGTCCTTGCCCACTTCGTGCAAGGCAGCATTTGCCTGACACTTCGTTAGCAGAAATTTGGACTGCTCATACGCTGCGATTTTTCCGGAATACCGGCCGTTCTGGAGCGCCCTGTTGATCGCTTTTTCGATCAGTAGCAGGTTGCCGAGACACTGCCGAATATGAAAGTCTGCGGCACCCTCGCCGAACTCTGCCGCGGCCTCCGCGGAAGCGTTCGCTGCCAAAATGTGCTCGATGTCGTTTCCGCCGGCCGTGTAGTCGGACAGGCGATCGCGGGATGCACTCGGGCCGTATGCCTGTAGGTCGATATACTGCGTGAGCTTTGCCAGGAGATAGCGGAGACGGAAGCCGCGGAGCTGCCAAGTCTTCAGGTTAAGCAATTTACTGCGGAATTCAACGGCCAGCGTCTGACGCTCGGCGCGCAAGGTTTTCTCCAAAAACAGTTCAAGCTGCGCGTCGGCGATCTTGTTGAGCTGGTGCGCAGCTTCGATAATGCGCCTTTCGTACTCTTTACCGGACGTGCCGGTCAGTAGCCAAACGAACATAGTTTTCTCTAGTTCGACGGCAAGCTTGCTAAAATTCGCAGGGGAGAGTGATCGACCAGCGAGCAGGAGAATGAAATGCTGTTTTATGGACTTTCCGCCGAGAAGGCGGGTGTTGATGATTCCTGCCTCTTCCTCGCCTGCGACGTTCCGGCCCTTCGCGAAGTGAGCATAAGCCTTGGCAGCGTCAAGCAGCTTCCCGGCAAAAACGAGCGGTTTCTTTTCATGATTTGTTTGCTCAGCGTTCTTCCTAAACCAATCGTAGATCGCGTCTTCACGGAGCCTTCCGTCTACATCATGCGTCGCAAGCAGATAGTATCTTAAGAACCGTAGCGGCTTCTCGTTCGCCTGATAGATAGCATCGGTGAGCTGCTTCCACACAGCCTTCAGTTTGCTGAACTCCTCACCCTTTGCGTTCATGAACAGGAGGTTCTTGAGCAAGTCCATGGCGTCTAGGCCCACGCCGCGATCATTGATCGTCTCGAATATCTTCAACGCCACGGCTACGGTCGGAGTTTCGATCCGGATGATCTTCACCTTGTTGGTAAAGTACCCGTAGAAACGGCGCACTTCGGCTGGATCGTTGTTAAGCGTGGTCTCAATGAATTCCTTGATTGTCAGATAGGCATTGTAAAGGTTTCGGATCGATCGCGTCCCATCGCTGGGGGCGTCAGTGCCCGCACCTTCCGCATACTTTCTGAGGACGTCGCCGGCATCTTCGTATTGAAGGTCGAGCCTTAGGCTTTGCGTTGTCTCGCCCTGCCAGTTGGTGGAGCTATAGATTATCTGTCCAGGAAGCTCCTCTGGAACTACTGCATTCAATGTGATCAGCTTATCTCGGAGCGCGCACAATGTGAGGTAGGCCGTTGTGGTTCTCTGCTGACCGTCGATGAGGTCGAAGACATCGCTAGCATCGCGGCAAACAACAACGGTCCCGATGAAGTACTCGGGCGCTTCATTCTTACTTGCATTCTGGTACTCGCTGTAGATGTCGCTCAGAAATTGTTCGACCTCTTCGCCACCCTCACCGCGGGGATCCGTCTCTCCCCAAACGTACTCCCGCTGATAATCGGGGACGCGGTAAAAGTCTTGGAAGAGAGATTTAAGGTTCCGGTCTTGCGGGTCGATCTGTTTGTTCATGTATAAAGCCCCTAGCGATGCTCTGCTTGTCCGCTTTCGGGACTAGGCAAGTCAACTCCCTACGACAACTTCTAGGAATGAATATCCGAGGCCGCCTTGAAGTACGGTCCGCAATCGGAGGCTAAGGCGTGCCGCAGCGCGGTGACGCCAGGGCTCTGTAGCAACAACCATGCAGTCCCAAGAGTCTCCATGAACACTACGGACATACCATCGCCGCGAACCCGCAGTCCGTGCCCAACATCGGTCAGACTATTGTCGATCGCGTCGAACTTAATGCGGGAACTATGGTGGTGCGCCCCGCCGCACCTGTTAGCGACATAGCGGATGAGTGTCGCGCGATCGACAATCTCACCGGCAAACCCTAAACAAGGCGTAGCGAGGAACTTGGTGTACTTCAGCTTTGTCGTGGGTGGACGTCTGGGCGACGCCTTCTCGTTTTCTTCGAACTGCTGGCGATGAGGACTTCCACGCCCGGAAGCACGATAAGCATAATAAGCCTCGATTACATGACCACCATAGGGGTAGCCGCCTGCGGCGAACACAATCGCTTGTGTAAGCGGAGTTCCGGTGAAGTCCGGGACATCGATTTCGATGGCGATTCCAAGCTCATGAGCAACGGCGCCCAGCGCGTTATCGTCCATCAGAAAACGCAACGCGATGCTGGCATAAATTGCCTCGTCTTCCCGTGGCGCGCTCGGTGCGATGCATCGTAAGAGTTGATCGATGTGTATCCGCACAACCTGACGCCTTTCGAGCAGAACATCTTGCAAAAAAATCTCCATAATGCGGCGAGGTTATCGATGCTTCAAATGCGACTAACAGAGTCGGCTATTGGAGTGTAGCGTCGTGAACAACTGCGGTTGCTTTGAAGGCGCAAACCCACCGTCCGTGCCTAACGAATTGGTAGTCCGCTTCGACTACCAAATCGTGTCCATCGCGAAAGTGCATAGTGATTGAAGGGAGCGGTTAGTCACGAGCTCGTTGGAGGGCTAGTTGCTAGGATGTTCCCGTTCTGTGCGTTTATAATCGCATAATGTATCATCGGGAATATTGAATATTGATCCAGCGACCCCGTTGCGGATTGCGACCAATCATTCGGAACGTCCCCCCGACAATGAGGCATGCTTCAGCGCCCGGCCGTGGAGAACCCCTTCAGAGGGCAGACAGATTAGGAGCGGCTTGTCGGGGTGACGTTCGCCTATCGCGATCCTAGAACATCGATAGGGGCACGCCGCAAGCATGGACGATGTTGTTCAAGCCCACCAGACTAGAACGTCATGTGCTTTTGATTTTGCCGTTCAATCCGCTCGGGTAAAAGCCGCCCTTTTGCTCACCGTCCTTATCGGTCAGATAAACGATCCGCAGAACCTCCTGTGGGGTGCGGGTAAAGGCGATCGCATCCGGTGTCGAGGGCACGATGTTGGCCTCGCCATCGACTTGGATACCCTGATCCTTGTCATCGGCTCCATCGATCTTGTCGCGGGCGTCAGATACGGCGTTCGCAGCCTTCCAGGCTTCCTCGCCCATCCTGTAGAGCGTCGAGCGGGCCATACCCATGTGATAGGCCTCGACGGCGAGGATTCCTGCGGCTGCGGCAAGGAAGTCCTTGTTCTTCAACACCGTCGCCGCGCCGGCATAGGCGGTCACGCCAACATCTTCAAACAGCATGCCGCCGAGAACGAAATGCATCTCGTTGCCGAACGGATCGAAATCCTTTCCCAGTCCCGCCGCCTCGGCGACCGCGGCAAACCCGGCGTCGAAATCAATTGCGGGACGCGGGACGGCGGTTTGGCCAAGCGTTTGACGATAGAAGCGCACATGGGCCAGCTCATTCTCGGCTACCTCGCGCATAAACTCGCCAATTGCGGGGGTTTTGAAGGACACTTGTTTGCCGCCAACGACGTCCCCGGCGTCGGAGCCCGCATCGCCATCGTCAATGCCTTTGCCCGTGGTACCGCGCAAGTAATACTCTGCTTCCATGTATTCCAGATTGAGCGCGAACTGGAAAATGTCCTCGTCCGAGATGTCGGCGGGCTCGTCAGCGCGGGACGCGTGGGGGTGAATTGCGGCCGCGACGACGGTCGCCCCCAGGCCCAACTGTAACAGGTGCCGACGCGGAAGGAGAAGGGAAGGGAACGAGCGTATCATGGTTGCCTCCTGGAGGCCCGCCCGGCGTCAGTGTTGGTGCCCGATCTCGCGGGCCGACCGCATAACAATGGACGCATTAGAACGTTCCATTAGCATCAGCAAACACCGGATTTGACGCCCCGGCGGGTGCGGGAGCTATGCGGTTAACGCTCAACTAGGAATGGCAACGCGAATCAGAATCGGCAATGCGGTTAGGATCTTTGCCCGGCCATGTCGGACCAACTACTTGTGAAGAAAGGCCTCGTCGTTTGGGGCCGACGAGGCCAGGGATGGCTTCATTAACGATGAAGCACGGGTTGCGCTTTTAATCCCGGAGGGCGGGGAGCATATGCGCACCCTCTCATATAGCGCACAAATGTCTGCCTGCTAGGGTTCTGGTAAAAAGAAAAAAGCCCCGAAGGATAAGACGCTGTACTCAGAGGCTGCAGCCGTCAAAAAGTATGGCCTCGCCGGGGAGGGCGAGGCCATTGGGCAGCTCCATAACCGGAGGGGTCGTGAAGGCGTCTTCCCCGGGGGACTTAGGCTTTTGTGGCCGGAGGCAGAACCCAGGAGCCGTCAAGGATTGATGGATTGCCCTCTTTCGGCCAGTACAATCGCATCATCAGGATGAATTTGTCTTTCGGTGCGGGAAGCCAGTTCGATTCCTTATCCGCCCCAGGCGACTCATGTTGGATGTAGATGGTGGTAGATCCGTCTGCGTTCGCCTTTAGGTCCTGGCGCGGACTAATGGAGTAGCGATTGAGCGGGTTGTCCACGAAAAAATAACCGGCATCGTACATGGTGATCGACCAGAACCCGTTGACCGGCGGCAAATGACCTTTCGGGAAATTGATGACGTACTTCTCCGAACCGTTGTAGTCCCGCGAGAGCAACCCTCCACCGGACTTTGTGCTTGTCGGATAAATGGCATCCTGCGGCCGGTTGGCTCCAAGACCGATCGCGGTGATCAAGGCACGTTGCACATAGTCTGTGCCATAGAGACCCGTTCTTGTAGTATACGCCCATCCATTGATGTCATGGATGTCGCCGCCGCTATCCTTGAAATGCAGCATTATGCGGGCAAACGCGATTTGCGGGAGTCGCTTTTGAAGAATGACATCCAATTTACTTGCATCGAAGTCCTTGCCCGGGACGATCCCAATACTCGCCAGTTTTTCTAGCATCGGCGCATCCGAAGCAGCCGGCGGGTTGGTCTTCAGCAGTTCGCAAAAGAGGGTAAAGTAGGACACCGCGTTGAGCGCGTTCACTTGCTCGCGCACCGCTGTCTTCATATCGATCTCGGGATCGACTTTCCCCGGAGGTGCTGTGTAGTCTTTTCCATAGGCACTCAGCGGAACAAGTTTGACCGCGTCCTGAATATTGTGAACCGCGGCATAGTCCTCAGGAGTGCCAGTGCAATAGATCCGCCCGAGTAGCCAAACCATGCCTGTGGGTGACTTGTACTCGCTGACCCCCTCGGGCAGTGTCCCCGACCAGCCCGGCCCGGTAATCGCATAGGTCTGCGCGCCAATTCCCGTGGTGCGTTTTCCCGGCACTTCAAAGACGTTGGTCCATCCGTCCAGCATCGGGAAGAGGGCGAAGCGATCTCCCATATCAGGGATCGTCAACACGTAAGGTTCTTCGGTGACGTCGAAGAACCCGTAGGTGTAAAGCGTATCCGCATTGGGTGCGGTCACGTCACGGAAGGAGGCCGAGGGATATTCACGCAGACGTCCAATCTGCCCCATCGGGGCCTTGGTGCCGTGCGGTTGGGCAACGTTGGTTAACACCCGCCGGGTGTATTCCATGGTGACAAGCGGATACGCATAGACGTATGCCTCCAAAGCCGTCCAAAATTCCGATCGGCCGAGCAGTTCATCGCTGATTGATGCCTCCTGTGCAGCCGCCGAGCCGCCGATTAATGCTGCTGCCAGTCCTACACATGAAGACGCCGTGAATGTGCGACGTGAAATCCTCATCATTCCCTCCGATCTGGTTGCATTCCTCGCCGGAGGCTATCTGAAGTAACGTGTGTAAGCGAGTCTTAAAACTCTACGTAGCGCGTAAAAGCAGTCTGCGCCCGCTCGCAGCCATACTGGACGATTGGCACACGATGCCGTCATCAGGCTCCGACCGCCTATATAGCGAGAAATACGACGAAGGCCCGCCATCAGAGGCCGCCCGTCAAGGCGATAACAAGAGGGCTGTGGCCGCGATAAAGATAATCGAGAGCAACGCGAATCCTATGCTGTTTTGGGCGGACGATAACTTCCAACGATTTGTTTCACGGTCTTTTAGCTGCCATTTGCTGACGATGAAGGCAGCGAGAACAAGCAAGATTCCAAACAGATATCCCCTCACCCAACATGTCCTCCGCCAACCATCTTTAGCCGATATCTACCCGGAGGCGATCCCGACGGCCATAGCTACGAGCGGCGCGAGTTATCGGGCTACTCTACACCGACAAACGGGAATGCGGGCTACAATAAGCCAGCCTATAGCCCAGGAAGGGCCTGAAGAGCTGACAGGTGTGTAGCGCCGGGTTCCAGCAGCGCTAAATCGCTGGTTCAACCTTATCGATGAGGCCTATGTCAAAGCCCGATACGCACCGCACTACGACCCCTCCGGGAAAGGCCTGGATTGGCTGGGTACGGCTACAACTCTTTCCAGTTCAGAAATCGGCAGATTGCCGGCAGCTTGCAGCATGTTGATGACCGGACTAGCGCGGCCGCAGTTCCCTAACGGCCGTCGGACCGCTCTCCCTTCGCCCGTCAAGTCTCGCAAACCGTCACCGCGTCCGGGTGGGTGTCTCAGCTCGTCGACGTCGCCAAGCACATACATGCCATAGCCCACGGCGTTGATGTCGCAACCCGCCCGCAATCACTTCGGCGACAAAACTCGGGATCTCATGGGCGTTCATTACACGCTCGCTCTCGGTCATGCATCCTCGCTTGTTGAACGAAAACGAAGGCGATGGCGTCGGGTTCCTCTCCCCTTGCGTAAGATGGACGTTTCCGAACAAGGCAAGCTCACCTTACTGGCCTCCGTCCTCTCTGGTGGCGGGGGCGCATTTGCTGTTTCCACGCCTTTGCCTTCTTCCGGTTCGCATCAGGGCCAGTGGTTGGCGAAAAGCTTACCATTGGAGAAAGCACCAATTTCTAAGGGTTGACGGAAGGGTTCCTGCGCCCGATGTTCCTTACGCAGCCGAAAGCATGGGCACCGTCTGGACCCTCTGGCGTTTGGGAAAGGCCGGCATGCTCCTGAACCATCGCATCACAGGCATCACCGTCGGCGTTCCCTGCTTGCCACCCTGGAGGAGTCTCTGGCTCTGCATCCAATGGGCGCAACCCTCTCCGAGGCGAGAAGCGAAAAGCGGTCGAAGAGGCGGAGCGCGTTATGAGCAGTGCCGGCGTCGGCTCCGACCCAGGCGAAGTTCGACCATAATCCGAACCAGCCATCCTCTGACGTCGGACGTTTCCACAAACTCGGCTATGTGGTCGATCGCATGTTGAAGCGTTCGTTCGGTGAGTGCGGTTGCCTCCTCTGGAGATGACGTGAGGCTTCTCGCCCAGGCCGACGATTGGGGTAAAAGTTCCACAACCTGGGTGCTGCTGGCGGCATGCCGCGGCGTATACTCGGAAAACTGCCGGCAGGAATTTCTCAGGCGGAATTCGAGCTCCCATTCGTCGCGGATTCCGTTCATGTAGAGGCTGATGGCACGACGAGCGAGGCAGTCTGCCTCATCGCTATCGCGATCGATGTTGCGCGCGCTGAGGACCTTTTCAAAGGCTGTGGCGATGACTGTCAAACCTTCAGGAAGAATGCATCCGGATTGCGTTCGATCAAACATAGCGCAACTCCTCCAGTTGCGGCGAAAGCGCATATATCTCCCGGTCGCCGGAGCCCGTTCTACTGTCACGCGATGGACGGAGTATGCGCCCTTGGACGCCGAATGGCGAGTCCGAATGCAACGCAGAGCCGCAGCCTCCTCGTACCAGGAGGCTGCGGCCAGAGTCGCCGGGATCGTTGCAGGGACAACAGCGACTGCTCCCCACACTGAGCAATCGCAGGTTAATGCGGCGTTGAGTTCTTCCTTGCTTGCAACAGATTCAAGCATATTCTCAAGGGTGGACTGTCTGCCGTAGGTTGCCCACCTGCGTGTTGCTCAGAGGTCCACCATCCCGACGTAGTGAGCCTCTGTCCTCGTGGCAGGGGCTCATTCTCCGAGGGCACCGCCACCCTCTTGTCGAGAATCGTTTCTCGCTCCAAATTTTGTGAATGAAGAGAGCTCTGTCACACCTCTCCCGCCTCGCTCATCACGTGCAGACCATAGTAAATGGTGGCGTCTTGGAGCAGTTCGGTGCGCTTTGTGTGCGCGGGGATCATCCCGGCGAGCGCCAGGTCCTGCTGATCACCACACGAGAGACCGGGCGCTGGACGATCCCAAAGGGATGGCCAATCCAGGGTCTTTCACCTCACGAGGTCGCGGAGCGCGAGGCCTGGGAAGAAGCTGGCGTCAAGGGTCGCGCCAAGAAGAGCGTCTTTGGCCACTACACCTATATCAAGGCGCTGGACAATGGCCGCAGGCTGCCGGCAGTGGTCGAGGTCCATCTTGTAAGGGTGAAGCGGACCAAGAAGCGGTTTCCCGAGTGGCGGCAGCGCAAACTTGCCTGGATGACACCATCCCAAGCGGCATCAATGGTCGCCGAGCCTGAACTCAAGAGCCTGCTGACCCGCGTGGCCGGTCCGGATGAGAAGTGAGATAACCTCGGCCTGCAAGTCGAGGCAGAGCGATTGATATTCGGCGACCAGCTCCTCCCGGCGTGGACGTTCCTTACGCAGATTGTCGAAGGTCTGCGCTGCCAATGCGTAGGACTCAAACAGATCGTAGAGGATCGGGTTCTTGATTGAGCGCAACGGCTCGCGCTGGCGTGGCAACGCCAGGCACAGCCGAGCACGTCCGAGCTTGACCAACGACATTTGTCACAGCCTTTGCCGCGTCATGACAGATTTTCAGAATGTCTTCTTTTTGCATGCTGCGCGCTGTGCCGCAATGGGCGCACTGAATGAGTTCTCTCGTCTTCATTTCCAAGAATGTGAGCGGCTCGCGCGCGCCGCACAGCTGGCACTGAATTTCAAAGCTGTCGGAGCAATCCATGGCTGCCTCCGTGCCGACGACACAACCATTTTAGCATCTTCTCACCTGAAGGAAAAACCCCATGAACAGCAAGATTGTCAACGGAACCGACAAGGGGGAACCGATTTTTGCCGGAACCTTCTCAACGCTCGCGATCTCGAGGGCGCCGGTCGGGCTGCCGGACGTGACGCCGGAAGCGTCAAAGGCGGACGACGCGCCTGCGGGCGACCGTTGGCGGCTTGTTCGGCAGCGCTGGTCTTTAGGCGGTTCTCGGCGTCAACAATCCGTACGCCGCCGGCATCGCGGCGAACTTTTGTTGGAAATGCCGAGCGCGGTCGCGACGGGCATGACCGCCGCAATCGCCTAGCTCGGGCCGCGTGAACCGAAGTGCTGTTCACGCGGTGGTGCGCCGCGAGGGCGGAGGAGGGCTGATATTTGCGCAGACAATCGAAGTAACCAGAAAGGGCAGGGCCTTTCTCTCTAGCTCGCGCGCGCAGATGGGGATGTTACGGATGTCGGGATGGCCGACGAACGGAATTTGCGCTTGCGGATTTCAACAGGCCATTGATTGGGCACAGAGATTATCTCGATCACGTTCAGCAACGGCTCCAGGAGCATCAAAAATGAAGCTCCGTTGGGTAATGCGGGGCCCTATCCGGCGCGATTGTCCACCCCCGCCGCTGCGCTTCTTCGGCTATCTGACGAAACACCCTGTGCTCTCAGCCATGGGGGAGGAGAACTGTCGCTACGAGCAGTATACGAAGGTCTACATCGTCCAATTCGCCAATCCAGGCCGGAAAAACAAAGACCTCGTCGTGGGGGCGCGACGAGGCCAGGATGAGCTTCATTAATGATGAAGCATCGGTTGCGCTTTCAATCCCCGGAGGGCGGGGAGTATATATGCGCACTCTCTCATGTAGTGCGTAAATGCTGCCTTGGTAGGGGGGGAAGCAAAAAAATGGCCCCAAAGTGCAACCAACGGGGCCAAAGGAGGTTCACTGTCACAAGAGCCCTCGCAGGGGATTGGATCGCTCGGGCTCATTGTCTAAACCGCCATCGCGGCGACAGGTTCCAATCGCGACGGCAGGCCACGCGCAACCAAGCACCTACGTGCACACGAACGCACCTATTGCGATAAAGCCAGAGCGACCAGCCAAGCTGCGAAGGCAACGAAAAGCCAGAGCCGTGCGTGCTTGTATCGTTGACGTCTAGCGCCTTCCCAATCGTAGGACATGAGCTTCCTCCTCTCGGCCGCGCACAATGCACGATTGCACCTATGGCGAAAAGACGATTCTGCTCATATGCACAGCACTAGCTTCATGCTGACGCTGTGCGGCTTCCAGTTAGAACGCAGTCAATGCCCCGTCTCCTCGGTCTCCTGTTCTATGTATCGCCCGAACGACCGGAGGTCGGCGATAATCTCCAGCCTCAGTGGATCTCTCTCCCCGTATTTCTTTGTTATTCGACGAACCTCTGCGGATGCCCCCTTTGCCTCACCGATCACATACATCTCGCGGCCAATGGCGGTGATCTCGCAGCCAGCTGCGATCAGCTCATTCACGAAATCCGGGATTTCATTCGGCGTCATTTGAGGTCACGTGGGTTGGTTGCTCAACCAACAACGCAGGGGGCTTCGGATCCGACGACGGATTAGGACCTTTGCGGAGGGATTATCAGACCTAGGTCCGGGACGCTCAGTTCAAAGAAACGGCCCCGTCTGGGGAAAGCGGGGCCTGAGGTCGGCATAGTGGCCATAGGCTCCATTCCGGGGACTATCGATGGAGCTCGGCCTAGATCCGCGGGGGTAAGGGATCACAGGCAACAGAAAACGCCCGGAGGCACCGAAGGTTCCTGACGCAAAAAAATGGCCCCATCGTGCAACCAACGGGGCCGAAGAGTGTGCTGTGCCAAGAAGCCCGGGCAGGCGAAAGGATCGCTCGGGCCCGCTCTAAGACTATCACATGCGGCGACTAGTTCCGAACCTTTTGGAGAATCCTACAAATTGCGCGACGCCCCAAAGGGCGATCTGATGGGAGTGTGATCATGAAGCTATCAGATTTGGGACTGAGAAACCCGAAGCTCCTCGGCGAGCTCAAACGAAGCGGAGGAAATCCACGAGGGCACCGGCGACCTTCTTCGAGTTGCGCACCGTGCTCAGGGCATGCGATGACCGGACCAGGTGAGCGTGATCCGGCCTGAACATGTCGCTGTCCGGGACGATGAAGGTGTCTCAGGCCCAGGCTTCGAGTTCAGGAGCGGCCATAACGGCGCAACCGCTGAAATCATTGAAGAATGACTGTGGAGGCTTGGCCCCATCAGAGCAATCACGTTGCTGGCGCCAGCGCCAATCAAAGAAGTCGGAGCAACGAAGCTCCATTCAGCCACCTGACATTTTCGGCACAGCGAGCTGGTGCACAGCGTAGGGGCGTTTGGACCCGCCATTACGCTAGAGGCATGCCACGATACCGATTTTCGAGTTTCGAGACCTGGTGCTTACCTGCTGGCGTGGGCGGTACCGTCTTGGGCTTCGGGTCGAAGCGCTGACAGTGCGCGGAGACGTAGGGGCCGGCCGTCAAAGGCATAAATAGAGGGCTGACGCCGCGATAAAGATAATCGAGAGCAACGCGAATCCTATTCGATTTTCGCCGGACGATAGCCTCCACCGATTTGTTTCACGGTCTCTTAGCTCGCATTTGCTGACAATGAAGGCAGCGAGAACAAGCAAGATGCCAAACAGATATCCCTCACCAGTATGTCCTCCGCCAGCAATCTTTAGCGAACATCTACCCTGAGACGGTTCCGGCGGCGATGGCTATGAGCCACACTCACGCTGTGGCCGATGAGGGCTTGAAACCGGCTCCGGTCCGGCCGAATTAATCCCGTCTGTGAAGTCGAACGCTCAGATGAAAGGGTCCTTCCCCGTTTCGGACCCGGGGTCTCTTCTTTCGGTAGCTCACGACCGCCGGCGAGCAGCTTCTTCGCCGTCGCGCACCTCCGAGTGGCGATTCCGTGCCAGAGTGATCGGTGGCATTTGTTGAACAGTATGGTGGGCCCGGCAGGACTCGAACCTGCAACCAATCGGTTATGAGCCGATGGCTCTAACCGTTGAGCTACAGGCCCCACCAGAAAAGTTTCTAAGGAGAGCAAGCCGATTGATCAAGCTCGGGACGCGATGAATATGGTCTGATCGGGCAAGCAGCTCGACCGGGCGTCAAGGCGGTCAGCCGATTTTCGAGACCTACCAATTTGGCTGACTTGATGTCGTCATGCGTTCCGCGTCGGTACGGCGTGATAATGACCCAATTTTCAGCCATAAGATGGCGCGTCTGTGAATTCGAACGCTCAGACGGAAGGCCCTGGATTCCACCGGTTTCGGATCTGGGGCCTTTCTTGTTTCTCATAATCGTTGGCGGGTCGCCTTTGTGGCTTCGCGGCAGATTTCCAGGACATCCTCTTTTCCCATACTCCGGACTATCCCGCAGACCGAGCACTGAATCTCTTCTCTCGTCTCCATCTCGGAGAATGCGAGGCGCTCTCGCGCGCCGCATGCCTGGCACCGAATTTCAAAGCTTTCGGAGCAATCCATCACTGCCTCCCGTTGCTTTCGAAACACCCTACAACCTGGTCCACCCAAATGTGATTTCAAGATGACCTATCGTCCACCGCTGGAATGGCTCCAGCCGTCGGCGCTTATCAAGCCTCTGAACACGACAAGGAGCACGATCATTTCAAACCGTGATGCGTGCCCTGATCACGCTCAGCAACGTAGGTGGGGTATGCGCTTTTCCATTGCCTCTCCCGAGACCGCTTTCAAAAGTTGCCGGCGCATATATCTGGCACTGTTGCCTGAAACGCCGGCAAGTTTGGTGGCCGAGCTCAGTTAATCCAGTGTGCGGAAAAGAAAGGCCCCGCCGGTAGAGGTCGCCATTGCCTGCCGACGGGGCGTCGCGAGCATGCCGCTCGTTGACCGGGAAGTCGGCGCGTTCTACTCGAATTGTCACCGTGCTTACGTCGGGAACTGGGAGCGGCCCGTCCGCAACCAGCAGGAAAGTTCCACAGACGGCACTCCTATCGAAGGAGACCGTCGCTCCCGAATTCGTCCCATCCGCTCAAGCCGGTCGCGGCTTCGTCGGCTCGCTCGCTTGGTTTGACTTTTTCCTTTTTCCTCAGCGACCGCGTCAACTTCGCCTGATACGCGGCCCGCCTGCGATTTTCCGCTTTCGCCGCTATATCTTCTTCTCGCCACTCATCCACGGCGCCACGGTCGAGTAGATCTTCGACGACACGAGGATCGAATATGTGAAAGGTGATCTTCCTTGCGCGTCCTTGTAGCCTCACCGTTCGCGTCCCGGCGCTGGGCAGACGACCGTCTGCGAGCCAGCGCTTCCGCTCTGATGCCGTGATCGTCAGAATATCCTCGATCTCTCGAGGAATGATCGGAAGGTTTGCGATGCCGTCCAACGCGCTGGAGACGGCCGATGCCGTAGCTCTGAAGGCTGTCTTCGAAGTCTCTGGCATGACGAGGATCAGCCCGCCTGGCTGCATATCCAGCGACTTCCGGATCGTGGATGGTAGCCGGGACCGGATTTCCTGCAGAATACCCTTAAGCCTGACATCAGATCCGAGGGTCGCCACCACGGGAAGCGGCCACTCCCTGATCAGTTCGGGATCGTCACTTTCCTTGCTCTTTGTCTTCGTCTTGGGCATTCCGCAGGAGATGGTGTTGAAGGGGCCGCGCGTCAACGGAGCTTGGGATGATTTGCCACGTTCCCTCCTCATATCTGTGTCGATGCCGAGTTGGTTTCCGGTCATGGGACCGCAAAACCCCGTGTAGAACTGAGGAGATGCCCAGGTTCCGGCGGACCGCCGGGACCGACGCCTACCTCGGTCGATCGGCCGTTACATAAAGCTGGGTGCGAGCCGAGGCGGCACCAGCGCTGACATTGACGCCAATCAGCAGCATGGTATCGCCTTCCGGGCTGTACTGCTCAAACCAGTGCCGAGCGAGCTCCCGGATCGTTTCAAGCCGGACACCTTGCGATTATCCTTTACGGTCTCCTTTTCCGGCCAACGCGCCGCTGCGCCTCAGCTTCGAAATTTCAGCGTCTGGACTTTTACTTGGAACGGGCGAGTTTCATGCGTCAGGACTTTTACCTTTCGCTCACAGAGGGCCAGCCAAACTGACTCGGCACACGCCCGCGATGATACGCGGCACATCTCAACGAGCCGGGCACGATTCACCGTCCAGCGGCCGGTGAGGAACATGAAAGCGGCGATTGAGCCGATAACAATCCGGAGCGCAGCGATAGGAAGGCATAGGGATTCCAGGATGGCGCAAGATCTAAAGCGCCCGCGCGACTGGTTCGTGATCGTCGAAAACGATTATGTCCTTCAGCTCTGATGAGCCGGCGTGGGCTAAGCGGCGCGCGCTGTTAGCATAGCGCGCAGTGCTGGCTGTTGAGGAGGCCAGCATCACTGGAACCAATTCGGTGGCACTCGAGTTGGTGCTTCGACGGATGCGAACCGTACTACAGCGCTCCTAAGTTTGAAAGTCTTGCCATGCGCTACGAAGACACCAACGAGCAATACAGTAAGGTAGTGCGTGGCTGGAATGCGCGTTACGACCTGAATGAGTTTATCGCGCAGCATGGGCTGCAACCACTGGCCGCGCGCGAACTCTTTGCAAAATTCGGACCGTACAAAGTGGATCTGGATCGCAAAGTCGCAGAGCTACGGAAGGAATGGCACAAGAATCGCTGATCCGGCAGCGGAGCATTCTTGCCGAGACAATGGCCAGACGACGCTTCGTGAACTCATCGGCCGCTGAACTGCCCCCACTTTCGACCGGACACTCAGCATAAGCAGGAAGGCTCAAGCACAGGCTTGAGGATAGGCTTATGTCTAACGAGTTTCGACAGGTTGACCTGATGATCGGTGACGTCCGGCGGCGGCGCTGGACAACGGAACGCAAACTGCAGATCATCGAGGAGAGCTATGCCCCAGGGGAGACGGTTTCCTCTGCGGCTCGGCGGCATGGAGTTGCGCCAAACCTTCTCTATCGCTGGCGTCGGCTCTTGAGCGAGGGAGGTGCGGTGGCGGTGGACTCCGGCGAGCCGGTAATCGGCAATTCTGAGGTGAAGAAGCTGGAAGATCGAGTGCGCGAGCTTGAGCGCATTCTCGGACGCAAGACGCTGGAGAACGAGATTCTTCGCGAAGCCCTTTCCAAAGCCCAGTCAAAAAAACCGATATCGCGGCCGATATTGTTGCCGAAGGGCGGTTCCCGATGAAGGCGGTGGCGGAGGCCTTACACGTGTCGCGTTCTAATCTCTCCGAACGTCTGAAGGGCAAGTCCAAGCCTCGCGGACCCTACCTCAAAGCGGACGATGCCGAGCTGCTGCCTGCCATTCGCAAGCTGGTGGATGCCAGGCCAACTTATGGCTATCGGCGGATCGCTGCCCTACTCAACAGGCAGCGGCGGGCCGCCGATCAGCCGGTCGTCAACCGCAAGCGGGTCCACCGCATCATGGCCAACCACGCCATGATCCTTGAGAAGCACACCGCCGTGCGCAAGGGCCGCGTCCACGACGGCAAGGTCATGGTGATGCGGTCGAACCTTCGTTGGTGCTCCGATGGCCTGGAGTTCACCTGCTGGAATGGCGAGGTGGTCCGCCTTGCTTTTATCATCGACGCGTTTGATCGAGAGATCATCTCGTGGGCGGCCGTCGCCAATGCCGGGATCTCCGGTTCTGACGTCCGCGATATGATGGAAGCAGTCGAGAAACGCTTCGGTGGCACGCGTGCCCCACATGCCATCGAACATCTGTCCGATAACGGCAGCGCCTACACAGCAAGGGAAACCAGGCTGTTTGCTCAGGCCCTCAATCTGGTCCCTTGCTTCACGCCGGTCGCCAGCCCTCAATCAAAGGAGCAGACATCACGATGCACCTTGTTGGATTTGTTGAGCGTCAATTAACCGGGGTTGGCGGCTACCATATCGGCCGCCGACGCCTTTTGCGAGTCGGACGTTGCCCGGTGGCTCATACAGGTAG
>NZ_JACVAO010000031.1:0-41848 GCF_014851885.1 Ensifer sp. ENS02 | reverse complement strand
TGACGGCAACGGCAGTGGCAGTCGGATTGGCGCGGTCGAGCGTCGTCACGAGGCCGCTGTGAAGGATCAGGTCGGGCGTCATCGAAGTATCTCCGGTCTGTTGGGCGCCGGCGGTGCGGGCCGACGGAAAGAGAGCGGGCAGCGCCAGCGACGAGGCGGCACCGAGGAACGAGCGTCTTGTCGGCATGATCAGACACTCTCGCGATCGTTAACTTTGCGAGCCGCTGTCTGTCCGCCCGGGAGGTGGCCGAACATGTGCGGCTTGACCTGGTTGATCCACGAGATTGCCGCCGTCTCGTTGCTCCACAGGGTCTTGGCAAAGGGGACGATCTGTTCGCCGAGCAGAATCCCAAGAAGGCCGACAAGGGCAATGACCGGGGGCGCTGGCGAACGGACATTGAGGAGGCTGTAGACGATTCCGACCAGAAGTCCGGCGCCGAGTGACATGAGGTAAAGTTTCATGCGGGTGATCCTCACCTGTTGAGGCTGCCGCCCTTACCGGTTCGACCCGGTCAGAGCGGCTGCCTACTGCATCACTTGACCGGGTTCGGGCCGATCCGCTTGCCGTGGGTGACGCGTTCGCCGGCCTTGTGGACCATGGTGTAGGCATAGTCGATGCCCATGCCATAGGCACCGGAGTGCTCCTTCACCAGCGAAGTGACGGCGTCGTAGGTTTCCTTGCGAGCCCAATCGCGCTGCCATTCGAGCAGGACCTGCTGCCAGGTGACCGGAATGACGCCAACCTGGACCATGCGGTCCATCGCATATTTGTGGGCGTCGGCCGAGGTGCCGCCCGACGCGTCGGCGACCATGTAGATTTCGTAGTCCGGAACATCATGGAGGGCTGAAAGCGCGAAGGTGGTGTTGCAGACCTCGGTCCAGAGCCCCGAGACGATGATCTTCTTGCGACCGTTGGCGGCGTTCTTCGCCAGGGCATCACGGACGTTCTGGTCATCCCAGGAGTTCATCGAAGTGCGCTCAAGGATGTCGTTTTCCGGGAACACGGCGAGCAGTTCAGGATAGGTGTGGCCGGAGAAGGACTCGGTTTCGACAGTGGTGATCGTCGTCGGGATGTTGAAGATCTTGGCAGCCCTTCCGAGGCCGACGACGTTGTTCTTCAGAGCCTGGCGATCGATCGACTGCACGCCGAAAGCCATCTGCGGCTGCTGGTCGATAAAGATAAGCTGGCTGTTTTGCGGGGTCAGAACTTCGAGCTTGGACATCTGGAATACTCCGTTTGGTGTCGCCGGCGTGCGACGGTTGAAATGAGAAGGGTTTCGGAGACGAGCCGGCTGGCGCGAGTAGCCGGCTCAAGGTTGTCGGTTGGTTAAGTCGTGCGTATCAGATTCGGCGGGTTCTAAGCGGCAAGCGGAACCAGCCCGGCCTCGATCTTGTTGCGGAAAGGCTCGTAACGGTTCGGAAGCTTCAACGCCTCGCCGAGATGGGCGGTGTCCTCGTCACGGTCGAAGCCGGGCTCGTTGGTTGCAATCTCGAACAAGATACCACCGGGTGTCCGGAAATAGATCGCCCAGAAATAGTCCCGGTCGATGACGGGGGTTACCTGGTAGCCGGTATCCATCAGGGCCTTGCGCACTTCGAGTTGCTTTTCCCGATTTTCGACCGCAAAAGCGATATGGTGGACCGAACCCGCCCCCTGACGGGCGAATGGCGTCTTCGGCAAGGCCGCCAGTTCAATGGTGTCTGCACCGTTGCCACCAGGAAGGATCAATCGCGTGACGTCTCCTTCCACTCCGGCAATCTCATAGCCCATAAAGCGCAGCAATTCCTCGGTCGCAGCAGTGTCGTGCAGATTGAAACGGGCGCCGGTAAAGCCGCGAATGGCGTTGTCCTCCGAGATACCCTCACCAAGCCATGGCGCCCGCCCGTCGATAGCCGTTTCGACCAAAGCGAGGCCATCGCCATCAGGGCCTGTGAAGCGCAAGCGCTCTGCGCCGAAGACCGTTTCAGCCTGCATGCCACCGACACCTTGAGCAACCAGGCGCTCCTTCCAGAAACTAAGCGTTCCTTTCGGGATAGAGAACTGGGTTTCGCCGACTTCGCCGACACCGGGCCGTCCGGTCATTATATGGGGAAAGGGAAAGTAGGTCATGACCGTTCCGGGCGTGCCCAACTCATCACCGTAATAGAGGTGGTAGACACTGGGCTCGTCGAAGTTGACCGTCTTCTTCACCCGGCGCAGGCCGAGCGTGTTGGTGAAAAACCTGTTGTTCTTTTGCGCGTCCGACGCCATCGAAGTGACGTGATGCAGTCCCTTGATATCCTTGATCATGGCCAGTGCCCTTTCCGTTGACGTTGTCCGTCGATAGACAAGGTTATAGCCGGGTTGATTGGCGCAAAGAATTGCAATATTTATCTCGAATGAATTGCAAAAATTGAAACAATGCGATGAACGACTACAAAGCCCTGAAGACCTTCCTTATGGCGGCTGAGAAGCGCAACTTCGCGCAGGTTGCACGCGAGCTTGATATGACGCCGGCCGCAGTTACGCGGGCGATCGCCGCGCTCGAAGACGATCTCGGCGTGCAGCTGTTTGTGCGGACAACGCGCCAGGTTTCGCTGACGACGGACGGCGCCGTCTTTGCCGCGCAAATCCAGCCGTCCCTAGAGGCGCTGGAAAGCGCCAGACGCGACGTAAGAAACGCTCATAAGGCGGACCAGGGTCGCTTGCGAATAAGCGCTCCGACTTGGCTCGGTAAAACCGTTCTACCGTCGATCCTGTCCGGCTTTCGAGAACTCTATCCAAAAATGTCGTTTGAAATCTCGCTCTCGGACGGCTTGGTCAACATCGTCGATGATGACTACGATCTCGCGATCCGCATCTCATCCCAGCCATCGGACAAGTTTACGATATGGCGCAAGATCCGGGCCGTGCCGAGAATTTTGGTGGCGGCGCCGGGCACCCGGTTCACCGAGATGGACCACCCGAGCGAGTTGACGCCGGACGACTGCCTTGCATACAGCGGCGAAAGCAGGCGGGAGACCTGGCACCTTTCTGATGGCGGATCGAGCACGACCATCACGGCCGGGAGGGCGTTCAGCGCCAACAGCGGCGAGGTGCTTGCCGACATGGCCGCCGATGGAGCGGGCGTTGCCATGCTTCCGGGATTTCATATCGCGGAGCGAGTCCGCAGCGGTCGCCTCGTCCATGTCCTTCAAGGCTGGTCGCCCCCGGAACTTTGGCTGACCCTATACTATCCGCCTTATCAAGCGCTGCCGCCCCGCATAGCGACCTTCTCGAAATTCTTCGAAGAACAGTTGCCGGCTCACATGATCATGCTTGATTGACGAGCGAAATGGATCCGGAGCTACAACCCGATGCGGCTGTTAGCGCCTGGCGTTCAGTCATTCTGACGCAGGGTTCGCGCGCGTCAGCACCGGCGCTTCGCCCGCAGGATGGCGTCGAACAGCAGCGCCTCGCCGATGCTGTCACTGAAGCGCTAGCACACGCCTCGGCCCGTCGGCGCCGCCGCAATGGCTGAACCGCCCCGTCACGGCAAAGCCGCCACCCTCTCGGGTGACGGCTTTGGTCACTGGAGTTTTCAGAGACTACTTCGCAGCCTCTTCGATCACGTCTGCGACGGCTTGGGGCTGCGACACCATCACAACGTGGGATGCACCCTCGATTACGACAGTGTGCTTGGAGCCCGCCCGTTCGGCCATGAAGCCGAGTGCCTTCGCTGGGATGTTCTTGTCGCCGTCCCCATAGATGAAATAGGAGGGCAGCGTCTTCCAGGCGGGCGAACCTGACTTTTCCGTCAAGGCAGCTTCGGTGATCGGGCGCTGCCCGGCGGCCATCAGTGCCGCATCCTCGATTGAAACATCGTGGGCGAACTGGTCGTGAAACTTCGCCTGGTCGATGGAAAGATCGACGCCGCCACCTATCAGCTTTACCGGGGCGGCGAGCGCTTGGCCAAGCGTGCCCCCGGGGAACTTACCGGCGAGATCGGCAGCTGCTTCTCCAGCTTCCGGAGCGAAGGCTGCAACGTAGACCAGCGACTTGACGTTGTCCTTGCCGTTTGCCGCGGTCGAGATCACCTGGCCTCCGTAGGAATGCCCAACGAGGACGACGGATCCTTTGATGCTCGAGATGATGTCTGAAACATAGGCCGCATCGCCTGCGACACTGCGCAGTGGATTGGCAGCGGCAACGACCGTGAACCCGTTTTTCTGAAGGATCTTCGTCACACCATTCCAGCTCGACGCATCGGCGAAAGCGCCATGAACGAGAACGACTGTGGGCTTTGCGGGCTGGGCAACAGCCCCGCCGGACAGGAGAGCGGCGATTAAGGCAACGGTCGCAGCGAGTTTAAACATGACGATATCCTTTGTGGCTTCGGTCCAATACAGGCTACGAGGGAATTTTTATCGCGCCCGATTAGTTTGTGCACAATCTATATTGCCTCAAAAGAAACATGTCAACCGCGCTAATAGATCGCGCGCGACTAATTTTTTTGCGCAACGAAGCCAGAGCGCTATTTTGCGTCGCAGATCGCCACTGCGAGGGTCCAGCCGCGCATTCTCATCCTTCAGCTGCTTCAGCTTTTCCAATCTCCGGCGGCAATATACCGGCGTATTTTTCTTCCAGCTGTAATGGGTCAACTGACTGCCTCCGGCACGCGATGGAGCATCTGCGGTAGCTTCAGTTTTTTATACGAATACGAATGAGGCGCGGATCGTGGCGCCTATCGAAATCACTACAAGTCTCATCCGGACTGATCCAACCGCGCCCACTTCTCGTAATCCAGGCTGACGAAAAACAACGGGAGCGAACGAACGAGCCATGTTCCGAACCGCAATAGCGATCGCAGCTGTGTGCGCAGCCGTACCGTCGGAGGCCGCTGCGGAGCAATACAGAGCAAACGAGATCAAGGGAGAGATCGTCGGCAGGCGCATCTTCCTTGAAGCTCCATTGGGTGGGGAATTCCCGCTAAACTATCGAAGAAGTGGCAGTGTCGACGGTGACGGCGAAGCTTTGGGCCTCGGCCGGTTCGTCAAACCCAAAGACACCGGCACTTGGTGGATACAGTCTGACCGTCTCTGCCAGCAGTTTCGCACCTGGTACGACGGTCGCCCGATGTGTTTCGAGCTCTACCGGGTCGAAGAGAAAAAGCTGAAGTGGATCCGGAACGACGGAAAGACCGGTATCGCCCGAATAGGTCCCGAGCTTTGATGTGGCAGCGAAAGGAGGCCGCGAATTGAAGCTTATGCCGCGCAATCGATTTGACGGAGGAAATGCATGCGCATCTTCAGCGTTTTTCTTACGGTCCTCGCCATGAACCTTGCATTGGTTGCGCCAGCGGCCGCCGGGTCCTTTTCGCTTGAAAGCTTCTTTACAGGCAGGTCGAGCGCCGAGGGAAGCTTTCAAAGCATCACCGGGGTTAAAAGGACATTCGAAGTCCAGTTGGTCGGAAAATGGGACGGCCGCACCCTGACGCTCAGGGAAGATTTCAGGTTCGATGACGGCAGTCGAGATCGCAAGACGTGGCGGTTCATAAAGGATGGACCCGGCAGATACAGGGGTACGCGCGAGGACGTGATTGGAGAGACGCAGGTGCGGATTAAAGATAATGTCGCGCGCTTCAGCTATCTGGTCTTCCTCGACTCAAAAAACCGCAAGAACAAAGTTCGCTTTCACGACACCATGACATTGAACAATGACGGTCGTGTCCTCAATACCGCCTATGTGACGAAATTCGGATTGCCGGTTGCCTGGACGCGTGTCGAATTCAGGAGACAGTGACTGATGTGGAAAGTGTCTAGCAGACGAGCATCCAGGTCACACCCTTCGACACTCATCCTCTATGCGCTTCCAGCGTTCCCATTGGCGGCGCTTGCGCTGCCGCTTTTCGTCATCGTTCCGACGTTTTACTCCGAAGTCATGGGACTACCGGTCGCGGCCGTCGGCGGTGCACTTTTTGCCATTCGTCTTCTTGATGCAGCGAGTGATCCGATATTCGGCTGGCTTGCCGACCGGTGGAATGGCGTTGGCGGTCGCCGGCGTGGCTTTTTTCTTGCGTCAATTCCGCTAACCGCGGTCGCCGCGTTCATGCTTTTTTGGCCGCCTGAAACAATCGGGCTCGGCTATCTGCTTATATGGGGTGGGCTTTTGTCACTTGGCTTTACCTGGTCCTCTCTGCCCTACACTGCCTGGGGGGCAGAACTTTCAACCGACTATGCCGAGCGAACACGCGTTGCAGCTTTCCGCGAAGGCGCGACGCTTATCGGGACTTTATCGGCCATCAGCCTCCCCTTCGCTGTTGGGACGGCTGGGGCAAATAACGCCGATGGGCTAAAGGCGGTAGCCGTTCTTGTCGCGGTCTTGCTTCCGCTCACAGGGCTTATGGCTTTCGTTTTCGTCCCCGAACCCGTCAATCGGTCGACGCGGGAGTTTGGCCTGATGCAAAGCCTGGTTTTCATGTCGAAGAACCGGCCGTTCCTGCGTCTCATCGCCGCTTTTCTTTTGAATGGATTTGCAAACGCAATCCCAGCGACTTTGTTTCTTTACTTTGTCTCAGGGCGGCTGGGAGCTGCGGAATGGCGCGGCCCGTTTCTCCTACTCTATTTCGCATGCGCAGTTCTTGGCGTACCGCTCGCAGTAAAGGCCGCAAGGCGCTGGAGCAAGCACAAGGCCTGGAGCGGCGCTATGCTGGTGACGTGCTCGATCTTTGCGGTATCAGGATTTCTCGGCGACGGAGACCTGGTCGCCTTTGGTGCCATATGCGTATGCACCGGTCTTCTGCTCGCCTTCGACCTTGTTTTGCCTCCATCCATGCAGGCAGACGTAATCGACAACGACACAGCAGTCTCAGGCTCTCAGCGTTCCGGCATGTATTTCGCGGCGTGGGCACTTGCCACGAAGCTCTCTCTGGCGACAGCAGTCGGGGTGACGTTTCCCTTGCTCAGTCTGATTGGCTTCGACCCGGCTCAAGATCGTTCGTCGCCCGACGCTCTCAAGGGTCTTTCGTTGCTTTACGCCTGGGCACCAATCGTCCCGAAGCTCGCAGCAATCGGGCTCATGTGGGGCTTTCCGATCGATCGTGTGGCCCAACGAGAGCTTATTGGCCGGACTTGACGGTATTGCGCTCGTCTACGGCTGCCAGGTTGATGACACGTTTTCCCCATCGCCCACTGAGGTAGGTTTCCATGACTATCGGTCGCGATTTAATCAACAATCACGCCTTCCACGAGACGGATCGTCGAAAGGTGGCGTGGGTTACCGGCGCAAGCTCCGGCATCGGGAAATCGCTTGCACTCCGTTTGGCACTTGACGGCTGGACCGTCGCCGTAAGCGCGCGCAACTCGGTGGAGCTCGATACTCTCGCACGATCGCTGGAGAAAAAGATCCATTCTTTTCCCCTCGATGTGACCGACCGCGAAGCAGCAGAAAACACCGTACGCGACATTGAAATGCGCCTGGGTCCGATTTCCCTTGCGGTCTTCGGCGCAGGAACGTACCGGCGCGATAGCCTGTCGACCTTCGACGCCGCGGCGATCGGAGAGATGGTCGGGCTCAACATCATGGGAACCGTGAACTGTTTGCAGGCGATCATGCCAGCGATGACGACGCGCCGGTCGGGACGGATTGCCGTCATGGCATCTGTGGCAGGCTACACCGGTCTTCCTGGTGCCGCGGGCTACGGCGCGACCAAAGCCGCCTTGATCAACATGTGCGAAGCCCTTTATCCCGAACTTGAACGGCAAGGCGTTCAGATGACAATTATCAATCCAGGATTTGTCGATACGCCCTTGACGCGTCAGAATGACTTTCCAATGCCTTTCCTGATCTCTTCGGAAAGTGCGGCGGAATACATCATGCGCGGGCTTGAGCGGGGGAAGTTCGAGATCGCATTCCCGTGGAGGATGAAAGTGGTCTTGAAGCTATTGAAGGCGCTTCCTCCAAGCCTGAGGTTCGCCTTGACGCGCCGCATGTTGCGTGAGGAGCAGACCTGACCTCCGTCACGTTGGTTCGAGCCGGAACTGGTAGACATCGATGGTCCCGTTGCGAAAGCCGGCGGCGCAGTAGTGAAGGTAGTAGCGCCACAAGCGCTTGAACCGTTCGTCGAATGCAGCGGATTCAATCTTGTGCCAACTTTTGAGGAAAGCACCTTCCCACAAGAGCAGGGTTTTCTCGTAGTCACGGCCGAAAGAAAATGCATCCCGCACCCGTAGGCCGGAAGTGACAGCCTCCTGCCTGAAGACTGCCGCAGAAGGCAGCATGCCACCGGGAAACACATAGGTTTGAATGAAATCGGCGTTTTGCCGATACCGCTCATACCGCCTCTCGTCGATCGTGATGACCTGGATCAGCGCTTGTCCGTCAGGAGCGAGGTTCGTGCGCAGCTTCTCAAAGTAAACCGGCCAATTCTCCTCTCCCACGGCTTCGAACATCTCTATTGAGACGATCTTGGTGAAACGTCCTTCACAATCCCTATAGTCTTGCAGCCGCACCTCGGCCAACGGAGACAATCCCTTGTTTGCCAGCCGAGCTCTCGCAAAGTCGGCCTGCTCCTTCGACAAAGTCAGCCCGGTAATGCTACACCCCGTGCGCGAGGCCGCGTACTCCATAAACCCGCCCCAGCCGCAACCGATCTCAAGAACATGATCTTGCGGACCGATTCGAAGCTCACTCAGGATCCTGTCGTACTTGGCTTGTTGGGCTTCACCGAGTGACTGCCCTTGCCGCTCAAAGATGGCGGCAGAGTACGTCATCGTCTCATCGAGCCATGCGCGGTAGAAATCGTTCCCGAGGTCGTAATGGAACGCGATATTTCGGCGGCTCCCGGCACGGGAGTTTCGTCTGAACAGATGCCGGAGGTAAGCGAGGCGGCTTATTAGCGGGCGAGAGGCGAGCGCTGGCTTGAGGGTCTCTTCGTTGGCAAGCGCCAAATCCATAAGCGTTCCCAGGTCTGGCGTCTCCCAGTCGCCATCAAGATAGGATCGAGCAAACCCGAGGCTGCCGCTCGTGAGCATACGCCAGACCGCTCTTGAGTTCGTAAAGACGATCGCTGCAGTCGGACCGGGGACGTCGCCTTTGACCAAATGGACTGCCCCACAGGGGAACTCCGCGCGCAACTGCCCGCGTTTGATACGGGCAAGCCAACCGCATACTATTCTTTGCCACAGCGGGCGGCCCGACGATATTGAAAATGCCGCACCCTGATCAAGCTCGCTCATGCCAAGGTGTCTTTCTGTTCGAAACGGGAGACAATCGTTGTGGCGACCCGCAGGTCCGCCGGTCGATGACGATGCACGGGCATGCCCTTTAGCCAGATCTTGAGCGCCTCCCAATGGATCGCACCCATTACTTTTACTGTCATCATGGGGTGTTTCAGGAAGGTTAGAAAAAGCCTCTTATCCGAGATCTCTTCCCTTTCTCCGGAAAATACAGCCGTGAGAAGTCGCCCGTCACAATCGTTTTCGGTTATGCCGACGAACACGGTTTCCCCCGGCGGCCTGAGTTTGAACTCATAGCGGCAATCCATGGGTACAAACGGAGAAACGTAAAGTTCTTTGACGCACGACTGCCGGATCGCTCCGCCCTCGTCGTCGCTCACCGGAATGACATAGGTATGGCGTTCGTGGAATGTGTTGCAGACCTCATAGAGAACGGCCCGGACTTGGCCATCGCTTGCCTCACAGTAAAAGACCGTCAAAGGGTTGAAAACGTAGCCGAGTATGCGGGGATAACATAGCACACGGATACGCATCTGCTTCACGTCCACCCCGGCCTCGGAAAGCTGGCGTTCGACCCAACTGCGTAGCGCGCCTACTTCACCATTCCCGTGATCGCTGTCGCGAAAACTGAACAGAGCAAAGCGATTATGGCCGAACAGGCGCAACTTGCTGTCCAGCGAAGCCAACTCGTCCAGATCGAGGAGCAGCGAAAAGACCCTGTAGGAAAGCCTATGCCGGCGGGGTCTAAACCGAACGTGGCACACCTGGCCGCTGTAAAGAGCCGACCTCGACATCATTGAGCCGCCGCGTAACCGATCTCGCAGGGGAGCCTGCCAGAATCGTCGCGGACCGTCCATGGACGCCGCTCGCCGGAGATGGCCTCGGCAACCGCAAGCCCGGACTGCAGTCCGTCTTCGTGAAATCCGCTGCCGAAGTAGGCCCCGCAAAACCAGACACCGCCGCGTCCTTGGAGATCCCAAAGCTCCTTTTGAGACGCCAACGCTCGCTGATCAAACAGAGGATGGTCATAATCGAATGTCGCGATCATCCGCTCACTGGCTATCTTTTGATGCGGGTTCAGCGTCACAAAAAGCGGCGTCGCCGGATCGATCCCTTGCAATCGGTTCATCCAGTAGGTCACACAAAGCTGGCGCTCACCACAATCATCCGACGCGCCAATGTAGTTCCAGCTCGACCACACGTTTCGCCGCCTGGGCATCAATGAGGTATCTGAGTGCAGAACCGCCTTATTGCTTGTGTAGCTGATCGCGGAAAACAGCTCTCTTTCACGTGCGTCAGGCTCGGCAAGCATCGCCAGCGCTAGATCGGCGTGAGTCGCGATGACCACATCCGTGAAAGTGTCACGATTGCCATCACGATCTGTTACGACCACCGTCCCCACCTCGCGGCGGATTTCCCGGACTGCCCTGCTTGTCCGAAGCTCGCCGCAATAGTCCGACATCAGCCTGCTGACATATTCTCGGCTTCCGCCGGTTACGGTTCGCCAACGAGGTCTGTCCGTCAATGCAAGCAAACCATGACTGTCGCAGAATCGAATGAAGGCATGCAGCGGATAATCACGCATGCGTTTGGTCGTTGTGGACCAGATCGCAGCGCCCATGGGAAGGAGATGATCGGTAACAAAGGCATTGCTGTAGCCATTCTCGTCGAGATACTCCCCCAGCGTCTTGCTAGCGAGATTTAGCCGATTAAGAGCTTTGGGAGCTTCTCGATAGAAGCGCAAAATGTCTGACAATATTCTCCAGAAGCGCGGACGAAGTGCGTTTAACGGTTGACCGAACAAGCCTGTCAATCCAGAGCCCGAGTATTCGAATGCCCCGCCATCCAAAGAAGCGGAGAACGACATATTGGAAGCTTGGGTCGGGACGTCAAGGTGGTCAAACAGCGCTACAAGGTTGGGATAGTTGCGATCGTTGTACACGATGAACCCGGTATCGACCGGAACCGGTCCAACAGCCGTCGGCGCGAGGACGGTGTTGGCATGACCGCCAGGTTTGTCGCCGGCTTCGTAAAGAACGACCTCTAAGCTTTTACCGAGTAGCCAAGCCGCGGACATTCCCGAGATACCGGCGCCAATCACAGCGACACGCCGTTGCCCGAATTCACCCCTCATACCCCGATCAAACCGCATGTTATCCCCTCAATCTGACGAACAATTACGAACGCACTACGAAAAAATCTCCCGATCGGATTGATCACCTTGAAAAATTTTGGACAACAATGATCCAAGAAGCAGAAGGCATCGTAATCGGTGCCATGGAGACAATTCTTGCGATTTCCGCTACCGCTGTTCCAGATATCCCATTTGTTCGATCTGGGCATGAGCCGCTGATCGACCTTGGGAGGCAGAAGAAGCGTGGACGCATGGTAGAGCCGGGCGGGGAACTGACTAAAGATGAAGCCTGCTCTCTGCTCGAGGCAGTCGGTCGCAAGCGAGATATTGAATCTTTCGAGGCGCTGTTTCGCTATTACGCTCCGCGCGTAAAGGCCTATATGGCGCGCCTTACGCGTGATCCAAACATCGCCGAGGAATTGATGCAGGAAGTGATGATCACCGTTTGGAACAAGGCAGGCCAGTTCGAAGCGACACGCGGTAACGCAGGTACGTGGATCTTCACGATTGCCCGCAACCTTCGTATTGACGCCTACCGCAAGAACCGGAGGCCGGATTTCGACGTCAATGACCCCGCATTTGTGGCAGACGATGCCAAAAGCGCGGAGAACGAGCTGGCGGAACGCCAGGATGCGACCCGGTTAAAGGACGCCATGAAGGACTTGCCTCAGGAACAGATCCAATTGCTGACGCTGTCGTTCTTCGACGATTGCTCTCACAGTGCGATTGCCACCAAGCTGAACCTGCCGCTCGGAACGGTGAAGTCGAGAATCCGACTTGCCTTTGCGAGGCTTCGGGCTGCGCTGGAGGACGGAAAATGAATATCCGTCATCATGTGAGCGACGAATTGCTGGTGGGATATGCATCCGGCACGCTTGAAGAGGGTTGGCGGCTTGCTGTTGCAACGCATCTTGCGTTGTGCCCCAACTGCCGGACAAGACTGACTTTGATGGAGAATACGGCCGGAGAGTTGCTCGAGAGCATGGAGCCAGTGCCAATAGAAATCTCGTCTTTCGATCGGTTGAAAGAGCGCCTACGAACCGCGGAATCTCACCCAAGCGTCTCGCCGAAGCAACCTGCGAGAGTAATGCAAGTCGTTTCGCCGCCAACCATCCCGGAACCGTTGCGATCCTATCTTGGAGGAGATCTGGCGGAGCTGAAATGGAAGTCTCTGGGACGTGGCGCCTATCACATTCCGATCAAGCTGGCCGATCGGTCGACAACGGCCCGTCTGCTTCGCATACCGGCCGGAAAACCCGTGCCGGAACACAGCCATGGAGGGCGCGAATTGACGCTCGTGCTCAGCGGAAGCTTCAATGACGGAGAACTCTTGTTCGCCCGCGGAGATATAGAGGAGGCAGACCCGAGCGTTGAACACCAGCCCCTGGCAACGCCTGAGCAAGATTGTATCTGTCTGGCGGTAACCGACGCGCCGCTCAGGTTCCGGAGCTGGTTTATGCGTTTGCTTCAACCTGTCCTTCGGATCTGATCGGAGGCGACGGATGACCTACGCGATATCCTACGTGGCGACAGCGATCGTCTTTCTCGGCTTGGACTTTTTGTGGCTGACCGGGTCGTCGAAATTCTATCGCAGCCGAATTGGAGAGCTTCTGCTCGAGCATCCAAATCTCATTGCCGCCGCTGCATTTTACGTCATTTATGTAACCGGTGTTTCATATTTTGCCGTCATACCTGCGCTCAGCTCCGGACGTTGGACGACAGCACTGGTATCGGGAGCTCTGCTCGGCCTTGTCGCTTTCGGCACCTACGACATGACAAATCTGGCAACGATCAAGGGGTGGTCGTTGGAGGTAAGCTTGGTGGACATGGTGTGGGGTGTCTTCATCACCACGGCGTCCGCTCTCGCCGGGTATTTTTCCGTTTCGGCCGTACAAAAGCTGATTTGACCCCAACTCGGAGATTGAAGCGGCCAGGGGCCGCTCAATTCGTGTGCCGCGAAGAAAGAAAGCTTTGAAGACGTTCGGAACTCGGATTGCTCAGAACGTCGCGTGGATCGCCCTGTTCCTCGATCACACCCTGGCTGAGAAAAATGACATGATTGCCAACGTCGCGGGCAAATGCCATTTCGTGGGTGACGACGATCATGGTCCTTCCCTCCTCGGCCAATCCCCGCATGACCCGAAGCACTTCGCCGACAAGCTCCGGATCAAGCGCCGAGGTCGGCTCGTCGAAAAGCATGATCTCCGGTTCCATCGCGAGCGCCCGGGCGATCGCAACTCGCTGCTGTTCTCCGCCCGAGAGAAATGCCGGAAAGGCATCGCGGCGGTGCGACACGCCAACCTTTGCCAAGTATGCGTCGGCTCGTTCAGCTGCCTCAGCGCGGCTTATCCCCTGTACGCGCATCGGCCCCAGCATCACGTTCTCCCTCGCCGTCATGTGGCTCCACAGGTTAAATTGCTGAAAGACCATTGATAACCGCGAGCGCATCGAAGCGAGCTTGTTGGGGTCATGTACCGTCAGGTCTCCGCTCGACGCCTTTCTCAGGTCAAGTTTTTCTCCCTGAAACCGATAGCTGCCCTCACACGGGTGCTCCAGGAAATTGAGGCATCGCAAGAACGTGCTTTTTCCCGAGCCGGACGCGCCGATCATGGAAATCACATCTCCGCGCCTCGCGCTGAGCGAGATGCCTTTTAGCACCTCAACGGAGCCGAACCTCTTTCGGATGTTGGTCACTTCGAGCATCGCTGTCATAGTCTGTCTCCGCGCCTTGGCGCTCAGGGGCTTAAAAGTGGACCGTTGCGGAACACATCGTTGCCGGCGATCTTGCCAAGGCGTTTACCGCGCTCGGCGATGCGGCTGTCAGCGCGTGCGTAGAACACGCCTGATGTCTGCGCCTTCACGGCCGTCACCGTTCCTGAAAGCGGGTCGATGATCTCAACTATCACATCACCAGCCCTTACATGATGGCCAAGGTCGAGTGCGTAGCTCACGACCCCCGCAGACGGTGAAATGACAGCTTCTGAACCTGCGAGCGGGGTGGGCTCGCACAGCTTCGCCGGCGCCTGCGCGGCCGAACCCTTGACGACCCCCAGATCGCGTAGGAACTCGACGATCGCCTCGGCGTCGCTCCGGGCGCGTCGCCGATCCACATCGCTACGACCGCGCAACTCAACGGTGGTCGAAGCGCAGCCAAGCGGGATGTTCGCGTCGGGCAGCGATCTTGCCAGGTCCAACCATGGGCGCACGAGGGCCTCGTCGAACGGATTGAGTCCTGAGATCTCAGCAAGCAGCACCGCTCGGGCGTGAAGACGCGTCGCAAGCGACGAGAATATCCGTGCGAAATGCGGTTGCGTGTAGAGATGAACCTCAGCCTCTCCATCACAATGGAGATCCAGCACATAATCGGCATCAATCGCAAGTTTCATGAGGCATTTTCGAACGTTGTCCGAGGGGGTGACGACGTGCCATTCCTCAACCAGGGCCATCAACTCGGCGCGGATGACGGCCGCGTTAGCGCTGGCGTCTGTGCCCAAGCGGTTGGAAAGCCGGGCGGACAGCTTGGGTCCGAAATCCGGATAATGCCGGTTGAAGTTCCGTCCGTCATAAAGATCGAAACGGCCTTCCTGCTGACCAAGGGAAAACTGAGACAGCCCGACCGGATTGGCAACCGGAACGACCCGAACGCAGCCGAAGATCGCGTCGGCCGCCTCAAGCTCCGCCAACGTCTCGCAAAGCGCATGCGCGACAATGATGCCGGGAGCCTCGTCGGCATGGAGACCACCTTGGATATAGACGAGTGGCGTGTCTGCGTGCCGCCCGAATTCGACACATTTCAAGCTATGCCGCGTGCCGGGTCCCTGACCTTCGATATCAAAGATTGTCTCTTTCATCATGCAACTTTCGGGTTGAGATGCTCGGCTGGCTTCTCTCTGGCGTTCGGAGCGTCCGAGCGGGAGAGATGCCGCAAAAAGTGCGTCTCGAGCCAGCGGAAAAAAGTGGTGAGACCGATGGTCAGACACAGATAAATTGCGGCGGCGACGCCGAAGGATTCCGCCAGCACGAGATAATTGGTGTAGACGTCGCGCGCGACCCGCATCACCTCGACAATCGTCACCGTGCTCGCAAGGGCGGTGGCATGCATCATCATTACCACCTCGTTGCCGTATTGCGGCAGTGCGCGACGCCAGGCCGATGGCCAGATCACGTACCTGAGAACCGCCGCGCGGCTCAGGCCGATCGAACGTGCCGCTTCGATTTCGCCTGGCGCCGTGGTTCGGATCGCGCCGGCGAATATCTCGGTCGTATAGGCGACAGTGTTGATCGTCAGCGCAAGCCACGCGCAAAACCACGGAGAGCGGAATAGCGGCCATATCGCGCTGCTGCGCACGAACTCGAACTGAGCCATTCCGTAGTAAATGACAAACAGCTGAACAAGAAGCGGCGTGCCGCGGATGACGTAGGTGAACAGCCATACCGCGCGAGAAAAATAGGGCGACCGCATTGAGCGCACGAGCGCCAGTGGCACCGAGACCGCAAAACCGCTGACGACGACGGTTGCCAACAGGATCAAAGTGTTTACCAGACCGCCCGCAAATGCCGGCAGGTTATCGGCAACGATTTCCCAGTCGATCATGCAGCACCTCCGCTGCGAACGCCGCGTGAAGAAAGCTTCTCAAGCGCTCCGAAGAGGAGAACCGAAAATGTGGTGACCGCGAGATAGATGAGGCCGATAAGCGCGTAGAAGGTAAATGGCTCCCGCGTCGCCGCAGACGCAAGCCCGGCCCGGTGGACCATATCGTCGAGCCCGATGATCGAAACCAGCGCTGTCGCTTTCAACATGACCAGCCACGTATTCGTCAGGCCGGGCACGGCATGCCGTATCATCTGCGGCAGCAGAATGTAGAAGGCCACCTGCCAGCGGGAAAGACCGTATGCAAAGCCAGCCTCGATTTGCCCCGCCGGCACGCTCAGGATCGCTCCCCTGAACGTCTCGGTCAGGTAAGCTCCGAATACAAAGCCGATTGTGCTAACGCCGGCTATGTAGGGATCGACATCGAGATAACCCCACCCATAGGTTTCGGAGATGGAATTGAGCAGGATCTGGCCGCCGTAAAAGACGACGAGCATAACAAGCAAATCCGGCAAAGCGCGCACCGTCGTCGTGTACGCGGCAGCCGACAATCTTGCCGCTTTCCCGCCGTAGACCTTTGCGGACGCGCCAATCAGGCCGATAACACAGGCGATCGCCAGTGAGACCGACGCCACGCTGAGGGTCACACGGAGCCCCCCCAGAATCATCGGTAGATAACCTTGGAACATGGAACAGCACCCCTTGCGACCGGCGCCGCCCAGGCGCCGATCGCGGGAAAAGAACTACTTCTTTGCCGATTGCGGCGTGACGTCGAAGTCGAAGTATTTGCCCGACATTTGCTTGTAAGTACCGTCGCTCATGATGGAAGACAGAGCGGCATTTACTTCCTCGCGCAGAGCGCCATCTGACTTACGCACAGCGATGCCGACGCCGCCGTCGGCGTCCTCGCCCAAGAAGAGGGTGTCGCCGACTTGCTCAAAGTCCTTTCCTTCGGGCTTCTTCAGGAAAGATTCGGCCGAAACCACCGACGATCCGAAGGCGATGTCGCCGCGACCCGCCGCCAGCTCCAGGTAGACGGCCGGCTCCTTGTCCACCGCCAAAACGGTGCTGTCAGGGTAGTTCTTGGCAACATACTCGGCACGCGGAGAGTTGCGCAGGACGATGATCGTCTTGCCCTTTAGCTCTTCCGGCGACCAGCTCTTGTAGTCACCCTTGCGCGCCACCCATCGCGACGGGACGTCATAGTAAGGGTTGGAAAAGTCGACGACCTTCTTGCGCTTTTCGTTGATCGTCATCGAAGCCACGATGATATCGAACTTCTTGGCATTAAGCGCCGGGATCATCCCGTCCCATTCTTGCTGCACCATCACGCAGTTCTTCTTCATCTTCGCACAGATCGCATTTGCGATGTCGATATCGAAGCCCGAGAGCGTTCCATCGGGCGCAACTACTGAGAAGGGCGGATAGTTTCCTTCCACGCCTATGCGAAGATCCTCCGCAAACGCAGTACCGGCGAGCATCGTTGTGGCAACGATTGACGCGAGAAATTTCATTCGCATGCGATTTCCTCCCAAAATCAGCTAAGCTGACTTCTCAATGGCAGGATATTTTCATAGAGTCAACAAATGAAAGAAAATTTTCAGACATCCCTCACCTGGAACGCAGAAGCCGATCGACGCTTCGCCACCTCTGCTTTAGGTCTCGAACTCAGCAGACTGCTGCGGGACGGATCGGCTTCGCAGCGGGCACTGTCCGGTTTTGTGCTCCGGGACCCGATGTTCGTGGCAACGCACGGCATCGAGGAACTCGCTTCCGCAACGGGAACTTCGGCTTCAAGCGTCAGCCGTTTTGTTCGAGACCTCGGATTGGCGGGCTTTTCGGAGTTTCGATCGTCCATCGCCGCTATGGTGAGCGAATTGATAGCGCCTGTCGCCAAGCTCGATGCCTCGATAAGAGACCTCGATAAGCGTAGCCAGGGTGTTGAACTCAGCATCGAGGTGACGGGCTCCAACATTGACGCGCTCAAGAGCCCGCAGACCGCCGAATACATACGCGTTGCTTGCGGTGACATAAGAGCGGCTCGAAGGGTATTCGTGATAGGCTTTGGCCTTTCTGCGCACCTCGCGGCAATGCTGGTCCTTTCGCTGCAACCTTATCGGGACGAAGTTATAAATGTCGCTCAATACGGAGGAACGGAGTCCGCTGCCGCGCGGGCGATGTCGATTGGAGAAGGCGACGTACTGGTTGCAATATCTTTTCCCAGGTATTCCAGGGATGTTGTCGAGATCGTCAGATTTGCGCGTGACAAAAAGGCGAAAATTGTCGCCATAACGGATTCTCCAGCCGCTCCGCTGGCTCAGTTCGCCGACCGATTGCTTCTCGCGCCATCCAGACACCCGGTTCTTTCGGCCACAAACGTCCCGGCCATGGCAATCATCGAAGCCCTGGCGTCCGACTTCATGCTGGCGGATCCTGACAATGTCAGGCGAGCAGAGCAGCTTGCAAAGGCTATTTCATCATACCTGACCGAAGGCGATTGACGAGCCCACCATCCCTTAAGGCCACGAAGGATCGAAGGGTAACCATCGGTGCTCTCGCTCATAGGTCAACGTGCCGAGGATCCACTCACGCGTCGTTGTCCTATCAAATACGCCCTCTCTCCCGTCGCGTCCGCTGGACAGGGCATATCCGTCGCCTGAGGAAACTTTTGGCGCTGCCAAGCGTGAGTCCTCTATAGGGGCCGAACTCTCTCTGCAGCGCCGAAAAACCTCCCCGGCCACGCTATGCGATAATCCAACGAGCCGTTCCCCTCGTAAACGCTCTTGGGTTTTCAAACGGTGTTCCCCCATGAAATGCTGTCGCAGACTGATCTTTATTTTTGGCGACCAAGAGCTTTCGGCAAACCGAAGACTTCAACACCCCTACGCCACCTGACGGCGCATGACGCAGGACCGGAGAAATGAGTATCGGCAAAGCGCCAGCGCTTTCCTGCAACGTCTGGACGAGGGTCTTGGTGTTTAGAGGAGGATTGAAAGATGCCGCTTACGTCACTTGCTAAAGGATACCGCGCCGTTGTTTTGGGAGCCAGCGGCGGCATCGGATCCGCAATCGCCGGCGAACTCCGGTCCGATCCCAATTGCCTGCAGCTTGTAGCGCTCTCGCGTAGGGACAATTCCTTCGATATCACAGACGAAGAGAGTGTCGCAGCAGTAGCAGCGGAGACTGTAGATGGGCTGCATCTTGTTTTTTGTGCGACCGGCGGACTTGTTGTCGACGGCGTGGGTCCTGAAAAATCACTCAAGCAAGTCGACCCAGATGTGATGATGCGGCAATTCGCGCTGAACGCGATTGGACCGGCACTCGTTCTCAAACACTTCGCGCCGAAGCTCGTCCGCAGCGACCGCGGCATAGTCGCCTTCCTGTCTGCCCGGGTCGGGTCGATCGGAGACAATCGCCTGGGGGGCTGGATTTCCTACCGAGCGTCGAAGGCTGCGCTCAACCAGATCGTCCGCACAGCTTCCGTAGAACTGACCCGCACCCATCCGCGCGCGGTGGTCGTCGCACTCCACCCAGGAACGGTCGCGACAAAAATGACGGCAGACTACTCCACTCCCCACCGCCGGTTGGATCCCAGTGAGAGCGCATGTGCAATGCTCCGGGTTATTGATCGGTTGACGCCGGAAAACTCCGGAGGCTTCTTCGCCTATGATGGCTTGCCCGTTGAGTGGTGAGCATTGTTAGGGGGCACAGCACTTAGATCTTTAGTCCACGGCGAAAACGTCCGGTATTTCAAGCATTGCCATCGTTTGACGGTGAACGGCGCAGGGACCGATGTTGCCAGTTTGCCGCCGACCTAGCCGGCGGCAAACGCATGTGGTCAACCACGATATATTTTACTACGCTTTCGGAAGCAGCACTTTGTCGATCACATGAATGACACCGTTTGACTGCTTGACGTCGGCGATCGTTACAGTGGCAATGCCACCCGTTTCGTCAGTGAGTGTGATCTTGTCGCCATCCATCTTTGCCGAAAGCGTGCAACCGCCCACGGTCTTGACTGAATGGTTCCCTCCGTCATCGGCAATCATCTTGCCGACTGCATCGGAAAGCGCATTGGCAGCCACGACATGACAAGTCAGCACTTTGGCGAGCTTTTCTTTGTTCTCGGGTTTCAGGAGTGTGTCGACAGTGCCGGCAGGCAAGGCATCGAAAGCTGCGTTCGTCGGCGCAAACACGGTGAACGGGCCATCACCGGACAGCGTATCCACGAGACCGGCGGCTTTCACTGCTGCAACGAGTGTCGTGTGGTCCTTCGAATTTGCTGCGTTTTCCACGATGTTTTTGCTTTCGGACATGGCCGCTCCACCGACCATGGGGTTGTCGGCATTAGCAGCGAAGGCTACGAGAGCGAAAATAGACGCGATCGCGGCGGTACGTCTTAGGGACCGTTTCATTCGTGCATTCCTCCTTGCTGGCCCGCACCATGCGGGCGTTCCCAACCGATGTTCGCCAGACGTTGTCCAGCACCATCAATACGCCGTCTTTACCAAACTGGATCACCGTCGCGTCCGATATGACCGACGCTGCGGAAAACCGACCCAATGTTGGACCGCTGCTTCAGTGAATGCGTGAGAACGGGATTGGGCTCGCCGGGCCGCGTAAGATCCCAACTTCAATTCGCTGATCCAATCAGCAAGGTCATACGTAAAGGAAGAAAAGTCAGCCGTCGGCTCGCGCTTCGAGGCAACCGCTCGCCAGCGCCGCCAGCGGATCTGGCAGTCCTCACCGAATGAGACAGGTCTGGTCAGCGTTGGCCACCGCATTAGGGGGTAGAAGAATGTTGCAACGAACTTCCACTGACAAAAGAAGATGGGTCCGTGCGCTGGCACTTGCGATTGTACCGGTCGCCGCGACATCCATGCTAGGACAATTGGCGACCTATCCAAACCTCGAACGCTGGTATTCAGCGCTAGAGAAGCCGAGTTTTAATCCTGCGAACTGGGTGTTTGCTCCGGTCTGGACAACGCTTTACATCCTCATGGCTTACGCTGCCTGGCGGCTCTTGATCCTCCCTGCCAGGACGCCGGGCAGGCTGACGGCACTGGCGCTATTTTACGTTCAGCTCGCCCTCAATGCGTTGTGGTCCTGGATGTTCTTCGCCATGCAAAGTCCGGTCGCCGGTCTGGTGAACATCATCGTGCAAATCGGGTTTATCCTCGCAACGATCGCGCAGGCCTGGCGCCTCGACAAGAAAGCGGCACTTTGCCTCTTGCCGCTGGCAGCGTGGGTCTCCTTTGCGGCCGTACTGAATTTCGCAATCTGGTTCCTCAATTGATGGCGTTGGCGCGAAGGCAATAGGTGTTCTCGCTTTGACGCATGCAACGCTCTGAACAGCTCAAATGTGCTCGGCCGCTAGCTCCATGAAGACATCTTTGGCTAAGATCGGGCGAGCCCGCGTCGCCCTTGCGTTGCCTCGTCATCGTGAACAGCTAGGCGCTCTGGACGGCGAGCAATTCGATCTTCTTTTCGAGACCTACGCGCTTGCCGCGATGAGGGTCGACGAACTTTTGAGGAAACAGTCTCCTGAGCAAGACCTTAGACGGTATCGCGAAATATGCCTGGACATCCAGGAAGACATCACCTTGCTGCTTGGACGTCTGCAAAGGCAATCCGAATGAATTTGGGGTGCCTTAGCCGTTATTCTTGCCGGTTCCCTGTAGCCAGCCGGCAAGCTCCCGGCGCACGACGTGTTCGAGCACGGCCATGCCTTCGGCGCTGTCGTTCAGACAGGGGATGTGGGTGAACTTCTCGCCGCCATTGTGATGGAAGCTTTCGGCCGCCTGCTCGGCAATCTCTTCCAACGTTTCCAGACAGTCGGAGACGAAGCCCGGGTTGAGGACGGCAATGCGCTTGACACCGTCCTGCGCAAGTTTTTCGACCGTCTTGTCGGTATCGGGCTGCAGCCATTCCTCAGGCCCGAAGCGCGACTGGAAGGTGACCTGCAGCTTCTCCTTCGACCAGCCGAGCTTTTCGCGCAAAAGCCGCGCGGTCTTCTGGCACTGGCAGTGGTAGGGATCGCCCTTGTCGAAATAGCTCTTCGGAATGCCGTGGAAGGAGGTCAGAACCACCTCCGGCTCCCAGTCGAGCGTCGCCAGGTGACGCTCGATCGAGGTTGCCAGAGCGTCGATGTAGACGGGATCGTCGTGGTAGGGCGGAACGGTGCGCAGTGCCGGCTGCCAGCGCATCTTCAGAAGCGCCTCGAAGGCCTTGTCATTAACGGTGGCGGTGGTGGCGGCGGCATATTGCGGATAGAGCGGGAAGACGAGAATGCGTTCACAGCCGGCCTTGTGCAGTGCGTCCATGCGCGAGGCGATCGACGGCTGGCCGTAGCGCATGCCCCAGTCGACGATGACGTTAGGCTGGTCGGCGAAGGACTTCGCCATCAGTTCGGACTGGTTGCGGGTGTAGGTCCGGAGGTAGCTTTCGTTCAAGTCCTTGTTCCAGATCGTCTCATAGGCCTTGCCGACCTTGCCGGGGCGGGTGTTGAGCACGATGCCGAACAGGATCGGGTACCAGAACAGTCGCGACCACTCGATCACCCGGCGGTCGGTCAGAAACTCCTTCAGGTAGCGGCGCATCGAGGTGTAGTCGGTGCCATCGGGCGTGCCGAGATTGACCAGCAGCACTCCAATGCCGCCGTGTTTAATATTGGGGTGACTGGCAGGTTTTTTGAGCATCACATCCTTCTTCATTTATCAACCCAATGAAATACGCATGGAATGCGGGATGGATCAGCGGCGACTGAAAATTCTGAAGCGACCAGGGAAAGCGTTCTTGATTGAAAGCTCCGATACTGGAAGCGGAACACAGCGACCGTTCATCTTTCGACATTCGCCTGCGGCTCCCCGCGAAACCTTGACGAACATAACGTGAACATCTAAAGTCGCGTCATGACACCTATGGCACTTGGAAAGAAGCTGGCGATCCTATCGGACGCAGCCAAGTACGACGCCTCATGCGCCTCGAGCGGTGGCGAGAAGCGAGATTCACGCAAAGGAGGAATAGGATCTTCCGGTGGGAGCGGTATTTGCCATGCCTACACGCCAGATGGGCGATGCATATCGCTATTAAAGATCCTGATGACGAACTTCTGCATCTTCGACTGTGCCTATTGCATCAATCGCGTCAGTTCCAATGTCGAGCGCGCGCGGTTTAGCGTCGAAGAAGTGGTATCATTGACGCTCGAGTTTTACCGACGCAACTACATTGAAGGCTTGTTTCTCTCCTCCGGTATCATCCGCTCGCCCTGACCAGACCATGGCCGACATGGTCCGCATTGCCCGAACGCTGAGAGAAGTCCACGAATTTAAAGGCTACATTCACCTCAAGACCATCCCCGACGCACAGGCTGAGCTCATTCGTGAGGCCGGCCTTTGGGCCGACCGGTTGTCAATAAATGTCGAACTTCCAAGGGATTCGAGCGTAAGGAAGTTCGCGCCGGAGAAGCGGCCGGAAACCATTCGTGCCGCCATGGCACAGGTTCGGCTGGAAGGTGAAGCCGCGCAAGACAAGACCCACACCGGCCGCAAGCCGCAACGCTTTGCCCCTGCCGGCCAGAGCACGCAGATGATTGTCGGCGCTGATGGCGCCGACGATACCGCCATCCTGTCCTGCGCAACCCGGCTTTATAGCGGTTACAAGCTGCGGCGCGTTTACTATTCGGCGTTCTCACCGATCCCGGACGCTTCCTCTGCGCTTCCCCTGGTTCAGCCACCGCTTGTTCGCGAGCACCGGCTCTATCAGGCCGACTGGCTTCTGCGATTTTATGGCTTTACGACCGACGAGATCGCGACCGGCACGCAAGGAGGCTTTCTGGATCTGGAGCTCGCCGAAGACGGCATGGGCGCTGCAGAACCGGCAATTCTTTCCGGTCGACGTCAACCTCGCCTCCCGCGATACGCTTCTGCGCGTGCCGGGATTTGGGACGCGCGTGGTCGACCGCATCATCACCGCGCGACGCAACCGCCGCCTCCGTGTCGAGGATCTCGCTCGAATGGGAGCGCTGACACGAAAGGCCCGCCCCTTCGTTGCCCTGCCCGGCTGGAGCCCCGGCGGTTTGACGGACAGCGGCGATCTGCGCGCGCGCCTGGCGCCCCCGCCAAAGCAACTTCAGCTTCTATGACTTACGGGGTCTCACTTCCGGACAAGGGAACTTTTGATGCCTGGCGAAATGCCGCCAGGCGCGCTATCAGCCACCGGATCGCCCCCGACCAAATTGACTGGAATAGCGCGGGCGGCCTATTCGACAGGGCCTTTCTCCCGGAGACTACAGGCGAGCACGCAGCACGCGTTCCTCAAGCCTTCATGACTTTGGCGCAGTCCGTGATCTGGCATTCAGCACCAGAACGCTTGGCGCTCCTTTATCGCGCGCTTTGGCGCCTCGACAGGCGCGAGGGCGAGCCGCTCTCGCCCGCCGATCCGCTCGGTCGCAAACTGTCGCTTATGCGGAAATCCGTCGCACGGGACATTCACAAGATGCATGCATTCGTTCGCTTCCGCGAAATCTCAGCAGAGGGTCCGCGTCGACGCTTTGCCGCCTGGTTTGAGCCGACGCACAATACGCTGGAGCCGGGAAGCGCTTTCTTTGCCCGCCGGTTCGGCGACATGGATTGGATGATTGCGACGCCGCGCTTGACCGCCCTTTTTGTTGACGGCGCGTTGACCTTTGATCAGGGTGGCACGAAACCAGACCTGCCGGAGGATGCGGCCGAGAAACTTTGGGCAGCCTATTTCGTCAACATCTTCAATCCGGCCCGCATCAAGCTCGACGCCATGCAGTCGGAGATGCCGAAGAAATACTGGCACAACCTGCCGGAAACGCGCCTGATCCCCGAGATGCTCGCCGCAGCGGAAGCACGGGTGCAAAAGATGCACGAGGCGGGCATCTCCGCGCCGCGAACGGGCGCAGCCCCGGTGTCCGAGCGCTATCGGGCCTCAATGCCGCAGCCGCCCGAGCAAATTGACACCCTGGAGGAGGCATCGAAGGCCGCGGCACAATGTCGGCGTTGCGACCTTTGCGAATCCGCGACGCAGACCGTCTGGGGTGAAGGTGCCGCTGACGCGCAGCTCATGATCGTCGGCGAACAGCCTGGCGACCGGGAAGATATCGAGGGCCGCCCGTTTACGGGGCCGGCCGGGCAGTTGCTTCGGGCATTGCTTTCAGACGCCGGTATAGACGCAAGGACGCTGTGGCTGACGAACGCCGTCAAGCATTTCAAGTTCAGCCCACGTGGCAAGCGGCGTCTGCACCGCAATCCGGACCGCGGCGAAATTGCTCATTGTCGCTGGTGGCTGGGACTGGAACTGACCCTTGTCAAACCGAAGTTGACGGTGGCGCTTGGCGCCTCCGCGGCCTTCGCCCTCACAGGCGACAACCGTCCAATGGCGGAGCGGCGGGGGGAGATTGAAACCGGTCTTCACGGCGGCCCCGTCCTCGTGACATGGCATCCTTCCTATATTCTGCGTGCAGGCGACCCAGCAGCCGCCACGATCGCCCGAGATGATTTGGCGCGTGACCTGGCCAAGGCCATGGCAGTTATCTATGAAAGAGGAGTGGAGCAACTCAACCAGAGATCGTGCTGAGTTACCGAATATGCACCCTCCGGCCGTACGAGGGGATGGCGAGAGTGAAAGAGAGGCACGTACTGCTTGGTCGCTTGCCAGCCTACCCTACTCTTGAGGATCTATCGGCCGGAGCTTCCATGATGCCCAGGTGCTTGGTGACCAGGACTGAAAGGCGTCCGATCGAGGGGTGGAGTTTCTTGCATTGGATTAGAAGCCTTCTAATATGTACTCAGCTTTTAGGGACTGGGGCATGGCGAGAAGTCTGACGGTTACGGTGTCCAGAGCCGCGACGTTTGTCATTGCGGCAATGTTTGCGGCGCTTGTCGTGCTACTGAGCCTGTGGTTATACGAGAGCTACCATGCCGCGATACGGCGGACCGAAGAGCGCGCAATTGCCGCCTCGAAAATCGTATCCACGAACGCCTCATGGATAAACGCGCTCTCGGCACAAACACTTCAACGAATTGATGACGCTCTTGGACCGACGCTGGGCATTGCCACGGATGACGTCAAGAACATCAACGAGGCGGTTTCTAATCTTCCGGGTCAAGTTCAGGCCTACGTCGTCGACCGGAATGGCCGGACACTTCTGTCCACCGATCCCGATATAAAGCCCATCGACATAAGGGACCGCGAATACTTCGCCGCCGTCGAAAAGGGAGCGAAAACTTTCGTTTCCGGTCTCCTGGTCAGCAGACTCAACAATCAGCAGATATTCGTGTTTAGCCGGCGCCTGGAACGGAACGGCGTGTTCGTCGGCGCTGCAATGGTGTCGTTCCAAGGGAGCGACCTGCTGAAGGATGTTTGGGAGGCCGTCTCTCTCGGCACGAATTCGACTATCAGCATGATCCGCAAGGACGGAGAACTCGTCGCACGCTACCCCGCCCCCGGCGGTCCGTTGAACATGAGCAAGTACGTATTGTTTACAGACTATCTTCCCTCCTCGCCCAACGGGACTTACGAGGCAATATCTCCAGCGGACGGCGAGCACCGTATGGTCGCCTATCGGGTTGTTGAGGGAACGGACATCGTTGCGCTCGCGTCGGCTGACTACCGTGTCGGGCTGGTCCCCTTCCGCAATGACGTCTTCATCGCGATCGCCGTTATGGCACTTGCTGCCGCTTCATCGCTTGCCGCAGGAGGATGGGTCAGGCACCTCGTTAAGCGCGATGTGAAGAAATCCGCCCAACTTGAGGCCGCACTTGAGGACAATCGCCTTCTGCTGCGCGAAATCCATCATCGGGTCAAAAACAACTTTCAGGCTGTGCAGGGCGTCATCCGCATGCAGCTACTGCCGCCCGAGGCACAGAAGTCGCTCTTTGACCGGATCGGCGCCATGATCGCGGTCCATGAGCAAATATATGATCGCGACCAGTTCAACGCCCTGTCCGCCCGTGATCTTATCCCGTCGATCGTGGACAAACTCGTCAGCGCCTATTCTGACAACGTATCCGTACGGTACGATATCGGTGAGTTTGACCTGACACCCGAACAGGCCACGGCCGTCGCGCTCCTGGTGAACGAGGTCGTGACAAACAGTCTTAAATACGCGTTTCCGGACGGCCGCCCAGGGAAGCTCGAAATAGCGTTCCACAAAGTGTCTTCGCGCCGCTCCCTGCTTACCATCTGCGACAACGGCGTGGGCTTCGACACATCGACTGTGCGCAAAGGCATGGGCAGCCGTATCATTCGCGGGGTCGTAAGTCAGTTGCGCGGTTCATTCGAATACAAGTCAACAGAAGGCACGCACTTTATCGCGCAAGTCGAGCTCGGTCTAACAGACTGAGGAGCAACCTCGTTAAGACTGTTTGCGTGACCTCATAAGATGCCGTGTGCGCCCCCATTTCGGAAAACCTTGAAAACACAAAACGCGCGGATAGATACCTATCATCTGCAATCCGTTGTTTGGGTGGCCCGCAACAGCCGACCTGGATGAGCAAAATGGCCGACGAAAACCACCTTCGTGACGCCCGTGATGCGGGCGACCGCCTCTTAGCTTCACACCCATCTGAAGATCCATTCGCGGCTGCGTTCAAGGCCACACGCATGCCGATGCTAATTACCGATCCAAGGCAGGACGATAATCCCATCATCTTCGCGAACCGAGCCTTCACCGAGTTGACGGGCTACAGTCAGAATGAGTTGGTCGGCCGGAACTGTCGCATTCTCCAAGGGCCGGACACGGACAAAGCGGCGATCGCTAAGATCAGGGATGCCATTTCAGAAGCGCGCGATGTCTCGGTCGACATCCTCAATTACCGTAAGGACGGCGGCAGCTTCTGGAACGCGCTGTTTGTCAGCCCCGTCCGCGATCAGGGCGGCGCAGTGATCTACTTCTTCGCGTCGCAACTCGACTTCACGAGCACCAAAAGCAAAGAAGCCGAGCTGGCCAAGGCGCGCCAGCTTGCGGAAGAGGAAGTCTCAAGTCGCACTGCGGAGCTCATGGAAGCGCTGCGCGTGAAAACTGCCCTTGTCCACGAGGTCGATCACAGGGTTAAAAACAACCTTCTGACAATCGCCTCGATCATCAGATTGCAAATGCGGATGACCAGCAACGCTACGGTCGCACAGACACTTAAATCAATACTCGACCGCGTCGAGGCTCTGAGTGCCGCGCAAAGGAAGCTTCTCAATGATAACCGCGTTGGTCAGTTCGATGTGGCCGATTTCGGTCGAGACCTGATTACCGAAATCGTGGGTTCTCTGAAAAGGCCAGACATCATCTTAACTACGGACCTTCATTCTGTGACAGTCTCGGCGTCGAAAGCTTCGGCCCTCGCCCTTATCGTTAACGAACTCGTTGGTGATGCAGTCCGACGCGGCCTCAGTGATGGCGGGGGCGAAATACACCTCGAAATCCGAAGGCTCAACGGACACTTGCTCATACGAGTCCTGGACACGGTCACACCCGTCGAGGTCGACAAAGAACAAGAGTCCTTCAGCCGCGCCATGCTTGACGCCTCGATCAGGCAGCTAAGGGCAACGAGCGAGCGAGAGGTTTCCGGTCACCGCACGGAAGTTCGTGTAACGCTGCCGGTAGGAGATTAGGAAGGGCCGATATTTGCGAACCCTTATTGTCGAAGACGAAATGCTCCTGGCCCTGGAACTTGAACATGAGGTCGAGTCCAGCGGTTACAGGGTTATCGGCCTGGCAAGCGACGCGAGCGAAGCGATTGCGCTCGTCGAGCGAGAACAACCAGAGTTCGCTTTCGTCGATATCCACCTGCGCGATGGTCCGACTGGTATTGATATCGGTCGATACTTGGCCTCGAGGGGCATCCCCTTCGTTTTTGTCTCAGGCAACCTTAAACGAATTCCGGCGGACTTCGCGGGTGCACTCGGCGCTATCGAGAAACCTTACTCGGCCAACGGCCTACAAAACGCTCTGTCGTATCTGCGGGCGGTGTTATCTGGAGAGGATCTGCCACCACCTCCCTCAAGCCTCACAATCTTTCAATAAAGCATCTCCGGAGTAGCACCGGCGCCGTCGATTATCTCACACCACTTGCTCTGATCGCATGCCTGTGCCCATCTCAAGTGCCAAGCAGCTGATGTGTTTCGGCGACAGCGCCGCTCGCCCGCTCAGACCCTTACTGCACCGCCGGAACGTTCTGCCGGCCGAACTGGCTCTTATGCAGTCTTATCCGAGCCGCGGAACGGGGGCCCGCGCTTCGCTTGGACGCAGTCTGGTACGAGCCGCGAACGTCAGGCCAGCTTGAACGCGCCACTCGCCTTGCAGATGCTTACGGGGCGAGACATTCCTCGCATATGCCACAACCGTCGACGTCCATACGTGAGGCTGGGAACTGCTTTTGACAACACTGACACGTCAAAGTGCTCCGCGCGTCCCGCTTTACGGGCGCAGGCGGGATGATTTCGATCACGCGATCGGTAGGGAGTTTTCGTGCCATCTGGTCCATCTCGAGGCTCCATGTCGAGGGTGGAATCTGAGATAGGAAGTGCTGAGGCTTGTACAAGATAATCCTCTCAAAGAGTCTTCGCTGACGCTTTCATCGGTCGTCCCTCGCTGAAAGGCCGATGGCTTCGACAACAAATCGCTTGTCTACCACCCGGCCGCTTCCGTTGCTCGGTCCGTCGAACCATCCATCGCGGCAGATTCAGCATGGTTCATTTCATCAAATGTCACGCGGTCAGATCAATTGAGAGAGTACATTTTGGACGGCCACACAGCTGGTCACGGAAGCGAGCCCGGGAGGTATACAGATCCGCTCTGGGGCGTGACGTCTTGTTCCCCATCGCAAGCACCACGTCCGGATGATTACCGTATTGCAGTTCAGCAACGAGGACCTTCTGATGTGCCCACAACTCCCGCATCTCGCGGACGTCGGTCGACGTTCCGAGCCACTCGACGATCCAGCCAGTTTCATTTCGAACCGGCGCGGCTCGGGAACCAGCGGTACTCGTCGAACCGTGCACGACAGATGGGTGGCTCAAACTCAAGAGGTCCCTTGCTTGGGACTGACCTATCGATCAAGCAGAGCCGTCAATCGATGTGAGACGGGTGCAGCCACCACTCTCGCCGGCCCTCTCTGCTCGAACGATCTGTCGCTTGCTGAGGGCTGGAACCAGTTATTCCCCAACGCGGTTTGACAAGCGGCGACGGATACAGCTCTGCTCTGCAACCGAAGTCGCCCCGTCCAGCTGCTGTAGGGGCGAGGTAAGGGATCGTGCAGAGGTGCCCACAAGCCACTGCGCTCGTACGAGGGTTCTGACTGGTTTCGGAGGTTGATTTCTCGTCTCCTACCCGGTCGCGCCGGCGACCGGGTCGATGACCCTCGTCTCTCACATGCCACTCCTGCGGCTAAAGCAATCTGGCGCACGAGCGGCCTCGATAAGTGGGGAGTCGGGCGCTTCGGGTTGCCCGGATTATCACATTCTAAATTGGGGAATGGTGGCCACCAGCATCGGGTTTGGCGCCGAACGGCCGCTCGGCATCTGCCGACATTCCAGCGTCTCGGCAGGCCTCCACGAACGCTTCGCGGGCGATGGCAACCGGCGTCATTCGGTTAAGCGCCCGACGACATGTTTGAACCGCCCTATTGTGCTTGCGGCCTCTATAGATAGTCCATTCGCCCTCCAGGAAATCGAGAACGTCGTTGACAGACGCAAATACCTGCCGCGTGCCGTCCTTCATCTGAACCGAGATGGGTGCCATGAGCAGTAGTTCGGGATTAAGCATGGTGATCTCCCTTCGCCTTGATGCCATACAAAGACTTTTCAACGGCCGTGCCAGGCACGGTGCCGATCTCAAAAGCCGGCGGCGCAGATGGGATGCTCGCATCCATCGCTGGCGCTAGAAGATGGTGCCTTTCGGCGAAGGCGACGAAAAGGCCGCGCACAGTCTCTGCTTCAACCTCTCCCCGTAATGCAGCCAGACAGGCCTTGATCGCCACCGAATGCACCGCATCCCCCGACGGGGCTGGCCAATCGACGAGGAGACGATAAGCGTCCATCACGGAGCGGATTTCACCGGGGAAACCAAGGCCAACAAGGATGCTAACAGGCCGCTCGAACATATCGGGTTTCATCGTGCTCTCCTTTCCAACCCGGAATGCCGATGGGCGCCTTGAAACCGGCGCCCAATTTACGTCAGCTACGCGGCATTCGATGCTTCGATTTGCATCTGAGCTTTTGACTGCTCAACCGCCGCAGCTGTTTCGATCGCGATTTTGCGTGGCTTCATCTCCTCCGGGATTTCCCGCACGAGATCGATCTCTAGAAGACCGTTGTTCAGATCCGCGCCCATCACTCGGACGTGGTCGGCAAGCTCGAACCGATGCTCGAACGGTCGGCCGGCGATCCCGCGATGCAGATAGGCTTCGGAAGAGGTCTCCGGCTTCTTGCCGACGACCGTCAAAAGATTGGTTTGAAACGTGATATCGAGATCGTCGCGAGCAAAGCCGGCCACCGCAATCGAGATCCGGTAGCTATCGTCACCGGTCTTGGCAATGTCGTAGGGAGGCCAATCACTGATCGAACGAGCGCGCTGCGCGTTTTCGAGCAAATTGAAGAGCCGGTCGAACCCGACAGTCGAACGGAACAGTGGTGCGTAGTCGTAAGTTGTTGCCATAACCATATCCTCCTTGAGCAACATGGGTACGGAAGCGCCGAAAGACGACGCTTCCAGCAAGGCCAGCCCTACACGAGCGGCTGGCGGAAAGCGATTTGGTTAGGATGGACCGCAGTTTCAAGGGCCCATAATAAAAAAAATCGCGTGCGCTTTTCGACGTTTTTGAACGACTCAAAACCCCAACAGAGGGCTCAGTTCAGTCGGAACTCGCCATCCACGCGTCGCCATTCATTCGGGCCGATCAGATGGTGATGCGTATAGCGAACGGAATGCAGCGGACCGTCAAGATTGGCTTGCCAGAAATCGAGGAATTTCTGCATCTCAGGAAACTCGGGAGCAAGATCATAATCCTGCCAGATATAGGTCTGCAGAACGGATTCGAAATCGGGAATGCGGTAAAGGATATGCGCGGTGGTCAGTCCGTAGCCGTTTATTTGACGCTCGAAATCCGATGAATATCGCATGTTTCATCTCCGTTGCCTCAACAAGCGCCAAGGTGGCGCAATTGTTCGCGGTCATCAACGAAATTCTAAACGGCAAGGAGGCTTTGTTGTTCCTTTACAGCATGTTAGCAGCCGCACGATGCGAGTGCTGATTTTTTTGATTTCACCCCTTGAATTCGAAAAATTGTGAAACCAGATGATTTGCGCAAGACGCTCATTCGAGGTTTTGCACCCGTCCGGACTGTCCGGTCCGGTGATGGGGGAACAACGTCAATAGTGTTTGTCCATTGGAGGAAAACATGTCTTTCCGACCGCTGCATGATCGCATTCTCGTCCGCCGGGTTGACTCAGAAGAGAAAACCAGGGGCGGCATCATCATTCCTGATACGGCAAAGGAGAAACCCCAGGAGGGAGAAGTCGTTTCCGTCGGACCTGGCGCACGCAATGAAGCGGGCCAAGTCCAGGCGCTCGACGTCAAGGCAGGCGACCGTATTCTGTTCGGCAAGTGGTCAGGAACCGAGATCAAGATCAATGGGGAAGACCTGCTGATCATGAAAGAAAGCGACGTCCTGGGTGTCCTCGAGGCCCAAGTCGAGCGCAAGCAGGCAGCTTGAGCCAACCACACCATAAATCCATCAGTCAAATAGCTGCCTATTGAGGAGTTAAGGAAATGGCTGCGAAAGAAGTCAAGTTTCATACCGATGCCCGTGAACGCATGCTGCGTGGGGTCGATGTTCTTGCCAATGCCGTCAAGGTGACGCTCGGCCCAAAGGGGCGCAATGTCGTTATCGACAAGTCTTTTGGCGCCCCTCGCATCACCAAGGACGGTGTCTCGGTCGCCAAGGAAATCGAGCTGGAAGACAAGTTCGAGAATATGGGCGCGCAGATGCTGCGCGAAGTCGCCTCCAAAACCAACGATCTCGCCGGTGACGGGACGACTACGGCCACTGTGCTTGCGCAAGCGATCGTCAAGGAAGGCGCGAAGGCCGTTGCTTCGGGCATGAATCCTATGGATCTGAAGCGGGGCATCGACCTTGCGGTTGACGCGATCGTGAGGGAACTCAAGACAAACGCCCGCAAGATCTCCAATAATTCGGAGATCGCCCAGGTCGGCACCATCTCGGCCAACGGCGACGAGGAGATCGGCCGCTACCTGGCTGAGGCGATGCAGAAGGTGGGCAATGAAGGTGTCATCACCGTCGAGGAGGCCAAGACTGCAGAGACTGAACTCGAAGTCGTTGAGGGCATGCAGTTCGACCGCGGCTATCTCAGCCCGTATTTCGTAACCAATGCGGACAAGATGCGGACCGAGTTTGACGATCCCTACATCCTGATCCACGAAAAGAAGCTTTCCAACCTTCAGGCCATGCTGCCCGTTCTCGAAGCGGTGGTGCAATCCAGCAAGCCGCTGCTCATCATCGCTGAAGATGTGGAGGGCGAAGCGCTAGCGACGCTGGTCGTCAACAAGTTGCGCGGCGGCTTGAAGATTGCAGCGGTCAAAGCTCCGGGCTTCGGCGATCGCCGCAAAGCCATGCTTGAAGATATCGCCGTTCTCACCGGCGGCACGGTTGTCTCCGACGACGTCGGTATCAAGCTCGAGAACGTCACCCTCGACATGCTCGGTCGGGCAAAGAAAGTTGCGATCGAGAAGGAGAACACAACGATCATCGACGGCGTTGGCGCCAAAGCTGATATCGACGGCCGTGTCGCACAGATCCGCGCCCAGATCGAAGAAACCACGTCCGACTACGATCGCGAGAAGCTCCAGGAGCGTCTGGCCAAACTCGCCGGCGGTGTTGCTGTCATTCGAGTGGGCGGGTCGACTGAGGTAGAGGTGAAGGAAAAGAAAGACCGCGTGGACGATGCGCTGCATGCCACCCGAGCGGCCGTTGAGGAAGGTATTCTTCCGGGCGGCGGTGTCGCGTTGCTGAGGGCCGTCAAGGCGCTCGACGATCTGCCTTCGGCCAATCGAGACCAAAAGGTTGGGATCGAGATCGTTCGGCGTGCGGTCGAGGCCCCGGTTCGCCAGATCGCTGAGAATGCTGGCGCAGAAGGCTCAATCATCGTCGGCAAGCTGCGCGAGGAGACCGACTTCTCCTACGGCTGGAACGCCCAGACCGGTGAATACGGTGATCTTTACACCCAGGGCGTGATCGACCCGGCCAAGGTCGTGCGCACAGCGCTCCAGGATGCTGCCTCGGTCGCTGGCCTCCTGGTAACTACCGAGGCGATGATTGCAGAAAAGCCGAAGAAGGACGCCGCGCCAGCACTACCGGCCGGCCCTGGCATGGACTTCTAAAGCGATGGTTCAGGCCCGTTCTCACGGGAGCGGGCCTGACGACTCCACCGATCGGCCCCGCCGGCTGGTCCACAGGTTGGTGGTGCCGCAGCTATTAAGTGAGGTAGAAATGCAAATGAAGATGTTTGACCGGCCACTTTACCTGCGTGAAAGGAAGGATCTAATCCTCGAAATCACAAACCTGGACGATGCGATCGATTTCCTTGAGGAGTGGTCCAAAGGAGACCGTGACATCATTCACGACGCAACCCTGAAGACGTGCTACCTCGCCCACGACGGACATAAGCCCCTTCAGGTGGCGCGAGACGCACTGCGCGCCTTCGCGAAGAAGAAGGGTATACTCGTGAAAACTCCCGCGGTTGCGCCGTGGATGATCAAAGCAAAGTCCGGCGGCGGGCGACTCTCGCCGTAAACCAACCTTCCCGCGAGAGGCTGCGATTGCAGCCTCTCCCCCCAGATCCTTACGCTCGCCCGTATCGGCGAAGTATGCGGGCGAGCAAGCAGTGGCAGCCGGCAATTCCACTGCTTAGGGAACGAGCGCGGGATGCACTCCAGGCGCATTGTCCCCCGCTTCAAAGGGACGGCGTGCTTGCCCCGACGACGTTACGACTTATCCTTTCTCAGCGCGAGCATCGTTATCACTTCCGCCTGCAAATCCAGGCAGATCTGACGATACTCATGTGTCAAGTGCTCACTCCTCGTCATCTCTCGCTCGAGCTTTTCAAGTGTCGTCGATGCCAATGCGTAGGCCTCGAAAAGCTCACAGACGCGTTCGTTCATCGCGCCCCGCAACTGCTCGCGATGGCGTGGCAGTACCATGGCCAGCCGAGCCCGCCCCAGTTCTAACAAGCTCATGCGCCTTCCAATCTCGCCCGGCCCGCATTTGCCAACGGCGCGAGGGTCGGGACCGCAAGGGATTGCTCCCCACAAGCCTTCATATCTCGCGCTGTTCGCGACGTCCGGCAAACATCATTGCTTGTTACGCGCGGAAGAGAAAGTACGTAACAGTTAACACTTGCGATGGCAGCCATAACCCGGCCGTCGACGAACAAAGCGTGGCTGTTGCTTCGATCTTGGCGCGAAAGGGAGGCATCGGATCGTGAAGACTGGCGCTGGCGCCGTGGATGAAGACGATCGGCGGGAGATCGGCCTTGCTACCGGGCTTCACGTGTACTGTTCAGCCTGACGCCTCAGACATGGATGCGAACCGCCCGCTCTCCGGGCCATTGATCGCGCCGGGCCTGAAATGGACGCTGATCGGCCCGAAATTCATGGCTATCGAGCGGACGCTGATCGTTCACCGGAATATAGTGGATTTACGCATCAGATACGTCGGCGACAAGCAGCCGGCTCCGTTCTTGAAACGAGATCGAAGGTTTTTTAGTCGCCGCACGCCCTGATTGGCGAGACGCCCCCTCCGGGGGCTAGCCCAAAGCGGCAAACCACCGTCGTTCCCGGTGAGTAAGTCGCCGTGCCTTTCAAATCGACGCTTGTCTCACCGCCGGAAAAAGTGATTTCAGGTGCACCGAAGCTATAGAACCCACCTTCGACGAGTTCCACCGAATGAACGATCCGGGACAGGCCGCGTTCATTTGGCACCAGTTTCCGTTCCGCCACGACGCGTGACGAAAACTTGGTTGACAACTGCGACACGGTAGCTCCCCTCGCCCAGGCGTTCCTCTTTCCAGGGCCCGCCTTCCACGACCGCCACGACGCCGGGGCTGACCAGCACCTCCTGGGCAACGGCCTCATTTGCTGTGAAGAGTGCAAGACACCCGCAAAGAATGCGGAGCTTGCGGTTTCGTTTTAGCTTGCGCTCGTGCATTCCCTTCTGGCCACCAAGACTTAAAGCCTGCCCAGCGAATTTCAAGAATCTGTCGTCGCAGCGATGCTTCCCTTGATGAAAGAGAGAAATGTGCTTTTTCAATTCCGTGTTTGTGAAGCGCCTATGAAACACCGGAAAAAGCCGCAGGCGATGGTCGGGGTTAGACATCTCGGGCGCCCGCGGGCAAATAGAAGATCGTCGACGCCATGCTGATCGAATATGCGCAACCTGCTCGGCCGGTGACGGGCCGACTATGCGGCCGCCATCCAGGCGCTGCTCGATGAAAAGTTCGCGTTCCGATGATTGCGATAGCCGATCGCGGTGTGGATGGTGTCATACTGGCGCTCAGGCCTTCACAGTCGCGAATGCTGCGCTAGTGGACGGTCGTGGGCCATGGGACGTCCACGTACCGACCAATGGACCGAAGGTAGGCGACGATCTCCTTGGCTCTTTCCTGCGATAAGGTGTCTCGCGATCTCTGCGGCTGCGCAATCGCGCGACAGGCCGCGCTGCCGCAATATCCCCTGGAAGATCTAGTTCATTTCCTGGGGAGGAAGGTTGGGCGACATCTCTGTGATCTCTGCAGCTGGAGAGCCGAGCGCCTTCCGTGGCCGGGCCATACCAGCTAGGTCGAATTATTGCTTGGGTGCGACGGAAGATCAGATTTCGGGGTGGGGCGGTCAAAAAGATGGCCCCGAAAGGTCATGACGGGGCCGAGGACAGAGTGTACGGAGGCCCTCGTTTAGAAGGGATAACTCGGGCCTCAGGCTCTGAACGGTCATAGGCGGCGACTGTTTCCGCGCTTTCATGAAGATCCTACGAATTGCGCGGCTTGGGGAAGCCTCATTTATGCGGGTATTACCACGAAGCTATCAGACTTGAATGTGCCGTCTTGTGTACTCTCCGACCTCTTAGGACGTGGAAATGAAACGGCCATAAGGAATGGCCCCGTCGGGAAGCGACGAGGCCATGGGCACTTATCGGGCTTCACTTCCGGAGGGATTGTGAAGGTGTCACCCTGATCGGCGAAAGGGCTCCACAAAGCCAGAACCGCCGATACTCCAAATGGGTTCCCGGTCCTCCCCGAAAAAAGATGGCCCCAAAAAGGCGCAGTGTGCTTTGTCTTGGGCCAGGAGGATGGAAACACGCTGGGCGCGGGTTGTTAGCTGGGACACCAGAGGTTCCTTCGGCGAAAGCCCGCCCCAGGGTCTCCCAAGGGCGGTAATGAAGCGAGAGTTGCCGGCTAGAAGTCAAAATAGACTGTCACGCCTTGCCGCCGCTGATAGTAGTCTCGATGGCCGTATCGGTAATGGTCACGATAGCCGTAATACCGGGAATAGCGGGGGTAGCACCTGTCGTAGTAGCCGCAGTGACGATGGGCGTACTTCCGTTTCCAGTGGCGATCCGCATGCTCATGACGATGTTTCCGGTGCTTTACCTGTTCGACATCGCCGGTCTGCACTTGTTCCGGTTTCGGCAGGTAAATAGGCGCGGCGTTTAGCGGTAGCGCGAAAGATGCCGTCAGGACGACGGCGCCAAGGGTGGATATTATCAGTTTCATTCGACGCATCCTTTCTAGCCTTAGCTTGGCTCCTCAAGCCTGAACGTCAGCTGAACCGTCCTGGCTCGACGCTTGCGGAGCTGCGCTCGGTGAGATCTTTGGCGGCAGGGGGCTTCTGATACCGCTTGTGCTTAACCGGCAATTGGCGGAGCGATTAGGATTCGGCAATGCAACCCGGACCTTTGCGCGACCACGTCGGACCTAAGTCCGAGGCGTAGCCGATCAAAGAAAACGGCCCCCGTGCTCGGGGAGAGCGGGGCCCGGAGGAAGGGCATAATGCCACTCGGCTGGAATCCGGGGACTATTGATCGTAGGCGGCCAGTAGACGCACAGGGCTGGCGGAGGGTCCTCTGCCTTCCATTATTGTAGATACTTGTAATTGCGCGTCGCGAGCAGACCTGCTCAATATCAGAGTATGGGCAGGAAACTTTCAGACTTGGCATTGAGAAATCCAAAGCTTCTCGCTGAACTCGAGCGGCGAGGGTACGAGTCCGTAGACGACATGAAGCACGTTCCCACGACAGACGCGTTGCGGATGAAGGGAATGGGCGCAAAATCGTGGCAGAAGATCTGTGACGCATTGGGCAGAGACCCAGCCCAGCCGTGAGGTTCGAGAGCCATTTTCCGTGATCATTGGTGCAACTTTTTTCATGGTAGTCCCCTAAGGAAGAGTCGCGATCTGGGGTCACCAAAAGGCCTCGCCGTATGCGCGCAACGACGCCAGCTGGCTTCACTAAACCCGGGCGCGCTTTCAATCCCCGGGATACAGCACTGTTGATGGGCGTCAACGTCGGCGTGCCGCGTCGACTCGGGCAAGCCTATGTCTCGGCCCATCGGCCAGAGCCGAGCCGGGTGTCCAAAACTGGTTAACCCCGAGTGAGACTGCCCGCCTACTGCTGATGCGGCGTTCCAAAGTCGTTCGCCGATCGCTACGAACCGTCAAGCTGCAGAGTGCTCGGCTTCATCATTCCTGATCTCGGTCACGTCCTAAAGATGGAAACTACTTTCCGAGCCCAGCAAGTCCGGGAGCTGGGCCGGAGATGCTACAGGGCCATATGACGGGTGAGAATAAGCCCGCTTCGGCAACTCTATAGAGGAGATGATGGACTGCGGGCGCCCAGTCGCGGAGGTCTTCGCAGTTACACTTAATTTGAGATTCTCAGCCCACGGAATCTCGAATTAAATGCCAACCAAGGAAACAGCCACATTCTTACGTTAGTGCCAAACGATAAGCAGCATCAGCTTGGAGCAAGGATGCAGGCAGGAAATGCTCAGGTCGCATGATGGCGCGTTCTTGGAGAGTCTCTCAGCCGCTTTGCCGAAAGAAGCGCGTAGTTCGACGAGTGATCGTTTCTCATTAACCACCTCGCTTTCGCCACTCTTAACCGACCCGTGATATCTACTCGTCGTTCTATAGCAGGTTCAAGCATGTCCAGGCATTCACAGTGGTTGTTTAAATGGCTGATCCCGGCGGGCATATCGGCTTTAATAGGTCTAGTGTTGGTGAGTACGCTGCACTGGGCGGCATCCAAGACCGATGAAGTTGCGAGGGAACGGCAGCAGGATCTGATCTCCTTGATAGTGTCTCAGTTGCAAGCGAAGATCGCACACGATCAAGAGAGCGCAACTGTTTGGGACGACGCTGTAGTCAAGGTCGCCGAAGGTGATGTTTCCTGGCTTCAGGCCAATCTCGGCGAATGGATGAACACCTACTTCGGCCATGACGCCGCAATCGTGCTTACGTCAAACGATGAACCGGTTTACGAGTTTATCGTCCCGTCCAAATCCACGTCGTTGCACGCTGATCTGCGCACCAGCTACATGCCACTCGTCGAGCGGCTTCGAGCGCGGCTTCGCGCGGGCGATCGCGAAGGTATTTCTGGCCGCGTTCTTTCCATTGGCGAGAGCGATTTAAAAATCGTTGGCTCGCGGCCGGCGGTGGTCAGCGTAAAGCCGATTGTCTCCGATACCGGTGAGATCACCCAGCCGGCGGGCAAGGAAAGCCTGCACGTTGCTGTACGGTTTTTGGACACGGACTTTCAGCGATCAATCGCGGCGGAATACCAATTTGCAAACATCCGGTTCACGCCCGAGGATCATGTCGAAGCAGGTCAATCGCACATCGTCTTGAAGTCCGACACGGGGGAGGTCGTCGGATACCTCAGGTGGAATCAGTTTACGCCGGGCCTTAATGTTCTGAACGCGACGCTCCCGACGATTGGATTGGCGGTGGTGGCAATCTTCCTCACCACATGCGCAGCTGGACATTTGCTTTGCCGGCGCTCTGTGCGGCTTGCGTCAAGTCGGGCGCAGCTTCAGCATCTCGCGATGCACGACACACTGACCGGATTGGCCAACAGAGGCTACTTCGAACGCGAAGTTGCAGCACGTCTAAGGGGTGCTTTTTCCAGTAAAGATTGTGGCGTGCTGTTTCTCGACCTCGACCGGTTCAAGGCGGTCAACGACACCTATGGCCACCCGACCGGCGACAAGCTCATCCGCATCGCAGCCGAGCGTATGAGGAACCTCTTGCCGGACGCGCTCGTCGGACGGATAGGTGGCGACGAATTCACTGTACTTCTGGAAGGTCGCGACCGGAACGCGATTGAATCGATCGCAAAGGAGCTGGTCGGTTGTATGCGTGAACCATTCGACATCGAGGGTCTCAATATATCGATCGGCGCGAGTGTTGGTGCGGCAGTTGGAAATGCGCAAATGGACGCAATTGAGCTGACGCGGCAAGCGGATATCGCGCTCTATCACGCGAAATCTGCGGGGCGGAACACTTATGCTGTGTTTGGCGCTCATATGGACGAACTTCTTAGAACCCGGAGAAAGCTAGAGGTAGATCTACGCGCGGCAGTCGAAACTCCGATACAGATTGAAACCGTCTATCAACCTGTTTTCAGCGCCGATGGAGGTACCGTGCGTTCCATAGAGGCTTTGTCTCGCTGGCGCCATCCGCAAATGGGTCTGGTCGCACCCGACGTCTTCATTCCGCTCGCGGAAGAAATCGGGGTGATACATCAAATTGGGGCGATCGTACTTGAGAACGCTTGTCGTCTGGGCGCCAGTTGCAAAGCGGTCGGCGTGGCCATAAACGCCTCAGCGGTTGAGTTGGATTCGTCCGGCTACTGCTTAAGAGTATTGACAATGCTTTCGAAGTGGGGCGTCGCGCCTGCTCGCCTCGAAATCGAGATTACAGAAACCGCAGCAATCAAAGGCGAAGAGCAGACGGATCGAAACATTGCGATGCTCAGGGCTGCAGGGGTTCGTTTCGCGATCGATGATTTCGGGACCGGGCACTCGTCGTTCGCGCGCATTCAAAAGATGGCGGTCGATAGGATTAAGATCGACAAGTCCTTCGTGCAAGCCATTCATCATGACCGAAGCCGCGCGCTGGTGGAGGCGATGATCGCCATGGCTCGGGCTCAAGGTCTCAGCACTACGGCCGAGGGGGTCGAAACCGTAGATCAACTCAACGCTCTCAAGGTTCTTGGCTGCGACAACGTCCAGGGCTTCCTCATGTCGAAACCGATACCTCCAGACGAGTTGATCTCCCTGCTTGAGAGCGGCAGCGTTGAGGAAAGCGCTAGGTTTCGCACGTGACGATCCGTGCCGGATTGCATGGATGCTTCAAAAGCGGCCAGGAAAGCTTTCGGATTGCCGTCCACAATTGAATGGGGAAATATAGCGATCCGGCGGAGGTTGCTATAGTGGTCGAGGCATTCCTGCCGCAATTCTCGAACCACATGCAGGCTTGAACATCCTGCACGATGGCGATTTCAGCCGAGCGTATTGAGAATGATACCAACGTCTTGTGGCCGCGCGCACGCCAGTCAACGTCGGCGAAGCTGCCCGACGACCCGATCGCCCAATCGGTTTCTGTCGCCCTCAAACAAGCACGGCCAGGTGAGAGGTGCAGCTTTCATGTGACAGCACCGTTATCAAGATGATAAGCGTCAATTCGCTTTCAATTGGGAATGCGGAAGAGATGATGCTCACTGGTCGGGCCGGCTTCATGCGCACCATTTCGGATTGCGTGCTCCACAGAAATTCGTCACCCGTCAAAGCGTACGGATTTGCCGCCACCGCGGTCTTGATTGCCTTTGTCCTTCGCTATT
>NZ_JACVAO010000030.1:0-49009 GCF_014851885.1 Ensifer sp. ENS02 | reverse complement strand
GAACATTCTTGTCCTTCACAAACCTCTTTCCGGCCCCGATGTCATCGCGGCCTTGGCCGCACTACGTAGTAATGCGTAGTGGAACGAACGAATTTCGCACGCGGCCATGCTTCGTCATGATCTGACCGTCAACAAAGGGTCGGTCCCATGTACGCTTCTACCGCTTCCATCCCCTCCTTCAGCTTCAATGCCGCCGTAGCCCTTGATGGTCGTTCGTTTGCTCGGCCTCGCGCAATCTCATTCTACGGGGCAGAAACTGAAATCTATGCCCAGGGAGAGGTGGCGGGTACGCTCTATCGGATCGAGTATGGAGCTGTTCGGATCTTCCGTCTGCTCGCCGACGGCCGCAGGCAGGTGGTTGCGTTTCACGTTGCCGGAGAGACCTTCGGTTTCGAAGCGCGGACCATGCGCAGCTTCTTCGCTGAAAGCATCGCCCCTACGGGTTTGACAATCCTAACCTTCGAAGAACGAGGCCGCTGTTCTTCAGAGTTAATGGCTCTGGCGCTTGAGTGCATGGTGCGGGCGCAGGAGCATCTTTTGGTCGTCGGAAAGCAGAGCGCGCTTGAAAAAGTGGCCGTCTTCCTCGTTGACCTTTTCGAACGTCAAGGCGCAAACGGCACGATCGACCTTCCAATGACCCGGACAGACATCGGCGACTATCTTGGGCTGACGATCGAGACTGTTTCACGAAGCTTCTCTAAGCTGCGATCCATGGGGGTGATTCGACTCAAAAGCGCACGCGCGGTCGAGGTATTGAACCTCACAAAGCTACGACTGATGAGCGAATAGGCGGTTCATCGGGATCGCGGCCGCGATACACCCGCTTTTGGGGCGAACAAGACTGCCAACGCAGACCGAACGCGGTGTCGCAAGGGCCTACGCAGTTATCGAGCAGCAGTTCGAGACCGGCTTCAACCGGCTTGTCAAGGAAGGCAGTCCTCTATCCCTGCGCCTTGAAAGCGTGCGTCCGCGATCAAACCTTCCCCTGCGAACCGCGGCGTCGAAATTAAAGTCCGACAAATCAGAAGCCGAGTTTCAGGTCGGGGTTGACGGTACGGCGGATCTTGCGAAAAGCGGATCCGAAATCGTCGTCAAGCGCTACGGCTGCCAAAGCGAACTCGGTCATATCGCTTTCGATGCCGGTGTGCTTGTTGGCTTGTTCGATAAGAGCGGTGCTGATCCTACCGCCGCTCTTTCTGCTCTTTTCGCCCAGCAGGCCGGAATGCTCAGCCGCTTTCATGACCGCATCAATCTGCTGCTACAAGTGAACTTGCCGACCTTCGCACAGCGCACGCGCTTTGCACGCAGCGTTGCCCCTGGCTGTTCTCCCGTTCCACTGTGCTTTCCCATGACAGGCCTCGTGTCTGACAAATCTAGATTTCGTCTAACACAGAGTGGCTCCTCCTCGATATCAAGCCAGAGCTATGTAGCTGTGGTGTGGCTCTGCGACCCACACCACACACAAAGCCACTGGCCGAGTTTCCGGACTCGTCGAAGCGGCCTCTGAGCTGTGAATCGTTCGCTCTGGAACGCTGAGAAAATGCGCGGGTCGCGCGTGAGTCCGAAGTGGCACTTCCCTGCTGTCGGCCTCTGCTCGGTCAACCACGGGATGCGATTGCGCGAGCTTCGGAAGCATCACCGCAACGGCTCCAGTCCACAGCGACGAATCGTTTGATCCACGCCACCACCATCCACGGCCAAGGTCCCGTGTTTGGCGCGCGGGATCTCAGCGAGCCTAGTCTGGAGGCGACGAAGCTTTACCCAGCTTCACCGACGGTTCTCGGGCCCAGACGCGCAGCTTGCCGAGCGTCGAGACGAAATCGGATATTCCCTTTTCGCCTGGAAGCTCGATTGTACCCTCATCGAGGCCATCGGCGATCCCGGCTTTTTCGATCAACGGCATCGCCGAGGGGTCGTAGCCGATGAACTTGCAATGCTGGAAGGCGTCCGCCACGAAATCGCGGGCGGTGGCTTCCTTTACGAGGTCGTCGATGGCGTCAGCCGAAGTCAGCAGGACGACGGCGTCAAACAGCACGGAGGGACCGCCATCGATCATGTGATGTGCTTCTATCCAGGTCCCGTCCGAGGCCGTAGCGCCCCCGACCTTCGGAGCGACAAGTTCGCAGGCCCCCTTTTCCTTGGCGACCGCCGCGGTCAGGCCGTTTAACAACGCTGCATCCAGACCGTCGGTGATCAGGATGCCGAGCTTGCGGCCCTCGAAGCGTTTCGGTCCGCGTTCCACGATGCTGAGCGCTGGGGACGGTTCAAGATCCTGCCGGGTTGGCATGGCCGCATCAGCCGGGCTTGGCATCGAATGGAAGCCGAGCTTCTGGGCAACGGCGGTTGCTAGCGTTTCGTCGATATTGAGGAGATGGGACACCATCCGTTCGCGGATAGCCGGCGTTTCGACCTTGCTCAGCTCGAATGTCAGCGCGGCCGCTATGTGGCGTTGCTCGGGAGCGGTCTGGCTAATGTAGAATTGGCGAGCCTGGCTGTAGTGGTCGGCAAAGCTCTCCGGCCGTAGCCGCGCCTTCGTCCCTGTCTCTTCGGCGGGGAAATGCCGGTAGCCGCTCATCGGCGATTCCCGTGGCCCCTCCGCAAAGGAGTTCGGCTGGTAGTTCACTCTACCGATCGGATTGCGCATAGCCATGTGGCCGTCCTGCTGGAAATGCGCGAAGGGACACTTCGGCGCATTAATCGGAAGATGGGTAAAATTGGGACTGCCGAGACGTTTCAGCTGCGTATCGAGATAGGAGAAGTTACGCCCCTGTAGGAGAGGATCGTTACTGAAATCGATGCCAGGCGGAACGTTCTGCGTCATGAATGCTACCTGCTCGGTCTCGGCAAAGAAGTTGTCCGGCATGCGATCAAGGACGAGCCGTCCAATCGGCTGGGGCGCCAGGACCTCCTCGGGAATGATTTTCGTCGGATCAAGCACGTCGAAATCAAAGCTGTCTGCAAATTCCTGATCGAAAAGCTGAACCTGCAATTCCCATTCCGGGAAATTGCCCGACTGTATTGCCTGCCAAAGATCGCGGCGGTGAAAATCCGGGTCGGCGCCATTGATCTTCACCGCCTCGTTCCAGGCTACCGACTGGAGGCCCAGCTTCGGCTTCCAGTGAAACTTAACGAAGGTCGACTCGTCCTTTGCATTGACGAGGCGGAAGGTGTGAACGCCAAACCCTTCCATGAACCGGAACGAGCGGGGGATCGCGCGATCCGACATCACCCACATGATCATGTGCATGCTTTCCGGCGTGAGGCTGATGAAGTCCCAGAATGTATCGTGGGCAGATTGCGCCTGGGGAAAGGCGCGGTCCGGCTCCGGCTTCACCGCGTGAATAATATCGGGAAACTTGATTGCATCCTGGATGAAGAAGACAGGAATGTTATTGCCTACCAGGTCCCAGTTGCCCTCCTTGGTGTAGATTTTTACCGCGAAACCGCGGACGTCGCGGGCAAGATCAAACGACCCCTTGCTGCCGGCAACTGTGGAAAAGCGGACGAACGCCGGTGTCTTCTCACCTGCTCGCTGAAAAACATCAGCCCGGGTATAGGCGGCGAGCGACTCGTAGGTTTCGAAATAGCCGTGCGCTCCATAGCCTCGAGCGTGGACTACCCGCTCGGGGATGCGCTCATGGTCAAAGTGGAAAATCTTTTCACGGAAATGAAAGTCGTCAATCACAAGCGGACCGCGTGGCCCAACGCGCAGGGAGTTTTGGTCGTCGGCAACGGGGCCGCCCTGAGCGGTGGTCAGGACGGGCGTATCGTCTTCCGCGATCTGGTGAAGCTCGCCTCCTTCCCCGCGGCGCACCTTTTGATCATGGATCGTCACAGTTTCCCGCTGCTTCAAGGTCGACTTTTCTTGAGATTTCTTGGCCATGGGGCGAACTCCGTTGTTTCGAATTGATTGGCCGGGGGACTACGCGGAGAGTGCGCACTTGCCTGTGCCGGAATGAAAAAGCCGCCGTCCACGGCGGCTTCTCCATGTCGAGTTGGACTACTCGGCGGCCTGCTTGGAAGCCTTTAAGTTTGCCGCAGCTTCGCCCAGTGCCGTCAGCTTTTGATCGGTGGCGATCTCCTCCTGGAGATTGGCGTCGAGCAGTGGAACGGCTTTATCGAGACCAAGCTGGGCGGCCCACGATTTGAGCGTCCCATAGCGGGCAATTTCATAGTGTTCGACCGCCTGGGCCGACGAGATGAGGCCGGCATCGAGGGCGGGACTGTCACGGTACTCTTCCATGATTTCTTCGCCTTCGGCGAGGATGCCTTGGATGGCTTCACATGTCTTACCCCGCAGAGGTTTTCCGATAATCTCAAAAACCTGCCCCAGCCGCTCGATTTGACCTTCGGTCTCGTCCCGGTGCTTGAGGAAGCCAGCTTTGCCTTCTTCAGACCGCGCAGCCCGTGCCATCTTTGGGAGCGCCTTGAGGATTTGCTTTTCCGCGAAATAGATGTCCATGAGGGTATCGTGGAAGAGATCGCTCAGGACTTTCGTCTTCGTAGCCATTTGGTGGCCTTTCTCTCATTTCGAGTTGAACTACATCAGTTCACTCTTTGAACAGTTCACAGGTGAGGGTCACCAAGTCATCAATCCGCATGACCTCAGACCACACCAAACGTTGTGGCGCCGGCTATGTTCCGGTTTCTGTGAAAAGGAGCGTCGAAAACTCGCAGTGCCAAAGATCGGCGACGCAGTGAACTCCTTCTTTCTTTCTGCAGGATGCCTTTTTCCTTCTGACGATCCCGTGTTCAGGGACGTTTGAAGTTCGGCTTTCGTGAGCAGAATCGGCGCCACCAATGGGAACTCGATTGACACCGGTGGTCCTGAATAGATGGGTTGGGAAATTTAAGTTGGCCAAAACTGGAACAAACAGTGTGCTCGGCGGTTCCAAGCCGAGACTATTAGATTCCTGACAAATACAACTCCGTTTCCCCAAACGCGGTGGTCGTCAAGACGTTCGCGACTGTAGATGTGCGAAGTGAGTAATGCGAAAGATTGTCGTCATCAGTGATTTCCAGGACGGCTGGCCACCGGTTTCAACAGTCCCGACTAAGTCAGAGCGCTTGGCGGCCTGGGCATCGACTTTCGCGGATGATTTGGCTGCTCGGCCAACCGCAGAAGACAATGTCGAGGTAAAGGGTAGCTATCTCGAACGAATGCCAATTGCCTGCGTAGCCGATGGCCTAGTCGATCGGGCGGAGATCTGGAGCCATTGGCTGGCCAGCGGCCCCCCACCAACGGTAAGAGAAAGTTCCTTCCTGACACGGCGCTCGTTCCACCTCGACGGTAACACCCCTCCGTTTTCGTCGGACGACATGCTTGCTCATATCGAGATCTATGGCGCTCCGGATATTCTCTGTGTCTGGGGCCTAGGGGTCGATGAGGAAATCCTGCAGGCTTGTCGAAACAGCTTCAAAATCTATAACTCGATCGACGCGCCGGCGTTGCGGGTCCCTTTCGCCACGAGCCGCCACTTCGATCTGATCCTGACCGGATCAGAAGAACAGAGCCGCGAGGTCGAGGCGTGTCACCCGGGCAAACGCACCGCGGTCCTTCCGATCGGTCCGGAATTTGCAGCACCGTCGATGTTCTACCCAATCGAGGGGGCCAAGCCTTACGACATAATTTATGTAGCCGCCGCGCAAGCCTATAAGCGTCACGATGTCCTGTTTCACGCGCTCGCCAAGATGCCGAAGTCCGTGCGCGCACTTTGCGTTTTCGGCTACGGCGATCGATCGGATCAGTTGCGTCAACACGCGGCGGAATTGCAGATTGATGTCGACTTTGTCGGACCTCCAGGCGTCTCCTTCGCGGAGGTCAACAGGTTGATGAATCTCGCTCGCATGGGCGTGGTGTGCGGGGTCGATGACGGGGCCCCGGCGGTCCTCACCGAATACATGCTCGCAGGTTTGCCTGTACTTGCCAACGCCGAACTGCGATGCGGCCAGCAATACATAACCCCGCAGACCGGCGCGACCGCAACCTCGGACGAGTTTCATATTGCTATTGCCCAGATGTTGTCGCGGCTTACCGACTTTAGTCCGCGCGACGCAGTCCTCCGATCTTGGACTTGGCCACACTCCATCAAGAAACTTCGCCAGCTCATTCGAGCCGAACAGTCAGCAAACAAGGAGGCGCGCGTCAATTGAAGTTGTTCGGGCCTACGAACATCTCAGCGCGGAATGAGTATGGATGTTCTAACCGCAGATCTGAAGAAAAAAGAGAGTTCTTCTAATGCTCGCGCGCCGGTGATTTGTTTTTCACACCTGCGGTGGGATTATGTCGTGCAGCGGCCACAACACCTCATGAAGCGGTTTGCTCGCGACCGACACGTCTACTTCTTTGAAGAGTTTATTCCGACAGACCACCATCTGGCCTATCTGGAAATCCATCCTTTCGCGGGCACGACCGTAAAATCCGTTAGGCCCCGAATTCCCAGGGAATGGACCGAGGCACAACGAAACACGGGTTTGGCCGGATTGCTCGACGAGCTTCTGGACCTTGTTGGTCATCCCAAGCCAGTCCTGTGGTTCTACACACCAATGATGTTTCCATTTGCCCGGCATGTCGATGCGGCCGCAATTGTTTATGATTGCATGGACGAACTTGCCAACTTCAGATTCGCGCCGGCAAATATGGTGAAACTGGAGCGTGAGCTGATGCATCGGGCTGATGTGGTCTTCACAGGTGGCCATAGCCTCTACGACGCCAAGCGCCTCCTGCATGACAATATTCATCCCTTTCCCTCCAGCGTGGATGTGGGGCACTTTCGGTCGGCACGAACGGTGCCGATCAGCCCACCGGACCAAGCGGATCTTGCTGGCCCTGTCCTCGGTTTTTGCGGAGTCATCGATGAGCGTCTTGATCTGGAACTGATAAGCGTCTTGGCGGCACGACGGCCGTCCTGGTCAATCGTTCTCATTGGTCCGGTGGCCAAGATCAGGGAGGAGGATCTTCCTCGCGCACCCAACATCCACTACCTCGGCCAGAAGGACTACAAGGTCCTGCCTGCCTATTTCTCTGGGTGGAACGTGGCTCTAATGCCGTTTGCCATGAATGAGGCCACCCGGTTTATCAGCCCGACAAAGACCCCGGAATACCTGGCAGCCGGGCTTGCCGTGGTCACTACGCCGGTTGTCGACGTCGTGCGTCAATACAAAGACATCAGCGGGGTCTTCTTTGCATCCGATGCGAGCGAATTCGTTGAGGCATGCGAAGCCGCAATGAAATTAAAGCCCCGGTCAGGAAAATGGCTGAAAGGCGTCGATGAATTTCTGTCGACGGTCTCATGGGATGAGACTCACCGGAAAATGGACGGATTGGTGCAGGAAGCGGCTGAAACAAATCTGCGCTCGATATCGCCCATTTCGCGAAAACCGGCACAAATGAGATCTAGGCGCCGTGCTTATGATTTTTTGATTGTCGGCGCCGGTTTTGCTGGGGCAGTCCTTGCCGAGAGGCTGGCAAACAAAGGCAAGCACAATGTGCTCGTCTGCGATCGGCGATCCCACATCGCAGGCAATGCGTACGATTTCTACAACGAACATGGCGTTCTTGTTCACAAATATGGCCCGCACATCTTCCACACCAACAGCGAAATGATCTTCGACTATCTTTCGCGCTTTACCGCGTGGAGGCCATACGAACATCGCGTGCTTGCTGATGTAGAGGGCAAGCTCTTGCCGATACCGATCAATCGCACAACCCTCAATGGGCTGTACGGACTTGATTTGAAGGACGACGACGCGGCTGCCCAGTACCTCGCCTCCAAGGCGGAGCCGATGGACCGGGTGCGCACTTCGAAGGACGTCGTTATCGCGCAGGTCGGATTGGATTTGTACCGGACATTTTTCGAGGGCTATACGCGCAAGCAATGGGGACTGGATCCTTCTCAACTCGACAAGGCAGTTACCGCCCGCATTCCTACTCGCACGAACACCGACGATCGCTACTTCCAGGACACCTTCCAGGCGATGCCAAAGGAGGGCTACACGAAGATGTTTGAGAATATGCTGGATAGCGATCGCATCGATATTCGGCTCAACACCGACTTTAGAGATGTCCGGGATGAGTTCCCCGGCACGCATATCATCTTCACCGGACCGATCGACGAGTTCTTCAACTATCAGTATGGTCGGCTTCCTTACCGGTGCCTGCGGTTCGAACACACGACCTACGACCAGCGGCGAATTTTGCCCGTCGGGGTCGTAAATTTTCCCTCTGAAGAGATTCCTTACACGAGAGTGACCGAATTCAAGCACATCACCGGGCAAGTCCATCCCAAGACGAGTGTGTGTCACGAGTACGCGTGTTCAGCCGGAGACCCTTACTATCCGATCCCAAGGCCCGAAAATCAGGAGCTCTACAACCAGTACGCGCTTCTTGCACGCTCGCGCAGCGATGTGACCTTCGTCGGACGACTGGCGAGCTACCGCTACTACAACATGGACCAGGTTGTGGGTCAGGCACTTTCGACTTTCAAGCGATTTGCGGCCAGGGACACGGCGGACCATAGCTTGGGTGTTCGATGAGCCCTCTCATGAAGCCAAAACAAAAGCTCGTCCTTGCGACCGACAGCTGCGATGCATCGGGCATGGGTGCCCACATGCTTATTCTCGGCGAGGGGTTGAGCGAACACTTTGAAGTTACGATGGTGATGCCGCGAGGATGCGAGGGCAACCTTGCTTCGAAAGCCTTCGCACTCGGCTTGGCGGTCAAAGAGTTCGACGACATCGCCGAGTGCGGTTTGTGGCTGAAATCGGTCGATGCCGATCTTATTCATGTTCACGCAGGCATCGGCTGGGAAGGCCATGGGCTCGCACACGCCGGAAAAGTCGCAGGTGTTCCGGTTATCAGAACGGAGCATTTGCCGTTTCTCCTCACCGAAGGAGAACAGAAGGCGGCGTTCTTCGAGGGCCTTGGCTTCGTCGAGCGACTGGTTGTCGTCTCCCCCGCGGCGCGGTCGACTTTCCCGAGTGAGAGCGTCGATCCAAACAAGATCAAGGTTGTCCGAAACGGAATTCCACCGCTTCGCGATGGCATCGAGGTGCGGTCTGAGTGGGGTTCCCAACGATCAAACACCCTTATATCGGTTGCGCGCTTCACACGGCAGAAGGACCACCTGACCTTGGTCAGAGCGATGCCTCGCGTCCTGCAACAATTCCCCAATGCTGTGCTGCTACTGGTCGGTACCGGTCCTGAAGTCGGCAATGTGAAGGATTTGGTCGCAGAGCTCGGACTTGAACGCGCTGTGTTGTTTGCAGGGCAGCGCAACGACATAGCCTCGCTGCTGGCATCGGCGGACGTTTTCGTTCTCTCATCGCTGTTCGAAGGGCTGCCGCTGGTGGTTCTTGAGGCGATGTCGGTGGGGGTCCCTGTCGTTGCGACAGCGATCGGAGGCACGATTGACGCTCTTGGAGACGAGCATCCCTTCCTTGTCGAGCCCAGCAATCCGGAAGGGCTTGCTGAGGGGATTATCTCCGTCCTAGCCGATCCGGCAGGGGCAGCTCGCACGGGAGAGGCGCAGCGACGAAGGTTCAAGCAACAATTCACCGCAGCCCGGATGGTCGAGGAGACCGCAGAAATCTACCGATCCGTTCTCCATTCAGCGGTCGCCAACGAAAGAGAGCATCGAACCATGAAACGCACGCGCATCGGTTTTATTGGAGTGGGCGGGATCGCGTCCCGCCATCTCGATATTTTGGCGGAATTCGACGACGTGCAACTCGTAGGCTTTGCCGATCCCGCCATCGAACGGGCCCAGCATGCGGCAGGCCGATTTGGCGCCAGAGCCTTTACTTCCTCTGCCCGGATGCTGGGCGAACTGGAACTGGATGCCGCCTATATCTGTGTCCCCCCATTTGCGCATGGCGATGTCGAGCGAGAGCTCATTTCGGCTCGAATTCCATTTTTTGTCGAGAAGCCAATCAGCCTGCATCTCGATCTTGCCAGGGAGCTCGCCGCGGGCATTGCTGCGGCCGGCCTGATTACCGCGGTGGGCTATCACTGGCGATACCTCGACACCGTCGAGGAAGCGCGCCGATGCCTGGCTGAGAACCCTGCGCAACTTGTTTCGGGCTACTGGCTCGATCAGACTCCACCCCCGAAGTGGTGGTGGAAAAAGGAGACATCAGGCGGGCAAACCGTCGAACAGACGACCCATATCGTCGATCTCGCCCGTTATCTTGTCGGCGATATCGTCCGGGTATTCGGCCAGACGACGCATAGAAAAAGGGATGACTTTCCTGATCTCGATGTTGCCACTTCGAGCACGGCCAGCTTTTTATTCGCAACAGGTGCAATCGGAAACATTGCGTCCACGTGTGCCTTGAAGTGGGGGCATCACATGGGATTGAACCTCTTTGCCGATGGCTTGGCGATTGAACTGACAGACCATGACATCATGGTGGATGTCGGGGCGGGGAGGCCGGTGCGCCGGGCCGACGGAGACCCGGTGCGGCTGGAGGATCGCGACTTCGTCGATGCGGTGCGGGGCCGCGAAAATCGCATTCGTTGCCCTTACCATGAGGCGCTCGCGACCCACCGCATTGCTTTAGCTCTGAGCAAGTCTGCCGAAACCGGTCAGCCCATCGACCTCCACAACTTTTAGGAATTGTGCCGATGTTCAGCCGCACCATAAGATCCCTCGGCGTCGAGCGCCCTGGCAAAATGTACTTCCTGGAATATGAGGAAGAGGCGCCAGCCGACGGTCACGTACAGCTCGACACACTCTTTACCGGGTTTTCGGCCGGGACCGAGTTAACGTTCCTCAAAAACACCAACCCCTACTTTCACTCGCGCTTCGACCGCGAGCGGGGGGTTTTCATAGCGAACGAACCTGACCTGACATATCCCGTCCCCTTTCTAGGCTACATGGAGGTGGCACGGGTCGCAGACACAAACGCCGCCGGCTACGCAACAAACGATATCGTCGCTGCAACCTACGCCCACAAGACCGGCCATGTAGCCGACCCGTTTTGCGACCTTCTCGTCCCACTTCCCACCACGATCGATCCGTTGCTTGGCATCTTCGTCGCACAAATGGGCCCGATAGCTGCCAATGGCATTCTCCATGCCGATGCCGATGCGTTCGGAACGGCACTGCCCTTCCTGGGGTGCGGTGTCATCGGTCGACGCGTATTGGTTATCGGAGCTGGGACCGTAGGCTTGCTCACAGCGCTCTTTGCCAAGACCCTTGGCGCTTGCCAGGTCCTCGTCGCGGATCCGTCACAGTTCCGCCGAGAAAAGGCAGAGGCGATGGGCATTCAGGCAATGTCAGAGGAACACGCCTGGCAACACGTGAAGACGCACTGGCACGACGGCGCTGCAAGCCGCGGAGCCGATATCGTGTTTCAGACCCGGGCCCATTCGGAAAGCCTTAACGTCGCACTCAAGGCCGTACGACCCCAGGGGAGCGTGATTGACCTGGCATTTTATCAGGGTGGAGCTGACAGGCTGAGATTGGGTGAGGAGTTTCACCACAATGGCCTTAACATACGCTGCGCGCAGATCAATCGTGTTCCACGCGGTCTTTCATCGCATTGGAGCCAACGCCGGCTTGCGGGCGAAACGATCGACCTGTTGGCCCGTGAGGGCGAACTGATCAAACAGCACATGATCACCCATGTGATCCCCTTCGAGGATGCTCCGGAGTTTCTTTCGGATCTGCTGCAGCGGAGGTTTGAGTTCTTGCAGATCGTCTTCAAGGTGGGGCCATGACGGGATCATGCCGCCCCAAGACCGTCCTCTTCGTCTTCGGCTGGTTGGTGGTGGGAGGAGAGGAAACCGAGGTTCGTCTTCTTGCGGCCAATATCGACCGTTCGCGCTACAAAATCGATGTGGTCGCATGCTTGCACAAGGACGGCATGCCCGCGCAGACGCATCAGCAGCTGCGGGCTTTGGGCATCGAAGTGGACACTGCGCCCTATTCCATGTCGCTCGAAGAGACCGTTGCCTATCTCGCCGACAAAATTCCTTCTTATGACGTGGTGGTTTCATGTCAAAATGTTGCAGACATTTACCCGGCACTTGAACGGCTGCACATTCGCCCGCCGTTGATCGAGCATGGTGGCCTGGTCCTGGAAGCTTTGAGCGGACCGAAACATTTGACCAGTCGCTATGTGGGTGTCTGTCGCTCCATTCGCGACGCCGCCGCGTCTCGAATGCCTGGGCGGGAATGTGATGCCCGAGAGATCCCATCTATGGTCGATCTCAAGGAGTTCGAGCCGAGCCGGCGGTCTGCAACGCGCCGGCAACTCGGCATCTACGACGACACGATCCTGGTCGGCTGGGTCGGGCGTCTTGATGCAAAAAAGAATGTCGAGACCTTCATCGAGGCGGCCGCGATTATTCACGCACAAGATCACACCATGCGCTTTGTGATCGTGGGAGGACCAGATGCATTCATGCCCGAATATGCGCAGCATCTGAAGGCTCTGTGTAGCAAGCTTGGATTGGATGCCGTCTTGAGCTTCCTGGGTGACCGGGTCGACGTCGCGGACCTGCTTGCAGCGTTCGACGTGTTCGTCTGGCTTTCGCGGGATGAGGGCATGCCCCATGTCATTTCTGAGGCTGGGGCCGCCTGCCTTCCGGTCATTGCAACGGCCGACAACGGTTCACGACAACAGATCAAACACGGCCTTTCTGGCTATTTTGTCGGACATGACGATCCACTAGCAGTGGCAGAGGCCGTCACAATGCTTGCCGGATCGCCGGAGTTGCGCGCCAGCTTCGGTCTACAGTTGCGTTTGCATGTAGAGAAGACTTACAGCGTCGAAGCGGTGGTTCCGCAGTGGCAGGCGCTTTTTGACGAAGTCCTTGAGGAAAGGACGCCGTGCGCTCCGACCGGACTGTTCCAGTCTTTCTTCCAAGGAGGCTTTGAATGTTCCACCCACCGCGTCCGACCAAGGGATGGGGTGGGTCGGGGTCGGCGCCTGGATATGATAGCCTCGATAAAACACGAACAATATGCGGAAAATGATTACCGTCAGCTGGCGAGCCATCATATCCGCAGCGTACGGGATGGTTTTCGCTGGCATCTGGTCGAGCAACTGCCCGGAACATATGACTGGAGCAGTGTTTTACCGTTAATGCGCGCAGCGCGCACCACCGGAACGCAGGTCATCTGGGATCTTATGCACTACGGCTGGCCCGATGATATCGATATATGGTCGCCTGAATTTGTGAGACGGTTTGCGCGTTTTGCGGGGGCTGCCGCAAAACTCCTGCGAAGCGAAATCGCCGCCCCGCCGTTCTTCGTGCCTGTCAACGAAATCTCTTTCTTTTCATGGGCGGGTGGAGATGCTGCTTACCTCAACCCTTGGGCAGGGCGCAGGGGCTTTGAGCTCAAGGTGCAGCTTGCGCGCGCCTCGATCGCGGCGATGGATGCTATTCTTGAGGTCGAGCCTCGGGCCCGATTTGTCCACTGCGAGCCGGCCATCAATGTTTTGGCCGATCCCGAGCGACCAGGCGATCGACTTGCTGCTGAAGGCCATCGATTGGCACAATACCAAGCCTGGGACATGATTTCGGGACGCTTGTGGCCCCAGTTGGGAGGCGCGGAAAAGTATCTCGATATCATCGGCGTCAACTACTACCACAACAACCAGTGGATCCACGGCGGCCCGACGATCGACGTCGAACACCCTCTCTACAAACCATTGCGCAAAATTCTTGTCGAAACCTACGCTCGATATGGCAGGCCAATGCTGATCGCAGAGACGGGTACTGAAGGCGATCGCCGGTCCGATTGGCTGGCATATGTCGGCGAAGAAGTCAGGGCTGCTATGATGTGGGGAGTGCCTATAGAGGCAGTATGTCTTTATCCTATTGCCAATCATGCGGGCTGGGATGACGGTCGCCCTTGCGACAATGGCCTTTTGTCAGCTGAACCAACGCCACCTCTTCGCAATGTTTACAGGCCGTTGGCGGATCAGTTGTTCCATCAGGTCAAAACGATCGAGGCATTTCTTCAAGAAATCGCAAACAAACATGATGCTCCGCCCCGGAGTTCGCGTGCTTCACGGATGTAATGGCGCAAAGATGGATAGGTGTTTGGAAAGCAGGGACCAAATCCCGTCTCGAGACTTTCTGACCAGGGAAAACGGCGGATTGTCAGATGGTGGAGCGCTCTTCGGAAGAACTCGCAGAACGTCGCGCCCGTCGCGCGCAGCGCCGACAGAGGCAGCGGCTTGCGAATATAGGCCGGGCCGAAAAGATGCATGCGTTGAGATTGGCGCTGGGGACGAATGGAGGCGCGCTCACCATTCCGCGGGACCTGTTACACGGCCTCCATATCGGCTGCTCGGGTTGGTACTATTGGCACTGGAAAGGACAGCTTTATCCGGCAGATATTCCTTCGAGCAAGTGGTTTCCCATCTATGCCCAGCAGTTCCAAACGGTGGAGCTCAATGCGCCCTTTTATTCATGGCCGACGATCGCCGCGGTGAGGAATTGGCTGCGACAAGCAGGACCGAATTTTGTTTACACGGTCAAAGTCTGTGAGCTCATTACCCACGTCAGGCGCTTCGACGACACCAGCACCTTGGTCAAGGACTTTGGCTACATAGCCGACGTTCTCGGCCCCCAGATGGGCTGCTTTCTGTTTCAATTGCCTCCAAGCGTCCGTTACTCCGCCGAGATGTTGCACACCATACTGGCTCAGCTTGACCCTTCCCGTCGAAACGTTGTGGAGTTCCGCCACAAGAGTTGGTGGAATGACGACGTCTTCGACGCTTTTGAGAAAAATGGAACTATTTTCTGCTCCTGCAGTGGCCCTCGGCTGCCCGACGCCCTCGTGAAGACTTGCGATGACATCTATGTGCGGTTTCACGGGCCATATCAATGGTATAGGCACGATTACAGTGACGCCGAACTGAGGATATGGGCGGAACGCATCCGCCGAAGCGGAGCGAAAACGGTCTGGGCTTACTTCAACAATGATCGTGATGGTCATGCGATCAAGAATGCCAAGCGCCTGTCGGAGCTGCTGCTCGAGTGGGCTCCCCTTTGATCAGATTTTGCCTATAGCCCTATCTGGCTCGCCATCTCTATCGGAAACATTGAAGGGCCGCCGTGCGACCCCCCTTCACCATCTGGGACTATATGGCCTGCATTTTGGGGTCGAGCGGTGAGCTCCACCAGGACCTCCCGCCCGGGGCCTCCGACAATTGCCGTTCGTAGCAATGAGGCAGTTGACCGCCCCTGCGGGCATTCACTCAGCGCCTGAGATCGGCGCCGGGAAGGAGCTTGATCGAATTGGCACGACGGAAAAGGCCGACAAAAGAGCGAGGTTCGCAGATGCGCCAGGATCTACTGAGCAGGCGCGCCGCGGCGGCTTGCGTCTGCCGGGTATGCGCTAGTGCATCGGCCTCACGAAGCAGGAGTTTGCGAACTCTCGGGCTTAGTCGCAGACCGGCCGCGGAAATCGAAGGGCACAGCTAACCCGACGTTGGTGTCGCTGGACCGGCCATTCGGCAGTTCACCCTGGACTTGTGCACGCTCTTCCCGGAGGGCGGATGACCTGGGAGATCGCGCATGGAATTCATAGCGATAAGCGAACGCGATCTGCCGCGGCTTGAGGTTTCGTCGAAGTGCGAACGCCGAGCGCACTGGTGTCGGTGGCACGAGAACGGAGCCGAGCACGCGCCACAACGTCGGTCGTTGGAGCGTTTCTTGCTGACGGTGCGCACACCAGACCTTCAGAGTGATCGGCTCATTCGGGTCTGCAGATCCCCCGCCTCGGAGAGCGGTGCGCGAACCGACGTGGCTTTACGCGCCTAGTCGGCAGCTTTGCCGAGTGTGTCAGCAACGTAGGCGCCGCGTTCACCCATCGGGAGCGGTATACCGGTGGTGGAGTCGACGACTGTCTGGTGTTCGAGCTCCGCGTTAATCAGAGCACCTATGATGAGGATAACCGTCGAAATCCATACCCACATCATGAAACCCACTAGCGCGCCGAGAGCGCCGTAAGTCGCGTTGTAGTTCGCGAAATTCTGCAAATAGAAGGAAAAGAGCCATGAGGCGGCGAGCCACATAAACGTGCTGAATATGACACCCCAATTGAGCCACCGTAGCTTCGCCCGCTCGCGGCTCGGCCCGTACCGGTAGATCGAGGCCGTGCCGATAGCGACGAGGAAGAGGATCATCGGCCACCGCACCGTCCTCGTCAGGATTTCAGTCCACCGATCGAGCCACAGATACGCCAGCAAGGCGGGAATGACGCCGATAGCCACGATCAGGACCACCGCAAAAAGCAACCCGGCGAACGTGAATGCGAGACAAAGCAGCGTCCGGGTGACGAATGTCCTCTTCTCAGTTTCGCCATAGGCGACGTTCATGGCATCAAAAAGCGCCGAAATGCCATTGGCAGAACTCCAGAGCGAGATGAACAGGCCGCTGACGAAACCGAAACTAAGCGTTGTCGTCTTCTGGGAGGTCAAAGATTTCAACTGGTCCGAAATCAGAGCGTAAGACCCGGGTGGCAACAGATCGTCCAGCACGCTCATATGGGTTCCGATGTCGATGGGATCGGCGATGAAGCCGTAAAAGGACACGAGGGCAGCAAGAGCGGGAAAGAGTGCCAACAGAAGATAGAAACTCACCCCCGCCGCGATCAGGAAAACACGCTCCTCGAACATTTCTGAAACAACACGCCAAAAGACATCGCGAATGCCTTTCGGCGGTATCTCTTCAGGCGTTGAAGCATTTCGCCCCCTGCCCGGTTCCACGGCTTCCCTTGACTTCGTCACATCGACCTCTTGCCGCTTAAAAGTTATCGCCTCTGCGATTTCTTCGTCCGTCAATCTACGGATGCCAAGCCCCCTTAATCGTCATCGAAAAAATCAAATGTCTGCCTGCGTCGGGAGACAAGACGAAGAGAGCGATCCGGCTGAATGACATAGATCTCAGAAACGCGCCGACCGAATTGGTCTCGAAACTCGTGTGGCACGATGCTGCCTACAGGTGCTTTCGTCAGCTTGGTGCGAGGCTGGCCGCGATAGGTGATGCTACCGGGTATCGGTTCTAAGTTTGGCGAGAAGCCGTAAGTCGCGACGCCAGCGGTGCATCCGCCGAGCGAAACGCTGACAATGACCGCGGCAACTGAATTCCGCATCGTCTTTTTCCTTGATCTGGGCAGGCGGGCTTCATCGCTCGACTGGCATTGGCCGCAAATCCGATAAGCGCGCTAAAAGACGGAAAGTTCCAATCGGCCCCGGACAAGTATCCCAAGCCTATGTGATGGAGTACCTCGCGCGCCGCTTTTTGATTCGTTGATTCCCATAACTGGCTCCTCTCTCAGGCCAAAACCGGCGAGAAGCTTGAACGTTCCGCAGGGCGCTCGTCGCTTTCGCCCCCAAGCGGACGCTTCCGCGCTTGTCGAGCGTAACTGCTGGAAGGGTTTCATGCCGCCGCTATCCCTCCGTGTGGCTTTCTTCGACCATTGACGGGCGAGAATTCGCCAAAAGCGCCGAAGTAAAATTCCCACGTTGCGCCGACGGGAGACACAAATGGACGAAGTCCTGCGGACGTGATGATGGCCAGAATGGGCGGCGTGACAGGGCGTCGGACGTGTTCCGAATGCTAACCCGTGGGGCCCACGATTTGTTGGGGGAGGCAGACACTCGGTTGGAACTATCGGACTTTGCTAGAGGTTCTTCGGTTACTAACCGATCTGCGGCCCCGGATATAATGCAAACCGGCCCCATGGCACTCATGGCACCACCATGTTCGAGGGCTTCAAACTTGAAACGATACCTGTAACAGCTGGCCAGCTGCGGGTGCGACATGGCGGAAGCGGTCCGCCTGTTCTATTGCTTCACGGCCACCCCCGGACCCACGTCACCTGGTGGAAGGTGGCGGAGCGGCTGGCAGACACCTTTCGGGTTATCTGTCCAGATCTGCCGGGATTTGGTCAATCCTATGTTCCGCAGGATACGCCTGACCACTCCGGCTCGTCGAAACGGGCCAAGGCTGCCGCATGCGTCGAGCTGATGGGGGCGCTTGGACATACTCAATTTGCCGTTGTCGGGCATGATCGTGGCGCCTACACCGCGTTTCGGCTCGCAATGGATCATCCCGACAGCGTCACGCACCTGGTCGTACTCGACGCTGTTCCAATCCTGGAAGCTCTCGAACGAACTGGTGAGCAGTTTGCGAGAAAATGGTGGCATTGGTTTTTCTTTGCCGTCCCTGATAAGCCGGAACGCGCAATCCTTGCCGATCCGGATGCGTGGTACGGCGGCGAAATGGAACCAATGGGTCAGGCTGCCTATGAGGACTTCCGAGCCGCCACCCGCAATCCTTCCGTTGTTCACGGTATGCTTGAAGACTACCGGGCTGGGCTGGGTGTCGATAGGCAACACGACCTCGCCGATCGGCGGGCCGGCCGGTTGATCGAGTGCCCGATGTTGTGTCTATGGTCCAGGTTGGACGACCTCGCGGATCTCTACGATGATGTTCTGGCGGTCTGGAGCCCCCGGGCAACGAAGGTCGAGGGCCACTCCATCAGTTCAGGCCATCATATGGCTGAGGAAGCACCCGAGGAATTGTCGAAGGCACTTGCTCGCTTCCTAAGCCAAATCGAAATCTAGTCCTCTTCTTCAGCCTCACACCCGCCAGCCATCCCGCGAAGCGAAGCAGCCATTAGGTCGATCACCCTCCTCAAACCCCAATCTGGACAAACCGGTGAACAAAGGAGCCGCCAGGCGTTTCGCCGCCGGATCGCATGAAGGTAACTGCAAGCAATTCAACGGGAAAATCAAGGAAAGTGGGGCAAACTCACCGACGACGATCTTGATCAAGTAAGGGGAAAAACAAGATCAGCTAGAAGTGAAGATTCAGGAGCCTTACGGCCTCGAGAAGAATCGCGTCCGGCAAGACATCGACGACTGGTATGGCCGGCAAACCTGGTGACGTTGTCTGCCCGCCTTGGCGGGGCGGACTATTTTGATTTAGGAGCGGCGGGAACCGTTTGGAGCGAAGCTTTCCGCGTCCGGCACCAAATCAGAGGTTGGGGCAGCTTAAAAGACCGCGTGGCACGAAGGCGACGTGGGCATTTTGAGACCCTCCGACTCCCTCGAGGGCCTCAAGGTTTTTTGGAGGTGGCTGCAGCGCTCGCGCCGCTGGAGTCGAGCGAAAGGAAGGGCAACCACTCCAATGCTCGATATATTGCATCAACACTCCGTCTGGCAACAGCGCCGGTTTGAAAAGGGAGTCTCCGAATCCGCTCACCCATCACATCGGGTCATTGCCTTTCATCGCATTCGACATGTGCGTTTTGCATTTGTCGCTGTCGTTTGATGCAAGCGCCTCCTTTGCCATGGCGAGTTCTTTGTTTGCGTAGTCCTTCTTCATCTCGTCTTTGATGCTCTTTACGTCCTTCTCGAGCTTCGACATGTTCGATTGGTCACACACGATATCCGATAGGGCAAATGCGGGAGGCGTCGCTGCAACAAACAGCGCAGCTGCCGTTAACATTGTTTTTAGCATCGTGAATCTCCTCTTGATCCAGTAGATGTTGGACCAACCATCGAGCCAAACTCCCGTTCCTTCGGCAAAGTACACATCGTCGTGATCGAGATGTGAGCTTGCAGCAAGCGCCTTTCTGAAGTGACGCCTGAGCTCAGTCTGCGCCCGCCGGGTTCCGCGTGAAAGATTTCGCAGCGATCGGCTCACCCCCCACGCCACCCGCAGCTTCTTTGATTATCGTCAGCTGGAAACGTTGAAGTGGCTTGGCACGCGCGAGCTATGGATAGAGGCTGTCGCCTAGCGGCGTTCGGAAACAGTCATCCAAGCCGATGCGGCGGACCAGACATCGGCTGTGTCCTTCCTGTCGGGCGGCGATTCCCTTTTGGCCGTCTACTACTTCAACAGCCGCGAGAATTCCGAACGCTTCATCATTGCTGCGATGTTCAGCACGTGACGAAGTTCTCAAGCGGCTGTGGCCCGGTGGGCCACCGCGCGTCCGATCGTTGTTTGTAGTTCTTCCTGCGTAAACGGCTTTGTCATTCTCAAGAGCGCCTGAAGTCCCTCATCGTCGGGCAACTCAGAATATCCCGAAGCAAGGATCACTGGGAGACCCGGATAGGACGAGAAAATCAAACGTGCCAGCTCCGCACCCGTCATGCCTGGCATCGCCTGGTCGCTGATAACGAGATCGAACGTATGTCCCGATCCAAGGATCTCGAGTGCGGTGGCTGCCGAAGATGCCTCCACAACGGTATGGCCGAGATCCTCCAGCATAGCGGCTGTCCCCATACTGACGAGAACATCGTCGTCGACTACAAGTACCCTCAAAGGACTTTGGACTTGCGAAACCTCGAGCGCGGTGGTTTCCAAGGGCGTGCTCGCCGGCACGGAATCTTCGGCGACGGGCAACCAAAGCGCGACGGTAGTGCCTTCGTCCTTTCTACTCGAAAGGCTCAAGGCACCGCCGGATTGAGCTGCAAGGCCGTGGACCATCGACAAGCCGAGCCCCGTCCCTTTTCCCTGCCCCTTGGTGGTAAAAAATGGCTCGGTCGCGCGCGCCACAGTGGCCTCGTCCATGCCTTCACCGCTGTCCGAAACCGTTATTCGCACGTAGCGACCCGGCTTGAGGTTAACGGGCATCGATGTTAAATCCTCCTCAGCCGACACGACAAGCGTGCCGCCACCTACCATCGCATCGCGAGCGTTCACGAACAGGTTGAGCAAGGCAAGCTCGAGCTGGTTGCGATCGACGAGCAACGGCGGAAGAGATGCGGGAATGTGTTTTCGCACGTCGATGCCGGGGCCAAGAGCGCGGACGAGTATGTCTTCAATGTTTTGAAAAAGATCGAGGAAATCGATCGGTTGAGGTTTCAGTTCCTGACGACGGGCGAACGCCAGCAAGCGTTGGGTCAATGCGGCACCACGCTCGGCCGCCTGGATCGAGTTTTCGACCAGCCGCTCGCTCTTACCTCCCTGAGGGAGCTGCTTCTTCAAAAGCTTCAAACTGCCGAGGATCGCCATCAGCAGGTTGTTGAAGTCATGAGCAACACCGCCAGTCAATTGACCCACGGTGTCGAGCTTTTGCGCTTCGAACAGTTGCGCAAGCGCTGCCTCTCGTTCGCGCGTCCTCTGTTCGATGCGCTGTTCGAGTTCCTCATTGAGCTGCCGGAGTTCGGTCGCAGACGCCTCCAGCTCGGCTGTGCGCTCGCGGACTCGGTTCTCGAGTTCCGCATTGAGACGTTCGAGCTCGCGGGTCTTGCGGTAGAGATCCGCAAAGACCCTAACCTTGGCACGTAGGACATCCGGTACGATCGGGACCGAAACATAATCGACAGCGCCAGCGGCGTAACCGCGCAATCGGTCGGGTTCCGCCATCATGACGGCCGACACGAAGATGATCGCCGTGTTTTGGTATCGCGGATGCTCGCGGATCATGCTGACGAGTTCGAACCCGTCCTGTTCCGGCATGCACACATCGACCAGGATTACGGCGATGTCACTTCGAAGAAGATGCTCCAGAGCTTCCCGTCCGGATTGCGCCTTCAGGAGATTTTCACCCAGATCCTGGAGGACCACTTCGTAGCTCAGCAATTTCGTCGGTTGATCATCGACAAGAAGAATGTTGACAGGATTCATGCCCAAACCCTCAACGATGAAGCCACATACGAAGAGCTGCCAGCAGTTGCTCAGTATTGACCGGCTTTGCAAGGTAATCCGAAGCGCCTGCCTCCAGGCATTTCTCGCGATCTCCCTTCATCGCCTTGGCCGTGAGCGCAAGGATGGGAAGCCTGCGGAATTTCGAATCCGATCGAATGACCTGCATGGTTTCATAGCCGTCCATCCCGGGCATCATGATATCCATGAGAACGATGGCAACGCCTGGTTCGTTTTGAAGGACCTCGATGGCTTCGCTGCCGGTCGTCGCTGTCAGCACCCGCATACCCCGCCGTTCCAGCACGCTGCTTAGCGCAAAAATATTACGCGCATCGTCATCGACGAGCAACACGGCCTCCCCGAGCAGATCCTCATCCGAACTGTGCAGCTCTTCGAGCATGGTTTGCTTCGCCGCGGGCATGTCAGCTACCACCCGATGGAGGAACAACGCGGTTTCGTCGAGGAGTCTTTCCGGCGATTCCACTCCCTTCACGACGACGCTGCGTGCCATTGAGTGTAGTCGTGCGTCTTCCTCCGGAGAGAGTTCTCGCCCCGTGAATACGACAACCGGCACTTCAACGATGTCATCGTCGTCCCGAATCTTCTCCAGAACCTCAAAGCCGGTCATGTCGGGGAGCGTCAGGTCTAGAACCACACAGTCGATGGGATCGTTACGGAGGGCGACCAGAGCCTCCGCACCGGACCCCACGCTCGCAATGTCGATGTCATGGTCACCAAGGAGTGCGGTGACGCTCATGCGCTCGGCCTCGTTGTCTTCGACGAGAAGGAGGCGTTTGCGACGGGGCTCGGCGTAGTTTCTTAATCGCGAAAAAGCCTTGCCCACGCTATGTGCGGTGGTGGGCTTGGTCATGAACGCGAAGGCACCTCGCGCGAGGCCGTGCTGCCGGTCTTCATCGAGACTGATGATCTGGACCGGGATGTGTCGTGTTGCCGCGCTCTGCTTCAAATGGCTCAGTACGGTCCATCCGAGCATGTCCGGCAAGAAGATGTCGAGCGATATCGCGGCGGGTTTGAACTCATGGGCGAGATCCAATGCGTCGCTACCGCGGCTGGCGACCAGGACCTTGAAGCCGTTGTCACGGGCAAGGTCGACAAGAACCCGCGCATAGTGAGCGTCGTCTTCGATGATCAGAAGAACAACGTCGCCGGGTTCAATCACGCCGCGATCATCATCCATCTGTTCAGCCACTTTCTCGCCGCGCCATGCGGCTGCAGCCTCCGCCAGTTGCACCACATTGGTTGGAGCAGGAACAGATTTGAGCGCCGTCGACGCACCCACATATGTCAGCGGTAGAAAGAGCGTGAAGGTGCTGCCGATCCCGGGGGTGCTGCGCAACTGAATTTCTCCGCCAAGGAGGTTTGCTAGTTCTCGACTAATGGCGAGACCGAGCCCGGTGCCGCCGTATTTGCGGCTGGTCGAAGCGTCAGCCTGCTGAAATGCCTCGAAGATAATGCGTTGCTTCTCCGGCAAAATGCCGATCCCGGTGTCAGACACTTCGAACGCGATCACTGAGGGAGCGTGTTGGAGCGAGGGGTGATCCGAAGACCAGCCCTCCGTTGCCGCGGTCACCCGTAGCGTCACGCCGCCCTCTGCGGTGAACTTGAACGCGTTCGACAGCAGGTTCTTGAGGATCTGCTGCAATCGCTTGGAGTCTGTGATGACGCTTCTGGGAACGTCGTCGCCGATCTCCACCAAATAGCTGAGGTTGCGGTTTTCGGCCTCGTGGCGGAATGGCCTCGACATCATCTCCAGCAGGTTGTTGATGAATATCTCCTCAGCATCGACCGAAACCGTCCCGGACTCGATCTTCGAAAGGTCCAAGATATCGCTGATGAGGTTGAGGAGATCGGTGCCGGCTCCGTGAATTGTCTTGGCGAACTCCACCTGCTTACCCGACAGATTTCCGTCGGGATTGTCGCTTAGTTGCTGACCCAGAATGAGGATCGAGTTTAGCGGCGTCCGCAGCTCGTGGGACATGTTGGCAAGGAACTCGGATTTGTATTTCGATGTCAGTGCAAGTTCGGTCGCTTTTTCTTCCAGAGCCCGGCGGGCTTGCTCGATTTCCTGGTTCTTGCCTTCGACCTCGACGTTTCGCTCTTCGAGCTGCTGTGCTTTTTGTTCAAGTTGCTCGTTGGTCTGCTGCAACTCTCTCTGTTGGGTTTGAAGTTCCGTTGCCAGCTGCTGCGATTGCTTCAACAGTCCCTCTGTCTGCATGTTCGCTTCAATCGAGTTGAGCACAATCCCGATCGATGTCGTCAGCTGGTCCAGGAACGACAACTGCAGGTCTGTAAAATCGCCAGCCGAGGCTAGTTCGATGACTGCCTTGACCTGACCCTCGAATTGAACGGGCAGCACAATCGCGCTCTTGGGAAGTGCGGAAAACACGCCTGAACTGATCGGAACGACGTTGTCCGGCAGATTGGTAATGAGAATACGGCGTGCATCGCTCGCGCATTGTCCGATTAACCCCTGACCAAAATCCAGACGCGCCGGGTGGGTAGCATCGATCCCGTGGGCATAAGTCGACAAAAGCGAAAGTGTCGACCGGCGCTCGTCGCTATCAACCTTATAGATGACGCCCTGGTGTGCGCCGACCAGCGCTGCGAGCTCGGACAGCAGCATCCGCCCGACCAATGTCAGGTCGCGCTGCCCCTGCAACATATTGGTAAACCGGGCCAGGTTAGTCTTAAGCCAGTCTTGCTCGGTGTTGCGCTCCGTCGTGAGCCTTAGGTTGCCGATCATCGTGTTGATGTTGTCTTTCAACTCGGCCACCTCGCCGCGGGCCTCGACCTGGATTGAACGCGTCAGGTCACCTTTCGTCACAGCCGTCGCCACCTCAGCGATCGCTCTGACCTGCGTCGTCAGGTTTGCCGCGAGCAAGTTGACGTTGCCTGTGAGGTCTTTCCAGGTCCCGGCGGCGCCAGGAACGTTTGCCTGCCCGCCGAGCCGGCCCTCGACACCCACTTCGCGCGCCACGCTCGTGACCTGGTCGGCGAAGGTTGCAAGCGTACCCGTCATGTTGTTGATCGTCTCGGCAAGAGCGGCAACTTCGCCTTTGGAGGCAACCGTCAGGTTCTGCTTGAGGTCCCCGTTTGCAACAGCAGTCACCACCTTCACGATACCACGAACTTGCTCAGTCAGATTGGCAGCCATGACGTTTACCGTGTCGGTCAAGTCCTTCCAGGTTCCAGCGACACCCGGCACCTGCGCCTGTCCGCCGAGCTTTCCCTCGGTACCCACTTCGCGGGCCACACGCGTCACTTCGCCTGCAAAGGCGTTGAGCTGATCGACCATCGTGTTGATGGTGTTTTTGAGTTCGAGGATTTCCCCTTTGACGTCGACCGTGATCTTTCGGGAGAGATCACCGCGCGCGACAGCCGTGGTGACTTCGGCGATGTTGCGCACCTGGGTCGTCAGGTTGGCCGCAAGCAGATTGACGTTGTCGGTCAGATCTTTCCATGTGCCGGCGACACCGGGAACAACAGCCTGGCCACCCAGTCGGCCATCGGTACCGACCTCGCGCGCCACACGGGTCACCTCCCCCGCGAACGAGCGCAGCTGATCGACCATCGTGTTGAGCGTGTCCTTCAGGAGCAAGATTTCGCCGCGGACATCGACGGTGATCTTGCGCGACAAATCGCCGTTGGCAATCGCGGTCGCGACCTCGGCGATGTTGCGGACCTGGTCCGTCAGGTTGCCGGCCATCGAGTTGACGCTATCGGTCAAGTCCTTCCAGGTGCCCGCGACACCGGAGACCTGCGCCTGCCCCCCAAGCTTGCCCTCCGTCCCGACCTCGCGCGCCACGCGTGTAACCTCGCCGGCAAAGGCATTGAGCTGATCGACCATCGTATTGATGGTATTCTTGAGCTCTAGGATTTCGCCTTTGACGTCGACGGTGATCTTGCGCGAAAGATCGCCCCTTGCCACGGCCGTCGTGACTTCGGCAATGTTTCGCACCTGGCCCGTCAGGTTCGATGCCATGAAGTTCACATTTTCAGTGAGATCCTTCCAGGTGCCAGCAACGCCTGGAACCTGTGCTTGACCGCCAAGCTTGCCCTCGGTACCGACTTCGCGGGCGACGCGAGTAACTTCGGAAGCGAAACGGTTCAACTGGTCCACCATGGTGTTGAGCGTTTCTTTCAGTTGAAGGATCTCGCCTTTCACGTCGACGGTAATCTTGCGTGAAAGGTCGCCGTTGGCGATGGCGGTCGACACCTCGGCGATGTTTCGAACCTGAGCCGTGAGGTTACCAGCCATGGAATTCACACTGTCGGTCAAGTCCTTCCACGTGCCGGCAACGCCTGGGACTTGTGCTTGCCCGCCCAGACGCCCCTCGGTGCCAACCTCACGGGCGACGCGCGTTACCTCCCCTGCAAAGCCATTCAGCTGGTCGACCATCGTATTGATGGTTTCCTTGAGCTCAAGGATTTCTCCCGACACGTCGACAGTGATCTTGCGCGAGAGATCTCCTCGGGCAACCGCGGTCGTGACCTGTGCAATGTTTCGAACCTGGGCCGTTAGATTGCCGCACATGGCGTTGACGGAGTCCGTCAAGTCCTTCCAGGTCCCGGCAACGCCTGGCACGAGCGCTTGGCCGCCGAGCTTTCCTTCCGTTCCCACTTCGCGTGCAACACGCGTTACCTCCGAGGCGAAAGAGCGAAGCTGATCCACCATCGTGTTTATGGCCTCTTTCAACTGCAAGATTTCGCCGCGGACATCGACGGTGATCTTTTTCGACAGATCGCCGTTGGCAACCGCGATCGTAACCTCGGCGATATTGCGCACCTGTGCCGTCAGGTTTGACGCCATCGAGTTGACGCTTTCGGTGAGGTCCTTCCAGACGCCGGTGACTTCAGGGACCTGCGCCTGGCCGCCGAGCTTGCCATCAGTGCCGACTTCACGGGCGACGCGCGTGACTTCCGAGGTGAATACGCTGAGCTGTTTGATCATCGTATTGACGATATTCGCGGATCTTAAAAACTCCCCCTTGAGGAGGCGACCATCGACGTCGAGCGGAACGGTCTGCAAAAGATCGCCTTTGGCGACTGCGGCAATCGTACGGGTTACGGCAGCCGTGGGCCATACGAGATCATCGATCAGCGTATTGATGGAGTCTTCCATATCGGACCAGGACCCGTCGGAAAGCCCGAAGCGGACTCGGGTGCTTGTGCGTCCGTCGCGCCCCACCACTTGACCAACGTGCGCTAGCTGCTGAGCCATCTTCTGGTTGGCGGCGACCAGGTCGTTGAAGGTATCGGCTATCTTTCCTGTGATACCATCCAGGTCAAGCCTCATCCTGACCGAGAAGTCTCCTCGCTTCATCGCGAGCAGTGCTTCGAACAAGGCGCGTGCGTCTTCGCCCGCCATGATTGCCGGGTCCAGAGGATCGACTGAGCCCATATTGTCACGCCGGACATCGCCACTTTGTCTTCCCACCTTGGTGTTCTCCGTTGAGGCAAGATAGATCTACCGCTCGACCCACAAATTGCCATGGGCACCGCGCGGCTTGTTGGAACGCTCTGGTCCAATGGGACGCGATGCCTTCGACGAAGAAAAGCCAAGTTGCACAAAGCAGAAGAGGCGGGGGACATCCCGGTCAATGCCGCGCCACTTGTCTCGGCCCCCTTCTCAACATCAATGGGTGGAATGCAGACAGTACAAGGCGGTGGAAATTGTCTCCCCCGACCCAAGGTTGGTCGTAAGATGTTGGCGACGGTAACGGATTACATGATTCTACTCCTGAGTCGGCCGGATGTTGCCGACCGAGATCGCACCGGAAAGCACGCCCCTCCTGAGATCCGATCTTCCTCTTTCAATCTCGACCACGCTGTAAAGTTTTTCGGATCGAAACGCACTTGCCTGCAGCGTCGTTACGTCCTCCGCAGGAGCCGCGTCGACCTCCATGAAATCCAGCTCGCCGCCGGCCGCCACAACCCGGGCATCCCCGGCAGTGCGCGCAGCCACCACAACCACGCCGTGCGGTGGAGCGTTTGCCCAGCGGGGATCATTTGCCTCCGCAATGGGAACAAGCCGGTAGACGTTGAGGGTTTCGACCGCTTCACCAGTCGCAACAACTCGCGCGTCCGCCATTTGCGCCTGGCTTTCGAGCGAGCGTCCGAACGTGGTTCCAGGTGCTGTTGGCTGGCTATTTCTGTCATCCGTTCCATTGTCGTTCGACATAGGATCCTCCCGATGTATTCACCGTGGCCTTTTGCCTGTAGGGATCAGATTCTGCCGTCACGTCGAGCCGTAAGCAACGGTAGGATCGCTGCACCCGGTGCTCCGGGACGAAAGTGTTGAACCACGCGGGCGAGTACGAGCGTTGTCGCCGCCGCTATGACGATCCTCAACCACAGATGGACGTCCCGGCGCGATGGAACGTCCAACCCCTCTGTTTTCGCGTGAATTGGCACCAGCCGCGCCTGCAATTGAGCGAGCTCTCGGCGCAATTCTGCGATCTGCTCCTGTGGGGAAGGGGAGGCTTCCGGCACCTGCTCGTCTGCAGGGCTTTCTTCCTCGAGCTCAGCCAGATGTTCTTGCAACTGCGCGAGGTTTTCAAACCCCTTTGCTTTGATATTTACCATTGCAACTTCTCCATCGGAACGAACTTGGCGGCCGGCCATCAGTGAAACCCGCACGAGAGACGGTGGTTCCGTCCAAATGTGAAAAGACACCTGCGCTCGTTCAAGGGTTGATAGAGTTCATCGCGCCAGACGCCGGGAGGAGTTCAGGTGGCGAATTGCTTGCAAGCCTGGGCAAGGCAGTTCATAGGCGATGAGCCTGTGGTTAGAGGGCCCCCCGCGAGAGGATTGTTACGTAACCTGGGTGAAGCGCGCGCAACGACGTCGGCTGCACGGATCTTCAGGAGTTTCCGATCGTGCGGCAACGGCTCCATGTCACGCCTTTTTGCCTGGCCGACGACGTACCCTCCGTTTGAAATTCCCAGGAACATTTTGAAAGGCCGAAGGTTTGCGCGCCAGTGATAGCGAATGCAGGTCCTTGCACTTCGCTGCCTGATCGCTCCGTCAGATACGAGGTCCGAGATCATGACATACATTGCATCCCCAAGAACTGCGAAGGGCACGTTGGAGAGGTCGGCCGACTGTTACCAGTGCTTCTCGTCCATTCTTTCAGCTCATGAAGGGCGGGACAGTTGGCAAGACTTCGAAACCGAATGGGTCGCCGCGGCCGTCGAGGCCGGATGGGAAGAAGATGAGGTTCGCGCAGCTTTGAAGAGATTTCGCTCGGCCGATGCGTCCGCGAGCGCGAGTTCAGCAATGCCTGACGCCGAACAAAAGTCGACCTCCGAGGCGCTCTCGGCTCAAGGGCCGAGGGATGAACAACCCGAGGGCAACGAGTCTGCGCGAGGGCTTCAAGAGAGTGCCCAACGAGAGGAGCGCCGGATTGAACTCCAAAAAGGAAGCCCCTTGGCAAAAGGGGAGGAACGTTTCGAGGAGCGTTCGCGAAGCTCCGACGGCAAAAGCGCGGGAGAGAAACAAGACCCTAAGGCATGAGGTGTCGCGATACCGGCGGGATCGAAGGGTTTGCAAATCCCTTGTTGGCTCACCCTCCCCTGTTCAATGTGGAAGCCTGCAAGCACGGACGCATGTCGAGCGGTATGAAAAGACTTACCACCACAAGCATCGCTGCGGCCAAGCAGGAGGCGATTGAAGCCGCGGGAGTTGCAGCCGATACTGTTTCCGCAGGCGCATTTCTCGGTCCTGGTGGTTGAACGCGGTGCTTTGCAGGGTGGGTTGGCGGCGTCTAACGAAACACGGCAATGACTTTACGCGAAGAGTGAGAGCAGTGGTCCGCAAGCATTTCTGATCCTACGAGGGGCAGGTCATTGACGATGACTGTGGCTTTTTATCTCGCTGGAAGAAACCACCTGGCAATTAGAGGATTGGACTGCTCGAAATCAAGGAACCGGACATGCATCTTATCCAGATCTTACTGCCTCTCAAACGACAAGATGGGCAACCGTTCGGTTCCCAAATGTTCGATACCGTTCGGCATCAACTTGCGGAGGCCTTCGGCGGCATAACGTTTTACAGGAATGCTCCCGCGGAAGGAAATTGGGTATCCGGAGCTGAAATGGAGCGTGATCAGATCGTTGTGGCGGAAGTAATGACAGAAAACCTCGACCAGCTATGGTGGCGGGTTTATCGCCATGAATTGGAGTGTGCGTTTGGCCAGCAAGAGATTGTCATTCGAGCGTTGCCGATCAAGCGGCTTTAAGTTCTTTCGCCGTCGCTGGAAGCTTTGTTAGTCAGGTTCACAAAGCAAGGATCGGGCTGCCAAGGCAGGCCTGTATCGAGCTGAAACTCGCCCCTGCCCGCAGTGACAAAACTTGAACCCATCAATCGATGGGAGAATGAAGGCGGCGTAATTGCACACTCACCTTTTGAGCACTCACCTTTGAGGCTTCGTCGAAGCCCGATATGGCGCGCACTCCACTCCTTTTATGCGAGATGTCAGTGCGCATTCGGCCCAAACTCGCAATCCAAGATCTTGGCCTCCAAGATCTTGCCTTCACACGAAGGGTCTTCGAAACGGCTTGCGCCAAAACGCAACATTCCACGTACCAGCAGGCCCGCTGACCTGCTTGCAAACTTCATCGCGATGAGTATCGGTTTGGAAATACGGATGAAACCTCCCTACCAGAACGCTATCTGGTTCGGAACCGCCGGGTTGCGCCTGCTGCTGAGGGCAGCTCACCCAAGTTGCGGCAAACGCGACAGGGTAAAGGTCGGGCGGGCCTGCGCAAACCTGGCGTTTTCAAAAGCGAAGCGAGACAGGCTCTCGATTCCGCCATCGGGCTTCAGTCCCATATGGCCGCGTAAAAGTTTCAGGCTGGTGGTCCTCCGCCGCCGAGGGAACATTCCGCATCGGCAACCGTTCTCGAATACCGATGATCGATTCCCGCAACGGATCAAAGGCAGGGCTTCCATCGATAGTTTTAAGAATGGAGTCCTATTGTGTAGCACGGTTCGTATACCACGCGCGCTCTAAGACCCCGTCCAAAGGGACGGGGTCATTTCTTTTGGCGCGCAGGTACTATTTCAAGATGCGAGTGTTCTCACTTTGTCTTGATACCGTTTCCCCGATAGAGGGTTAGGCGCAGGGCTCCCACAAATTTCCCCAGTGAAGTCTCTCGACAAGATCCCCTAGCCTCGTCGCGCCCCGACGGGGCCATTCCTTTTCATGCCCCCAAGATTTCGCGGAAGCAGTTTGCTTCGTTTAGACACGACGGTCGCAGCATCTCGTTGTTCAACCGGAGGAACTAAAGCTCGCCCCTAAACGGCGCCCAAAACACTCAGGATAGTACCCTAGCCCTGTAGGCAGTTTTTAAGCCGAGTCGTCCGACGGAACCTTTCTCCTCACCAAAGATTACATAACATATAGCTAAATTAGTGAGGTCGAAATGAACACGATACATAGACTTCTGATAAGCACCGGTCTGACCGTGGTGTCGGCAGGTTTCTTATTCATAGCCGTCCCGGCGCAAGGGAAAATCGCCGAGCGCTCCATTTTCCCGGGTCAGTGTGGCCCGATTGGAGACGCAAACAAGATCAATGGAGCCGGAGGAGCACAATGTGAGCGATTGCCGGCGACAAACGCAATCGCCCCGACAACAACGAATGGCAAAACGGATCGGACCGCCACCAGTCCGGGCGGTAACACCAACCCGGGTACTCCTGTTAGCGGCGGTGATCCCGGCACCGGCAGTGGCGGTGATCCCGGCACCGGCAGCGGCGGCGATCCTGGCACCGGCAGTGGCGGCGATCCCGGCACCGGCAGCGGCGGTGATCCCGGCACTGGCAGCGGCGGTGATCCTGGCACCGGCAGCGGCGGTGATCCGGGCACCGGCAGCGGCGGCGATCCTGGCACCGGCGGCGGCGGTGATCCGGGCACCGGCAGCGGCGGCGATCCTGGCACCGGCGGCGGCGGTGATCCCGGCACCGGCAGCGGCGGTGATCCTGGCACCGGCAGTGGCGGCGATCCTGGCACCGGCAGTGGCGGCGATCCCGGCACTGGTTCAACGGGTGATTGAATAACAATCAAAACCCCGCCCCCCGCGGGCCACACTTGCCCGCCCTCTGGAGGCGCTGCCTTTTACCGTTGCCTACCACTTCAAAAACTACGCGCCTGATGGCCTTAGCGAAACTGAGGCCCAGCGCCATCGCCGCACAGAGACAGGAACCGATCAAGGTCGGGAAGGGCCCAGCGTTTTTCCAACCTCCTGGCCCAACAAAGCACACTGTCCTCGGCCCCGTCGTTGACTTCAGGACCGTTTCTTATTGGGAGGCCAGGAACTCTCATAACGAAAGCGTTTCTCAATTGTCCTTATCCCGTTTCCCCGATCGAGATCAGGCCCGAGCTTCACGATCGTCCCCAAGTGAAGTCTCTTCGATAAGCGCCTCTGGCCTCGTCGTCCCGCGACGGGGCCATTCCTTTTTGTGATCGCTCGGTCGCTTCCAGGCTCCGTTTCTCCGTGCCAGCCCCTAGCAATAGACTATTCGCGCAGCGATTTTATTACTCCGCCCTGGACTGACAACGACACCAGAACAGCCTTTCCGTTCCTGCGGTTCGCTTTCAGACGCGGGCCAAGATCCTCCACATGGGACCTTGGTCCCACAGGCGCTGACAAAGGTCCCATGCCACGCGTCGGACGGAACCATTTCCCTCACTCAAGTTTATTTTGCATGAAGCTAATTTAGTGAAGCGAAAATGAACGCGATACGTGAACTTCTGATAAGCACCGGTCTGGCCCTGGTGTCGGCCGGGTTTTTATCGACAGCCACCCCAGCACAAGGACAGATGATTGAGCGCTCCGTTTTCCCCGGGCAGTGCAGTCCCCGTGGGCCGGCAAACCGGATGGTCGAGGCTGCAGAAGAACAATGCGAGCCGCTGTCGGCCGCGGTGACAAGTGCAATCGTCCCGACAATATCGAAAGGCAATCCGGGTAAGACCGACACCAAAACGGGTGCTGGCAGAAACCCAGGCACCCCATCTACCGGTGGCGGCGGCCCCGGCGCTGGCGATCTGGGCCACGGCAATGTTGGCGACCCCGGCACGGGCGGGGGTGATCCGGACCACGGCGGTGGCGGCGACCCCGGCACGGGCGGTGGTGATCCGGGTCACGGCGGTGGCGGCGACCCCGGCACGGAGGGGGATGATCCGGGCCACGGCGGTGGCGGCGACCCCGGCACTGGTGACGGTCCCGCTCACGGTAGTGGCGATCCCGGTCACGCAGGTGAATGACCAGATTAATCGTGTCCAGCGGGTTACGCGTGAGCTTCGCTCCTATCGATCCGGGCGGCCGCTCAGTTCCCCGCCCTCAGAGTAGGGCCAAACATGACTGAAGGCGACGTCAGATGGACGCCAGCGAAATCCCGTTCTTCGTCTCTGACCTCATCGAAGCAGCCTGCGACGTCCCTGCTGTCGGCCACGACAGCTACGTGATTGGCGAAGTTCAGGAGCACTCTTCAACGCAGGAATTGCTGAACCAAACGGAGATCGCGCCACCTGAGGTGGGAGTTGGTGGCCGATCGGCCTATAGAGCTAGTCAGCATTCGCGCCCATCGTGTACCTGACGAGGCAGAATTGAAGGTGAGAAGCCACCTTTTTCGTCGGCCGAGGTTACAAGGTCTGCTTCTGATCCCTCGTTGACACCGGAGCCTTGTGGGCTCGTCAGTCGCCTTTCGGGGCCAGCTTTTTCGCGATCAAATGACATGGAAACCCTCCGTATGCGGAACCCGCACCTATCCAGGGCCGTTGTACTGGGAAGGAGTATCGCTATGGCAACCAAAGTCACCAATGCAAAGCCTGAGCAGGCGAAGCCGGAAGACGTCCATCACCCCGCCGATCGCAAAAAGCACCGCGACGAGGAATCGATCGCGCCGCCAACCGTTCAACCTCCTGACGCCAAGGATACGAGTGAAAAACCGGAAGTGAACCCTGTCACTGGTGTAGCGACCTAAGCTCAGGCCTCTTCTACTTGTCTCGCGCGACCGTTCTGGCATCTTTGTCGTTGCTGTTATGCCGACGACCGCCCTCGGCCCGTTAACGGCTCGCCCCCCTGTTTCCTAGCGCACGCCGTGACCCGTCAAGAATGACGAGGGCTTTGCGAGAGCATTTTGTCGCAAATGCCGACAATGTTGATGCTCGGGGTCGTTCTCGTTGCCTGGGCACGGTCGTCTGTGTCCTTTCCCCGCGGCCGCCGTGAACCGTCAGGCGGTCAGCACTACCTTGATGCAACCATCCCTCTTATCACGGAAGGTCTCGTAGAGACCGGGACCATCCTCAAGCGTCGCACGGTGTGTGATGATAAAGCCGGGGTCGATTTCGCCCTCTTCGATCCGGCGAAGCAGCTCGAGCGAATAGCGATTGACATGCGTCTGCCCCGTCCGGATGGTCAGCCCCTTGTTCATCGCCGCGCCGAACGGAATTTTGTCGAGAACGCCCCCGTAGACGCCAGGCACGGAGACGATTCCGCCCGGCCGACACGCCATAATCGCCGCGCGCAGCACGTGGGGTCGGTCGGTTCCCATCAGTGTCGCTGCTTTAACTTTGTCAACGATGGCGTCAAACGAGGCGGTGGCATGAGACTCGGCGCCAACTGCGTCGATGCACTTCTCCGCGCCATGCCCGCCAGTCATTTCCTTGATATAATCGGGAATCGTGCAGTCGATTTCATCGAAATTGATGATTTCGGCGCCAGCCGACTGCGCCAGAGCGAGCCGCTCCGGTACATTATCAATGGCAATGACGCGGGCGGCGCCCTGCATGAATGCGCTTTTAATGCAAAACTGGCCGACCGGGCCACATCCCCACACCGCGACAATGTCGCTGGCTTCGATCTCGCAATTCGCAGCGGCCATCCAACCGGTTGGAAAGATGTCGCCGAGAAAGAGAGCCTGCTCATCGGTCATTCCGCCCGGAATGATGATAGGCGAAATATCGGCATAGGGGACGCGGACGTACTCGGCCTGACCGCCGGCGTAAGCGCCGGTTAGATGAGAATAGCCGAACAGACCCGCTGTCGGATAGCCGAATGCCTTCGCCGCGTTCTCGGGGGTACGATTGCTGCGCTCGCATAGAGACCAGTTGCCTTTGAGACATTGCGGACATTCGCCACAGCAAATCGTAAAGGGCACGACGACCCGATCACCAACTTTGAGCTTCTTGTTGTCGCTCCCGACTTCGACGACCTCGCCCATGAACTCGTGACCCAAAGCCGCAGATTGCGCAGGCCGTCATCTTGATGATCGCATCGCGGCTATCCTCGATCTGCGGGTCGGGGACGCTGTCACACCGGATGTCGTTCTTACCATGCCAGCAAAGGGCTTTCATCGTGGTCTCCTTTGGATCAGTTGGGTCAGACCTGCCAAGCACCTTGGTCTTCGTCGTGACGACGAGCAGTAGAGCAAGCAGAGCGATAGTGAAATCGCGGCGCCGCCTACACGTCGATCAGCGATGCCGAGGCAACCATTGCCCCGGCAAAAAGGACGTCGAGGAAGAGGTAGAATGCAAAGCTTAGCTAAAGGACCCTCAGGAAAGCGTTTCGAGGTCATCCCGTTGTCGTCCACCAAGGGCGGCTGCGGCACTCGCTATGAATGCTCCGATGATGAGAGATAAGGCGCCGACAAGGGCAAATGTCGCAGCCGCCTTTCGGGCAGCGTCAGCAGCTTTTTGAGCGGCGACCTTGGCCTCTTCGATCCGCGCAAGTACCGTATCGACCCGGGTTGTCGCATCGGCCTCCGATAACCCTTTACGTGCCGCGACCAACTGGGCCAGATACGTCTTGTCCTCCGGCGACATTTCGCCAGCCGCAGCGCTCGCGACCAGAATTCGGGAAGCTTGCGCTGCTGCGGCTCCATCGCCCTCGGCGCCCGGCGCCGTCAGGCGAGCGGGATCGGTTGGACGGAAAAGGGAGTCGACAAAATAAGACGGCATCCCGTTCGAATCGCCCACCTCAGGACCGCTCGTTGCGCCCGCTGACGCCCCAAGGGCCGCGCCTGACGCGACTGAGGAAACTGCCTTCACCCCCGTTCCGACTGCAGCGGAGGTGGCGGAGCCGAGGACGAACACGACAAGCATCGTTGCTAGCGCCCAGGCCAGAAAACCATGCGCTGTATCACGGAAAAAGGTCTCGTCGGTATGAAGCCCGACCCATTTGGTGCGCAAGCGCCCGGTCAGATAGCCGCCCAGGCCCGACGAGAGCCATTGGACGATCACCAGCCAGATGGCGCTTGAGACCGCGAAAGTGGTGGCGCTGGCGGATTCCCCAGACCACGGTGATATCAATGTAAGGCCAAGGCCTGAGCCAACGAGCATGAGAATGAGCGTCAATGTAGAGGCCGCGAAGGCACCTGCAATGATCGGCGCCCAGCTGACGGCTGGAACGGATGATTCGGCCGGTGTTGAAACATCGGCAAGCACTGACGGTGCCATGGCAGCCTCCTATCGCATGAAAAGCATCAAAAGAATAATGATCGGTATCGGGACACCAAGTAGCCAGAGTAGAATACCGCGACCCATCGACGTACCTCCTTAAGCTAAACGCGGCCCAACCGCTGCTAACCATGAACCCAGATCGTGATTGTTCTGGAGCGGTTACGGTTGAGAGCGCCTTCACCCAAACATTGCCGCATGAAAAGGTTCCATGCCCGTCGGCAAAAAGGGTGATGAGATGCCTCGGCTGCGTGCAGTCTGCAACGGTAGGGGCGTTGTGTCGTCCGGCGTGTGCCGTCGCAATGCGCCACCGACCGTCCAACGCCGATGCGAAATGAAAAACCAACTATGTGCGCGGCTTTTCGTTGAGGTGGTCTACTCGGCCGCCCGCTTGGACGCCTTCGGGTTTGCCGCAACCTCACCAAGTGCCGTCAACTTCTGATCGGTGGCGATCTCCTCCTGGAGATTAGCGTCGAGGAGCGGGACGGCCGCATCGAGGCCAAGCTGAGCGGCCCACGATTTGAGCGTCCCATAGCGGGCAATTTCATAGTGTTCGACGGCTTGGGCCGACGAAATGAGGCCGGCATCCAGTGCGGCCGTGCCCTTGTATTCTTCCATGATTTCTTCGCCTTCGGCGATGAGCCCTTGGATGGCTTCGCAGGTCTTGCCGCGGGCAGATTTGCCAATCAGTTCGAACACCTGCTCGAGACGCTCGATCTGTCCTTCAGTCTCATCACGATGCTGCAGGAAACCAGCTTTGCCCTCTTCCGACTGGGCGGCGCGGGCCATTTTAGGAAGGGCCTTCACGATTTGCTTTTCGGCAAAGTAGATATCTTTCAGCGTGTCAAGGAAGAGGTCGTTCAATGTCTTCTCAGGAATTTTAGGGTCCGATCATTTTATTGAGAGAGACCTACCCAACCATCGAGCAGGAAGCACGTTCCGTGGGTCAGGAAATAATCACGGGCTGTTGACACTGCCGGCAACGGCACCTCTGTTGCCGCTAGCGCGCGCCACGGTCCGCTCCTAGCCGTCGCTCAACGAGCCATCCCGCATTCCCCCCAGATGCCGTCAACGTTGACGATTTGCTCGTCTCTGGATCATCGCGGCTAACGCAGCGAGTCGACTTTGCGGCAGCTTGACAATGAAAGTATCAATGTCGCGTCCGAAGTTCGACTATGCTTTGTCGCCGTCGATACCCTTATCGATCACGCCGGCCTCTTCGAGTTCGGAGCGCTCCATGTTTATGCGTGCAAGGGAAATCTGCAGCAGGTCCGGGCCAGTGCTCATCGCCCCCCCTCCCTGCTGTCGAGGGTTCATCGTTCCCTGAGTAGATTGCCGCGCTGGGTTGTCCGGTTCCGCGGCTTCTTCTTCATCGATGACCCTTTGATAACAATCCTCGATATCCTGGGCGATGCCGTCGGACCATCTGTGCCGCCGTCAGTTTCAATGATCTCAGCCAGTGAGTTCATTACAACGCGACCAAGGTGTTGCAGGGCGTCGCGATGATGATCGGCGCCTCCGCCCGCGAACGCCTGGCGCGCATCGTCGATCGCCTGACGCACGGCTTGAAATGATCCGTCAGTATGCAGCTTCGTGTTCACAGCACCGCCTCCTTAACGCCCGGCTTGGTGCAACAGATGAATCTTTCGCCCGAGCCCAGGAGGTGGGGCGGACGTCTTCCACGACCAAGGTCCTTTCCCCCACGAAATCGGTCAGAAATTGTGCGCGAGCTGGGCTACCGCGGAATTGCGAGCCCGCGCAGGGAATCGGAACACCGTTATCAGGGCTACCAAGGCGGGTGCGCCGCATGGTTTGGCAAACCGCGAGCGCGGCGGCGAGTGAGCGCAGCGCTGCCACTCCACCTGTCGATGAACGACGCGGAAACATTCGACGATGAAAACAGCCTGAGTAGCTGCCATCGCGATGGTCGGCGCAGCAGCGGAACCTGGTTTTTCTCGAGCGCTGTCGTGAACGGATTGTCAGCGCTAGGACATCCAAAAGTAAATATCCGCCGGCCCTTTTACCGGTCTATGCTCCTGTCTTGGAATGCGGGTCGGAGACCGTCTTCGATTCAGGGGACCCACGAAACCGCAGAAAAATCGATAGGACGACGAGAACTGCAGTCGATAAGAATTCCGATTGCCAATTTTGGAAAGACTCAAACCACAACCTCGCACTGAAGAATTGTTCGCCAATCGAAGGTGCTTGCTGCCCATGCAGCATGGCCTCAACCGCCTGCGCAGACGCGCTCTCCCTCACGTGCATTAGAAAGCTGAGTACGAAGAGGAGAAACAATGTCCAACCGAGGGAATAGGAGTAGAGCGAGCTTGCCATGCCGCCCATTCTTACGGGCAGCGGTGCTTCGGCGTTGTCTTGGTCGTCCGCAGGGTTGCTATTCTGGGATGACGGCTCGTCGGGATCTTTTGACTCTGCTGAGCCGCGTTGGAACAGGAACGCCGTAAGCACCACATAGGCACTCATCTGCAAAAACTCCGACTCCCAATTCTCGAACAAGGCGGAGAGGAAATGACCGCTTATAAGGTAAGCTGGCAGCGTTACCATTTGCCCCCCGTGTTCGGCCAATTCGTCGTTATAGACGTGGAGTCCGGTAAAGAGCATGCCCACCACCGTGCCCAACGAGGCCAGCAGCAATACGATCGTCAGGCCGTTGTCGCGCAGTATTTTCATTCAGATCTCCACAATTAGCTAGGGATCAGACCATGCCCCCAGTCACGCCTGCCGGTGGGTTTCTCCTTTCGTGCCATTAACGAAGGCCGCTCAGACATGGCTGGACGTGCGCCGCGTTGCGGTGTGTATAACGCGGAGCAAATGGCGAAGGTCCCGCAACTACAGTTAAGACAAATGTTGGCGATCATTGCTTAACCTGATGGTCGGTCATCGGCCATGCCTCAGGTTGGAAACTCTTGGAAGAGGAGTACCCGTGCCACCTCGATCTCGCTGCGGCCCCCTTGCTGGCCACCCTGGTCGTTGCCTTGGTCACCCCTGGCGACTCTGCTGGCCGCCGCCCTGCGGAGCAGGGTGGTTCCGTTGATCCTGCCATTGGATACTCCGTTGTAGCTGTGGCCTTCCAAACCGGGGCACCTCCAATCGGTTCCTCAAACACAATGTTATTTTCTAGAGAGCGTCGACAGAGAAGACAGCAAGCGCCTAGCCCTACAAGCGCGGCAACGTCGCCCTTCGGGGCCTCAACACCCCCGTCCGCACGTGGCATGAGGAACTTTTCTCGCCGTTCGCGACTGGATGCCCAAAACAAATTAGGAGGCACGTCGTTGGATTTCGAAGCAATAGGGCGCTCGCGCTTACTGATACAATTGCCCACGTATCGTCCCCAGATCGAGCTTTTGCGCGTTCCCGAGCTGAAAGATCTCCTGCGCGCGTACGGATTTGCGGCTCATCAGCGCGACCAGGTGCGGGCAGTTGAAGGCCGGAATTCCAGTCATGTGGCCGAACTCGACTCCGATTGCGCGCGGATCGAGGTCGATGTCACCCGATTGCTTAAGAACGTGGTCACGACACGCTAGGCGCCATCCCTCCGGTTCTGAGGTTGAAGCGACTGCGCGGCAGCCCGTGTATCGATATGACAGTAGGAGTACATCACATGCCAAATTTCTACTTCAGGACAACTGATCAGGAAGGGTTCAGCGCCGAAGATCGGGCGTTCGAATTCGCAGATGAACAGGCGGCGATCAAAGAGGCAAAGGTCACCCTGGCGGAGATGGCGGCTGACGGCCTTCCGCAGGACCCAATTTCTATGATCAGCATCCAAGTTCTCGATCAGCATCATGCCCTGCTGGTGGAGCTGAGATTGGTTCTCGAAGTCATTCCGAACACAACTAAGGTGACTGCTGCAGATCGATAGATCGCCTCAAGCGTATGCAGTGGAACTATCGAAGCAACAAATGATACGCCGGGCGGCCCAACTGCATCTGAGACCGTCCGGCCTCTTTTACCGCACCCGCAACACTTGCTCGCACAGATCGTTTCGGATGGCAGTGGCGGCAACCCCCGCTTGCCCCATTGCGCGACTGATTTGGTCCAACCCCTGTACAACGTCGCCCGCCGCGTACAAGCCGCTCACCGTCGTCCTTTGATGGGCATCGACGGACACGCATCCTTCACGTGATAGCCGAGCGCCCAGTCGCGATGCCAAATCCGACCGCACGTCCGAGCCCAACGCTGGATAGACCGAAGCGAAGAAGAGACGATGGTCTGGTGTGTTTATGACGAGAAGATCGCCCGCGATTTCGATGGAACTCACGGGACCGCGCTCCAGCTTGACGCCGGTCTCCTGAAGTTCAGAAATCTGCGTCTCATTCAAACGAGGCTTATCCTCGCACGAGATAATGGTGAGGTGGCGCGTATAGCTTCTCAAGAAAATCGCCTCTTGGAACGCTCTCGTCCCAACCCCTATAACGCCTACGGTTTTATCCGTAACCTCGAACCCATCGCAAACCGGACAGTACCGCAGAAGCCCCCGGGCTAGCGCGTCATCATGAACGGCCGCCGGCATCTGCGGTCGCCGATTGATGACCCCGGTCGCCAGAAGCACCGTCTTCGCCCTCCAATGACCAATCGCGGACATCGCCTCGATCAGCGAACCTCTCTTGCGCAGCTCCGTAATCTGACAATACCTCACATAGGCCCCGTATCGCTCCGCTTGCGTTCGCATACGAGCCAACAACTCTTCGCCAATCACACCGTTTGGGAAGCCCGCATGATTGTGGGACACGGGAATACTGGCGGCGCGGCTTGCTTGATCGTCGAACACCAAAACGGAGAGGTGGTAGCGTGCCAAATATATAGCAGCGGTAAGGCCCGCTGGCCCACCGCCAACGACGATGCAGTCATAGATTCGTCCATTCGAGGACTGGTTCATGGGCAGATTCCAGCCGGCCTAATAGGGTTCAACTGTCTAAGAGAGCAACGGTTCCCTCTGAGCGCCAATGCACCCTCTATGGCTTGGTGCGCGATCCTCTTTTCCGGCGGGGCCTTGCTGATTTATGGGTGAAACGCACGCGTCACGTAATGATGCGCGTCCCCGAAGCTAGCGAGCTACCCAGTTGCCCTCTTCCGACGAAAACGCTGAATTTCTACTGAAAGTTTGATCGCTAATACGCGCCGAACGGCGTGAGAACGGGGCATGTACAAAAGTGGATTTCTAATCCGTGCGGATTAATGAACATTCGAGGCTCTTTTTCGTTGCAATCTCGCATCGGTTGCGAGCCAGGCATCCAGCACTTCTTACGCGGAGAACAGTTCGAGAACATCGCTCATCTAGACGAGCCCCATTCCCCCCAGTTTCTAGGGTCAGCCGAAAACGCGGAACGGGGCAGCAAACAGACCACATTGCCAATAAAAAAGGCCGGGCAAAACCCGACCTTCTACACACGCCTCAGCGGCACTGCCAGTACATCCGTGGTCAGTGGCCAGAAGCGAATTTTTTAGGCAGCTGCGAGGTTGTCAGCTGCGTTCTTGCCAGACCGTGCGTCCCGAACGATGTCAAAGGTGACCTTTTGGCCCTCGACAAGCGAACGCAGACCGGCTCGTTCGACAGCAGATGCGTGAACGAATACGTCCGTCCCGCCGTTCTCGAGTTCGATAAAGCCGAAGCCCTTAGCGCTATTGAAAAACTTTACGGTTCCAGTGTTCATGACAATTCCTTTCAAAATCATGATTCCCCGACCGACCTTGTGACAGCCAAGGCAGATAGATCGATTTTGAGAGGGAAGGTCGGCTTGAACGCGAAAGGCGAGAAAACAAAGCTCAACAAGCAAATATCGATGCCTGTGTATTTATAGACCGAATGTGTCGCTAGCAAGTCGATGGGGACTTTATCTTCGCATTGCGCACAGGCAGTCGCTTATTCGAGCGGCGCACGGACCACCCCCATCGGATCCCGCGGTCTGGCATTTGCTGCATGATGCGCTCGGCAGATCGCTAGCGGAAGAAGTTCCTGCCGAGTGTCAGCCTCGACTTGGATGAAGAAACCAGCGTCAGTGCGCCATTTCGTGTAGGTCGGCGACAGCCGGCGCTTCGCGCCCCAGCCGTCGTATAGGCCCCAGACCGACGGGTATGGGAGGTGAAGCTTGATCATGCTGGCACCTTGACCGAAAGATCGGAACAATCCCAACGCGAGATCAGTTGCCCTCCTAAACAGGAGTCCATCATGATGCCTACCGAACCGATCCCGAGGCCGCCCCAACCTGATTTCCCGCCGCACATGCCCCCGGACGTGCCACAGCCACCGATCGAGGAACCGGAGCCCGACATCCTTCCTGACGAAGTTCCCAACCCGAACCCGGATGAGAACGATACGCCACCGAAGCTCAACGCCTGACGGCGGGGGAGCAAGCACAAAGAAAAGGAACAGCCGTGGTTGACAGCTGGAACAAGTGCGTGATCATCGAACTTCCCGAGCTCGACGGCGCGCAGATAGTCTGGACACCGAACAAGGCCACGGTCCTGCTTGGTGAAAACTGGCCTGCCGCCTCGGGCGTCGCTTACTTCGACGCCGTTGATAAATGCAGCGACGCGATGGTTGGTACCTACCCATGGGAACAAGCCCGAGTAGCGTTCATCGCGGCGATCGCCGAGGCCAAGGTTACAAGATTGCGCTGAATTGACTCTCGTCATGCTGCCCACCCGCTTTTCGAGGGAGTCCAGAGACCGATTGCACCGGTCACAGGCGAGGGATCACCGCCAGCTTTTGCAGCTCCACGCCATTATCGGCCCTGGTCATGCTGTTCTTGCTGCGGAAGATCTGAGTTCGCGCTCGGCGAGTTCGTCCGTGAGGAGTGCGATCTCGTTCACGCGGTCCGCCTCTTAAAATTTCATCGAAAAAACACGGAACCACCTGCGCACAATTTGCATTCATAGCCCCGGTGAGACAGGAATTCGAAATGCTTGCTGCGACCTGGGATAGCACCCTTGTAATTTTGCTTCCGGGAATGTCCCGTGCGATAGAGATCAAAGACGCTCGAAACGCCATGTTCGTCCTGGCCGAGAGATGGCCGGTGACCTACGGCCCGGCCTTTCAGCGCGCCCTCGCCTTCTGCGCTCGCGCAACCGAAGGAAAATGCTCTCCAACGCGGGCTAGACTGGCTCTCCTTGCCGCAGCTCGTGAGGCCAAAGTGGCTGTTGTTGAACAAAACGATCATTTCGGGGGAGTCGGTCATCGGCGCGTCCTCCAGACTTCCTGCGGGGCGGTGCCTTCCGCTGCCATCTGCTCAAACGCAGCGGCCTGACGTGCCTCATGCTCTGCCAATCCACTCTTCCGTCAAACCATCAATGGGTGCGTATTTTTGGGCGAATGCTCGCGAGCCCGGCCAGCATACGTTGGCCATGTGCGCGTTAGCTCGACCCTCCCTTGTCGCATTCGGTAGTCTGCCCAGGCAAAAACGCTCGGGCCCTTGGAATCGAGCATTCTAAGCATTGGACGTCTTCACTTGTCCCGCGAAAACACCCTTATTGCCCCGCAACAGATCGGCCCTAACAGCTGTCAGTAGACTAATCGCGTTCGTATCGTTCCAGGAATTTCGCGTAGCGCCTGAAGAATTTCGTCGGCATTTTCGGAAATTCCATCGGCCTCGACCACCACATAGCCCGTGTCGCCAAGCGTCTGAAGGAACTCAGCGACGATGTTCAGCCCGCGCGATGAGAAGATCTCGTTGAGCTGGATGAGCATGCCGGGGCGGTTTTCATGCACGTGAATGAAACGCGTGCCGTTCGGGCGCTCGGGCAGTTGCACTTGCGGAAAGTTGACGGCACCCATTGTTGAGCCGATGTCGGAATACTCGACCAGCTTCCTTGAAACTTCTCCGCCGATGCGTTCTTGGGCTTCCTCAGTGGAGCCGCCGATATGCGGCGTCAGAATGACGTTGCTCAAACCTTGCAACGGCGTCTCAAAACGCTCCTTGTTCGATGCCGGCTCCTTAGGGAACACGTCCACCGCGGCACCCGCCAGATGCCCGTCGTTAAGGACTTTCGCAAGCGCATCGAGATCGACCACCGTCCCGCGAGAATTGTTAATGAAGATGGCGCCCTTCTTCATGCGGCGCAATTCGGTTTCAGTGATCATATTATGCGTCGAGGGTGTTTCGGGAACGTGCATTGTCACATAATCAGAGATCTCGAGAAGGTCGCCGAGCGAGGCCATCGACTCCGAATTGCCCCGGCGCAGCCGATCTGAAAGATCGAAGTAGCGCACGACCATGCCCATGCTTTCGGCAAGCGCGCTGAGTTGCGATCCGATATTGCCGTAGCCGACAATTCCAAGCGTTTTGCCGCGGACCTCCCGGCTGCCGACAGCGGACTTCTCCCACCCACCTTGATGCGCCGAAGCCGAGCGCGGAAAGATCTGCCGTGTCAGCATAATAATTTCGCCGATCACAAGCTCGGCCACCGATCGCGTGTTTGAATAAGGTGCATTGAACACCGGAATGCCGCGCCGCCGCGCAGCATCCAGATCGACTTGGTTCGTACCGACGGAAAAACAGCCGACGGCGATCAATTTCTTGGCGGATTCGAAAATCTCGTCCGTCAACTGCGTGCGGGAACGAATGCCGATGATATGAGCGTCGGCGATGTGGCGCTGAAGATCCTGGTCGTCGAGCGCCTTCGGTAAATGAACGAGGTTGGTGTAGCCGGACGAAGAAAAGTAGTCCACAGCGGTCTGGCTAATACCTTCTAGGAGAAGCACGGAAATTCGCTCGCGTGGGAGAGAAAGTTGGCGGGTCATAAATGTTGCTCCGATGTCCGGAAGGTCGAAGTGGCTTCAGCGTCTTTGAAGATTTAAGCGGCCGGACAGGCAAATATCAACACACTGATACGGCAAAAAAACTCAAGGTACTGCGGCGCTTGCTAAGGCCTGCACCGGTGAAGGACCGGGGTTCCGTAGCATCGACCGACGGGCGCTCACGCCCCAGTCGGTCCATCTAATCCCGAAATGCCGGTGCAAGCAGGCCTGCCCCCGACCCAACGTGGTTCTCGGCTCACGGATTGAGATCGGGTATATTACTGAGGCTGCCCGCCCCGGCATGCCCCTCCCCGAAGCGATCCGGCCCATTGCGAGCAATTGCAGGCACTGTGTCTCTCGTCGCGAGAGTTTGCGAATACGGTTGAGCCTTCGAAAACCGACCGCCTCACACAGTTTCATGGAGATGGCTTGCAAGGACCTACATTTCGTGAATGAAAGAAGTTCGCAATGTGTCCATTGCTGTCTGGGAAGGCGCGAAGTCACGGAAAAAGGCTGCGTTCGCCATTTGGCCCACGGACGGGAATGGTCAAGCCATAAGAACCTATGCCATGGGTGCGGACGGATCTGACCGGTGCTCGAAAAAGACCAGTCCACGGGCAGGAACCCCCACCGGATAATGTCGAGGACCGGATCTACGTCAAAGTAACCCGGTTCGAGATAGGTCGTAACCCAGGCCTCTGGATAGGTGGTGCAATAATACGGGTACGAATGAGAAGCTCCTCCGGCTCAGACAAGAAGCGTCATGTGAGACACGCCGTATCGCCCCCAAAGCTTACTCAAAGCGGGCGAGAGGTGTCCTGATACTTCGCAGCCCGTAGCGTCCTCAACGACCGGGACAGTATGCGATGGTCGACCCTTAGACGAGCGCTTCGAAATTCGGACATGACGTCCCGCGCCTTGGCACCGGGGTTGGATCCTAACGGCAGAATATCGCAGCTCGAATTGTAGGGATCGACGGTGTGCGACGCGCGAAACACCGTTTGCGGGGTTGGGCGCAACACAGCAATAGGGAACTTCCTTCGGGCAATTGGAATTTCGAGAAGCCTATGTGCCCTTTTTATCCAAAGTCTCGGCCGACAGGGACCAACCGTTCCGTTAGCAGTACCCCGCTCCGGCAGGGGATGACACAATTAATCGGCTATCGCGAAGGCCTCACCGATCGCGGGATCCGTAGGGAACTGAAATAATTCGCGTATTCTCAAACCATAAAAACGCATTAGCAAACAACCTGTTAATGGCATAACGCGGATTACGAAACTGCAACATTTGCTGGGTGTGCGACACCCTGGCTGGCTTCCCCGTCGCAGACTAACCGCATGCCGCGCTCGATGGCCTCTCGAAGAAAGTGCAGAGGATCTTGAAGTCGGTGCGAGCAGTGCATTCTGGCTGCGGCAGGAAACAATATCGATCGGCGGACATGGCACGCGAAGTATTTTCAGCCTTTCGCTAGCTCACCGCGACCAAGGCCGGTCCTATGCGAGGAACATTTCGCAAGGCTCTCTGTTCGGTCTGCTCACAGTCACAGCGGCTGCGGCGGTGCCCGGCTAGAATCCTGGTCGCACGTTTATGGAGAACACTTGGAAGCAACGCTGCTCATCGGCTATCTCGCCTCAATTTGCTCAGTGGGTAGCTTCGTTCCGCAGGCATGGAAGGTCGTAAAAACAGGCGATACCTCGGCGCTCTCTGCCCGGATGTACGTTCTCACCGTTACCGGTTTTGCGCTGTGGACTGTCTTTGGTGTCCTCAAAGAAGAGTGGCCGATAATTATCGCCAATGCGATTTGCTTTTGCCTTTCAGCATTCATCCTTTTGCGGAAGCTTGGAGGCTGCGAGCGCGGGAATAGAAGAGATGACCGCAAGGTTTGAAGCGATTCATACCGTCGTATATCGGAGACTCGGCGCATTCGCGGGATGGCCCGCGAATTACGGCGTGTGGGCGTGGGGAAACGAAATTGTCTGCGTCTTCGCCACAGGCCGTCTAGGGAGGGAAAGCGAAAACCTTCATCTCGAAGATCAGCATCACGCGTTCACTCCGGTTCAGGCGAGAAGCCTCGATGGCGGCCTGACTTGGCAGGCAGAACCATTCTGTGGGAGCGTACCGGGTGCGCGCAGTCTTTCGGCGGACGAACATGTCACGAAGGACTTGGAAGCAGGACCCAATGTGGACCCGGCGTTTGATCTCATTACTCTCCCCACCCCGATCGACTTTGCCGATGGCGAGCAAGTCGTCATGGCAGCCCGCACCGGGATATCGGGGCGATCAGTGAGCTGGTTTTACGTCAGCAAGGACCGTGCTCGCTCGTGGAATGGGCCTTTTAGGTTCGAAGGGTTGAAGTCTCACGAAGAGGCGCTCTCTGCGCGTACCGACATCATAACGCTGGGCCGACACGACGCTTTGTTTATGCTCACCGCGCCGAAAGCCGATGGGACAGAAGGTCGTATCCTTTGCGCCCGCACGCAGGACGGAGGATTGAGTTTTTCCTCGGAAGGATTCGTCTGGGATGAACAGACGGGGTACGCCATCATGCCGTCGTCGACGCGCCTCGCAGACGGCACGATTTACACAGTCGTTCGTCGTAGGGCCCATGATCGGTTCTGGCTGGAGGCATATCGGTCAGCGGATCTGGGGCGGACTTGGTCCTGTGTCGGTACGCCAGTTCGGAATACGGGGATCATGGGCAATCCGCCTGCGCTTGTCGCTCTGCCCGACGAAAGATTGGTGCTGCTCTACGGTTTTCGAGATCCACCCTTCGGACTAAGCGCTGTCGTCAGCCGCGATAGGGGCGGAACATGGTCCGAACCGGCGGTTCTCCGGGATGATGGCGACGATGCGGACCTAGGTTATCCATGCGCCTTGGTTAGACAGGACGGCAAGATTATTGTTGTATACTACTTCAACGATCGAGATGGCCCGGAGCGCTTCATCGCAGCTTCTATCCTCGAAGCACCAACCTTAAGTTGAGCCTCAATCCATTTGAGCACCCGTCGGACTGGCATGAATGGGAATTCAGACGAAGGTCGCACACGTCGTGCGACTTTGTGACATTACCGCATCGGCCCGATCAGGACACGTCGTGCTTGGCTTTGCTGAAAGGGAGGTCCAGCGAAATCGAAACGAAAAGGAAATCCCCATGCGATATTTTGTCAGGATGGCCCTTGCGGTAGGCCTCGGGGAACTTTCGAGCCGAATCTAGCTTTAGGGCTGGGAAGGCTGGAGGTGAACCATGGCGAACTTCAACAACATTTCCGTCGCGGATTTCGCCTACCAACTTGAGGCGATGACAAAGGACGAAGTCTTTTCGGTCATGACTGATCTGGAGGCTGCGAGTGAACGTGTCGAAGGCGCGGAACGCGACGAGGTGTTGGCGCGCATTGTAATAACCGAAGAAGAAATTGAAAAGCGATTTCCGGGTCAGTTGCTCGCGCCATATCGCGAGTGGAAGAGACGCAACCGGTGAGATGGATGCACGGGTAAGGAGCGCCTGACAAGGAGTTGGGACACACAGCCAGGCGATGACGGCGCTCGGTCTTTCCAGCCCGCGTGGATCGATGAAACATGGCTCGCAATCATGAATACCTGGTGTGATCGCTTTGCCATAAGACGCATCTCAACTGCGCAAACCATTCCCGAACGTGGCCCGAGGAACCTATTGGCTTGGCAGCCGTTGATTCGGGGAAAGGAAGGTGACATGAACCAGATTATTTATCTCGTCGGCCTCGTCGTTGTTGTGATTGCAATTTTAGCCTTTTTCGGGATCGGTTAGATTGATTCACAGACAGGTGCGGCTGGAGTGCCCCCCATTTCGCCAGACAAGTCAGCTATTGAGACAATGCTTTGATGAATTCCCTTGGGGATGCCATTTTCAGCGCTGAATGCGGATGGATTTCGTTGTAATTCTCGATCCATCCATCGATGTTCCGGAGCGCTGTGTCGGCGTCGGGAATGGGTGAGATGCGTATGTAGTCGCGTTTCAGGGTTTTGACGAAAGCCTCCGACATACCGTTCTTTCAAGTCCAGGACTGCAGTTCGTACTGACACTCAAGCCCGCATAGAGTTCGAGGTTACGCACCCGTTCCATCCGTGGCGCGGACAGCGCTTCGTGCTGTCGACACGCAAACAGAACTGGGGC
>NZ_JACVAO010000002.1:0-530174 GCF_014851885.1 Ensifer sp. ENS02 | reverse complement strand
TACGAAAATCGATCTAAATCCGCCGCCTATGCCTGTCCGCGACTTAGTGAAATCGCTGTCCCGTACTTACTGAAATCGGTGTCCGCGACTTACTGAAATCCTTGTCCCGTACTTTCTGAAACCCGCAGTCAAACTCGCTTTCGAGCCGTGCGTCGGTGCCAACAAGGAAATTCTCGCCGCGCAACTGCATGCCGTGGCCGGCGTAGTAAAACAGGGCGACATCGTCAGGCCCGATCTTGCGCGAGAAGTTTGAAAGTGCGCCGGCAAGACCACGGCGATCGGCGTTGAGGATCAAGTCGGTTTCAAAACCCTGGCCTTTGAGAAAGACATTGAACGCTTCAGCGTCGCGCGAGGCGTTGGGCAGGGTTCCCGCAAGCACATAGTTGCTCATGCCGATGACGAGCGCCAGCCGCTTGCCGTTTCCTTCGGCGGGGGCATTCCCTGTGGTGAAGGGCACGATCAGAGCGCAAAGAACCAGCCATAGCAGCTTCACACGCCAGTTCATGACCTTGCCTCCTGCTTATGATTGACTCAGCCGTGCAGGTGTTGAATTGCCCCAAGCGGTCACTCGAATTCGAGGATCAGACCGCCCGTTCCATCGGTTGGCCCCATATCGTCCCAGCTATCGACGTAGACGGATTTCGTGTCGGCTCTGCCGTTGCGATGGGCGTAGTACATGCCGATATCGTCGCCCTTCTTGCCTTCGTTCGGCATGTCCTGGAACCATTTCGTGTAGGTCAGGGGCGCGCCGGTGTCCCAGCGCCAGCCGCCTCTGGGCTCCTTGCCCTGTGGGTCCTGCGTCAGGCCGATCCAGGGGCCCATCTTGTAGCTGACATTGCCTGAGGGGTCGTAGCCGGTGTTGAAAAAGGTCTGATCGGCGTTGAAAAGCGATGCGACGAAGGCGTTCTCCTCTTGAGACGAAATCGACGCGAGGTGCGCTCCGCAACCGCCGGCGATCCCCCGCGCATAAACGGCCAAAATTATTCCCGTCCGCACTGCGACATAGAGGTGCCCTTCGAACACGCCATATACGGTTTCGAAGTGGCGCAGGCAGGTCAGCGCCCGCAGGACGGTTTGATCGGTCTCTAGCCCCTCGAGGTTGGCAACATCATAGCGTCGGGCCTTGGGCGTGCTGTACAAGCCCTCGGCTCTGTCGTTGACTTTGATGCCGAGGGCCTCTGCCGTGCGCTCTGTGATGAAGCCGCTTGCTGGCTGCTGGTTGGTGCTCTGGAACCGCTTGATCGCTTCGCGCGTCTGTCCACCGAAAACACCATCGGCCGTGCCCGCCGCAAATCCGCGCGAGGCGAGTGCCACCTGGACGTTTCGTCGCTTGTCCTTGTCCGGCAATAGCCGCGCTTCGACGGACTGAGGCAGATGCGACTGGTTGCGCACGGCGGCGGGTTCGATCTGCGCCAGCGCCTGGCGTCCGAGGTCGGCATATTCGCCGGTGCGGTGTTTTTCGACGAAGAAGTGCCAGATGCGCGCCGTTCCGATCTTCAGCGCCTTTTTGAAGTCCTTCTCTGCCTCAAGCGCTTCGGGATCCATGGCCGGCACAGTGAGTGCCGGCTGCACCGGCTGAACCGCCGCAGTCTGCGGCATGGCCGTCTGTACCGCCGGGGTTTGTGCCGCCGGGGTCGTCTGGGGCGCTGCGGTTTCCGGCCCGAAGTAGAACTCCAGCGACAGGGATGACAGGATCTGCGGCTGCTGCTTGCCCTGCGTCTCCTTGCGCACGTCACGCACGACCCGCTTGAAGGCGGTGCCGACTTCGAGGCCGGCGCCCGAGAGATTGGCGATCAGCGCCCGCGTAAAGGGCGAATGCCCGTCGGTGCCGTCGGCGGCGACCTGTCCGGGGGCTGCGGCAAAGGCGACGAGCGTGCCGCCGCCCTGCGTTTCGATCGGCGCTAGCCCGCGGGTCGCCGCACCGCGGGTCGCACCTTCGACTTCGCGTGTTAGCCGCTCGGCGAGCGGATTGTTGCGGCAGGCATCGAGGAAGACCATCGAGATGCGGGCACGTTTTTCCATCGCGCCGACGATCTCGGACAGCGCCACGGTCTCGGCCGGCACGTCGAACTCGCTTTCGAGCTTGGCATCGGTGCCAACAAGGAAATTCTCGCCGTGCAACTGCATGCCGTGGCCGGCGTAGTAAAACAGGGCGGTATCGTCAGGCCCGATCTTGCGCGAGAAGTTTGAAAGTGCACCGGCAAGGCCGCGGCGATCGGCGTTGAGCACGAGGTTCGTTTCGAAGCCCTGGTCCTTGAGAAAAGTGTTGAAGGCTTCTGCATCGCGTGAAGCATTGGGCAGCGTTCCAGCGAGCACGTAGTTGCTCATGCCGACGACGAGCGCCAGCCGCTTGCCGTTTCCTTCGGCAAAGGCGTTTCCCATGGTGAAAAGGACCATGAGCGCCGCCGAAAGGAGCCAGGTTGTCAGATTTGCACGCCACCTCATGACCGACCCTCCGAGCCATCGAGACGGAAACGGATTGCCATGACGGGATATTCCTGGATGCACCCCCATCGCACATCTGTATATTAGATAATTGTTATGTTGCGGGCAATGTCGGATCGGGCCGCCTGGCGCAGCCTTTTCAGGAATTTCGGCTGCAATTTAAAGCCATCGACACGATTTGTGGGAGGTCAAGCGCGATGTGTAGCAATGTTACAGAAAATGATGCGCTGCAGCATAAATCTTCGCCGGGTGCATTTTCAGCCTGAAGCATATACTGTAAATCGTCATTAAAGACTGTTTCTGGGTGGAGAGCAGGCATGACGAAATGGGTTTACACCTTCGGTGGGGGCAAGGCCGAGGGACGTGCGGGTGATCGTGAGCGCTTGGGTGGCAAGGGCGCCAACCTTGCCGAGATGTGCAACCTCGGCCTGCCGGTTCCGCCAGGCCTGACGATCATCACCGATGCCTGCAACAGCTTCTTCGACAATGACAGGCAGATGCCGGATGGCCTGCGCGACCAGGTGCGCGAGGGGATCAGCCGGATGGAAGAGGTGACCGGCCGCGTCTTCGGCGACACCTCCCGTCCGCTGCTGCTTTCGGTTCGCTCAGGCGCGCGCGCGTCCATGCCCGGCATGATGGACACGGTTCTCAACCTCGGTCTCAACGATCAGTCGGTACATGCGCTTGGCCATGACGCCGGTGATGCCCGTTTTGCCTGGGACAGCTATCGTCGCTTCATCCAGATGTATGGCGACGTCGTCATGGGCGTCGACCACGACGTCTTTGAGGAAATCCTCGAGGACGAGAAGGCGCGCCTCGGCCATGAGCAGGATACCGAGCTTTCGGCGGTGGAGTGGCAGAGCGTCATTGCCCGTTACAAGGAAGCGATCGAGGAAGCGCTGGGCGAACCCTTTCCGCAGGATCCGGAAGTGCAGCTCTGGGGCGCGATCGGCGCCGTGTTTTCGAGCTGGATGAACCCGCGGGCGATCACCTATCGCCACCTGCACGCCATCCCCGCCGCCTGGGGCACCGCCGTTAACGTCCAGGCGATGGTCTTCGGCAATCTCGGCAATTCGTCGGCGACTGGCGTTGCCTTCACCCGCAACCCCTCGACCGGCGAGAACGAGCTTTACGGCGAGTTTCTGGTCAATGCACAGGGCGAGGACGTCGTTGCCGGCATCCGCACGCCGCAGAACATTACCGAAGCGGCGCGCCTTGGCTCCGGCTCCGACAAGCCCTCGCTCGAAAAGCTGATGCCGGAGGCCTTCGCCGAGTTTCGCTCGATCTGCGATACGCTCGAACGCCACTATCGCGATATGCAGGATCTGGAATTCACCATCGAGCGCGGCACGCTCTGGATGCTGCAGACGCGCTCCGGCAAGCGCACCGCCAAGGCGGCGCTGAAGGTCGCGGTTGATATGGCGGAGGAGGGGCTGATCTCCGAACAGGAGGCCGTTGCCCGCATCGATCCCGCCTCGCTCGACCAGCTGCTGCACCCGACGATCGATCCGCATGCGCGCCGCGACATCATCGGCTCGGGCCTTCCGGCCTCGCCGGGGGCTGCGACGGGCGAGATCGTCTTTACCTCGGAGGAAGCGGTGCAGGCCGACAAGGAAGGCCGCAAGGTCATCCTCGTCCGCGTCGAGACCAGCCCTGAAGATATCCACGGCATGCATGCCGCCGAAGGCATTCTGACGACCCGCGGCGGCATGACCAGCCACGCCGCCGTGGTTGCCCGCGGCATGGGTACCCCTTGTGTTTCCGGCGCCGGCAGCATTCGTGTCGACCTTCGCAACGAAACGCTGACCGCCGGAGGCGTGACGCTCAGGAAGGGTGACGTCATCACCATCGACGGCTCGTCCGGCCAGGTGCTGAAGGGCGCGATCGCCATGCTGCAACCGGAACTTTCCGGGGACTTCGGCAAGATCATGGCCTGGGCGGACGCCACCCGCCGGATGACCGTCAGGACCAATGCCGAAACGCCGGCGGACGCGCGCGCCGCTCGCTCCTTCGGCGCCGAAGGCATCGGACTCTGCCGCACGGAACACATGTTCTTCGAGGACGACCGCATCAATGTCATGCGCGAAATGATCCTCGCCGACGACGAAGAAGGTCGCCGGTCAGCGCTCGCCAAGCTTCTGCCGATGCAGCGCTCGGATTTCGCCGAGCTGTTCTCGATCATGCACGGCCTTCCGGTAACGATCCGCCTGCTCGACCCGCCTCTGCACGAGTTCCTGCCGAAGACCGACGAGGAGATCGCCGACGTTGCCGGCGCGCTCTCGCTCGATCCGTCGGAACTGCGCCAGCGCGTCGGCGAACTGCACGAATTCAATCCGATGCTCGGCCACCGTGGTTGCCGGCTGGCCATCTCCTATCCGGAGATCGCCGAGATGCAGGCGCGTGCCATCTTCGAAGCCGCCGTTGAAGCGGCGCACGAGACCGGAGCGGCCGTCGTTCCCGAAATCATGGTGCCGCTTGTCGGCCTCAAGGCAGAGCTCGATTACGTCAAGGCGCGCATCGATGCGGTCGCCAAGGAGGTGATCGGTGAGGCGGGTATCGACATCGACTATCTCGTCGGTACCATGATCGAATTGCCGCGTGCAGCCCTGCGCGCCGGCGTCATCGCCGAATCGGCCGACTTCTTCTCCTTCGGCACCAACGACCTGACGCAGACGACCTTCGGCATCTCGCGCGACGACGCCTCGCAGTTCCTGGCGACCTACCAGCAGAAGGGCATCATCGAGCAGGACCCCTTTGTCTCGCTCGATTTCGACGGCGTCGGCGAACTGATCCAGATCGCAGCCGAGCGTGGTCGTCGCACCAAGAACGGTCTGAAACTCGGCATCTGCGGCGAACACGGCGGGGATCCGGCCTCGATCCGCTTCTGCGAGGACGCCGGCCTCGACTACGTCTCCTGTTCACCCTTCCGCGTGCCGATCGCCCGGCTCGCCGCGGCCCAGGCCGCGATCAACGGCAAGGGGTAACGTCTATCGCCAACGCCGCCCAAGCGGCGTTGGCTCGGCATGATCCGCTTTACCTGGCCTGGACGATCACCGGTCGTGAGACGATGACCGGCCGGTCCCAGCCCCACATCATCATGTCGTTCTGGTAGCGGAATGCGCGCGATTCGGCGCGGCGGTCGAGTTCGATCCGCTGCAGGCAGGTGGCAAACGCATCGGTGCCGCGGCGGAAGCCGTAGGACGCGCAGGTGTTGCCGTCGGCGATGCGCCGTTCCTCCGGCGTCATCGTCTGGCATGCCGTCAAGAGAAGCGCGGCTGCGATAAGGATGGACAGTCGTTTCATCATGGTTCTCGCGCCTCCTGGGCGCAACCGGGTCGTGTGAGGCCGTACCGGTCTGCGTCTCGCCGTGAGCAATCGAGCGGCACACCACTCAACGCCTCGAATCACAATCAATATAGGGACTTGTATCGAGAATCGAAACGAACGATGCCAATTCTGTGCCATGTCGCGGTTGTAGGCGAGGGCACCTCACACCCGTCGTTGACGTGTGTGTGTGAGCCTGTTCCGGAGGGGTGTCGGGGTGTGATCCCTGCGCGATGGTCCGATTGCGCGTAATCCGCTGCCAAAACGCATTCACCGTCGCTTGCTGCCTCGCCCAGGGATGTGGTTGGAGTTGTCCCTGTGAGAGGCCTGCAGTGCTACATGCGTTCGAGCACGCCGACAAAGGATTCGGCGAAGCGCTCGAGGTCGCGCGTGGTGTCGCGCGGATGTTCGATACGGACGGCTCGGCCTTGTTCGTCGAGGCAGGCAAACAGGATCGAAGCGTCGCCTCCGGCATCAGCCAGACGGAGCACGGCAATGCTGCGGCAGTCTTCGATCAGATCAGAAGCGGGCAGGGCAAACAGAAACTCACCGCCGACGTTGTCAGCAACCGTGCGGACGAAGCTGGTGAAATCGGCATTGTTGCCGGAGAAACCATCGAGGGAGAGTTCGAGCTCAAGGAGCCCCATGGGGATGCCGCCGTCTCCGGCGGGTAGGGCAGAGGGGGTGGCGATGGCCACGGCTGCTTGCGATGCGCCCATGTCGGTTCTCCGTCGATTGCCGAGCGCCCTCGATTGATGTTGCGCGCTGGCCGTTGCCTCCGATTGAAACTCCGCGTGCCCTTTGAATCCCGGGCGCGCGGGCACATTCCCATGTGTTGATAGGTGGTTAACGAGAATGGCGATTTTGCGGCGAACTGTAAGGTAGGCCCGGAGCGCGGTGGCGGACTGCCGCATTGCCTGTTCCCTCGGCACGGGGCATGGTCTAAGAATGCGGTCTGTTTCGCGGCAGGGAATTGATTCAACTATATGATGGTCCGGTACGAGCGCCCCTATTCCTTTGCCGCCCACTGGGCGCGCCGCTTCGCCCGTGTCTCGTTCCTGCTTTTTGCGCTCTCGCTGCTGGCGCACCGCTTCGGTCCGCTGACGACACCGCATTTCCTCGCCCTTGTCGGCCTCGCCGGCGCCTTTGCGCTGTTGGGCGTGCTGTTTGCCGTCGTCGGGTTGGCGCGCTTGTGGCAGGTTGCGGCGATTGGTGGCCTGGCGTCTGCTGCGGCGCTTGTCTACGCCGCGCCGACGCTCGGCTTTATCGGCTATGGCGTCGTCCAGTATCTCACCCGCCCGGAAATCTACGACGTCAGCACGGATACGGTGACGCCGCCGCCGTGGCTCAAGGTGCCGCAGGCGGAAGAGAGCTGGCTGAAGCGCAAGGCGGCGGTAACGCCTCAGGACCGTGAAGCGCAGATCCTCGCCTATCCGGCTCTGACCGGCCGGCGCTACGATGGCGCACTCGACCGCGTCTATCAGGGGGTGCGCAACGTCATCGAACAGAGCCGCGTCGGCATCACCGAAGAACTTGGTGTCGAGAACGCCCGCGCCGATCTGGAGGATCTGGCAGTACGGCCGAATGCGGGCGCGGATACGAACGCCGAACCGGAAAATGTACCCGTTCCGGCGGCGCGCCCGGAGATGGCTCTCGAAGGCGCGATTGCAGGGCGCCGCGCCAGCGATGTCGTGCTGCAGGGCGAGTGGCGCACGCTGATCGCGGGTTTTCGTTTCGATGTATTGATCCGGCTGCGCGAAGAGGCGGAGACCACCTTCGTCGACCTGCGCGTCGCCTCGCGTTACGGGCCTCATGATCTCGGCATGGGCGCCGCCTTCGCCGATCAATTCCTGCGGGCGCTCGATGCCGAGCTGTTGGGCATTGCCGGCGACTGATCGGCGGAGTGCCCGCCAGAAAACGTCATTCGTCTACGAGGGCTTTGCGACCACCCAAGTCGGCTGTCGGCTCGCCCGCTGGCCGTAGCCAGCCGCGATAACGCACGATCAGGCTGGTCAACGGGCTTGCGACCTCCACGTGGAAATGAAACAGGCCGTCACGATCCTCCTCGAACGTCCGGCCACCCGGCGCAAGCAGTAAAGGAAGCGGAAGGCCGAGGAAGGACCAGGCGCGAACCAAGAGATGCAGGCGGTTTTCGGCGGGCTCAAGCGCGCACAGGACACGGAACGGTCCGAAATCTTCCGCGAGCAGTGGTTCGTTCTGCCTCTCGGCCTTTCGTTGCGAGCTGCGCAGGACTTTCCCACCGAAGCGTCGGGTCCAGACTTCCCGACCATTGCTGCATGCGAAGTGGATTTCAACAGGGACGTCAGCGCCTGCGCCGGGAAAGCCGAGCATGGAGGCGACGAGCCGAGCCCCTATCGAGCTGCCGCGCTCGATGACCGCACGTCCGCGAAAGGTGGCATGTCCCTCTGATAGGTCGTGCAGGGCGCGGATCGACGCGGGCAGGTGGTTCCATTGCCGGCCGAGGATCTGGCGGTAAAGGCTCTGTTTTTGGACCATGTCTTCCATCGTCATGCGATGAAGCGCCCACGCTCCTCAGGCGTCGGCACCATGCAGCTCTGGCGGCGGCCGGCGATGCGGTAGCGGTTTCTCGCCACGAGATCATAGAGCGGATCGCGAAGGACAGCGGGTAGGATCCGGCAGATGTTGGCGAGCGACCACGGCAGACCCAGTCGCGCAAGCGTGCGGATCGATCCGTCGGATTTGACGCGGGCGATGCCGTCCTCGATCAGCATGTTGCTCTCGAAATGGACGGTATCGAGCCCGTAGTGCCGGTAGAGCGCTTGGCCTAGCGGCGACTGTGCTGTCAAATAGCGATATTGCGCCCGTCGGTCGTGGCGAAGCAGAAAGCGCACCCAGCCGGAACAAAAGATGCATTCGCCGTCGAAGACGATCACCGGCTTGTCGTCGGCAAAGGTGGGCACGGAAGCATCATTGCGATAGCTGTAGGCCTCGCGCCGCATGATCAGCCCGCTCCGCCGGGCGCCAGCCGGTAGGCGCCGAGAAGCGAGGGCGGGCCATCGGTTTCGATCCGTCCCTGTTCGATCAGGTCTTCGAGATGGGCGAGCACCGAAAGTGCCGCCGCCCCATGCAGCCGCACGTCGGTGGACGCATAGATGACCTTGACCATGTCAGGGATATGGCTGTCGCCGACGCGGATGCGTTCGAGCACGGCACGCTCGCGCATCTTGCGGTGGGCGCGCAGGCCGCGAAGGAAGGAGGCAGGCTCGATCACAGGTCCGCCATGGCCGGGCAGGTAGAGATGCTCGTCGCGGGAAAGCAGCTTTTCGAGCGAGGCCATGTAATCGGCCATGGCGCCATCGGGCGGCGCGACGATCGTCGTCGCCCAGGCCATGACGTGGTCGGCGGAAAAGAGAATGCCGGTGCCATCGAGCGCGAAGGCCATGTGGTTGGCCGTATGGCCGGGCGTCGTAAGCCCCGTCAGGCTCCAGCCGTCGCCCTCGATGCGCCCGCCGTCGGCAAGCCCGAGATCGGGGACGAACTCCATGTCGGAACTCTCGGCGAAAGGATTGCTCTCGCCCGCATGCAAGGGACGGGCGGAGCGATGCGGGCCTTCGCCGACGATCACCGCACCTGTGGCAGCCTTCAGCCGGCACGCCAGCGGCGAGTGGTCGCGATGCGTGTGGCTGACGGCGATATGGGTGACCTCACGGCCGGCGAGCGCCGCCATCAGCGCCTGGAAATGCGCCTCGTCATCGGGGCCGGGATCGATGACGGCAACGGAACGTCTTCCGACGATATAGCTGTTGGTTCCGTGAAAGGTGAAAGGGCCGGGATTGTTGACCGTGATGCGCTGCACATCGTCCGCAACCGTCACGGCCTCGCCATGGGCCGGCTTGAAATCGAGATCGAAGTCCGGGCCCTGCATGCGTCTCTTCCTGGATTTCACTTGTATTCGATCTCGATGAACGACATCGGCTCTTTGCCGGCATTGACGACGTTGTGCGCCATGCCCGCCTCACGGCGGTAGGCGGCACCCTTGGCGATATCGACCCGCCGGCTGCCCGTCTCTTCCTCGAGCAGGAACTGGCAGTCGGTCATCGGCACCACCACATAGCCGAGCCCGTGCACATGGTGACCGGTGTCGGCGCCGGGCTCGAAATCCCAACGGGTGATCCTGACGACCGTGTCGTCGACGAGTACGGTTGGAACGGCAGGGGGGCGGGCGCGAAACTGGCTCATGAAATTCTCCATCTGCCGGGACAATAGGAGGTGCGGTCAGCGAAGGGAAGGGTACATCCGGTACCCACGGCGAGCGCCCTTCGGCGTCGTCGCCAACAAATCCGCCGAAAATTCAACTTAGTGCCAACTTAGTGATTGTGACGGGCGGCGAGCTTTGATAATCAGGCGCTCGATTTGGCGGACGTATTGTCCCGTCAATCCGTTGGGGCGTCGCCAAGCGGTAAGGCACCGGTTTTTGGTACCGGCATTCCCAGGTTCGAATCCTGGCGCCCCAGCCACATTTTTCCAGGCAGTTGATCCATTGGGCGGGCGATCGCGCGCGCCGGATTTGCATGCACTCTTGTCAAGTCATCTTGCAACTGACACGCTAGTTTCGTTGATTCCAACATGTGTGAGGGAGAAGATGGCTCACAAATTCGAAATCTACAAAGACAAGGCTGGCGAGTTCCGTGTTCGCTTCAAGTACAACACCGAAGTGATGTTCTCGACCGAGGGCTACAAGACCAAGGCCAGCGCGCAGAACGCCATCGACTCGATCAAGAAGAACGGTCCCGACGCGCCCGTCGAGGACAACAGCGCCGGCTGAGTTCGATGCAATCCCCTAGAAAAAACCCGCCGATTTTCACCGGCGGGTTTTTTGTTTGTTGGTTTAGCCTGCAGTTGCCGCCGGCTTGGTCTGGGCCGGGGCGCCGAGGAACTCTTCGCACCAGCTCGGACCTTCGGCACGCTTGCGGTCGCCGGCAATGTGGATCGAGCGGATGACGTAGTCGGACGAGACGGTCAGTTGCACCGCGCAGCTCAGATACTCGGTGCGCGCCGAGGAAATGCGCTTGCCGCGCTTGCCGTCCTTGGTGGTTTCGTACTGCGCCGGGATCTTGCGGGTCTTGTAGCCGCCCTTCCAGCTATAGACCGTGGAGCTGCCGCTTTCGACGTCGGAGATCGGCGGACCGTACTGGGCGAAGAAGCCGCCGGCCGGCTGGCCGAGCCAACGGGCTTCGACTGCATTCCTGGAAATCCCCGTCCCGGTCGTCGTGCAGCCGGCGAGCACGAGCGCGAGGCCCGCCACCGTCATCATGCGGAAGTTCATGTTTCTGCCCCTTTGGCTCTCGTTCTGAAATCGGCATGGCACGGAAGCCCGTATCCCCTGGCTTTCCGCGCTTTCCGTTGAGCCTCTAGCGCCAAAAGAGACGAAAGGAAATGCACGCAGCGGTTCCTGTTCCAGGAAATTATGAAGCGTTGCAGAAAGTCCCTATCACGCGCATCTCCGGGGCGCCGTTGGCGCCGACCAGGGCCATTTCGCGCCTACGTTTTCCACCGTCACGATTTTTTTGGAAAAGGCGCAATGTTTTTCGAGATAGGCGCTTGTGAAATCAAAATGCCTGTTCTATAGAGGCGCCGCTGGTCACGGAGTGTAGCGCAGTCTGGTAGCGCACCACGTTCGGGACGTGGGGGTCGCAAGTTCGAATCTTGCCACTCCGACCAGCCAAATCAACCGCTTAGCCGATCTTTCCCGAAATATGCGCCAAAGCGCGGATCGACTGCGGACTGCTTCAATCATCACTTCTATATGCATTTGTAGCTTGCGCCGCGTGACGCTGTGGTCTTTTCGGATGAGCGGGCGGATTACGTCTTTTCTCACCGGCAAACGCCGCCTGGCTCAATCGAAACGGCTTTGCACTGTTCGCGTGGTTCAGTCGAAAAGGCTTGAAACGCTTTGCTCTCGCGCGGTTCGGGCAAGGGCCTCTCCGAGCAGCGGCGCGACGGTGACGCGGCGGATCTTGGTGGTCTGCCGTTGCGATTCGGTGTCTTGAATGGAATCGGTCAGCACCAGTTCCCTGAGGTTGCTGGCGCCAATACGCTCGCAAGCCCCCTCGGAAAGCACGCCGTGGGTGATGTATGCCGAGACCTCTCTGGCGCCCGCTTCCAGCAAGGCGTCAGCCGCATTGATCAAGGTCCCGCCGCTATCGATGATGTCGTCGATCAAGAGGCAGGTCTTCCCGAAGACGTCACCAATGATGTTCATGACCTCCGACACGCCGGCGCGGGGGCGCCTCTTGTCGACGATCGCAAGATCGGTGCCAGTGCGCTTGGCGATGCCGCGAGCCCGCGCCACGCCGCCGACGTCAGGCGAAACGACCATGAGATTCCCGACGTCGTAGCGCTCTTTGATGTCGCGGGTCGTCACCGGCGCCGAATAAAGGTTGTCGGTCGGGATATCGAAAAAGCCCTGAATCTGGTCCGTATGCAGATCGAGCGTCATAACGCGATTAACACCCGCGCCGGCGATCATGTTGGCGACCAGCTTCGCCGAAATCGGTGTGCGGCCGGTGGCGCGGCGGTCCTGACGGGCATAGCCGAAATAGGGGATGACGGCGGTGATCCGGCGCGCAGACGAACGGCGCAGCGCATCGGTCAGGATCAACAGTTCCATGAGGTTGCCGTCGGCAGGAGCACTGGTCGACTGGAGGATATAGACATCCTCGCCGCGCACGTTCTCGTGAAGTTGAACGTTGACTTCCTGGTCGGCGAAGCGCCCGACCGTACAGTCCGTGAGGGGAAGATTGAGATATCTGGCAATGGCTTCGGCAAGGGCGCGGTTGGAGTTACCGGTCACCAGCTTCATGAGCGCAATCCTGTTACAGGGAGCCTTTGAGGCAGCTTTAGAGCCTCGCCGGTGGATTCACAACCAGTGCTGCACATTTTTGTGACGCAACCGGTTTGGGTTGTTTAAGATGGCTGTTCGCGACGCTGCACTCCGGTGCCTTAATGTCTGCGCAAATGCCGTTCGTCGCCGCTTAAAAGCCGTTGGTCGAATAGAGGTGTATTCGCAACGGGGTTGCTCTGTCGGCATGCGGGCGAAGCCTCTAGGTTCCCGCCATTCAATCACGGACGACGGGGAACGCGAATGTCGATCAAGCATCTATCCATTGCGACGGTTCTGCTGGTGGCCGGCCATTCGGTGGCGGCGGCGCAGAGCTGCGAGAAGAATTTCAAGGCGAGCGGCGTTCCGCTGGTGACGCCTGTTTTCTATAAGACCTGGCAGGAGTTCCCGAAGCTGAAGCCCGAGACCGCTCTGCAGCGGATGGCGCGGGGCGTCGCGGCGGAAGGCTTTTCCGGGATCGAGATCAACAAGGCACTCGGAACCATCGAAGCTTACCAGGATACGGCAGGCTCCGGGCGGCTGCAGACATTGCGAGTAGTCGCCCGCAAGCGCGGTTCAGGCACGCGGGTTGATGCGATGTTTGATATTCAGGTGGGGCAGGTGGCCACCAAGCAGGTGGTGCAGGAAGGCCTTTGCAACATCATCCGGTCCGCGACCGAATAGGTGCCGCGCGCAGGTCTTTTACACGATCTGCGCGAGATTCTGCGGACAAACAACTATTATCTGCTCTGCCCACTTGACGCGGAAGCATGGTGTGCGAAGTCATTCGCCATGAAGAGAAGCACACCAGTGCATCCGCGTGTTTTCGGGTAAGAGATGACCTATTAATTTCATTGATACTTCCGTCGCATATTGCGCGACACCATGAGCGTGGCCCTCGCTTGGCGAGGGTCACGCCATTTCAAATGAAAGCAATCAAAGCGTCTACCGGTATGTCCGGTCGAGCGAGATCTTGCTTTTGGCCTGGACACTGCATGCGGCCCTGTGGCTGCGCGTTGCATTGCTGAAATTGACTTTAAATGATTGTTGCATGCTCGATCGACAGGCGCTTCGCGGAACTCGCGGGTGTCATGCTTTACTCGCTCGAAAAGAACGGTGGCATTCCAGATGCGCAGGTCTTTATCCTAGGTGACGGGCTGCGGGCGTCCGACAAGGAAATGCTGCAAGCCTGTGCCAAACGGAAGCTGTGCTTCATCGATGTCGAAAGCGACATTCTCTCAAAAATCTCAGGCCTGAAGACGACGAGCTACTGGAGCCGCGCTACCTACGCTCGACTGTATCTGCCGGAATTGCTAGCCGACCGGCACGACCGTCTGCTCTACCTGGACGCTGACACGCTGATCAAAAAGAGCCTGGCACCACTGGCCGATCTGTCGTTTGAAGGCAGGGCCGTTGCAGCCGTTCCCTATGATGACCCGACGCGTTTCAATCCGTCGCTCGGCCGAGAGGCGAACACACCCTACTTCAACGCGGGAGTCCTGCTGGTCGATATCGATGCCTGGAACGCGCAGGACTACACGGCTCTCATTGCCAGGCTGCTTCAGGCGCGTTCGTTCGATTTCTTGGATCAGGACGTACTGAACCTTACGACCGAAGGGAATTTCGTTCATCTCCCCGGCCACTGGAATACGCAGAAGGGGTGGGAAGACTATTCTCAAGCTTCCATCGTGCACTTCACTCACGCCAAGCCGAACACGAAAGAATGCGAGCACCCGGAGAAGGCGACGTTTCTGGAGTACCGGAAACAGACGCCCTGGCGTTCGGCGCGACTGATCACAAATCGCGACCGGCGCATTCGCACGCTGCTGCTATCGATCAGAAAGAAGTGGCAGTGGCTCTCGGCGTTTGCTCGGTAGCTGCGCTTGACTTGTGTAGGGGCGGTGCGGTGCGGGCCGCATAGCACCGCCGCCCGCCATGCGCTCGGTCAGCCCCGCTTTTCCAGGCCGTTCAGCACGGATTGCGCGGCGGCCTGTGCCTCCAGCATCGACGTGAAGTTGCCTTGGGCGGGGTAGGTGACGCCGCGGAACTTGATGACGAAGCACCATTTGCCGTTGATGCGTTTCTCGACCTTTACGGTGGTTTCCGGTTGCTTGTCGGTGCTCACCCTGTCGTCTCCCTGATTCGGCATTCTTGCGCCAAGGCCGCTCAGATACGCCGAGCAGAGCGGTTCTGTCCACCGCAGGGTGCGCGACCGTCGATGCAAATGTTCCGGGCGAGGGGTGAAGGCGAACGTCGCGTCCGCTTTCATTCGTCCATGGTCAGGCGGACTGTCCCACGGCGTTCGGAAACGGTGAAACAGCCCTATCGATCCTCATGATCGACGCGCCAAGTTACGAATGCGGCGTTGGATTGATAGTCGTGATCGCGCGAGGCTTGCGCCATGGTGAAGCGATTACCAGCGTTGTTTCATTTTGAAGCAACGCCTCTCCGGCTTGATAACGCCGCAACGGAACCTTGACCTCGGCGATCGCGGCGCCGACGCAGGCCGTTTATTGTTCACATGGAAACGACGTGTTCGCAGATTGGTGTCTTATCAGTGTGAACAATCGGGGCGATATTTCCATCAACACTTGTTTTTGCCCGAGAGGCTCAGATGTTGAAGGAACCAATTTTTACCTTTCGCGAGATCGCCATTTGGTCCGCCATTCTTGGCAGCGTTGTCGGCTACCAGCTTTGGCAGCACGCCGATCCCGCGCCGTTGACGATCACTCTTCCTGTGATCGAGCAGCAGCTTTGATGGATGCCCGCGGAGTTGCGCCTCGGCAAACCCTCGAAAGGTGTCCACGGCGATCACCATCGATTCTCAGCCGTTCATGCAAAATAAAAAAGGGGCCGCTCCGGCCCCTTTTTGCTGCGTGTCATGTCGCTCACCCGTCGATGTCGTCGATGATTTCCACGGCCCTGCCGGCGGAGACGCGGCGGACTTCGGCTTCCTCGCGGCGGCCGGCGAAGAGCTCCGTCGCCATCAGCTGGTCGGCGAGGTCGGCCGGCAGCGAAAGGATAACGCGGGCGTCTTCCGTGTGGATGCCGCCGAGCGCCGAGCGCTTGGCGGTGATCATGCCGCCCGCCACCGTGTTGTTGGTGTCCGGATCGATCAGGATGAACGCGCCGGTGGTGCGGTTCTGCTCGTAGGTGTCGAAGATCGCCTGCTCGTCGAAGGCGAGATGCACCTTGCCGATAGCGTTCATCGGCAGCTGATCGGCCTGGTTCCACTTACCGGTCTGGAGGTCAAGCTGGCTTGCCGGCTGCACCTGGACGCGCTGGCGTCGGCTGCCACTCTTCAGCCAGTAGCGCTTACCGGGCTGGATGCCTTCGGCCTGCAGCGCGACGAGCTGGGCGTCGAAGGAAAGACCGGTCAGCGGCTGGCTGTCGATCGCGACGATCATGTCGCCGCGCGAGACGTCAACCTGGCGGTCGAGCACGAGCGTGATCGCGTCGCCGGCGACCGCTGCGTTGCGCACGAGATCGAAAGTGACGATCTTGGTGACGTTGGCAACCATGCCCGAGGGCAGGATGACAACACTGTCGCCGGGCTTCACCGAGCCGCCGGCAACCGTGCCCTGATAGCCGCGGAAGCTTTCGCCGGGCCGCGAGACGCGCTGCACCGGCAGGCGGAAACCAACGGTCTGGGCCGAACGAGTGGTTGCCAGCTCCAGTACCTCGATCAGCGTCGGGCCGTCATACCAGGGCATCGAGGCGCGGCCGTCGTAGACGACGTTCTCGCCCTTTAGCGCCGAGACCGGGATGGCGATGACCTGGCGCACGCCAAGCGACAGCGCCAGCTCGCGGAACTCGTGGCTGATCTCTTCGAAACGGGCGCGGTCGTAGTCGGTGAGGTCGATCTTGTTGACCGCCAGCACGAACTGCTTGATGCCCATCAGCGTCGCGATCGTCGCATGCCGGCGGGTCTGTTCGAGCAGTCCGACGCGGGCGTCGACGAGCAGCACGGCGAGGTCGGCGGTCGAGGCGCCGGTCGCCATGTTGCGGGTATATTGCTCATGACCGGGCGTGTCGGCGACGATGAACGAGCGCTTGTCGGTCGAGAAGTAGCGATAGGCGACATCAATGGTGATGCCCTGTTCGCGCTCGGCCTGCAGCCCGTCGAGCAGCAGCGCGAAATCGGGAAGGCCAAGATCGTTCTGCTTGCCTTTGGAATCGCGCTGAAGCGTCGCTGCCTGGTCTTCCTTGACCGCCTTGGTGTCCCAGAGCAAGCGGCCGATCAGTGTCGACTTGCCGTCGTCGACCGAGCCGCAGGTGATGAGCCGAAGGGGACGGCTGTCACGGGTGGCGCGCGCCGGCTCCTGCGCCGGGAAAGCGAGAACTTCGCCAGCTGCAACGTGCTCGACGGCATTCGCGGTTGCGGGTGCGGTCATCAGAAATATCCTTCGCGCTTCTTCTTTTCCATCGAGCCGGATTGGTCACGGTCGATGGCGCGGCCCTGGCGTTCGGAAACGGTCGCGGTTTCGAGTTCGGAGATGATGTCGTCGAGCGTCGTCGCGGTCGAACGGATGGCGCCGGTCAGCGGGAAGCAGCCGAGCGTGCGGAAGCGGATGACTTCTTCGCGCTTGGTCTCGCCAGGCAAAAGTTCGAGGCGCGAGTCTTCGGCGAGGATCATCATGCCGTCGCGTTCGACGATCGGGCGCTTTTCAGCAAAGTAGAGCGGCACGATCGGAATGTCTTCGGCCTGGATGTAGCGCCAGATATCGACCTCGGTCCAGTTGGACAGCGGGAAGGCGCGCACGCTCTCGCCCTTGCGGATCATGCCGTTGTAGACGTTCCAGAGTTCCGGACGCTGGTTGCGCGGGTCCCAGCGGTGGTCGGGCGTGCGGAAGGAGTAGATGCGCTCCTTGGCGCGGCTCGCCTCTTCGTCGCGACGCGCGCCGCCGAAGGCAGCATCGAACTGGCCGGCGTCGAGCGCCTGGCGCAGCGCCTCAGTCTTCATGATGTCCGTATAGAGCGCCGAACCGTGGGTGAACGGCGTGACGTTCTCGGCGGCACCGCGCGGATTGACGTGTTCGATCAGGTCAAGGTCGTAGCGCTCGACGATCTCGTTGCGGAACGCGATCATCTCGGCGAATTTCCAGCCGGTGTTGACGTGCAGCAGCGGGAAGGGAACGCGGCCGGGATAGAAGGCCTTGCGCGCCAGATGCAAGAGAACCGAGGAATCCTTGCCGATCGAATAAAGCATGACCGGGCGCTCGAACTCGGCGGCCACTTCGCGGAAGATGTGGATCGCTTCGTTTTCCAGCGCCTTCAGATGCGGATCGAGCGGCGGCTTGGCACTCTGCGGATTATGCAGTTCCGTTTCCGGATGGATGTGGGGCATTTCAGTCTCCGGGAGGATTTGTCTTCGGATGAGCGCGCCAGCCTCAGGCGGCGCTGCTCGAATTGGGGATGTTGGAGCTTGCGGCGGCCTCGGGAACATGCAGACCACATTCGCGCTTCTCGTCGTTCTCCCACCACCAGCGGCCGGCGCGCTCGGGCTCGCCGGGCTTGATGGCGCGGGTGCAGGGCTCACAGCCGATCGACGGATACCCGCGGGCGTGCAGCGGGTTGACCGGAACGGCGTGCGTGGCGACGTAGCTGTTGATGGTCTCGATGTCCCAGTCGGCCAGCGGATTGATCTTGATCAGGCCGCGTTCGGCATCTGCCTCGGCGAAGGGCGTGGAGGCACGGTTGCCCGACTGGCCGCGGCGCAACCCGGTGACCCAGAAGCTTGCTCCTTCGAGTGCGCGCGCAAGCGGCTTCAGCTTGCGCACGTCGCAACAGGCATGTCGCGCTTCGACGCTTTCATAGAAACCGTTGAGACCGTAGCGCGCCGCATAGGCGTCAATGTCGGCCTTTTCCGGATGGTAGCGCTTGATCAGGATGTCGTAGGCTTCTTCCGTCTTGTCGATCAGCGCCGCGGTCTCATCGAAGAGACGACCGGTCTGAAGCGTGACGACATCGACGGCAAGCTTGTTCTTTCCGATCGCGGCGGTAATCACCTGATCCTCGATGCCGAGCGAGGTCGTGAAGACTGCCCGCCCTTCAAGGCTTGCAACGAGCGCCAGCCGCCCGGCAAGATCCAGGCTTTCGAGCCTCTCGTTCAGTGCCTTGGCGGTGGTTTCGAGGGATGACGTGGTCATGGCTGCGTCCTGTTCCAACTTGGGCGGAATATCGCAGCCGAACAGGACAATGGACAGAAATAGCGGTTTCTAATGCTGTTTGTTTGGAGCAAATCTGCCTCTCAGATCGAAAAGCAGCGAAAAACCGAGTATAGACTAGTAATTTACTAGATTTAATACTGTATGTGGCAAAAGCTAGAGACGCGAACCCTGCGGCTCGCGTCTCCTTGTTTTGCGGCCGAAGCCTGATCGTCAGAACTCCGCCCAGCCGTCCTCGTGTGGTCGCGCGCCGCCGCGATAGGCGCCGGCGAGCTTGCGGGTCAACGCACGTGCGGGCGAGGGGGCTGCACTCTCCGTGGCGCCACTTGCCACGAGGCGTGGTCCTGCCGAAGAGCCGATGCCGGTCCTGAAGCGCATCAGGAGGTCGTTGAGCGCGCCGGCCTCGCGGGCAAGGCTGTGGCTGGCGGCGGTCGATTGCTCCACCATCGCCGCATTCTGCTGCGTGCCCTGGTCGATGGCATTCACCGCCGTATTGATCTGCTGGATGCCGGCTGCCTGTTCGCGGGCGCTTTCGACGATCGCCGTCACGTGGCTGCTGATCTCCTTGACCTCGACGATGATGCTTTCGAGTGCCGCGCCGGTCTCTCGCACCAGGGTGACGCCGGATTTGACCTGCTGGCCGGATGTGGCGATCAGCACCTTGATCTCCTTGGCAGCCTGAGCCGAGCGCTGGGCAAGCTCGCGCACTTCCTGGGCGACGACGGCAAAACCCTTGCCCGCCTCACCGGCGCGAGCCGCCTCGACGCCGGCGTTAAGCGCCAGGAGGTTCGTCTGGAAGGCGATGTCGTCGATCACGCCGATGATGCTGGAGATCTCCCGCGACGAGGCTTCGATGCCGCTCATGGCGGTGACGGCATTGCCGACGATTTCGCCCGATTTCTCTGCAGCACCACGGGTGCGGATGACAAGCGTGCCCGCCTCTTCCGCGCGCCGGCTGGCATCGGCGACGGTGGTGGCGATCTGGTCGAGCGCGGCTGCGGTTTCCTCGACCGAGGCGGCCTGTTGTTCCGTGCGCTTGGAGAGATCGCCGGCGGCGGAGCGGATTTCGCTGGCGCCGGCGTTAATGCTGCGAGCGTTCTCCCCGACTGAGCGCAGCGCATCCTCGAGATTGGCGACGGAACTGTTGAAGTTGGTTCGCAGCGCGTCGAGCCGTTCGGCAAGCGGCGTTTCGATCCGGAAGGTCAGATCACCTTCGGCAAGTCGATCGAGGCCAAAGCCAAGCGCACTGACTGCCGCCTGGACCTCCGCCGCCTCTTTCGCCTTCTGTGCCTCGCGCTGTTCACGCTCGCGTTCCGACAGCGAACGACCGGCTTCGGCCTCTTGCTCCAGCCGCTCGCGTTCCAGCGCATTGTCTCGGAAGACGGCGACAGCGCCGGCCATCTGGCCGATTTCGTCGCGGCGACCTTCGCCGAAGATCAGTGCCTTGAGATTGCCCGCGGCAAGCTGGCGCATGGCTTCGCGCAGGCTCGTCAGCGGGCGCAACAGGCCGGCAATGACGAACCAGACGGTCGCGCCAAGCATGAGCAGGGCGAAGCCTGCAATCACGCTTTGCCAGAGTGTCAGGTTGTCCTTCTCGGCATTCGCCGCTTCGAGCTCGCCGTTAGCCTCGGAAAGCTGCAGCTTGATCAAGTCGCTGATTGGCGCGGCGAGGGGATCGACTGATGAGTAGAGCTTGGTATCGACAAAGCTTTCGAGTTCGGCCTTGTCCTGACGCTGCATGATCTGCACGAGATCGCGGATCGACGCATCACTTGCGATGCGCGCCCTGTCGAAAATCTCGGTCAGCGTCTTTTCCTCCGGCGTGAGCCGTGTGGCTTCGTAGGTGCGCCAGCGCGTATCGATGGTCGCAAGCGCCGCGTCGATCGCTTTTGCGCCGGCCGCCCAGTCCAGGGCGCCGCTGCGGACCTTATGGGTCGTGTCGACGATTTCGACCGCATACATGTCGGACACCGTCTTCAAGTGGTCGACTGGCAGCAACCGGTCGACGACAATCGATTCGGTGCGTTTGGAGATGGAAGTCAGCGCACTGAAGGCCGTAACGATCATGACCAGCATGGCGACGGCGAGCAGGGACAGACAGACGAGCAGGCGTGCTTTGATTGTCATGAATAACGCTCCGCGGTTGCCCGCAAGGCAAATCATCCTCGGCCGATGGCCGCGGGCACGGCCGCAAAGGCATCGGTAAGCGAGCTCGCCTTGGCAGGGGAGTGATGTCGATGATGGGATGGAGCACGCGATATTGCGCGGCGAAACTGCCGTCATGGCATGTTCGCCCAGCGTTCACTCCGTCTCATATAGACATAACAACCGGAGATTAAGAATGGCTAAATTTTAAGCTGTTGAATAAGGTTCGCGCAACCCAAGATTATCACAACCATAGGCGGTGGCTGTCTGCGATGCTCAAGAAGTGTTGAAGACCGCGTCCTTTCGCAAAACGCTCTTCGGGTTCAAGCTGCCACCTCTCCGAAACAGGCGAAGGAGCAGGGACATGTTGAATGCCATTTCACGTCGTGGCGTTGTCGCAATCATCCTGACGGGGCTTCTGGTTACCGGCGCCTATGCCCATCACGGATGGTCCTGGGCCGAGGCCGACCAGATCGAGCTCAAGGGCACCATCCGCGAGATCTCGATGGCGCCGCCGCATCCGACCTTACAGGTGGAGTCGTCCACGGATGGCATGTGGCACGTCGAACTCGGCAATCCCCGCCAGACGGAGCGCTCAGGCTTTGTCGAGGGATCGGCCAAGGCCGGTGACGAGATCATCGTTCTCGGCAACCGTTCGCTCGACCCGAACGAAAAGCGCATGAAGGCGGTGCGCATCACGGTCGCCGGCAAGACCTATGACATCTATCCGGAACGCATCCGGGCCGGTGGATGAGCGGCGCGGAACTCGTCGAGTGGATCGCCGGCTGGCCGGTGGGCGCGGCGCTCAGACGCTCGGCGATCCTCTATCTCGTGGTCAACGCGGCTCATATTCTCGCGATCGGCCTGCTCATCGGCGCGATCGTACCGCTTGATCTGAGGCTGCTCGGGCTTGTCGGTGATGCGCCCGTCGCGGTGCTTGGACCCTTTCTGGCGCAAGCGGCTGCGATCGGCCTGGCGATCGCGATCGTCACCGGCTTTTGCCTCTTCAGCGTCAGGCCTTCGGCCTATCTCGCCAATCCGGCGTTTCTGACCAAGCTCGCGCTTCTGGCAATCGGAACGCTCAATGCACTGTCGGTCCACGTGGGTACAGCCTGGTCGGTCGCGCGCGCAGGGGGAGCCGTTGCGTTGCGCCTGCGTGCGCAGGCGCTTGCCTCCTTGGTCACATGGCTGGGTGCTCTGCTCGCCGGCCGCTGGATCGGCTTTCTCTGACGCTGATCCTATCGCTCGCCTGCCGTTCTCCACGCGGGAAGGGCAGGCTCCTGTTCGACCGTTCTTCCTCGCACGAACTGCAGCGTTGTCTCGGCCACGCGTTGGCCGAGATGACTTGCCGTCTCAAGATCGGATGGTGGCGGCGCCAGATCGGCGCCCTGGTCGACATAGGACTGGGCGCCGGCGCCCAGCCAGAAGCCAAGCCGGTTGAGATCGTCAGGTGATCCTTTGGTCGAGTGGTTGGCCGGTGGTAGGTCGAGGTTGATCCAGTGCATGCCATGCTGGGCAGCAAAGAGAGCAAGTTGCATCAGCGTCGCGAGTTTATCGCCCGAGGCGGTTCCCGAGTTGGTGAAACCGGCAGCAAACTTGTTTTTCCAAAGGTAGCCCTTGGCCATCACGGCACTGGAACTCGCTTCCTGAAATGACTTGAACGCGGCTGACTGGCCTCCGACATAGGTCGGCGTGCCGAAAATGATCGCCTCGGCCGAGCGGAGATCGTTCCACCGTGCCGGTGCATCCTCAACCGCTAGGAGCAGACCTTGTGCGCCGTCGACGCGCTCGATACCGGCTTTAACAGCCCTGGCCTGGCGTGCCGTGTGCCCGTATCCGCTGTGGTAGATGACGGCAATGCATATGTTGCTCATGGTTTGGTCTCCTATGGTTTGGTGTTGGGCCTGCCGAGCGAGTAGAGGCACGCGCCTTCGGCGCGTGGCAGGTTAAGTTTGTTTGGAGCAGGGCGATCAGCAGAGCTGTCGGCTCTGGTGCCTGTGCGCGGGGGCGCGATCGTTAGGGCGCGGTCACCCGTCGCTCAATGAACGGCCGGAGCATCGAGATATGTCAGCGCTTCTGGGAGGTGTTTTAGCTTGTCCGGATTGCGCGTGACATAGATGACGGTGATTCTATCCCGCTCGATCTCGATCGCGGTGGTCTGCAGGACCCCGTCTTCGATGGTGATAAAACCAGGCAGCCCATTGATGAATTCGTAACGCACGAGCCGCGACATCGCCCGGGCAAAGATCAGCCTCAGCGAGGCGTGCAGCATTATCACCTCGTCTATTCCGACGATCGGCCGTCTTGGCGCCACTGTCTTGCCGCCGCCGTCGGCATAGACGATCGCGCCGGTCGCAAGCAGCGAACGAAGCTTGTGCAAATCGCCGCCACGGGAAGCGGCAAAGAAGGCGGCGGCGATTTCCATGCCCTGTTCCCGTGGCATCGCAAATCGGCGGCGGGTCTCGCGGACATTGACACGGGCACGGCTGGCCAGTTGACGGCAGGTTGCTGCCTTGCGGCCGAGCGTCTCGCCGATTTCATCGAAGCTGACACCGAAGACGTCGTGCAGCAGGAAGGCCGCTCGTTCCAGCGGCGACAGGCGTTCCAGTGCCATCATCAGAGGCAGGGTAATGTCGTCTAGTTCGTCGCACTGCTCGACGACCGGTTCCGGCAGCCATGGCCCGAGGTAGGTTTCGCGCCGCCGCCGTGCCGACTTCAACTGGTTGAGGCAAAGGCGTGTCACGATCCGGCCCAGAAACGCCGATGGTTCTTTGACGGCCGCACGGTCGGCGTTCAGCCAGCGCAGGAATGCTTCCTGTACGACATCTTCGGCTTCGCTGACGGAGCCCAGCATGCGATAGGCGATGCGGATCAGTCGCGGGCGTACCGCGCCGAAGGTCGTTCTGACGTCTTCGTCGGTCATCCCGGCCATCACGCGCCCCGCTGCGATATGGCGCGGCCGGCCCGGCTAGCGCGCACACGGGGCCATGATGGCATCACCGCTGCGGCAGTCCCATGCGGATCGGGCTTCGCTGTCATCTTCGTCTCCTTCATCTCAAGCACTCGAGAAGACAAGACAAGATAACACCGGCGAATGTGACATGCGGCCGTCGATCGCCGGCAAAAAAGTTCGCCTTGCGGCGAACTATCTGTCGCTGACCTGCCAGCGCGGGTTGATCCACGGTTCCTGGTTCGATCTGGCGAGGGGCTGCTTGCCGAGAATGTGGTCGGCCGCCTTCTCGCCGGTCATGATCGACGGGCTGTTCAAGTTGCCGTAGGTCACGTGCGGGAAGATCGAGCTGTCGGCGACACGAAGGCCTTCGACACCGATGACGCGGGTCTCCGGATCGACCACCGCCATCGGGTCGTCCTTGGCACCCATCCGGCAGGTGCCGCAGGGGTGGTAGGCGCTTTCCAGATGCTCGCGCAGGAACGCGTCGATCTGTTCGTCCGACTGGACTTTCTCGCCCGGCTGGATCTCCGGACCGCGATAGTGGTCGAAGGCTTTCTGGCCGAAGATCTCGCGGGTGAGGCGCACGCAGTGGCGGAACTTCTCCCAGTCCTCCGGGTGGCTCATATAGTTGAAGCGGATGACGGGGTCGGCCATCGGATCGGAGGAGCGCAGCGTGACGTTGCCGCGCGACTTCGAGAGGTTGTAGCCGACATGCACCTGGAAGCCGTGGGTGTTGGCGGCCGCCTTGCCGTCGTAGCTGATCGCCACCGGCAGGAAGTGGTACTGGATATCTGGCTGCTTGACGCCGGGGGCCGAGCGCAGGAAGGCGCAGGCCTCGAACTGATTGGAGATGCCGAGGCCCTTCTTGAAGAACAGCCACTGCGCGCCGGCAACGCCCTGCCAGAACCAGGGCAGCCAGGAATAGAGCGACACGGGCTTGGTCGAAATCTGCTGGAAATAGAACTCCATATGGTCCTGCAGGTTTGCGCCGACGCCTGGTCGGTCAACCTTCACCTCGATGCCCATCTCCTTCAGGTGCTCGGCCGGGCCGATGCCCGAGAGCATCAAGAGCTTCGGCGAATTGAACGAGGAGGCCGAGACGACGACCTCACGGTTGGCCTTGACGACCTCGATCTTGCCGCCGCGCTCGATCTCGACCCCGGTCGCTCGGCCGTTCTCGATGATGATCCGACGGGCGAAGCAACGCACGAGCGACACGTTCTGCCGCTTCATCGCCGGCTTCAGATAGGCGTTTGCCGCCGACCAGCGCCGGCCCTGCCAGACGGTCTGCTCCATCAGCCCGAAGCCTTCCTGCTTCGAGCCGTTATAGTCATCGGTGAGTTCGAAACCGGCCTGCTGGCCGGCCTCGATAAAGGCATGGAACAGCGGATTGTGGACCGGGCCGCGTTTAACGTGCAGCGGTCCGTCGGTTCCGCGCCAGCCGGTTTCGCCGCCGTGGCTGTTTTCCATACGCTTGAAATAGGGCAGCACATCCGCATAGGCCCAGCCGCGCGCGCCGAGTTCTTCCCAACGGTTGAAGTCTTCCGCATGGCCGCGCACATAGACGAGGCCGTTGATCGAGGAGGAGCCGCCGATCACCTTGCCGCGTGGCGCGGTGATGCGGCGGTTGTTGAGGTTCGGCTCAGGCTCAGACAGATAGCCCCAGTTGTAGCGCTTCATGCTCATCGGCCAGGCAAGCGCTGCCGGCATCTGGATGAACGGCCCCGCATCCGTTCCGCCATATTCCAGTACCAGGACGGTATTCTTGCCGTCTTCTGAGAGGCGATAGGCGAGCGCCGAGCCGGCGGAGCCGGAGCCGATGATGATGTAATCTGCCTGCATAAGCGTGGTCTTTCTTTTAATCGTTGCCCCTCGGCATGCCTCTCATCCGCAGTGACGGGATGCGCCGCTCATACGCACGGTGAGGGATCCGCCCCTCATCCGGCTGCCGCCACCTTCTCCCCGCAGGCGGGGAGAAGGAAAACGCGGATATGTCTTGCTCCCTCTCTGACGTCCCTATGCGTTGCCGCGTGTGGTCTGGCGAGCAGGCCTCGTCCCCTCTCCCCCGCGAGCGGGGAGAGGGCTAGGGGGAGGGCCAAATCAACAATCTCAATACGGCGCCTGCACCGGTCCCATGCCGACATAGACGGTCTTCAGCTCGCTATAATGGTTGAGCGCCGCGACCGAATTCTCGCGGCCGAAGCCGGATTGCTTGGAGCCGCCGAAGGGGATTTCCACCGGGCAGAGATTGTAGGTGTTGATCCACAGCGTACCGGCCTCCAGCTGGTCGACGACGCGGTGGGCGCGGGTAATGTCGGCGGTGAAGACGCCGGCCGAAAGGCCGAATTCGGTGGCATTGGCGCGGGCGATCACTTCGGCCTCGTCGTCGAAGTCGAGCACGCACATGACAGGCCCGAAGATTTCCTCGCGCGCGATCGTCATGCCGTCGGTGACGTCGGCAAAGACCGTCGGCTGGATATAGGTGCCTTCACTGTTCACGGCATTCGGAATGCCGCCACCGGTCACCAGTCGCGCACCTTCGGCCTTGCCCTTCTCGATATAGGAAAAGACCTTGTCGCGCTGTGGCGCCGAGACCATCGGCCCGAGCTGCGTTGCCTCGTCCATGGGGTCGCCGATGACGATCGCCTCGGTGCGGGCTTTGAGCCGCGTCAGGAACTGTTCCTTGATGCCCTTGTGCACGAAGACGCGGGTGCCGTTCGAGCAGACCTGCCCGGTCGAATAGAAGTTGCCGAGCATGGCGCCGCCGATGGCGCTTTCGAGGTCGGCATCGTCGAAGACGATCAGCGGCGACTTGCCGCCGAGTTCCATCGTGACGTGCTTGAGTTCGGCCGCTGCTGCACCCGCCACCTTCTTGCCGGTCGGAACGGAGCCTGTCAGCGATACCTTGGCGACGTCGGGATGGTTGACGAGCAGGGGCCCGGTGGCGCGATCGCCCTGGATGACATTGTAGAGGCCCTTCGGCAGGCCGGCTTCGACGAGAATTTCGGCGATCTTCAGGGCGCCGAGCGGCGTGTTTTCCGAGGGCTTGAAGACCATGGCGTTGCCGGCGGCGAGCGCCGGCGCGCCCTTCCAGCAGGCGATCTGCTGCGGATAGTTCCAGGCGCCGATCCCGACGCAGACGCCAAGCGGCACGCGCTTGGTATAGGCAAAGTCGCCGCCAAGCGGGATGTAGTCGCCATTGAGGGCGGTGGCGATGACGCCGCCAAAGAACTCGAAACTGTCGGCGCCGGAGGTCGGATCCGCGACGATCGTCTCCTGGATCGGCTTGCCGGTGTCGAGCGTTTCGAGCTCGGAGAGCTCGCGGTTGCGCTCGCGCATGATCTCGGCGGCGCGCTTAAGGACCCGGCCGCGCGCCGTCGGGCTCATCGCGGCCCATTCCGGCTGGGCGCGCTTGGCAGCGGCAATCGCCTTTTCGACGATCGCCGGCGTTGCCGCATGCAGCCGGGCGATCACTTCGCCGGTCGCCGGATAGATGCTCTCGATGACAGTGCCTTCGATGTCCTCGACATATTCGCCGTCGATGAAGTGCGAGGCTTGCGGTTGGGCTTTCATCTCATTCTCCCCGCGGATAGCGTTTGGATTCCTCGAGATTGTCGAGGTTCATATGGTTGCGCATGTAGCGCTCGGATGCCTTCTGCAGCGGCTGATGATCCCAGGGGTAATAGGCGCCGTTCCTGAGCGCCTCGTAGACCACCCAGCGCCGGGCCTGGCTTTCGCGCACGGCCGCATCGAAACCTTCCATGTCCCAATGGGCGGCGCACATGTCCTGGAACGCCTGCAGGGTTGCCGCCTGTACCGGCGTTTCGGGCTTGGCAGCGAGGTTTGTCAGTTCCAGCGGATCCGCTTCGAGATCGTAGAGCTGGTCGGGATCGAGCGCACAGTGGATGTATTTCCATTTGCCTTCGCGGATGGCGACCAGCGGCGCGTAGGAGGCTTCCGCCGCATATTCCATCAGCACCGGCTCTGAGCGCTCCTCGCCGTTGATCATGGGCACCAGGCTGATGCCATCGGTCCAGGGCTTGACCTCGTCCATGGTAATGCCGGCGAGGTCGGCAAGCGTCGGCGTCACGTCGAGATTGGAGGTCGGCGCCAGATGCAGGCCGGGCGTCACACCCGGTCCGGCGACCATCAGCGGCACGCGGGCAGAACCCTCGAAGAAGTTCATCTTGAACCACAGGCCGCGCTCGCCGAGCATGTCGCCATGATCCGAGCAGAAGAGGATCAGCGTATCGTCGAGCATGCGGGTGCGCGTCAACGTATCCAGAAGTTCGCCGACTTTTTCGTCAAGATAGGAAATGTTGGCGAAATAGGCGCGGCGCGAGCGGCGGATGTTGTCTTCCGTCAGGTCGAAATTGACGTAGTCGCAGGAATGCATGATGCGTTTGGAATGCGGATCCTGCCGGTCGTCCGGCAACATGCCGACCTCGGGCAACAGATGCTCGCAATCCTCGTAAAGATCCCAGAACTTCTTTCGCGCCACGTAAGGGTCGTGCGGGTGGGTGAACGAGACCGTCAGGCACCAGGGGCGGCGCTCCGCGTCATCGTTTTCGCGCGACAGCTGGTAGAGCTTCTGGTTGGCAAGGAATGCGACCTCGTCGTCATATTCCATCTGGTTGGTGATCTCGGCGACGCCGGCGCCGGTGACCGAGCCGAGATTGTGGTACCACCAGTCGATGCGCTCGCCGGGCTTGCGATAGTCCGGCGTCCAGCCGAAATCGGCCGGGTAGATGTCGGTCGTCAGCCGCTCCTCGAAGCCGTGCAGCTGGTCCGGGCCGACGAAATGCATCTTGCCCGACAGCGCCGTGTAGTAGCCGGCGCGGCGCAGGTGATGTGCATAGGTCGGGATCGACGACTGGTACTCGGCGGCGTTGTCGTAGACGCGGGTGCGGCTCGGCAGTTGCCCGGCCATGAACGAGGCGCGGGCAGGGGCGCAGAGCGGCGACGAGGTGTAATTGTTGCGGAACCGGGCCGAGCGGGCGGCGAGTGCCTTCAGGTGCGGCGCATGCAGGAACGCGGCCGGTCCGTCGGGAAAGAACTTTCCGTTCAGCTGGTCGACCATGATGATCAGGATGTTCGGTCTTGCGGTCATGCGGCCGTTCCCTGGTATGTGAGCCGATCGATGTGCGAGGTGACATAGTCTTCGGTAAGCGCGATCGAAGCTTCGATGCTGATCGGCGCGGAGCGCAGACTCTGGCGGATATAGAGCCCGTCGATCATCGCAGCTGCGCCTTCGGCAATGCGTTCCGCGTCATCATCGGCACAAAGCGTCTTGAGGCTCGCCAGCAGATTGGATCGCAGGCGCCGGGCATAGACCACGAGCAGCCGCCGCACCTCTTCCGAGCGCTGCGCTTCCGAGTAAAAGGCAAGCCAGGCGGCGATCGTATCAGGGGCGAACTGGCTTGCCTGGAAGGAGACGCGGATGAGCGCGCTCAGCCTTTCGCGCGGGCCTGCCACGGTGCGGAGCGCCGTCACCGTGTCGTCGCGCAATTGCCTTAGAAGGCTGCGGATGGTCTCGATCAGCAATTGTTCCTTGCTGCCGAAATAGTGGTGGGCAAGGGCAGGGGAAACGCCGGCGTGGCGGGCGATCTCGGACATGGTGACGGCAAGCGTGCCCTGATCGCCGATCACGCGCAGCGCTGCGTCGACCAGCGCCTTGCGGCGCACCGGTTCCATCCCGACCTTTGGCATCCGTCTCTCCCTTGACGATAATCAGTCTATTTTTGATTGACTCATCAATCAATAAAAATCGACTGTGTTTTCACTTTCCTTTTGTGCAGAAATCCGGCTCAATCCCCGCGTTAGCGATCTCGCGTTGCAAAGGACTGGAGGTTGAGATGACCCACGCATTCGATCGAGCCGACAAGTCAGCGGTTGCCGGTAAATGGGGGTGGTTCGTCGCCCTCGGCGTGCTGTTGATCATGTGCGGCGGCCTTGCCTTCGGCAATCTGCTGATGGCGACGGTCGCGTCCGTCTATTATGTCGGGATCATCATGCTGGTCGGCGGGCTGTTCAATCTCGCCCACGCCTTTCAGGTAAAGGGCTGGGACAGCGTGCTCTACTGGGGCCTGAGCGGCGGCTGCTATACGATCGCCGGCCTTTTTGCCTTCATCAATCCCGTGCTCGCCTCGTCCTTCCTCACCTTTATCATGGCGATCGCCTTGATCGTCGCGGGTTGCTTCCGCATCTGGGTTGGCCTGAAGCTCAGGCCGCTGCAGGGCTGGGGCTGGGTTGCACTCGGCGGTCTGGTCACGCTTGTGGCCGGCCTGATCATCGCTGCCGGCTGGCCCGTCAACAGCCTCTGGATCCTCGGCCTGTTTCTCGCCGTCGACCTCGTCATGCAGGGCTTGTCGCTGATCGCCTTCGGCGTTCTGGCCAAGGGCTGAGTTTAGCGCGAGGTGCTGCCGAGCAGCGCCTCGAGCAGCCGGAGCAGATCGCCGCGAAGATCGGCAAGACCGTTTGCAGCGAGCGCCTCAAGTCCGATCAGCGCGCCGTAGAGCGCGCTGGCGCCGCTGTGGCTCTCACTTGACGAAAATCCGCAATGACCGAGCAGGTCGGCAATGTAGCCAAGGCGGCGTTCGTCGACGGACTTAAGGGTCATGGCGGCCATGGTGTCGAAGCGCGCCCATTCGCGGACCGCGCCGTCCGTCAGCAAGCCGCCATAGGGAAGGCTGCGTTCGTCGGTCGCGGCATGCACCAGCAACCGCAATCGCTCCTGCGCCGTTACTTCCGCGGCTTCGATTTCTGCGATGATCGCGTCTGTCGCTTCGCGCGCCCAATGGGCAAGCATCTTTGCCTTCAGATCCGGCACATCCTTGAAATGCCAGTAGAAGGAGCCCTTGCTCACCTTCAGGTCGCGGGCGATCGCCTCGGCCCGGATCGCCTGCACGCCGCCGGTCGTCAGTGCGCGGAAGGCGGCCTTGATCCAATCATCGCTCGTGAGGGTACTTTTTGTCGTCATGGCCTTCCATACGTCACCGTATTGACTGATGCAACCAGGTCGCGTACATACGCTGCCGTATGGTGAAGATTGGAGGCGAAGGCATGAGCAAATGGCTTCTGGCAGCGGGCATCCTGTCCCTGGCGACAACGGGCATTCATCTCTTTGCCGGCGGGCCGGAGGTGCATGTGCCTTTGCTTGCAAGCAGCCCCTCGGCGCTGCTTAAAACCTATGTCTCGCTTCTCTGGCACGCGACGAGCGCCATCCTCCTGATCAACAGTATCGCCCTGCTGTTTGCCGCCGTGAACGGGCGTTACCGTGCGCCGCTGGCCGCTGCGGTGATCGTGCAATATCTCGCCTATGCGGTGCTCTTCATCGGCTACGGGCTTGCCTATCTCGGTTCTCTCTCGACCACGCCGCAATGGGCGGCCTTTCTCCTCATGGCCGCGCTTGCGGCGATCGGCGTGCGGTCGGGCAAAGGGTCTCCGTCAACCGTGACCGCTTGAGGCGGTCCGCCCACAGGCAAGCAAGGAACCCATCATGTTGGCGGCAATCGCGATCCTGCTTTTCCTCGTTCTTTCCGGTATCGCCGGGCTGCATGCCTACTGGGCGTTCGGCGGACTTTGGCCCTGTGACGACGAAGAAACGCTTGTCCGCACGGTGGTCGGCACGAAGCACCGGTCGGCGATGCCGCCGGTCTGGCTGACGCTGGTCGTTGTCGTAATCCTCTTTGCGGCGGCGCTCCTGCCATTGTCCGTGACGCCCGTCTTTGCAGGGCTTTTGCCGCCGATCCTCGGCCATGGCGGCCTTGCGGGGCTTGCCGCCATCCTCGTCGCCCGTGGCCTCCTGGCCTTCACCACCGCGTTCCACCAACGCCACGGCACGGAGCCCTTCGTGACGCTCGACCGTCGCATCTACGGTCCGCTCTGCCTGGTCATCGGTGCCGGATACCTGACATTGCTCGTTCTCGTCTGAACCATCCTGGCGCGACGGTCAGGATGGGGCAGACGCCGACCGATCGCAGGACTTGCTCATGAAACTACTGATTTCATTAGAGTGTTTGCATCTGATTGGCGCAGTTGCGGCTGTCACATAGCTTTCATCAAAGCTTCATAATGGGGAAAGACTTCGTTGACGCTTGCTGGCCATGCTGCCGGCGTTCGACCGTCCGTCCCATATTTCTGGAGCCCGGCATGTCCGCCGCCCCCGCCGAAATTCTCTCGTTGCGCCGGTTCGGCGACGACCAGATCGTAACGCTCGCCAAGCTGGTGATCGAAACCGCCTTCCAGCCGATCGCAGAAGCGGCGACCGGCACCGTCTTCGGCTACGAATCCCTGATGCGCGGCTTTCAGAAACTCGGCTTTGCCTCGCCGCTGGAGCTGCTCGACAAGGCGGAAGAAGAAGGGCAGCTGCTGGCGCTCGAACACATGATCAACAGCCGCGCCGTCGCCGGCTTTGCGACGCTGCCCGATCATTCCGCCCGCACGCTGTTCCTCAACTTCGACTCACGCCTCGTTGGCGGTGAAGGCGACATCGTCGAACGCCTCGTCAACCACTTGAAGCGCGCCAATATCGCCCCGTCGTCACTCTGTTTCGAGCTTTCCGAGCGCTTCGATGGCGGCAAGATGCCGGATTTCTCTGCCCTCGTGCGTGATCTCCGGCTTGCCGGTTTCAAGCTGGCGATTGACGATTTCGGCGCCGGCTTCAACGGGCTGAAGCTACTCTGCGACCAGCCGGTCGACTATGTGAAGATCGACAGACACTTCGTCTCGGGCATCGAGGCCGATGCCCGCAAGCGCCATCTCGTCCGCCACACGGTCAACACGGCCCATGTGCTCGGCACGCGGGTGATTGCTGAAGGCGTTGAGACCGAGGCGGAATTCCTCACCTGCCGCGACCTCGGCTGCGATCTGGTGCAGGGCTACTACGTCGCCCGGCCGACGACGCATCTGAGCGAACTTCTGCCTGCCTATCCGCATCTCGACCAGAGCGTCGCCAGCCGGCGGTCCTCGTCTTCGCTGGACGGCATCCTGATCCGCAAGCAGATCGAGCAACTGCCGACCGTTCGCGAAAGTGACGAACTCGATTCCGTCTTCGATCTCTTCCGGCGCAATCCGCGCCAGGGATTCTTCCCGGTCCTGAACGCCAATGGCGAGCCGCGCGGCATCCTGCACGAGTATCACGTCAAGGAGTTGATCTATCACCCTTTCGGCCGCGATCTCCTGAAGAACCGGATCTACCAGCGGCGGATTTCGCACTTCGCCAGCCCGGCGCCGATCGCCGATCTCGACACGCCGGCGGATGAAATGCTGAAGATCTTCGCCGGCATGGACGGCAGCGATTGCCTGATCCTGACGGAGAACATGCGCTACGCCGGCACGCTCTCGGCTTCGTCGCTCTTGAAGATTATCAACGAAAAACAATTGAAGATGGCGCAGGAACAGAACCCGCTGACGGGTCTGCCCGGCAACCGCGCCATCCGCGACTATGTCCAGGACGCGATCCTCGACGGTGATCATGCGCGTTACTTCTGCTATTGCGATTTCGACGACTTCAAGCCCTTCAACGATACCTACGGTTTCCAGAAGGGCGATCTCGCGATCACACTCTTTGCCGCCCTGCTGCGCCGCCATTTCATCGGCGAGGAGAAATTCCTCGGTCATGTCGGCGGCGACGACTTCTTCGTCGGTGTCAGCGGCTGTTCGGTCGAGGAGCTGGAAGCGGTGCTGAACCGCCTGCTCGACGATTTTCGCTCCGACGTAGGCCAGCTCTATTCGCCGGAGCATCAGGCGGAGGGCCGCATCAGCGGCTACGGCCGTGACGGCTCGGCGAAGGATTTTCCGCTGATGCGCTGCTCGATCGCCGTCCTGGGGCTGCCCGAAGGCTTTGTTTTCTCCGACGCCCAGGCCGTCAGCGCCCGCATCGCCGAGATCAAGTCGCGCGCCAAGGCGAGCGATACCGGTCTTGTCATGGATGCACTCGGCGGCTGAGCTGCGCTTTCGACGGCCGGTCGTTCGACAATCAGCCTTTTCGCCTCGCGTTTCCGGCGCTACCTATGCGCCTTGAGAATTCGCGAGGTAGTGCCATGTCTCTTCCATTGGAAATGCAATTCGTCGACCTTCCAGCCCCGGGCGGGCCTGAAAACATGGTGCTCGCGAAGGGGCCGTTGCCAGAGCTCAAGCCGGGCGACATCCTCGTTCGGGTGGAGGCGGCGGGCATCAACCGTCCCGACGTTTTGCAGCGCAAGGGCGACTATCCGCCGCCGCCGGGCGCAAGCCCGATCCTCGGCCTGGAAGTGGCGGGCGAAGTCGTGGCGCTCGGCGAGGGGGCTCAAGGGTTCCGGATCGGCGACAAGGTCTGCGCGCTCGCCAATGGCGGCGGCTATGCGGAATATACGGCGGTGCCCGCGACCCAGGCGCTCGCCTGGCCTAGGGGTTATGACGCCGTGAAGGCGGCCGCCCTGCCGGAAACCTTCTTCACCGTCTGGGCCAATGTCTTCGATATGGCCGGGCTGAAAGCGGGCGAAACCATCCTCATCCATGGCGGCTCCAGCGGCATCGGCACGACGGCGATCCAGCTCGCCAAGGCCTTCGGCGCCGAGGTCTTCGTCACCGCCGGCAGCACCGAGAAATGCCGCGCCTGCGAAGCGCTCGGCGCCAAGCGCGCGATCAACTATCGCGACGAGGACTTCAAGACGGTCGTTCTCGAAGAGACCGGCGGGCGTGGCGTCGATGTCATTCTCGACATGGTCGGCGGCCGCTATTTCGACCGCAACATCGGTTCGCTCGCCAAGGACGGCCGTCTGTCGATCATCGCCTTCCTCGGCGGCGCCAAGGTTGAAGGGGCGAACATCGCGCCGATCCTGACCAAGCGGCTGCATGTCATGGGCTCGGCCTTACGTCCGCGCACGGCGGCGGAAAAGCAGGCGATCCGCGACGGTCTGGTTGAGAAGGTCTGGCCGCTGCTGGAAACGGGCAAGGTCGCGCCGGTCATCCATTCCGTCCTGCCCTTCAGCGGGGTTGCCGACGGCCATCGCCAGATGGAGCAGGGCGACCATGTCGGCAAGATCATCATGTCCCTGTGATCGGAACGATCGTCAGGCCTGTGATCGGCGGCGAAGGGGAAACGATCTTCGACCATCGTCGCCCTTGTAATCGCTGATAGATCGCTTACCTTCAAATCATCAGCAACGAACAGAAAGGAAGGTGGTCCAATGTCTAATGAGATTTCGGTCTTGGTGAAGGGCATGGAAGAGGTGAAGGTGTCGAGGCAGCCCTCGGCATAATCCCCGCCTTCCTTCGGGTCTGAAAGCCCGGGCCAGTCATACGGCCAAAACTCATGGAAGGGTCGCCTCGCGCGGCCCTTTTCCATTTTTAGCACTTGGCTCAGCATCAAGCCTCGCCTAACCGGCCGATCCGACCGGCGCCGTTTCCTGGATCAGCAGCCAAGGGTTCGGTTCGTTGTCGACGAACTCGTCCCGGATATGCTTCAGCACTTTCCTTTGCCCGGCAAAGGGCACCATGCGGAGCGCTTCGTCAAAGCTCACCCAGCGAAACGCGCTGTGTTCGGCATTGAGCCGGACCGTGGCGCCCTTGGCTGCAAAGCTGACGAAGACGGGCAGCAGGCTGATGGCATTGCGGTCGGCCTCGTAAAACTGCTCGCAGATGTCGGCGGAATAGAAACGGTCGGGCCGCAGGCCCGTTTCCTCCTCGACTTCGCGCAGGCCCGCCTGCCAGGCCGTTTCATTCGCTTCGATCGCGCCGGCGACTTGGCACCAGGTTCCCGCAAGTGTTCCGGTGCGCTTGAGAAGGAGAACCTCGAAGGTGCTCCCAGCCGGGCGGAGAACGACAACCGAAACAGCAAAGCTCCTGATCGGTATTTCATGCATGCGGGCGCGTCCTCCTGATTCGACCGGCGCACCATGCAATGCAAACCACCGGCGCTCAACCTAAGCGATGGCCCGTCAAGCCTGGACCATCATATGCCGATGCGTCCGATCGCCGGAACCTTGATGCTGGGACTGGCGAAGTCGAAACCGGCGACAAGGCCGAAGAAATGCAGCTCGAGGCCGCTGCGAACACCCGCGGAGATACCGGCCAGGCCATAGAGCGTCGCGTGCAGGTCGCGCCCGTCGGCATCGATCTGGAACAGCTTTCCCTCCGGCAGATAGTCGCGGCCGACTGCGTCCGGCGGCAGCACGGCGCCGAGTTCCGGTACGGTTCGCAGCACGTGGGCGACGAAGGTGTTGGAGTTCGGGCCGGGCCAGATCCGGTAGCCGCCAGGCGAAGCGTAAGGGTAGCTGGCGATCGCCGCCTCGATCTTCGGGATCAGCCGCGTGGCGTCAGCGCCGGTCACCGAGACGACCAGCCGCGGCTCGTTCGAGTACCAGCGTGCATCCGCCGGATAGCCGTTCTTGCGGATCGGTTTGCCCCAGCCGACCTTGTCGTAGCGATCGTAGGTGGCAGCGCCCTCATTCTTGGTCACGATCCAGGCGTGGCTCGCGACAGCACCCTTCATGCCGCCCGTGGTCGCCGAGAACACGTAGATCGCCGCGTCCGCGCTTTCCGTTGCCTTCGGCAGGATCCCGGCCGAGGACCAATCGGCGTCGCGCCAGCTTTGCGGCCGGTCCTGCATGTACCACCAGCCGGCCGAGGCCAACGCCGGCAGCAGGTAGATGACGAGAAAAGCAGCGGCCAGCCTGCGGGCGAATTTCATGAAAACTCCGTTCCTTGCCGGTAAAATCCTGCTAAATGCACGGAGCAATTTCGGATATTTGAGGGCAAGGCATGTCAAATCCCGTTCTCGTCGAAGTTACCCGCGGAAACCTCGTCGAAAGCCGCCACCGCGGCGTGGTCATTGCCGTCGACGGCGACGGCCGGACCGTCTTCTCGCTGGGCGAAACCGACAGCGCCGTCTTCCCGCGCTCGGCCTGCAAGGCGATGCAGGCGCTGCCGCTGATGGAAAGCGGCGCGGCCGACGCCTACGGCTTCGGCAACCGGGAACTGGCGCTTGCCTGTTCGTCCCATTCCGGTGAGCCGGAACATGTGGAACTGGCCGCCAAGATGCTGGCCGCCGCAGGCCGCGATGTCTCGGCGCTCGAATGCGGCGCCCATTGGTCGTCCGACCAGAAGACCCTGATCGGCCAGGCCCGCAGCCTGGAAGCGCCGACGGCGCTGCACAACAATTGCTCCGGCAAACATTCCGGCTTCATCTGTGCCTGCTGCCATTCGGGCACGGAGGTGAAGGGTTATGTCGGCTACGACCATCCGCTGCAGCGCGAAATCCGCGGCGCTATGGAAAGCCTGACGGGCGCGATCCTTGCCAAGGACAATTGCGGCGTCGACGGCTGCTCGATCCCGACCTATGCGGTGCCGCTGAAGGGGCTCGCACACGGTTTCGCGAAGATGGCGACCGGCGTCGGCCTTGAAGCCGAGCGCGCCCGCGTCTCGCGGCGGCTGATCGAGGCCTGCATGGCCGAACCCTTCTTCGTTGCTGGCACCAAGCGCGCCTGCACGCGGCTGATGAAGACGGCGCCCGGCCGCATCTTTGCCAAGACCGGGGCGGAAGGTGTGTTCTGCGCCGCCATTCCGGAAAAAGGCATCGCGATCGCTTCGAAGTGCGAAGATGGTACGACCCGGGCTGCCGAAGCCATGGTCGCGGCAACGCTTGCCCGCTTCTTCAGGGACGAGCCCGAGCTGCACGCGGCGCTGATGGCGCAGGCCAACCATTCCATGCACAACTGGAACGGCATCCATGTCGGCGACGTCAGAGTGACCGACGCTTTCGCCGCCTGAACTGTGGCGGGCCGTCTCGGCCCGCTCACTTTCCCGACGTTCCGCTGTCGGCGCAGTGCGCCATCAAGCGCCGATGATCGCAATGTCCGTGCCGTCATAAGGGGCGAGCATGCCGTCGCTGATCTCGTTGGGAACGATGAAGCCCGAGAGCTCAGGGATCGCGGCCACGTGGTGCGGCGAGACCGCATCGAATTTTTCCACCGTTGCGAGCACGTAGGTTTCCGCGGCCTGGCCGAGGATCGCCCGCTTGACGGCCGCCTCCTCGAAGTCGCCGGTTGAAACACCGTGGGCCGGGTGAATGGCGGTGACGCCGAGGAAGAACAGGTCGGCTCGGATGCCGGCAATCGCTGCAAGCGCTGCTGCTCCCGTCGCGACCATCGAATGCTTGTAGAGCCGCCCGCCGATCAGGATAACCTCCGCTTCGTGGCGCTCGAGTTCGGCGGCGATCGTCGGGCTGTGGGTGACGACGGTCAGCCGCATGTCGCGCGACATCGCCCGGGCAATCTCTGCATTGCTGGTGCCGCCATCGAGAAAGATTGTCTGACCGGCTTCGATCATCGCAGCCGCCTTTCGTCCGAGCCGGCGTTTGACGTCGCCGGCGATCTCCTGACGCGCCGCAAAGTTGGGCAGCGGCGGCACCAGAGGCAGCGCGCCGCCGTGCACGCGCTTCAGCAGTCCCTCCGCCGCCATTTCGCGCAGATCGCGCCGGATCGTGTCCTCGGACAGGTCCAACTCGTCAGCCATGCGCTTGGCGACGACCTCGCCATCTCGCGCCAGCCGCGCCGAAATCAAAGCCCGCCTCTGTATCGTCAGCATGAAATGTCTCCTTGACTCTTCACGATATTGCACGAAATATCACGATTATTCCAGAATAATCTGGATCGTTCATAGCATCTCGGGAGAGAAAATGCTGATCTTGATCGCAGGCCCCTATCGTTCGGGAACCGGGGACGACCCGGCGAAAATGGCCGCCAACCTGAAGCGGCTGGAAGAGCCGTCCTATGCGCTGTTCAAGGCAGGCCACGTGCCGATGATCGGCGAGTGGGTGGCGCTGCCGGTGTGGCATGCGGCTGGCGGTGCGCGGATCGGTGACGATCTCTATGAGGAGATTTTTCATCCTGTGGCGGGCCGGTTGCTGGCGCTTTGCGAGGCGGTTCTGCGCCTGCCGGGCGACAGCAAGGGGGCCGATAACGACGTGCGCATTGCCCGCGAGCGCGGCATTCCCGTCTATTATCGCCTGGAGGACGTACCCGGCTGCAGCGGGCCGCTGGTCGCGTGAACGTGCAGGCCCGGCAGTTGTAGCCTGCCGGGCATCCCTAAACGAGGGCGGACGGCAGCGATCTGCGGCGCCTTGCCACTTCTGCTTGTCAATCGGGGTGACTTCCTTTCTTCTGCGGCCGGTCTTTGCTTTGGAGCGACACGGGCAGGAAGCGCGCGGTTCTCCGCGCGCATGCCGCATCGATCCACAGGAATTGACAGAACCGGTTCGGTCCATCGACATCACGTCAACCGGTCCGCATGATCGCAGAGGAGAGCTCAAAGTGTTGAAACTGTTCTACGCCCCCGCAACCTGTTCACTGGCTTCGCATATCGCGCTGGAAGAAGCGGGCGCCGAATACGAGGCGCGCCGTGTCGATTTTTCGACAGCCGAGCAGACCAAGCCCGACTATCTCGCGGTGAACCCGAAGGCGCGGGTCCCCGCACTCCTGACCGACAGGGGTGTCATCACCGAAACGCCGGCAATCCTGACCTATATCGCGCAGGCCTTTCCAGCTGCGAAGCTCGCTCCGGCGAACGACGCCTTCGCCTTCGCGCAGTTGCAGTCGTTTCTGAATTACCTCTGCTCGACGGTGCATATTGCCCACGCCCATGGCCGCCGCGGCGCACGCTGGGCCGACGATCCGGCCGCGCATGAGGCGATGAAGGCCAAGGTCGCCTCCAACATGACCGCCTGCTACGAACTGATCGAAAGCAAGATGTTCGAAGGGCCGTTCGTTTTTGGCGACAGCTATTCGATCGCCGATCCCTATCTCTTCACCGTCGCCGGCTGGATCGAGCCGGACGGTGTGGATCCCGCGCGCTTCCCAAAAATCGTCGATCATCGCAACCGCATGACCGCACGTCCAGCCGTCGCCCGGGTGCTGGCGATGCTGAAGGTCTGACGCCTCGGCAGTTGCGGCTACATCAGGATGTAGTTCTTCGGCTGCGGTAGAGGTGGAAGGTTGGTCTCGCCCAGCGCCTCGCGCAGGTTGATTTCGATGGTCTCGGCAAGCGCAACGATCGGCAAGTCGTTCGGCAACACGCCGAACGGCTCCTCCAGCTCGTCGCCGAGCGCGTCGAGGCCGAAGAAGGTGTATGCGACAAGCGCGGTGACGAAGGGCGTCGCCCAGCCGAGCGCATCGGCAAAGCCGAAGGGCAGCAGAAAGCAGAAGAGATAGGCGGTGCGGTGCAGGAGCAGCGTATAGCCGAACGGCACGGGGGTGTTGCGGATCCGCTCGCAGGCCGCAAGCATGGCCGACATCTTGCCGAGCGTGCCATCCAGCTGCGCCCACTGAAAGTCGCTGATCGTGCCTGTTCCGTGCAGTCCGGCGAGAATGCCGCCCATTTCGCGCAGCAGAAAGTCCGGTCCGTTGCGGCTTGCCTTGTAGCCGGCAACGAGATCTGTCGGCAGCCGCGCTAGCGGTCTGCCGACATCGCTTCCCGGCCGCAGATGGCAGACCAGTGCGTGGCCAAAGGCGATCGTGATGTCGAGCAGGCGCTGCCGCTCGGTTCCGGCAAGGATCAGCGTCTGGCGGGCGAGGTCGCGTGCGGTGAAGATCAACTGTCCCCAGTCCTTCCGCGCCTCCCACCAGCGGTCGTAGCAGGCATTGTTGCGGAAGCCGAGAAACACGGAGAGCGCGATGCCGAGCAACGCGAAGGGGCCGCTGCTGACGCTCGGCACCAGGCCGGGATCGACGCGGTGCGCCCAGACGACGAAGGCGGAGAGCGCAAAGACGAACAGCACTTGCGGAAAGATCCGCTGGATGACCGAACCCCGGAGGATGAAGAAGAGTTTCAGAAGGGTGGGGCGGTTGCGAACGATCATGGAAATACCTGTCCGGCTGTTCGCTTAACCGGTATAGGCGCCGGCTTGGAAATGGAAGAGCCGTCCGTTCGGCGACGTCCCCCGCGTAGCCAGGATTATTTTGCCTGGGATGTCGGGCTTCCTGTCTGCCGCGCGTCCTTGGCGTGTAACGCCAACAGGGAGACAATGACGATGCGCAAGGTGGTTGCAGGCATGCAGATGTCCATCGACGGTCTGATCGACGGGCCGGATGGCTATACGGACTGGGTCGATTCCTGGTCGGATACGTTCGACCTCCTGCCCGAGATCGACGCCTGCGTCCTGGGGAACGGCATGTATTCGGGCTATGAGCAGTATTGGAGTGCGATCAAGCGCGACCCGCATGCGCCGCTGGAGTTCACCGGCCAGTTGCCGACGCCCGAAGAAATCGAATACGCGGACTTTGCGCTTGGCACGCCGCATTATGTCCTCTCGAAAACCCGTTCCGACGTCGAATGGGAAAACGCCAGGATCGTGCGCGACGTCTCCGAAATCGAGACGCTCAGGCAGGCGCCGGGCCGAACCATCTATGTCGTCGGCGGCGCGCGCACGGTGTCGAGCCTGATGGACCACGGCCTGATTGACGAACTGCGTCTCACCATCCACCCGCTCGTGGTCGGCAAGGGCAAGGCGCTGTTCGACACCGTGGCGGAGCGCCATCATGTGCAGCTCGATAACGTGAAGCGACTGGATGGTGGCAAGGTCTGCCTGGTCTACAGGGTCGGCGGCAGAGCCTGACCTGGCTCGAGGAAGCTCGCGGCGAGCCGCCTTGGCGCCTTCTCGCGCCAGGCGGCAACCAGCCGCCCGGTTAGGCTTTGGTCGTCGATTTCCGAAAGCCGCACCAGCATAGCGGGCCAGCCCTTATAGTGATCCGTTTGAAAGTAGAGCCCCGGGTCGAGCTCCAGCAGCATTTCCTTTTCTTCGAGCGCGCACATGACGACCAGCGTCTCGCCATCCTTCATGCGCACAAAACTCTTGTCTTTCACCAGCAGCGCCGGCGTACCGTAGGACGTGCCGATCGTCACTTCGGGCAGGCCTGCGGCCTCCGCCAGCCTGACGACACGGATGAAGTTGCGCTCGAGATCGTCGCTCATCCGGCCAGCATATCATAGTGCAGCTTCAAAGCCGCAGGTCCTAGAGGCGGCTGCCGGTGCACTCCGCCGTGCGTGGCCACGGCCAGCCCGGGAAGGGCAGGTCACCGAGTTCGCGCCCATCCATCCGTTCGAGATCCGGATGCTGCAGCGGATCGCGCGCCCAGGCGAGCGGCGCATCGTCCTTTCGGTCGTCGGATGTTTTGAGCGGCGTCAGTTTCGAGAGAAGCCTAAACATGGCGGACCATCCTTTCGATGCTTGGATGATCCGCCTGTCCTGTCATCTTTTCAATTGAGAATGGCAGAGATCGTGTTTAGAAAAACTATATGAGAGATCTGAACACGGTACATTTGAACGGGCTGCGCGCCGTCGAGGCTGCCGGCAGGCTGGGATCGCTGGCCGCCGCGGCGGACGAATTGGGCGTGACCCCTGGCGCCGTCAGCCAGCAGATTGCCAAGGCGGAGGCCCAGCTCGGCCGCGTGTTGTTCGAGCGCACCCCGCGCGGCCTCCTGCCCACCGATTTCGGCGAGCGCTTCCTCGCGCGCATCAGCAACGCCTTTCACGAGCTGGCAGAGGCCGTGGCTTCAGCGCGCCGCCGCGACGAGTCGGTGCTGACCATCTCGGTCGCGCCGGTCTTTGCCGCCCGCTGGCTGGTCTATCGGCTCAACCGTTTTGCCGAACGCCATCCCGACATTCGCCTGCGCATCGACGCGACGACAAAGCTCGTCAATCTCGACACGTCGGATGTGGATGTCGGCATTCGCGTTGGTACGGGCGAGTGGCCGGGCGTGAAATCCGAGCCGCTGTTGCAGCAGGAGGTTTTTCCGGTCTGTTCGCCGGCCATGGCCGAAGGGCTTCGGAAGCCTGCAGATATTCTAAAACTGCCCGCTGTTATTGACGGCCATTCGATGTTCAGCTGGGAGGTGTGGCTCCGCGAAGTCGGGCTCTCGGGCGCGGAAGTGAACGTGCGCCACACCTTCAATGAGGCGTCGCTGGTGCTCGATGCCGCGATCTCCGGCCAGGGGGTGATGCTCGCCTGGCAGACACTCGCCGGCTTTGCGATCGCGCAGGGCAGCCTTGTGGTACCGTTCGGCATCCGGGTGCCGACGGGCTTCGGCCACTACTTCGTCAGCGCGCCGTCACGGCGCGAAAGCAAGGCCGCCAAGGCGTTCAAGCGCTGGGTTCGTGATGAGGTGGAGGAGGGCATGCGCCTGCTCGACATCAAGGCGCCGCGCGTTCGCTTCGACGCGGCGACCATGGGCTGATCGCAGGGAGGCCCCCCTTATTGACCGCTCAGTCCGCCAGTTCTTTCAGGCGTTCTTCCATCATCGCCTTGAAGGCCGGGCGGGCATGGCAACGGGCAAGCCAGGCCGAAACCCGCGGATGCTTGTCGAACAGCTGCGTCTGGCTCATGGCGTAGCGGAAGACCTCCGCAAGATTGAGGTCGGCGACGGTGAAGCGATCGCCGACGAGATAGTCGCGTCCGTCGAGGTGGCTTTCCATGCGGGCAAAGACCTTGTCGAGCGACGTCACGCATCTGGCGATCATCGCCTTGCCTTCATCCGTGTTCTCGGCGCCGTAGTCGTAGGTCAGGATGATCTCGACGGTGTGCGGCTCGACCTCGGTCGCCGCCCACATCGTCCAGTTGCCGATCAAGCCTTCCTCGGCGATATCGGCAGGCGCCAGTGGGCCGCCATACTTGCGCGCGAGATAGAGATTGTTGGCAAGCGATTCCGTCAGCACCACGCCATCATCCTCGATCGCCGGGATCAGCCCCATCGGATTGACGGCGAGGAAGGCGAGCGACTTGGTGTTGATCGGCGCATCAGCAGCCAACGGATCGGCGACGCGGCGTGCCTGGATGACCGGTACCGATTGGAAAGGGATGCCGAGTTCCCGCGCCATCCAGTAATTGCGCGATGCGCGCGAGCGATAAACCCCATAGATCGTCAGCATGCCGTGTTCCTCCCGTCCTGTGTTGTCGCCTGTCTTAGGCAAGCACCGGGAGTGACGGAAGCGGGCGGCGCTGATAGCACACATGAAATCTTTTGATGGTCCGTGCGGCGCTTTGCCGACTTGCGTTTGCGGACGCAGATCTTTAGCTGTCGCACGTCGATTTGGGGATGCGTTTGGCAAGGCTTTTAGGGGATCGGTTGACGAACTTGGCGGCGCGCATGCTTTGCGCGCTGGTCCTCGTCGTTTCGGCCTTGATCCAGCAACCGGCCGCCGCCATGCCGCGGTCGCTGGATGCGATCGCCTACGTCCTCCCGGATGGCAGCCTTGCCGATCTTTGCCTCTCTGGCCACGACGATCCCGATGGAAAAGGTGGCACGAAGGGCCACGGCTGCCAGTCCTGCTGCCTGGTTGCGCCCGCCGACCTGCCGGCGCCTTACCCGATCGTCTTGCCGTTGCAAGCCCGCGCGCGCCCGCTTTCCGTTCCGGCCGGCGATTTTGGTTTCGTTCGCTCGGTGCTCTTAACCGGAGCAGGGCCAAGGGCGCCACCAACGGTTTTCTCCGCCTGATACGCGCTTGAACGACAGCTGATTGGCCTTGGGGCGTCGCTCTTCGACGCGCATTGCCGTGATCGGCGGTCGTCCCGATTACCAAGAGGCGAAGCCGTGCAAACGGTCCTTCCCGGAGAAAACCATGACAACCGCATCCTTCACCAATGCCGTGGACAGCCCCGCGGCCACAGAGCGCGGCATCTCGCTCTACCGTGCCATCTGGCGCTGGCACTTCTTTGCCGGCCTGCTCGTCATCCCCTTTATGATCAGCCTGGCGCTGACCGGGGGGCTTTATCTGTTCAACGACGAGATCGACGATACCGTCTTTGCCTACCGCAACGTCGTGGCAGTGGGCGCCGAACGGATGTCGCCCTCGGCGATCGTCGCGACGGCGGTGGAGTCCGTGCCGGGCAGCGCTGCCGTCTCCTATCGCACGCCGGCCGGTGCGGATCGCTCCGCACGCGTCACCGTCGGCATCGGCAAGGCGCGCATGCTGGTCTTCGTCGATCCCTATACCGGCGCGATCCTCGACCGGGTCGCGCCATCGGAGGAGTTCAACCAGGTGGTTGAGGACCTGCACAGCCTCGACTATTTCGGCAAGTCGGTCGAAACAATCATCGAGATCGTTGCGGGCTTTGCCATCCTGTTGGTCTTCACCGGCATCTATCTCTGGTGGCCGCGCCAGCAGACCGGCGGTGTGTTGACTGTGCGCGGCACGCCGGCACGCCGGGTGTTCTGGCGCGATCTCCATGCGGTGACCGGTATCGGCGCCGGCCTGCTGATCGTCTTTCTCGCCTTCTCCGGGCTTCTGTGGTCCGGCTATTGGGGTGCAACGGTTAACGGCAAGCTGACGGCGATGGGGCTCGGCTATCCGGCAGCGCTTTGGGATGAGGTCCCGACCTCCAGCAAGGTGTCGACCGACGTGTTGCCCAGGGCCAATTGGCTGATGGAAAACGCGCCGGTTCCGGCGTCCAGCGGTGGCGCGGGCGAGCCGGTCGGGATCGATCGCGCCGTCGCGATCGCGGATGCTGAGGGCATGCTGCCCGGCTACGAGCTCGCGATCCCGCTCGACGAGACCGCCGTCTATACGGCCGCCATCTTTCCCGCCGACCTTGCGCGGGAGCGCACGATCCATATCGATCAATATTCCGGCAAGCCGCTCGTCGACATTTCCTTTGGCGATTACCCGGCGTTCGGCAAGGCCATCGAATGGAGCATCAACGTGCACAAGGGGCAGGAATGGGGGCGCTTCAACCAGCTCCTGATGCTGGCCGCCTGCATTTCTATCGTGCTCGTTTCCCTTTCCGCCGTCATCATGTGGTGGAAGCGGCGCCCGGCGGGACGCATCGGCGTGCCCCCGATGCCGCCGCGGCGCAGCGTCTATGTGGGCTTGTGGCTCATGGCCATTGTCTTCGGGCTGGCGTTTCCGTTGACGGGCATCGCGATCGTCGTCATGGTGATCGTCGATCAATTGCTGATGCGCGTTGCACCGGTGCGCCGACGGTTGTCCTGAACGGACATTAAGGGGTGGTGTCATCCACCCCTTCTATCGCCTCTTGCAACTTGACCGTTGCAACCTCTACACGATTTTTCTACAGTTATTTAGGAAGAGCTAACTCTTGCTCGTCTAACGTGAAGTGGGGAAAGATCGACCAGCGACGCGGCGAAGAGCGTCGGGAGGCCTTGCTTGGCGAAGAACACGTCCCGCAATCCGCGATATGCCGCTCTCAATGCCGGCGGCAACGCGGAAACGCGCCGCCTGATCGACGCCAGCAATCGGCTGGCCGAGGAGGTCGCGCGCATCTTTCCGAGCGAACCCGATATCGCCGATCGCCACTACTGGTTGGAGACGATCATCAACCACGTGCCGGACTACATCTACGCCAAGGATGTGGAGGGGCGGTTCCTGATCGCCAATCAGGTGACGGTTGCCGACAACGGGCTCAAAGCCATGAAGGATATCGTCGGCAAGACCGATTTCGATCTCCATCCGCCGCAGATGGCCAAGGCGATTGCCGACATTGAGCGTCGCGTCATCGAAACCGGCGAGCCGATCTTCGGCATCGAGGAACGGGCCATCGTTAGCAAGGGCCGCGATCGCTGGCTGATGACCTCCAAGGTGCCGCTGCGCAACAAGAGCGGCAAGATCGTCGGCATCGTCGGCGTTTCGCGTGACATCTCCGACCGCAAGGCGGCCGAGCGGCTGCTCGAAGGGCAGGCGCGCCTGCTTGAGATGATCGCCAACGGCCGGCCGCTCGACGCCTTCTTCCGCGACATGATCCTGTTGATCGAAGCCTTGATGCCGGGCATCAAGGGCTCGGTGCTGCTGCTGTCGCCCGATGGCCGCTATCTCTTCCACGGCGCAGCGCCAAGCCTCGACGAGGCCTATTGCGCGACCATCCACGGCGTCGAGATCGGCCCGCGCATGGGCTCCTGCGGCACGGCCGCCTGGCGCGGCGAGCAGGTGATCGTCTCGGATATTCAGGTCGATCCGCTCTGGGACGATTATCGCGAGCTGGTGCTTCCCTACGGCTTCCGCTCCTGTTGGTCGACCCCGATCCATTCGCGTGAGCGCAAGGTGCTCGGCACCTTCGCGCTCTATTCCGATGTCGTCGGCGTGCCCGACGACGGACAAAAGGAACTGATCGCCATGGCGGCGCATCTCGCCGGCATCGCGATCGAGCGCAAGCAGGCGGAAGATCGCATCAGCTTCATGGCGCACCACGACGCGCTGACCGGTCTGCCCAACCGCGCCCAGTTCGAGGAACAGGTCGCCGAGGCGCTGGAAGCCCTGCGCGGCAGCGGCCAGTGGGCGGTGCTCGCCTTCCTCGATCTCGACAATTTCAAGCTGGTCAACGATACGCTCGGCCACGCCGCCGGCGACGAACTCTTGAAGGTCACGGCCTCGCGCATGCGCGCTTCGGTGCGTAAGTCCGACATGGTCGTGCGGGTCGGCGGCGATGAATTCATCCTGCTTTTGAACGGGCTTCCCTGCGAGCGCGATATCGTGCTGGCTCGGCTCGAGGATATCCGGCGAGCGATCGCCGCGCCGATGCAGATCGAGGGCCGCAGCCTGCAGGTCACCTGCAGCATGGGGGTCGCCTGTTTTCCCAATCAGGGCAAGACGGTCGGCGAACTGCTCGCCAATGCCGACATGGCGATGTACCGGGCCAAGGAGCTCGGCCGCAACAACCTGCAGGTCTTCACCGAAGAGATGGCCGCCAAGGCGCATGAGAAGCTCAAGCAGCAGGAGGAGCTGCGCCAGGCGCTCGCGCGGCAAGAGTTCTTCCTGCAGTTCCAGCCGCAGATGAATCTGGCGACTGGCCGCGTTTTCGCGGCCGAAGCCTTGCTGCGCTGGCGCCACCCCGAACGCGGCACGGTCTCGCCGGCGGCGTTCATTCCGCTCGCCGAGGAAACCGGGCTGATCGTGCCGATCGGCGACTGGGTGCTGCGCGCGGCCTGCCGCCAGGCCAGGGCCTGGCAGGATGCCGCCCTGCCGCCGCTGATCATCAGCGTCAACGTTTCGGCGCGCCAGTTCCGTGAGCGCAACTGGGCCGCCCATGTCGCGGCAATTCTCACAGAGACCGGGCTTGACCCGTTCTGCCTCGAACTGGAACTGACCGAGAGCCTGATCATGCAGGATGTCCCTGGCGCGATCGCCACCATGCACGAGCTGCAGGCGATCGGGGTGCACCTGGCGATCGATGATTTCGGCACCGGCTATTCGAGCTTGAGCGCGCTCAAGCGCTTCCCGGTGCGCCGACTGAAGATCGACCGGTCCTTCGTCGCCGACATTCCGACGGATCTCGACGACAACGCGATCACCGCCGCGATCATTTCGCTTGCGCGGAACCTCGGCCTTCGTGTCATTGCCGAGGGTGTGGAAAACCAGGCCCAGGTGGAATTCCTGCGCCAGAGCGGTTGCGACGAAATCCAGGGCTACTTCTTCAGCCGGCCGCTCTCGGCTCCGGATTTCGAGGCACTGATGCTGCAGCCGCGGTTCAGTATCCACAGCGTTTGAGCCCTGCCACCCTCGCGACGCAAGCTTCGTTCCAGCCGTAAATGCAAGCATCGCCCCAATCCGTGGGGGCTGTGCGTAGCATTTCGTTAAGCAAATTCATGCAGCACTCCTCATGCCGCACTCAAGCCCCCAGAGTTCGATGTCCTCTTCAGTCCTTTTCTCCCGTCGCCAGTTTCTTCGCTCGTCCGGCGTGGCGCTCGCCTCCGCCGGTCTTGCGAGCTGCACTTCGTCGATGAACACGGATGTCTTTCGCTATGAGACGGCGCCGGTGTTCCGCAATCCAGCGGTCGAGGGACGGTTTACCGATCCGCGCGCCGAAGGCATCTATGAAAGGCAGGATGGCCCAGGGCCAGTTCCAACCGGTCTTCCGCCGCAGGGCCTCTATGTCTCGGACATCTATGCCAGCGTTTCCGATGGCGGCTACCAGGTGCCGGAAATTCCCTATCGCCAGATCGACGCGCGCTTCTACCGCCAGGAGGTCAGCGATCCCTTCGGCGAGCAGCCGGGCACGATCGTCGTCGATACCGGCGACCGCTACCTCTATCTGATCCAGCCGGGTGGCCGGGCGCTGCGTTACGGCGTCGGCCTCGGTCGCGAGGGTTTTGCCTGGTCGGGTCGCGGCGTCATCCAGTGGAAACAGAAGTGGCCGCGCTGGACCCCGCCGGACAGCATGGTCGCCCGCCAGCCACAGCTAAAGCCCTATTCGGCCCAGAACGGCGGTATGGCCCCAGGCCTCAACAATCCGCTTGGTTCGCGCGCGCTCTACATCTTCCAGAACGGCCAGGACACGCTTTACCGTGTTCACGGCACGCCGGAATGGAAGTCGATCGGCAAGGCGGTTTCGTCGGGCTGCGTGCGCATGCTCAACCAGGATGTCATGGATCTCTACGATCGCGTCCGCGGCAAGGCGCCGATCCTCGTTATCTGATGACGGGCAGGGGCGGATATCCGCCCCTCACGTTTCTGCACAGCACCCACCGCGTCGAGCGGAAGGCAGGTCGGTCAATCCTCGCCGGGGCCGGCATTGAGCTGCCGCGTCAGCTGATGCAGCGTCTCGCGAATGTCTTCTGCTTGCTTCAGGCTGCATCCCGAGGCCTTGCTGATGCCGATCAGGATGCCGAAAGCCTCGTTTTTCAGGTCCTGGCCCTTGTCCGTCAGCCGCACGATCACCTGACGTTCGTCGCTCGGGTCGCGCTGGCGACCGACATAACCGGCTGCCTCCAGGCGCTTGAGAAGCGGCGACAACGTGCCTGAATCCAGACCGATCTCCTCGCCGATCCGCTTGACCGTCATCTCGTCCTGTTGCCAGAGCGCCAGGAGCACGAGATATTGGGGATAGGTGAGGCCGAAACGATCGAGCAGCGGCTTGTAGGCGCGGTTGAATGCATGGGCCGCAGAATAGACCGCAAAACACAGCTGCTTGCCGAGCGCGAGTGCTTCCTCGGGAATGGTGTCGCTATGTGCCGCCTTGTTCGCCATGCGCCATTGTCGCAAAAAGACGCTCGAAATGCAATTTGCAAAATTAATTTGCGTACAATTGAATTTTGCGCTATCTAAATCGCATTCACTCAGGAAACGCAAAGGAGACCCCGCCAATGCCCATTCTTTACCGCACCACTGCATCCGCAACCGGTGGCCGCGCCGGCCAGGCCAAAAGCGCCGACGGCGTGCTCGACGTCACGCTCACCGTTCCGAAGGAACTTGGCGGCGACGGCGCCCGCGGCACCAATCCCGAGCAGCTCTTTGCAGCCGGCTACTCGGCCTGCTTCCTCGGCGCGCTGAAATTCGTGGCCGGCAAGGAGAAGGTAAAGCTTCCGGAAGACACCACGGTGACGGGAACCGTCGGCATCGGTCCGCGCGAGGATGGCACCGGCTTCGGCATCGATGCTGCGCTCGAAATCACTTCGCCGGGCGTCGACAAGGCCGTGCTCGAAGATCTCGTCCAGAAGGCGCATATCGTTTGCCCCTACAGCCATGCAACCAAGGGCAACATCGACGTCAAGCTGACCGTCGCCTGAGTTTCTCAGATTGAGTTCTCTCAGATCCCCTGTTGAAAGAAGCCCGGCGGTCTCCGTCGGGCTTCTTTTTTCAGGCATGTTGTGCCGGTCTACTGCAGAACCTCGATGACCCGCCTGCTCTGCGGATCAACCAGCACCCTTTGCTGGTTGACGACGACATAGCCGTAGGTCGGTTGCTGCGGGATCGGGTAGACCTCGACCGTGTCCGGCAGGGGTTCGCCCACGACGACAGTGCCGTCATAGGTCACGGATGGGCTGGTTTGCTGAAGGACGTAGGTTTTGACCTCGCCGGGAACGATGACCGTCGTGGTCTGAGCCAGGGCGACGCCGGAAAAGGCAAGGCTTGCCACAAAACCGGCTAGGATGATTTTCTTCATGACAGTACCTCCTGTCCCTAGCCAACGGTCCGGCGACCGATTGGTTCCCCTGCCGCGGCGCGGGAACCTATGCTTCGACCGGGAGCTGCTGGAACCTATGCTCGGGCTGAGGAGTTGATGAGCAGGAGGTAAAATAGGATGATCGCCAGGCCGAAAACTAGAACCTGCGCGCTTGCGCAGCGAGAGCTCGAATGCGCGACCGCATTGCGCGAGGAGTTCCAACTGCTGACGGATCTCGCCGAGCGGGTAGGGTGGCATTGGGACGAGATCGCCTTGGCTCTGCTGGAGTTGACGGACGAATACGCCGCCACCCAGCGGGCCGCCGTTGCGGTGAGCGGGCGCCGCTTGAGCGCTTCACCCTCCCCAACACACGGCATTGACAAGACACGGCATTGATCGGCACGGCTGGCCGTCGGGTCATTTCGCCGTGCCGTTCCGGCATCCCGCGCGGGCCTTAAGCCTTCTTCAGAAATTCGGTGCGCATCACCCGACCCTTGGTCTTTTCGACGCGGCACTCGACTTCATCGGGGGAGGATGCGCTTGACCATCGTCCCGCGCTTCAGCGTCGTCGAGGTTCCCTTGCCTTTCAGGTCTTTGATCAGGGTGACGTTGTCGCCGTCCTTGAGGATGGCGCCGATTGAATCCCTCACATCCATGCGGATGTTCCAGAAATGACGACGCGCCCTGATTTGGTCAGGGCGCGTGGGAATAGATGGGCCGCGTCGGCCGGTCTTGGTTAGCGTCGGCTAAGGCTGCCGAGGATGCCGCGCACCAGGGCGCGGCCGACCTGGGTCGCGACTGTGCGGGCGACCGATTTCATCGCCGCTTCGACGACCGTCTCGCGCTGGTAGCCGGAGCTGCGCGGGCGCGCCTGCTTGCCGGCCGGTGCCGCCTGATCGTCGTCGCCAAAGCCCGGCAGCGTCCAGCGGCTGCCGCCGGTGCTCGCCTCGCTCGTCTGCTGCTCGGCCTGAGACTGTGCCTCGGCCTGTGCGTCGGCTGCCTTTTTGGCGCGCGCCGCCAGGATTTCGTAGGCCGATTCACGGTCGAAATCCTCATCGTAAAGCTCACGGACCGGGCTCACGTCCATGACCTTCTTCCGTTCGGCCTCCGTCAGGGGGCCGACGCGCGACTGCGGCGGTCGCACCAGCGTACGCTCGACCATCGAGGGCGCGCCCTTGCCTTCGAGCGTGGAGACCAGAGCCTCGCCGGTGCCGAGATTGGTGATCACCGTGGCGCAGTCGAAATCCGGGTTCGGGCGGAAGGTGTCGGCGGCGGTCTTCACCGCCTTCTGGTCGCGCGGCGTATAGGCGCGCAGCGCGTGCTGAACGCGGTTGCCGAGCTGACCGAGAACCGTGTCGGGCACGTCGAGCGGGTTTTGGGTGACGAAATAGACGCCGACGCCCTTGGAACGGATCAGGCGCACCACCTGTTCGACGCGTTCGATCAACGCCTTCGGCGCGTCGTTGAAGAGCAGATGCGCCTCGTCGAAGAAGAAGACCAGCTTCGGCTTGTCCGGGTCGCCCACTTCCGGCAGCTCCTCGAACAGTTCCGACAGCAGCCAGAGCAGGAAGGTGGCGTAGAGCCGCGGGTTCATCATCAGCTTGTCGGCGGCCAGCACCGAGATCGCGCCGCGGCCGTCATTGGTGGTGCGCATGATGTCGGAAATCTTCAGCGCCGGCTCGCCGAAGAAATGTTCGGCGCCCTGCTGTTCGAGGATCAGCAGCTCGCGCTGAAGCGAGCCGACCGAGGACTTGGAAATGAAACCGAACTGATTGGAAAGCGTGCTGGCATTGTCGCCCATGTAGTTGAGCAGCGCCTGCAGATCCTTGAGGTCGAGCAGCGGCAGTCCGCCCTCATCGGCGATCTTGAAGGCGATGTTGAGCACGCCTTCCTGCGCGTCGGTCGCGTTCATAAGCCGCGACAGGAGCAGCGGGCCCATCTCCGACATGGTGGTGCGAACGCGATGGCCCTTCTCGCCGTAGATATCCCAGAAGATGACCGGGAATTCCTGAAACTCGTAAGGATTGGTCGGCAGGCCGATCTGTTCGGCACGCTTCAGGATGAAATCCTTGGCCTCGCCGATCGCGCCGATGCCGGAGAGGTCGCCCTTGACGTCGGCGCAGAAGACCGGGACGCCAGCGTTGGAAAAGCCTTCGGCAAGCACCTGCAGGGTGATCGTCTTGCCGGTGCCGGTGGCGCCGGTGACCAGGCCGTGTCGATTGCCGAACTTGAGCTCCAGATACTCGCCCTTGTTGATCGAATCATCAGGCTTGCGGCTGGTGCCGATAAAGAGCTTGCCTTCTTCCAACATGTGGGCTTCATCTCCGTTTCATCAATGAAAGCGGGCGGTTCGCAGTGTCGCAGGGGCGCGCCGTCATCGAAATGTGCCTGGATTTCTGTTATAGGTGGTGCGGTTGCGCCCGGCAACAAGGCTGTGCCTATCCGCGACCGGAATGCGGCGATATCGACGGATCGATAGTCACGGCTCACGGCTTGTTATTTGGTGGGCGATCATTTACCTTGACGTCAACGTCAAAAATCCAAAATGAGGGAGTTTCTCCATGAATGAACTGGTCACGCGCGTTGCTGAAAATGTCGGCATCGAGCCGGCAACCGCCGAAAAGGCTGTCGGCATGATCCTCGGCTTCCTGCAGCGCGAAGCCGCCGACGGTCCGGTTGCCCAGATGATTGAAGCGATCCCGGGCGCGTCCGAACTGATCGCGCAGTACAACGGCGAAGGCACGGGCGGCGGCGGCCTGCTCGGCGGTCTGATGTCGGCAATCGGTGGTGGCGGCGTCATGGCGCTCGGCCAGCAGCTGATGAGCCAGGGCCTCGGCATGGGTGAAATCACCGGACTTGCAAAGGAAACCATCGCGTTCGCCAAGGAGAAGGCCGGCGCAGACGTGGTCGACGAAGTCGTCGCTTCGGTTCCGGGTCTCAGCCAGTTCGTCTGATACCGGCGACTCGAATCTAAAAAACGAAGCCCACCGGCGTCTGCCGGTGGGTTTTTTGTTGCCTGCGGCCCCTGTCAGCGTTCCGGCCTGCTTTCCCGTAGCGTCCGTTCGAGTGTGGGCGTCAGCCCGATGCAAAGAACGGCACTGGCGCCGATAAAAGCCGCACCCGATGTCCATCCGTAGCGTTCGATCGCGGTTCCGACCGCGACGGGGCCGACGAGTTGCCCGAGATTGCTGCCCTGCATCAGCAGGCCCATCGCCATCGGCGCAAGCGCCGGACGTGGCGACAGGAGGGGCACCGATGAGATCAGCGTCGCCGGAATGAGCCCGCCGATCGCGGAAAACAGGATGCAGAGCGCCAGGATCAGATGTCCGCCTGATGGGCTCAGGAAGATCCAAAGGCCGGACACGCCGGTCAGCAACGCGGCGCTTGCGACCAGCCTGCCGCGGGCGAAGCCGCGGGACAGAAGATGGCCGGCGGCCAGATTGCCGAAGACGTTCACCAGCGTGATGATGGCGCTCAACAGGCCAACGGTTCCAAGCGAGACCTGCAGGCGCTCGATCAGCAGGATCGGCAGAAAGCTGGAAAGCGTGAAGCTCATCAGGCTGTAGAGCGAAAACAGCGCGAAGAGCAGCACGGGCCCGCGGCTCGTCAGCGTTTCCGCGGCATCATCCCGGAAGCGGGTGGCGACACGGGGCGTTTGCCGGGGTGGCGACACGGCCAGGAAGATGGAGGCGAGGCTCGCAAGCGTGAGCAGCCCATTGCTCCACCAGATCGCCTGCCAACCGGCAAAGGCAGGCCCCGTCAGCATGGCGATCGCCATGCCCGCGGGCATGAAACAGCTCCAGAGCGCAAAGACGAGGTCGCGGCGCTCCTGCGTCACCAGACGCATGAGGATGGCGGGGCCGGCGACGACGACAAGCAGAAAGCCGAAGCCCTCGATGATGCGCGACAGCAGAAGCAGCGTGAATGCTGGGCTCGCCGCGCCGGCAAAGGAACCGAACGCCAGCAGCGCCATGCCGATGCCAAGCAGGCGCCGGTCGCCGACAGCTGTGACGAACGCGCCGGCTGCCATGCCCCCGACGACACCTACTACGGCGAAGACGGAGGTGATCCAGCCGAGGGCGGAGAGGTCGAGCCCAAGATCGGACTGAAGCAGCGGGCCGGCAATCAGCCCCTTTCCCACCTGCATCGCCGCGACCACGCCGGCCGCAACAACGGTCATCACGCCCGACCAATCGGTTCTTTCGCGAACAAAGGCTGCGGCCATGGCCATCAGGCGATCTCCGCAACGCGGGTGCGTCCGGCAACCAGCGCTGTTGCCAGTTCCGCCACGTGGCGCCCCTGGAAGCGTGCGCCTTCCAGTTCGTTGGCGCTCGGCTGCCGGTCGCCGCCGTTGCCGTCATCGGCCAGCGTCGAGGCGCCATAGGGTGATCCGCCGGTGATTTCGTCCATGCGCATCTGGCCTTTGAAGCTGTAGGGAAGGCCGGTGATCACCATGCCGAGATGCAGCAGCACGGTATGCGTCGCGAGTATCGTCGATTCCTGGCCGCCATGCTGGCTTCCGGTCGAGGTAAAAACGCTGCCGATGCGCCCGACCAGGGCATCGCGCGCCCAGATCCCACCCGCCTGGTCGAGAAAGTTCTTCATCTGGGCGGCCATGTTGCCGAAGCGTGTCGGCGTGCCGATGATGATCGCGTCATAATCGGGCAGTTCGGCGATTGTTGCCACCGGCGCATCGTGGTTGCGCTTGTAGCCGGCCTTGACGGCCACGGCTTCCGGGACGATTTCCGGCACGCGCTTGAGCGCGACGGTGGCGCCGGCGGTGCGCGCACCCTCGGCGACGGCCTTCGCCATGGTCTCGATGTGGCCGTAGGAGGAATAGTAGAGCACGAGCACCTTGGTCATTTCGGTTTCCTTTTTGTGGGCGGCATTGCCGTTCACTGAAAAGATGGGTGCTTTTCTCGATCTCTTGGAGTGATATAATTTTCATCAAGATGATCTATGGAATCGATCATGCTCGATGCCCTTACTCTCGATCAGATGCGGACCTTCGTGACCGTCGCCGAAAGCGGAAGCTTCCGCGCCGGCGCCGCCAGGCTCTCACGGGTGCAATCGGCCGTCAGCCACGCCATCGCCAACATGGAGGCCGAACTGGGGGTCGGCCTTTTCGACCGGTCCGGCCACCGGCCGGTCCTGACGGCGGAAGGGCATGCGCTGCTCGCCAATGCGCGCGACATCCTGTTGCGGGTGGACGCGATGCGCGCCCGGGCACGCGGCCTCGGCGAAGGCATCGAGCTTGAGCTTTCTCTGGTCGTCGATAGGCTGTTTCCGATCGAGACGGTCGGCCTGGCGCTGAAAGAGATGCGGGGCACCTATCCCGACGTGTCGATCCGGCTTGCGGTCCTGCCGCTGGGTGGTCCGCTCGATGGGCTAGTCGATCGCCGTTTCACGCTCGGCATCACCGTCGGCGAGGATTTCCGCGATCCGGCGATCGCCCGCCGGGCACTGTCGACGGTCGAACTCGTTGCGGTCGTTGCCGCCCATCATCCCCTAGGTCTCCTCGCGGGGGGCGACGTGCTCGACAACGCCGAGCTTGCAGACCATCTGCAGATCGTCCTGTCGGATCAGTCGCAGCGCACGGTCGGGCGCGACTACGGCGTGCTCTCGCCGCAAACCTGCCGTGTCAGACACAAAGCATGCGATGATCCGCTCGGGCCTCGGCTGGGGTCGATTGCCGTTCTGGCAGGTGGAGCGCGACCTTGCGGAAGGCCGGCTCGTGCGCATGCCGACGGCCGCCCTTGGCCGCAACAGCCAGGTGGGGGCCGAAGCCTATCTCGTTCATCGGATCGACGAGCCGCTCGGGCCGGCCGCCCGCATCTTCAGCGAGGCTCTCGCCCGGATCTGCGCGGAGGGCTAGCGTCGGCCGTTGAGCGCGAAGGCAAGCGTGAAGACCACCAGCACGACGCCCACGCCGATCGGGCCAGCGATCGGGTTGATAAAGTTCATCAGCGCGCCGGTCGCGCCGGATCCAGCCGCGCTGCCGGCGGCATAGGCGAGCGAAAAGGCGGCACTGCCGGCAACCAGCATGCTGCCGCGATACTCTTCCCCGAGCATGGTGAGCGCCGCCGTATAGAGCGCGAAGCTCGCCGCGCCGATGAAGGCGAAGGTCAGAAGCAGAGCGATATCGGACGACAGCAACGGCACGAGCAGATAGCCGCTGGCAGCGATCGCGGCCGCCGAGATCGCCACCCGGCGGCGCGGCAGGCGGTCGAGAAGCACGCCGATGAAAGGCTGTGCCACAGCTGTCGGTATCGCCAGCGCCGTTACGCTCAGCGCGGCAAAGGCCTGGCTGTGGCCGGTCTTGACGAAATAGACCGGCATCGCCGAGATCGCGGCGATATCGGCAAATCCGAACATCAGCACCATGAGGATCAGCATCGGCGCCTTCCCGAAAAAGGCGAAGAGGTCCGGCGTCGAGGACGGCTCGGGCCGGGAGTGGGCGCCCATGGTCAGCAGCCCCGTGAGGAAGGCGACGAGTGCGATATAGATCGCCAAGAGGGCAAAGCCGAGACCGCCGCTGGTGCCGAGCAACGGGATCGCCAGCGGACCGGCCGCAAAGCCGCCGCACATGCCGGCGCCATAGAGGCCGGAGACGCGGCCGCGCAGCCGGTCCGGACAGGCGGTGTTCAGCCACGCTTCACCAAGCATGAAGACCATGCTGACGAAGAAACCCAGGGCAAAGCGGGCGATAAACCAGATGACGAGTTCCGACGTCGAGGCAAGTGTCGCGAGACAGATGGAACAGCCGATGAGGCTGGCGATGATCAGCTTGTCGGCCGAGGCGAGCCGCGTCAGCCGCCCGAGAATAAGCGTCGCAACACCGAGACCGGCGGCAAAGCCCAAGGCATTGAGGCCGATCATGCCGGCCGAAACGCCGCGGCTCTCAAGCGAAAGCGAGATCAGCGGATAGGTGAGCCCCTGCGCCACCGAGAAGGCGGTGACACCGAGAACGACGGCGATAATCGCCGGCCAGTCGGGAGCAAAATCGCTCGCCTGTGCCTCGTGCAACGACATCGCCCCCTCCCTACGATCCGTGTCCTTGAGGCGATGTCCATATCGTATCCGCCGCCGGCAGGGAATTGGCCGGCGGCGAAATGATTGCGTTCGTTAAGCAGCCTTGTCCCAGACGGGGGCAAGGCCTTCCGGGTTGACGATGCGGCCGTCGGCACGCGCAAGGGCGTGGATTTCGGCCATTTCGCCGTCGCCGAGCGCAAAGTCGAAGATCGCGAAATTTTCCTTCAGGCGATCGATCGTCGCGGTCTTTGAAAGGGTGATCACGTCCTTCTGCTGCACGAGCCAGCGCAGCGCTACTTGCGCGGCCGTCTTGCCGTGGCGGGCACCGATCTCCTTCAAGAGTGGATCGCTCGGCACCTTGCCGTTCGCCATCGCATAGTAGGCGGTGATCGACATGCCGTGCTTGCGGGCGGTCTGAAGCACCTTGGTCTGATCAAGATACGGGTGGTACTCGACCTGGTTGGTGGCGATCGGCGCGTCGCTCAGCTTCACGGCCTCTTCCATCTGCGCCGTGTTGAAGTTGCTGACCCCGATGTGGCGAACCTTGCCGGCCTTGTGCACTTCGTTGAGAGCGCCGATGCGCTCGGCCATCGGCACGTCGCTGCCGCCCGGCCAGTGCAGGAGAAGCAGGTCGACATGGTCGGTCCGCAGCTTCTTCAGGCTTTCGTCGACCGAGGCGAGGAAGTCGCGATGGGCATATTTGTCGACCCAGACCTTGGTGGTGAGGAAGATATCGGCGCGTGACACGCCGGAATTATGGATGGCCTCGCCGACTTCGGCCTCGTTGCCGTAGATCTGCGCCGTATCGACGTGATGGAACCCGAGCTTCAGGGCTTCCGGCAGAACGCGCAGCACATCGGCGCCGGGCATGCGGAAAGTGCCGAAGCCGAGCGCCGGAATGTTGGCGCCGTTGGAATTGACGGAATGCATCGTGGGTAACTCCTTGTACTGGGGATGTTATGCTTGATAAGCGCCCGGCCACCTGGCCGGGCGAAAAAGGAATGAGGCTATAGGTGGTCCTCGCAGACGGCGGTTCAAGCCGTTTGGTAGGCCGCCCCGGTGCGACGATCAAGGGCGCCGCTCAGGAGCGTGAGCAGCAGCGCTGCGGCGACGAGCAGGGCACCGATCACGGGCGTCATGCCAAGGCCGAGCGGCGAGGCGACGATGACGCCACCGAGCCAGGCGCCGACGGCGATGCCGAGGTTGAAGGCCGCGATGTTGAGCGCCGAGGCGACATCAACGGCGCCCGGACGATGTTGCTTGGCAAGCTGCACGACATAGAGCTGCAAGCCCGGCACATTGGCGAAGGACAGGAAGCCAAGGGCTGCAAGCGTGACCAGCGTCAGCACCGGCGAGGGGGCCGTGAAGGTGAAGAGCACGAGCACCGCCGCCTGCGCCAGGAACAAGCCGATCAGCGCCTTGACCGGGTCGCGGTTGGCGATCTTGCCGCCGGCAATGTTGCCGATGGCAATCGCGATGCCGTAGAGCACCAGGATCAGGCTGACGGCGCTTTCCGAAAAGCCGGTGATGTCCTGCAGGATCGGCGCCAGGAAGGTGAAGGCGACGAAGGTGCCGCCGTAACCGAGCGCGGTCATGGCAAAGACGATCAGCAGGCGGCCGGAGCCGAGCACGCGCACCTGGTCGATGAGCTTTGCCGGCGGCGCCTTGGACAGCGTGTTCGGCAACAGGGCTGCGATCGCGACAAGAGCGACGACGCCGAGACCGGTGACGGCCCAGAAGGTGGCGCGCCAGCCGAAGGTCTGGCCGATCCAGGTGCCGAGCGGCACACCGGTGACGATCGCGACGGTCAGGCCCATGAACATCATGGCAATGGCCGAGGCGCGGCGGTCTTCCGGTACGAGGTCGGCGGCAATGGTCGAGCCGACCGAGAAGAACACGCCATGGGCAAAGGCAGAAATGACGCGGGCGACGAGCAGCGGTTCATAGCTCGGCGACAATGCTGCGGCGGCATTGCCGACGATGAACAGCGCCATCAGGCCGATCAGCAGCGGTTTGCGCTCGATCCGGCCGGTGAGCGCGGTGAGAACTGGCGCGCCGAAGGTGACGCCGAGCGCGTAGACGCTGACGATCAGGCCGGCGAGCGGCAGGGTGACATTGAGGTCGGTGGCTACCGTCGGCAGGAGGCCGACGATCACGAATTCCGTTGTTCCGATCGCATAGGCCGCGATCGTCAGCGCAAGTATGGCAATAGGCACGACGAGACCTTTCCCACCCGGCTGGGAGCACCGGGCGTGTGGTTGTTGTTGAAGTCGGGTGGAATATGAGCCTTTGCACTCATCACGATAATACGCATAATCAGACAAACGTTTGTGAATTGAGTTCAAAGGGAAGCGCATGGACAACCGAGCCGGTGAGATGGAGGTTTTTGTCGCCGTGTCGGAGACCCGCAGCTTCTCCGCTGCGGCGCGGCGCCTGAAATTGTCGCCGTCGGCCGTCAGCAAGCTGGTGACCCGCATCGAGGACCGGCTTGGCACGCGCCTGCTCGTGCGCTCGACCCGGACCTTGCAGCTGACCCCGGAAGGCGAAGTCTATTTCCAGCGGGCGCAACGGATCCTCGGAGATATCGCCGAGACCGAGCATGTCGTTGCCGCCGGCGGACGCATGGCGCCGCGTGGGCTCTTGCGGGTGAACGCCGCCGTCGGCTTCGGCGAGCGCTACATCATGCCGCTCGCGCCGGAGTTCCTGGCGCGATACCCGGAGGTCCAGCTCGACCTGACGCTGACCGACAGCATGATCGATGTCGTCGGCGAACGCACGGACGTGGCGATCCGCACCGGACCGCTGCGTGATTCATCCCTGAAGGCGCGCAAGCTGATGGAAACCCGGCCGGTGGTGATCGCCTCGCCCGCCTATCTTGAAAAGTATGGGATCCCGCAAACCCCTGACGATCTCGACGGCCACAACTGCGTTCGCTTCAACTTCCGACGCAGCGTCGACGAGTGGGCGTTTCGCGGGCCGGGCCAGTCTCAGATCGCGCACCGAACCGTCTCCGGCAATATGCAGGTATCGAGCGGTTCGATCGTCCGCCAGCTTTGCCTTGCCAGCGTCGGCATCGGGCGCATCGGTCGTTTCCATGTCGAGCCGGATTTCGAGGCTGGAACGCTGGTGCCGCTGCTCGAGGACTATCAGTCGGGCGAGATCGAGACGGTCTACGCCGTCTATGCCGGCCACGAGCATCTCGCTGCCCGTATCCGCGCCTTTATCGATTTTCTGGCGGAGCGCATGTAAGCGCCCGGCGGGCAGACGAACTCAGCCCGCCTTGACCGCCACGATGAAGAACCTCGGAAAACGCAAGAGTACCTTGCCGTCGCTCGTTGCCGGATAGGCCGCGCGTATCCGGTCGGTGTAATCGGCGAGAAAGGCGCTCCGCCGGTCCTCGGGCAAGGTATCGAGATAAGGTCTGAGGCCGGTCCCCTTTACCCACTCGACGATCGCTTCGGCATTGGCGAGGCGATGATAGTAGATCGTATGCCAGACCTCGATGCGCGCTGCCCACGGAACCAGGCATTCGACATAGGTTGCCGGCGGCGGCATCGGGTTGCGGCGGATAGCCTTGCCGGCAAAGGTTTCAGCGAAAGCCGGGCTGCGCGCGGTCTCTTCCATCAGGAGGTGGCTCGGCTCTCCGAGGTTGTCCGGCATCTGCACCGCGAGCGTACCGCCGGAGGCAAGCGCCTTCATCAGCCTTTCGAAGATAGTGAGATGGTTCGGAAGCCACTGGAAGACCGCGTTGCCGTAAAACAGCGAGGCGCCGGCGGGAGGAACCCAGGCCGCAAGATCCGCCTTTTCGAAGGATACCCCGGGCAGCCGCTTGGCGGCGGCAAGGAGCATGTTCTCGTCGCTGTCGAGGCCGGAAAGCGTGGTCCAGGGAAACCGGTCGCGGATGAGCTCGGTCGAATTCCCCGGGCCGCAGCCGAGGTCGAAGGCGAGGCCTTCTGGCAGGTCAGGCACTTGGGCGAGAAGGTCTCTGGCTGGTCGGGTGCGTTCGTCTTCGAACTTGAGATACTGCGCGGGCGACCAGACCATCAAAGAACTCCTTCAGATACCGAATTGCAGGCTTTCGAGAGAGGGCAGGATCAAGGCAGGCCCATGATCGCGGTATTCGTCCGGCATGTCTGCCCGATTGATCCACACGGTGCGGAAGCCGAATTTCGTCGCCCCGGCAATGTCCCAGCGGTTCGACGACTGGAACGAGACTGCGTGCGGGTAGAGCCGGTAGCTGGTGGTAACGAGATCGTAGACGGCAGGCGCCGTCTTGAACGCCTTCACCGCGTCGACCGAAAAGACGTCGTCGATGACGATATCGAGTGCGGCGTTGCGCACGGCCGACGCGAGCATGGCCGGCGAACCGTTGGAGAGGATGGCGATCCGCGCCCCGCGCTCCTTGAGACCTTTCAGAACGGCCGGCACTTCCGGATAGCAGTCGAGCGTCCAGTAGGCGTCCAGCAACCGCTTGCGCAGCTTCGGGTCGGCGGAGGGAAAGCGCGCGAAGGCAAAGTCGAGCGCCTGTTCGGTCAGCTTCCAGAAATCCTGGTAGCTGCCCATCAGCGAGCGCACCCAGGAATATTCGAGCTGCTTGGCGCGCCAGAGTTCGGAAAAAGCCTGTCCGTCCGGACCGATCTCCTCAGCGTGGCGCCTGACGGCCGCATGCACGTCGAAGAGCGTGCCGTAGGCGTCAAACACATAGGCCGCGTGGGACATCGTTTCCTCCCGTCAGTTGTCTTCGGTGCTGGCTGACATGGCGAACATGCCACGTCAAAGCCTATCCGAAAACAAAGGCTTACAGCATCACGCCCGATCGGACAGCCCGCTGTCACCGTTCTTTACGCGGATCATGTCAAATATTTGTGCGTCGCACAACGGCCGGCCGCTCAAAGGCAGGTTTCCTGCCTTAGCCCTTGGCCGGTTTCCAGACTTTTGCCGGGAAGCGTAGCGCCTGCTTGGCGAGCTTGCCCTTGAACCCGAGCGCCGTGTCGCACAGGTTGACCACATGCCGGTTCGGCTTGGCTTCCGGGCGAAGCGCATGCAGGGCCGCGGCTGCCTCTTCCGGCGGCATGTAGCGTGCCAGAATGCCCAGCGTCAGCGCCGTCGCGCGGCCAATGCCCCGCAGGCAATGGACGAGCAGATGCGCGTCCTCGGGCAAGCGGTCGATGAAAGCGAAGGCGGCGTCGATCGCCTGCGGACGCGCCGCATCCGGTTCGTCAGGATCGGTGGTGTCGCCGAAAAAGAGTTCCAGGTGGTTTTCCGGCGGCAGCTCGATCATCGACAAAAGCCGGCTGCCGGGCGCGCGCATGGAGATGAGATGCGTCGGCGCCCAAAGTGCACGATTGTGCCGCGCCTCGGTCTGCGAGCTGACGATGACCCGGATCGGCCAGCCGGCCGGATGCGCCGAATTGGCGTTGAGGATGGGATGGTAAAGTTCATCCGCAGTAACGGCTGCCGCAAGCGCCATGGCAGGACCTCGCTTGTGATTCTTCAGCGCGGATTTTGCCCTGAAACCCGTCCGGGCTTAAGGGCAAAATCTTGGGGGGAGGCGAAAAGCTGTGGCCGGAGCGGGATCAGCCCGGATGGATGTAGCGCTTCGACCAGCGCGACGGCACCAGAATGGTGGCCAGCGTGAGCCCGGCGCTAAGCGCGAAGGAAGCCCAAAGCGACGCCGGGCCGAAATGGCGCTGCAGGACGGCGCCGGCGACAGCGCCAGAGAACATGCCAAGCCAGGGCACGATCTGCATGAGCCATTGGCGGTTGGTGTTGCCGAGCAGCCAGCGGCCGAGGCCGCGCCCGAAACGGGAAAGGGCACCCGTCACGTAGGTGAGCCCGATCGGCAGGCCCTCGATGTGCTCGACGGCGGCATTGACCAGGCCCATGGCAAGCACGATGCCGTAGAAATAGAAGGGCTTTGGCATCGAGGTTCCGAAGGCAGCGCAGAGCATTAGCGCCAAACTGACCATCGAGAGGACGCCGACGACGCCGAGGCGTGCGGCCGCAATCACGCCGAGCGCGTTGCCGATGATGAACGCTCCAAGCGCGCCGACGAGCAGCAGGGCGCCGGTGAAGTCGCCGTCGCCTAGCGCGATCGCCGCCCGCGTCGTGTTGCCGCTCATGAAGGAGACGAAGTCACCGATGCTCAAGAGCCCGATCGCGTCGGTCATCCCGGCGAGAAACGAGATCGTCGCGGCGACGGCCAGCGCCGTGCCGGTGCGCTGCCGCTTGATCAGTCTTCGCCGTCTCGCAATGGTCATCTGCCTTGCCTCCGATTGGGGACAAGGCTAGCGCATGCGGATGGTGAGTCGGAATGGGCGGTCATCATATTGCCTGCCGGCTGCGGCGTTCACGGCTTGCCGTGGCCGTCAGAAGCGCGTGATGACGCTGATACCGAGATCGGTGGCGCGGTCCATGGCGACGAGGGCAGGGATCGCCTCTTCAAGAGAAATTTCCCGCCCGATCAGTTGCCGCGGCTTCAGCTTGCCGTCGGCGATCATCGCCAGCATGGCGTCGTAGCGCCAGGCCTGCATGCCGTGGCTGCCATAGATTTCGAGTTCGTGGCCGATCACCTGCGCCATCGGGATCTGTGGCGTCGCCTGGTCGCCGAGCATCAGGCCAACCTGGACGTGGCGGCCGCGCCGGCGCAAGTTCTTGATCGAGTTGAAGCAGGTCACGGGATTGCCGAGCGCGTCGATCGAGACATGGGCGCCACCGCCGGTGATATCCTTTACCGCCGCTGCCACGTCCTGCACGTCACGGCCATTGATGACAGCGACTGCGCCGAGTTTTTTGGCGAAGGCGAGCTTGTCTTCGGCGATGTCGATCGCGATCGGCTGGGCGCCGAGGGCGGCCGCGATCATGATTGCCGAGAGGCCGACACCGCCGCAGCCATGCACCGCCACCCACTCGCCGCCCTTGACCTTGGCCTGGTCGGCGATGGCGCGGAACGACGTTGCGAAGCGGCAGCCGAGGCTCGCAGCCGTGGTGAAGTCCATGCTTTCAGGCAGATGCACGAGGTTCTGGTCGGCAAAGTCGAGCGCGACATATTCGGCAAACGAGCCCCAATGGGTAAAGCCCGGCTGGAACTGCGCCTCGCAGACCTGCTGGTTTCCCGAGCGGCACTCGCCGCAACGGCCGCATCCGGAAACGAAGGGCACGGTCACCCGATCGCCGACCTTGTAGCGCATGACGCCGCGGCCGGTGGCGGTCACCACGCCCGCCAGCTCGTGGCCGGGCACATGCGGCAGGCGGATATCGGCGTCATGGCCCATCCAGCCGTGCCAGTCGGACCGGCAAAGCCCTGTTGCCTCGACCTTGATGACCACGCCGTTCTCCGTCGGTGTCGGATCGGGAAGGGTACGGATTTCCGGCATCTTCTCGAAGGCGTCGTAATACATGGCTTTCATCGGGTCGCTCCTTGCAATGTCTCAATGGGTGGGGCGCGGCCGTCGATGTGGCGCACCATCAGAAATTCGTCGACCTCCCGGTCGCCGTCGAGCATGCCGCCGGGAACGTGCCCGATCTTGTAGAAACCCGCACGTTCATAAAAGCGGATCGCCGTCGGATTGTCGGCACGCACCACGAGTTCGAGCAGTCGGATGCCGGCCGAGCGCGCATGATCGGTCAGTTGCGCAAGCAGCTGTCGCGCCACGCCGGACCCGCGGGCCTCGTCACACACATAGACCATGATGATCGTGCCCCGATGCGCCAGCCGGCTCGCACGCTCGCGCATCAGGCCCATGATGCCGACCGGCTCATCGCTGTCGAAGGCCACGAATACGGCGTTGGCGGTCAGCCGCGCGCGCCATTCTTCAGCCGAAAGGCGCTCCCAGTCGGCCGCTGTCGAGGCGAAGGCCTGCGGCTCGCGGTTGAGCGCTTCCAGCCTGATGCGGCGGAAGATGTCCACGTCGTCAGCGTCGAGATGCTTGATGCGCACGGCTTTCCCTTTTCTTTGGCGAAGAGACTAAGCGAGAGGCCTTCGCGGTACCAGAACGGCCGCCATGACATTTTTTGATAGACCCATTCACCCCGATGCTGTTTTTTCGGGGTATGCGGAAAGACTGGAATAAAAACCTCAAGGAGACGCAGATGGCCGTCGATACATCCCCCCGCTCAGTGACCTGGACCTATGTCGATGGTGAATGGCTCTCGGGCAATCCGCCGCTGATCGGCCCGACCTCGCATGCGATGTGGCTGGGCTCGACGGTGTTCGACGGCGCCCGCGTTTTCGACGGCGTCGCTCCCGACCTCGACCTGCATTGCCAGCGCGTCAACCGCTCGGCCGCCGCACTTGGCCTGAAGCCGACGATGGCGGCGGAAGAGATCGAGGCGCTGACCTGGGAAGGCGCCAAGAAGTTCGACGGCAAGACAGCGCTTTATGTGAAGCCGATGTACTGGGCCGAGCACGGCGCGGCCGGTGTCGTCGCCATCGACCCGGAATCGACCCGTTTTGCGCTCTGCCTGTTCGAGGCGCCGATGGGCAACGGCCACGGCGGCTCGTCGCTGACGCTGTCGCCCTTCCGCCGTCCGACACTGGAATCGATGCCGACCGACGCCAAGGCCGGCTGCCTCTATCCCAACAACGCGCGCATCCTGACCGAGGCCCGTTCGCGCGGCTTCGACAATGCGCTGGTGCGCGACATGCTCGGCAACATCGCCGAGACCGGTTCTTCCAACGTCTTCCTGGTCAAGGACGGTGTCGTCTTTACGCCGGCCGCCAACCGCACCTTCCTTGCCGGCATCACCCGCTTCCGCGTCATGACGCTGCTGCGCGAAGCCGGTTTCGAAGTGGTCGAGGCGACGCTGACGATGGCGGACTTCGAAGCGGCCGACGAGATCTTTACGTCCGGCAACTACTCCAAGGTGCTGCCTGTGACGCGTCTCGAAAGCCGCGACCTGCAGGCCGGCCCGGTCGCCGCCAAGGCGCGCGATCTTTACATGGACTGGGCGCACGCGGCCCGCGACGTCTGACACCGCGCGCATGTAAAACCCCGGCGCACGGTCGTACCCGCTGCGCCGGGGCAAGATGGCCTTCGGTTCAGGCACTCAGTGCGAGCGGGGCGCGCGCGCACCGACCAGGGCGCGCCTGTGGATCAGGTAGGCCTGGACGGAGAGGCCTGCCAGGAAGATCACTAGCCAGGCAAGCAGCGTCGTCTGCACGATCGGCGATTCCGGGCCGCTGGCAAGTGGCTGCGAGGCGGGCAGGCGCTTCAACGTCTCGGCGATTGCCGGCACGATCAGCAGGAAATAGCTGAACGAAAGGCCAAGCGTTGCCAGGTAGGGGCGCAGGCGGCCGAAAAATTCGAGCCTTTGTGCTGCAAGGCTTCCACCGATGACGAGCAGCGTGACGATCCCGAGCGCATGGCCCGCGTTGAAGCCGCCGGTGCTCGAAAGCCCCGCGGACGTCAGCACCGCCAGGATGATCGCGGCGAGGTAGAGCTTGCCGGAGCGCGTGCCGGGAACAATCGCACCATACCGGGCAAAGCCATAGAGGCCCGCCACGACGGGGGCGAGGCTGATGACGGTATGGATGATGCCGAGTGTGGAAAGCGGATTTGCCATGATTTTCCTCCTTCATTCAACCGACTAGTTGGTCGGGATGTGTTCGAAAAAGAAACGCGATGATTTCACCTGCCATCGCGTCCGTTCGGTTTGATTTCTAGTGCTCGCAAATGTGGCCCGCCGTTCCCACGGGAACAACTGTCTTTTTCGACCGGTGTCGCTTCGAAGGGTCGGAGCTTCGGGGTCAGGCATCGCTTGGCGCCTGAAGTTGTGCCAAGGCGGGCCGTGCGATCGCCGAAAACGTGGCTTGATCCGAGCCGGCGACGCGGGCCGCGAGCATTGCGCCGTGGACCGTCGCCATGAGCGCCTCGGCGGCCGCCTTGGGGCCGTGAGCGGTCCTCAGGGATCCCTTCGCTACGCCATCCTCGATCACGGCTCCGAGCCAGCCGGAAAGGTCGGCAAAATGACCGCGCACTTGCGCGACGACAATATCGGGAAGCGAAGGTATTTCCGAGGCCAGAAGGGCGCCGATACAGAAGGGCATGTCCCGTTTGGCGATACATTCTTCCCAGAAGCCGACATAGGCCTCGAGCCGGGCCGCCGGATCGCCGACAGCTGCTAGCAGTCCTTCAACGCTGCGGCGATTGTTCTTGCGGTAGCGGGCAAGCACGGCTGCGGCCAGGTCCGCCTTGGTCGGGAAGTGATGGTGGATCGTCGCCTTGCCGATGCCGACCACGGCCGAGATGTCCGCGTAGCTGAACGCGCTGTAGCCCCGCGACACCATCAGGCGTTCGGTTGCGTCCAGGATTCGTTCGGAAGTATCGCTCACCATGAGCAAGATCTATCAACCGGTCGGTCGAAGCTCAAGTGAGGAGCAGTCCACATATGCAGTGACCGGGGCCGACGTGGACGGCAACTGGACGGCTTGCGCCGGGTCGCGCGCGCTATTTCTTCTTTGCCGGCACGCCCACCTTGACCGCGTCGGGTGCAAGCTCACCACCGAGCTCGACCGTCTTCTTCTGCTTGTCGAAGACGCAGATCTGCGTGACGGCGGCCTTGGAGCCCTTGGGCGTGCCGATCACCAGCGCCAGCCCGAAGCTCTGCGAGCCGAAGGGGTCGACGACGACGCTGGGTTTTTGCAGCGAGGTGGCGGCGGCGAGGCACTTCTTCGAAACCTCTGCCCGGAATGTCTCCCACGCGTCGCCGGAAGAGGCTGCTGCACTGGACGCAGCAAAAGCGGCGATGGCGGAAAGGGCGAGGGCAGGGATGAGACGCTGCGGCATGGACTGTCCTTTATGCATGGTTGCAACGGTCGCGAAGCTGCAGCCAAACCGTGGCATGAATGTGCTTGAAAGTGTCATGCTTTCAAAATGATGTTGAAAGTATATTCCGTGGGTTGAGGAAAAATTGGCATTGCATCGGTTGCCTCCATGAGGGTCGGTGCCTATGTTCCCGTTCACGGATTTCCCGACGAAATTCCATGCCAAGAGGAGATGCCCACATGGCTTTCGAATTGCCGAACCTTCCCTATGACTACGATGCGCTGGCGCCCTACATGTCGCGCGAGACGCTCGAGTACCACCACGACAAGCACCACCTGGCTTACGTGACCAACGGCAACAAGCTTGCTGAAGAGGCCGGCCTCTCCGACCTGTCGCTGGAGGAAGTCGTCAAGAAGTCCTACGGCACCAACCAGCCGCTGTTCAACAATGCCGGCCAGCACTACAACCACATCCATTTCTGGAAGTGGATGAAGAAGGGCGGCGGCGGCACCAGCCTGCCGGCCAAGCTCGACGCGGCCATCAAGTCCGACCTCGGCGGCTACGACAAGTTCCGCGCCGATTTCATCGCCGCCGGCACCGGCCAGTTCGGCTCGGGCTGGGCCTGGCTCTCGGTCAAGAACGGCAAGCTCGAAATCTCCAAGACCCCGAACGGCGAAAATCCGCTCGTTCACGGCGCCTCGCCGATCCTCGGTGTCGATGTCTGGGAACACTCCTACTATATCGACTACCGCAACGCCCGTCCGAAGTACCTCGAAGCCTTCGTCGACAGCCTGATCAACTGGGATTACGTGCTCGAAATGTACGAAGCGGCTTCCAAGTAAGCTGCCCGTCTTCGATGCATGACGTTTGGACCCGGCGCTTGCGCCGGGTCTTTTCGTTTGTGCTGGGTACCGATGAGGCCAGGCTCAGGTGGTCTTCCAGCCGCTGATCCAGAGTTCCCTGAGGCGGTTTCCCTCGCCTGGAAAATAGGCGCCGACCGCCTCGCAGTGCTCGACACGGTCGGCGCGAAAATTGCGGATCGCCTGGCGCAACTCGCACCAGCCGACGATGTTGGCAGTTTCCGAATAGTAGATCAGCGCCACCGGCCGGATCGTGCGTTCTGTGGCGCGGCCGAGTTCGTCGCGATAGTCGAGTTCGAGCTTCTGCTCGTCGCGGATCGCCCGGCGTACCAGAGCGAGATCGATGCCGGCGGGCGAGGGGGCGATCGTTCCCCAGGCGTGCAGCGCCCGCGAACGAAAGGCCAGTCTCAGCGGCTCGGGCACGGCTGCAGTGATTTTCTGGTTGACGCGGCCGGCGGCTGCCTTCAGTTCCTCGTCGCCGGTTCGTGCCAGCAGCGCCAGAGCCAAGGCGATCGCTTCCGTTTCCTCGATCGAAAACATCAGCGGCGGCAGGTCGAAGCCGGGCCTAAGAATATAGCCGATGCCGCGGCCGCCTTCGATCGGCACGCGCATCGCCTGGAGTGCCGCGATATCGCGGTAGATCGAGCGCACCGTCACCTCCAGCGTCTCGGCCATGTGCGCGCCGGTCACGGGCTTTCTCGCAAGCCGGAGGATCTGGATGATCTCGAAAAGCCGTGCCGCCTTGCGCATCGAAAACCTCCCCCGTCGTCAACGCTCCTGACACTACCTTGTCAGTTGACCGGATTTATACCATTAGCCAACGGATTGAAAAAACAGCAATTCGTTTGAGAAGTGAAAACCCGGACGACGGACAACTGACATGACCTACACGGAAAACCTCTGGCTCTTCTTCACCCTTCTGTTCGGCATCATCATCGTGCCGGGTATGGACATGGTCTTCGTCCTGGCGAACTCGCTGACGGGAGGGCGGGCCTCCGGTCTGTCGGCGACGGCCGGCATCATGGCGGGCGGCGTGCTGCACACGCTCTATGCGGCACTCGGCGTCAGCGTCATCCTGCATCTGGTGCCCGGCCTCTTCAACGTGCTGCTCGTCGCGGGTGCTGCCTATATCGCCTGGATCGGCTTTTCCCTGGTCAAAAGCTCGATCACCATCGGCGGCATCGACGGCGCGGACCGGCTGTCGCGCTGGGCGAGTTTTCGCCAGGGCGCGCTGACGAGCCTGATGAACCCGAAGGCCTATCTCTTCATGCTGGCGGTCTATCCCCAGTTCCTCAAGCCGCAGTTCGGGCCGATCTGGTCGCAGGCCCTGGTCATGGCCGCGATGATTGCGGCGACGCAGCTCGCTGTCTATGGCGGCCTTGCCCTTGCCGCCGGCCGCGGCCGGGATTTTCTGGTCGGCAGCCCCGAGACGACCGTGTGGATCGGCCGGGCCGCCGGGGCGGTGCTCGTTCTGGTCGCGGCTTTCACGGTGTGGCAGGGCTGGTCGGCACAGTGAAGCTGTCCCGGTTTCTCTAAAGTATAAACATGAATTTTAAAGTCATGTTATTGGCGGGCCTGTTGAAATCCCGGAATTACGCCGGCCGACGGAAATTCCTTTGTCCTAACAAGCACATCAAAAAAATGTTACTTCCGTCGAATACTCAAGATGACATCATGCGGCCGCATTGGGCATGAAGGCCAGGCAGGCAGATTCGCCGAATAGATTTCATTGACCGGGAGATCCTGATGAAAATACGCGCACTCATGTTGGCTGCCGCTCTTGCGGGCCTGGGTGTTACTGCCGTGACTGCAGCCGACGAGCCGCAGGTGGTTCGCCAGCAGGCGATGAAGAAGGTGGGCGCTGCGACTGGCGCGCTTGCCGGCATCGCCAAGGGCGAGAAGCCCTATGACGCGGAGGTCGTGAAGGCATCGCTGACGACGATCAGCGAGACGATGAAGACCTTCCCGGACCATTTCCCGGCCGGCTCGGAAGCGGGCCACGAGACCGAGGCGAGCCCGAAGATCTGGGAAAACCTGGATGACTTCAAGGCCAAGGCCGCCAAGCTCGGCACCGATGCCGAGGCGGTTCTGGCGCAGCTGCCGGCTGACCAGGCGGCCGTTGGCGCGGCCCTCGGGGGCATCGGCAAGGACTGCGGCAGCTGTCATGAGAGCTACCGCCTGAAGAAGAATTGACCGGCGGCAACGTCCTATCCGGCTGAAAGAGGAGGCACGCGACGTCCCGCCGCGTGCCTTCACTCGTATTGAGCACACTGTTTGCGGCAGGGCATGAGGGGAGACTATGGGTCGTCGGGCGAGAAAGCTGATATCGGGTCTTGTGGTGCTGGGCGTCGTCGGCGGTGCCGCCTTCTGGTGGCTGACGAAGCCGGCACCCTGGAGCGCCTCCCATTGGGAGGGCCTCGGAGAACCGGATCTTGCCAAGGGCGAACAGGTCTTCTGGGCCGGCGGCTGCGTCAGCTGTCATGCCAACAAGGGCGCCGAAGGTGACGCGCGTCTGGTGCTTTCGGGTGGCGCGCCGCTGAAGAGCCCCTTCGGCACCTTCCACGCGCCGAACATCTCTCCGGACGAAACGGCCGGAATCGGCGCCTGGACGCTCGCCGAGTTCGGCAACGCCATGACCCGCGGCGTCGGGCGCAACGGCGAGCATCTCTATCCGTCGTTCCCCTACGGCTCCTATGCGCGCATGGCGGCCAAGGACGTCAACGACCTCTGGGGCTTCATGAAGACGCTGCCGAAGAGCACCGAGGTGGCGCCGCCGCACGAATTGCCATTCCCTTACAACATGCGGATAGCCTTGGGTGGCTGGAAGCTGCTGTTCCTGACCGACAAGCCACGCACCGCGGTGGACGCCAACGACCCGAAGCTCGCCCGCGGGCAATATCTCGTCGAGGGGCTTGGCCACTGCGGCGAATGCCACACGCCGAGAAACGCGCTCGGAGGCTTCGAGCCGGATCAGTGGCTCGCAGGCGCGCCGAACCCGGAAGGCGAGGGCCGTATTCCCGATATCACGCCCGGCTCCAAGAGCATCGGCAGCTGGAGCGCCTCTGATATCGCCTCCTATCTGGAAACCGGCTTCACGCCGGAGTTCGATTCCGTCGGCGGTTCCATGGTGGAAGTGCAGAAGAACATGGCAAAACTGACGCCGGCCGACCGTGAGGCGATCGCCGCCTACCTGAAGGCGGTACCGGCGCTCTAACGCTTGATCTTCGTAGCAAGGCGCGCTCAACTCGGCTTCATAACGAGGAGGAGACTGGATGCGCCCACACGAAACCGCGCCCTACGACCAGTGGATCGAACGCAGCCCCGAGGAGATGGTGGCCCGCGCTGCGGACTTCTATGAAGAGGTCAACCGCCGCCGCACCACGCGTTACTTCAGCGATCGTCCGGTGCCGCGTGAGGTCATCGAAACCTGTCTGAAGGCGGCGGGCACGGCGCCAACCATCAGCCCTGGCATTTCACCGTGATCGAGAGCCCCCGGATCAAGGCCGAGGTGCGCCACGCGGCGGAAGAGGAGGAGCGTATCTTCTATCGGGACAAGGCGCCGCAGGAGTGGCTCGACGCGCTGGCGCCGCTCGGCACCGACGAAGACAAGCCCTTCCTTGAGACTGCTCCCTACCTGATCGTCGTCTTCTCGCAGAAGCGCGGTGGTCCCAATCCGGGCGATCTGAAAAAGAACTACTACATCAACGAAAGCGTCGGCATTGCTACCGGCATCCTGATCACGGCGCTGCATCATGCGGGCGTTGCGACACTGACCCATACGCCGGCGCCGATGAACTTCCTCAACGAGATTTGTGGTCGGCCGGACAGTGAAAAGCCGTTCCTGATTCTGGTGGCCGGCTATCCAGCCCCGGATGCGACCGTGCCGGTGGCCGGCAAGGTGAAGAAGCCGCTCGATCAGATCTCGAACTGGCTCTAGGCCTGTTGCCAAAAGTGGAGAGGCCGCTTTCTGCACCGAAATGGAAGGCGGCTTACCCGATGCTGCCGCTGTCGTCGGGCCGATGCTCCCGCCCGTAGAGTGCAAGAAATCCGTCGAGCTCCGGTGAGCCGAGACCGAGGCCATGCAGGATCTCGCCGGAAAAGCTGATCGGCGCGGTGCCGGCGGCGGTGACCACGTGGCCGCTGCGCATCGCCTGCGGCTGATCGCGATAGTGCGAAGCACCATGATAGCCGGTCAGCGCCGCAAGGCTTTCGGCGCTGTTGCCGGTGTGGTCGACGCGGTCGAGAAGGCCGCATGTCGCAAGGGCATGGACGCCGCCGCAAATGGCTGCGACCACCCGCTTGTTGCGATCGAAGGCACGGATCGTCGAGGAGAGATCGGGCGCCTCGTTCGTGTCCCAGATTGCGCCGCCGCAGATCACCAGCCCGTCGAAGCCGGCCGGGTCGAGGGCATCGACGGAGAGATGCGCCGAGACGTCGAGGCCGCCCATCGAGGTGACACGCGCGCCGTCGACGGTGGCAACCTCGATATCGACGCCGAGATGGGTGCGCGCCGCCGCCATCAACAGCGCACATTCCCAATCGGCGAAGCCTTCGCACAGGACGATTGCAAGACGCATCGGCAGCTCCTCAGCCCAGCTTCTGCATATAGCGCATGCCGGTCACCGGGCGAGGGACGAAGCGTTCGGATTCGTAGAAATGGTGTGCCTGGAAGTTGCCCGTGGCGGCGCTGACCGAAAGGAAGTCGCAGCCGGCCATCTTCGCCTGCTCACGCGCCTTGGCGACCAGGTGGCGGCCAATGCCGGTGCCGCGGCTTTCCGGGCGAACGAAGAGGTGATGCAGCTCCATGCCGCGTGCGCCTTCGGCGGCCCGGTAGATCGGCACGAGGATCGCGTAGCCGATCAGCCGGTTGCCGGCCTCGGCGACGAGCGCCGTAATCCACGGCGTACGGCCGAAAAGGTCACGCTCCAGCTGTTCGGGCGTGATCGGGGCGGCGTCGCCGTGATGGGCCGAAAGTTCGGTGATCATGTCGCGCAGTTCCGGCAGGTCGCGCTGCTTGGCGCAACGGATCGTCACCATCGGCGGGCGCGTCGCCGGTGTCGCATGAAGGGTGGGGATGGCGGTCTGTAGCATGTCTGGGCTCCTCGGGTTTTCTCGCCATCAGGAGCCGGAAAAACAAAAGCCGCCTGATGGCGGCCTTTATGATCAGCAGGCCGCTCCTATCGGAACAGCCAAAAATACACGCGGCAAATGGGTGCGTTCTTGATCATGGGCGCTAGATTGTTTGTTTTCGTGATTTTGTCAACGGGGATTTTTCAAGGCGACTAATTAAGCTGCCGCCTCAGTGCTCGCTCTCGCACATGGAATGGTCGGCGAGCGCCCGGATCACATAGCAGTCGCCGACGGTGTGATTGCCGTCGCAGGCGACGATGCGTTCCAGTTCCTGCTCCAGCTTCCTCAATCGCGCGATCTTCTCGCGCACCGTTGCCAGGTGCTCGCTGGCGATGCGGTCGGCTTCGCCGCAAGGTCGCTCCGGATGCTGGCTGAGGGCGAGCAGGTCCTTGATCGAATCGATCGACAAGCCGAGGTCGCGCGCATGGCGGATAAAGGCCAGTCGCTCAAGTTCGCCTTTCTCGTACCGCCGCTGATTGCCTTCGGAGCGCTCGGGCGCTGCGATCAGTCCCATCTGCTCGTAGTAGCGGATCGTCGGGATTTTGACGCCGGTGCGCCGGGAGAGATCGCCGATGGAATACATGCTCGCCTCAAACCTATAGCTTCTGGAGCAATAGATAGTTGGGCGCGACCAAGTGTCAATGGTTGGGAAGGGGAGGGGCCGGTCTCGGCCCCTCTGAATGCTGGACGCTGCGAGGGCGGCTTGTCCTAGCCGCGGTGGTTTTCGAGGAACGAGAGCAGGGCTTCGTCGAAGAGATCGCTTTCTTCCAGCTGCGGCGTATGCCCGCTCTGTTCGAAGAGCCGCACCGTCAGGTCCGTGAAGTCCGCCCGGTACTCGTCCCAGCTGAAGGCCGGGGCGACGAGATAGTCCGAGCGGCCGAGCGCAAGCAGGACCGGCGCTGCCAGCCTGTTCAAACCCTTGCGGATATCGATATCGCGAAAGACCTCGCCCCAGAGATGGTCGAATACCGCGTTGTTGACAGTGACATCTCGCCAAAGAGGCGTTGCGTCGAAGTCCGGCTGATGCCAGCTCTTCGCGCCGAGCCGGATCAGCAGGGCTTTGAAACGTTCCTCAGGCCGCGCCGTGATGTCGTCGCCAAGCTTGGCCATCTCCCGTGCGAAGATCGCTTTTCGGGCCGGCGACACTGTTTCTTCCCAGATCCGGTCGGCGAGCGCCATATGACGAGCCGAATGGCTCGGACCGGTGCCGACCATGATCGCGTGGCTGACGCGCTCCGGGTGCCGCTTGGCATATTCGAGGGCCATATAGCCATGGCCGGAGTGTCCGAGAATGGCGAAGCGTTCGAGCCCCAGATGCGCCCGCATTCGCTCGATATCATCGAGCACCGTCTCGAAGCCGATGTCGCCAACGGCATAGTTGGTCCGCGCCGGTGCGAAGCCGCGGTGGTCGATGAAGATCAGCCGCAACTTCTCGCGAAGCGCTTGGGAGAAGGTGCGGGGGTAGTAGGCGGCGCTGCCGATGACGAGCAGCGGCGTGCCACTGCCTTCGATCCTATAGCCGAGGTCGAAGGGGCCGGCGCCAAGGCTGCCGGCTTCGGAAACAAATCCGTCTTTGGTGGTCATGAGGATGATCCTAGCGATGGCCGGTGAACGGTCATGTCCGTGTCAGGACGTTCAGGCGGCCGAAAAAAAGCCATGCCAAAAACCGCCGAAGGGCGGCTGTGGCGTCGGTCGTTTTCTGCCGGCGAACGTCGCTAACGGATGAGGCGCATGGATCTTGGTCCTCTTTGGAGGATCGCTGGATATCATCGATTGTCCGACCGAGACAAGCCGATCGGCGCAAACCGCCCTCTCAGGGGATGTCGTCGCCGCCGTTGGCGAGATCGGCGGTCGCCACGTCGCGCTGCTGCTCGACACCCATCGCGCGCTCGACAGCCTTGCGGATCTCTTCCTCGGCGGCCTGCCGCTGCTCGGGGGGCATCTCCTTGAGATCCGCTTCGGTCAGGCCCATCGCCTTGAGGACCTGTTCGCGGATTTTCTCAACCAGGCTCTTCTTCGCTTCCTTCAGAAACTCGTCGCTGACCGAACCGTCCGAGGCCGCAGGGCCTTCTTTGGCGGAAATCGAAGCCGTGCTCTCGCCGTCGCGCGCCGCCGTCATCCACAGCGCGTTGGAAAGGGCGTTCGAGGTCGAAGGCGGCGCGATCGTCGGGGCCTGGCGCGGGCGCGCATCACCGCCGCTCTCCTCGATCGGCGCGATAGTGCCCGCCTGCTGGCGGCGCTGGGAGAAGTAGTAGTTCGAAATGCTGTTGTCGATCTTCATGGGAATCCCCCGGAATCTGTCGTCCGGGGGAAGCTGCTGTCGCGGGCTTGCGCGGAGCTTACTTTTGCAACCTTCTAGCGAGAATTAGGGATGCTTCGCGCGCGTCAAGGCAGAGTGTAGGCGATGATGTAGTCACCGGGCCTGGTGCCGACCGAGCCGTGGCCGCCGGCAACGATCAGCACGTATTGCTTGTCGCCGACCGCATAGCTCATCGGCGTCGACTGGCCGCCGGCGGGAAGGCGCGCCTCCCAGAGCTGGCGTCCGGTCGTGAGGTCATAGGCGCGCAGATAATCGTCGACAGCGGCACCCAGGAAGGCGACGCCCCCCTTGGTGATCATCGGCCCGCCGATGCCCGGTACGCCGACCTTGAACGGCAGCGGCAACGGCGTCATGTCCTCGACTGTGCCGTTCTTGTGCTTGTAGGCGATCTTGCCGGTCCTGAGATCGGCTCCAGCGACGTAACCCCACGGCGGCGCCTGGCAGGGAATGCCGAGCGGTCCAAGGAAGGGGCCCATGAAGACGCCATAGGGCGCTCCAGCGTTGCGATTGAGCCCTTGCTCCGACCCCTTCTCGTCCTGGCCCTTCGGCGGCACCTGGTCGCGGGGCACGAGACGCGAGGTGAAGGCGAGATAGGTCGGCATGCCGAACATCACCTGCCGCTCCGGATCGATCGCGACGGAACCCCAGTTGAAGGTGCCGAAGTTGCCGGGATAGACGAGCGTGCCCTCGATCGACGGCGGCGTGTAGCGTCCCTCATATTTCAGCGAGCGGAACGCGATGCGGCAGGCAAGCTGGTCGAACAGCGTGACGCCCCACATGTCTTTTTCCTGCAGCGGTGCAGGCATGAAGGTGAGGCCGGAGACCGGCTGGGTCGGGGCGGTGAAGTCCTCGGGGATCGCGCCACCCGGCGCCTGCACCTCCTCGACCGGGATGATCGGTTCGCCGCTCCTGCGGTCGAGCACGTAGATGTCGCCCTGTTTCGTCGGTCCGACCAAAGCTGGCACGACGGTGCCGTCCTCCTTGGTGATGTCAAGCAGCGCCGGCTGCGCCGGCACGTCCATGTCCCAGAGGTCGTGATGTACGGTCTGGCGAACCCAGCGCACCGCGCCCGAATTGATGTCGAGCGCGACGATCGAGGAGGAATATTTCTCGACGTGTTCGCTGCGGCCCATGCCGAGCTGGTCGGGCACCTGGTTGCCCATGGGGATGTAGACGAGGCCGAGACCCTCGTCATAGCTGAAGACCGACCAGCTGTTCGGCGAGTTGGTGGTGTAGGTCTGGCCTTCGGGGAGCGGTGCCGTCACATCAGGGTTGCCGCTGTCCCAGTTCCAGATCAGCGCACCGGTGTTGATGTCGAACGCGCGGATGACGCCGGACTGTTCCTGGGTGGAATAGTTGTCGTTGACCGCACCGCCGATGATCAGCTTGCCGGCGACGGCAACCGGCGGCGACGTCGAATAATAGTAACCGGCCGGGTTGTATTTCATGCCCGTTTCGAGATGCAGGACGCCATTGTCGGCAAAGCTGGTGCAGACGGACCCCGTCGCCGCATCGAGCGCGATCAACCGCGCGTCGGAGGTCGGAAGGTACACCCGTTCGGTGCAGGGGCTGCCCGGGGCTGCAGCCGGGTCGGCCCAATAGGTAACGCCGCGGCAGGTCTGGTGCTGGCGGTCCGGGTTCATGCCCGAGTTGCTGTCATATTTCCATTTCTCTTCGCCGGTTGCCGCATCGAGCGCGATCGCCCAGTTGTGCGGTGTGCAGGCATAGAGCGTGTCTTTGATCTTGAGCGGCGTCACCTGATAGGTCGTCTCGCCCACGTCGTCGGGTCGCTTGATGTCGCCGGTCTGATATTGCCAGGCAACCCTCAGCCCCCCGACATTCTCAGGCGTGATCTGATCGAGCGGCGAATAGCGCTGGCCGAAGGCGGTGCGCCCGTACTGGTGCCATTCGCCCGGCGGTACCGAGCCGCCGAGCGGTGGATTTTCAGCGACGACATCGCTCGGCAGATCGCCGCGTATGTCGTGCGGGTCCTGCATGATTGCGTAGCCCGCGACACCGACCGATACCAGCACCGCAAATGCCAGCGGCCAGCCACTCACGGCATAACGCTCGCCCGTCGGGCTTTCGAAGCCGAGCGGCCGGCGCACGGCCGGCAACAGCAGCCAGAGCCCCAGAAGGACGATAACGCCGCCACGCGGGCCAAGCTGCCACCAGTCGAAACCGACCTCAGACACCGCCCAGCCGAGCGAGCCCAGGATCATGAACGCATAGAGCCAGATCGCCGCCGATTTCCGCATGAACAGCAGCACCGCCGTCAGCAGGAAGCCGATGCCGATTGCGAGGTAATAGGGGCTGCCGCCAAGCATCAGCAGCTTGGCGCCGCCGCCGCCAAGCGCGAGGCCGATGATTGCAAAGACGATGGCCGTCAGAACGAGCATGATGGGAACTCCCGCATCGAAGAACGGTGCCGTGGCACGGTTCTTTCCATTGCGGCGGTCCGTCGCCGGGACCGCGTGAGACAGGTGGCTTCGAAGCGGCGGTCGCAAGCCTTGTCGCGGCCGCCCGGTCAGGGAAGGCGCAGAGCGCCTGTCCTGTTAGGACCTAACGCGCCGTCTTTGCCTTTCAATAGCCACATTCCGCAACGCGGAAATATTCGCAGGCCCGCAATAAAGTTGCGGCCAAGCGACCAAGCGCCGCTGGCGGCGCGTTGGCTGAGGGCGGCCAGTTGCCGGTCACCGTGTAAAAACAGCGGCATAGAACGATTTGATGAATCGGCCTGGCAGCAGAAGCGCAAGGCCGCGGAAATACGGCGCACTGGAATGCCGCATTCCTGAGACGCCTATGTGCCGCAGAAGGTGCGCTGGACTTCCTCTCCCGGGCTCGGCGGAGCCTGGTAGCGGGCAAACTGCGCCTGGTCGGCATAGGGGTTGGCGGTAACTTCGACCAGGGCCTCAAAGAGCGAGAAGTCCGCATCCTCGGTCGCGGCCGCGATCGCCTCTTCGATCCGGTGGTTACGCGGAATAAAGGCCGGGTTGACCGCCATCATCGCGGTCGCGCGTTCATCCGGCGTCGCCTTCTCGCGGCTGAGACGCTGACGCCACTCTTGCAGCCACGGCCCGATTGCCCCGGTAGAGGCAAAGGTTGAGGCGAGCACGGCATCGGCGGCCGGGTCGCGGGCGCTGTCGCACAGCCGCCGGAAGGTGAGGGTGAAATCCGCTTCCCCCTGATGCATGGCCGTCAGCAGCGCCTGCAACAGGTCGAGATCTCCCTTTTCGCTCATGGCCAATCCGATCTTGCGCCGCATGCCATCCAGCCAGTGGCGCTGGAAGATCGCGCCGTACTCGCCGAGCGCATCATTGGCCAGTTCCACTGCCGTATCCTGGTTGTCGCCGAAGAGCGGCACCAGGGTTTCTGCCAGGCGCGCCAGGTTCCATTGCCCGATCGCCGGCTGGCTCGCATAGGCATAGCGACCGATCTGATCGATCGAGGAAAACACCTTCTTGGGATCATAGGCATCGAGGAAGGCGCAAGGGCCGAAGTCGATTGTCTCGCCCGAGATCGTCATGTTGTCGGTGTTCATCACGCCATGAATGAAGCCGACGTGCAGCCAGCGCGCGATCAGCTCCGCCTGGCGCGCGGTAACCGCCTTGTAGAAGGCAAGATAGGGCCGTTCAGCGTCCCTGACCTCAGGGTAGTGGCGATCGATCGCGTAGTCGGCAAGCACCTTCACCGACTCTATATCGCCGCGCGCCGCGAAAAATTGGAACGTGCCGACGCGCATATGGCTTGCCGCGACCCGCGTGACGATGGCGCCCGGCAGGATCTGTTCGCGATAGACCGGTTGCCCGGTGACGACGGCGGCAAGCGCCCGTGTCGTCGGAATGCCGAGCGCGTACATCGCCTCGCTGACGATGTACTCGCGCAAGACTGGACCGAGTGCCGCGCGCCCGTCGCCGCGCCGTGAGAAGGGGGTCTGGCCCGGTCCTTTGAGCTGGATGTCGCGCCGCTTCCCGTTGCGGTCGATCACCTCGCCAAGGAGGATCGCCCGGCCATCACCGAGTTGCGGCACGAAGGTGCCGAACTGGTGGCCGGCATAAGCCATGGCAAGCGGATCGGCACCGGCGGGAAGGCGGTTGCCCGAAAAGATCTCGGCGCCCTCGCGTTCGAGCGTCGCCACGTCGAGACCGAGCTCCTCGGCCAATTGCTTGTTGAGCTTGATCAGCCAGGGCTCCGCCACCGGAGTGGGCGCGACGCGCGCGAAGAACTGCTGCGGCAGGCGCGCGTAGCTGTTGTCGAAGGCAAAGGCTTCGGCATTTCCGGTCGGCGAGGCGGGAGCGTAATTCATGACAGGGCGGTCAACGGCCTTTGCCGGGATGTCCGGCTGCCGTCCTTTCCGTTCAAGTCTACACAAACACTGTGGCTTTCGCGAGGGTGGCGACGAGAAGGCGCCCTCCCGCAATTGCTTGCGAGAGGGCCGGGAGGGCGAGGCCCCGCGCCTCAGGCGCTAAGCGCCGTCGGTGGAAGGCAGGCCTCGCAGATTGCCGCGATGTGGCGATGGTCGGTGCCGCAGCAACCGCCAAGAATGCGCAATCGTGGCAAATGCGTCGTCAGTGTTCGATAACGCTGGCCGAGGTCGAGGGGATCCCCGGCATCCAGGATTTCGCTGTTGTCGAGCTCGGCATGGCTCATCCTGGAAGCGTTGGCTCGGATACCGGCAATGCGCTGCGCCCAGGCGCTCCCTGTATCGAGGCTGGTCTCGAAATGATCGGGGTGGGCACAGTTGATCATGTAGTAGTGCGGATAGCCGCCGGTCGCCGCATCAACGGTCTCGATCGCGGCCTGAAGGGTTCGGCCGTCTGGGAGCCGGCCGTCGGTTTCCACCGTGAAGGCAATCGAGCAGGGCATGCCATGGCTCTGGGCGGCCCGGGCAATGCCGGTCGCCTCGTCGATGCTGGTCAGCGTATAGGCGCCGACGATATCGGCGTCACTGGCGGCAAAGGCGGAGATCTGTGGTCCGTGATAATCCTCGGCCTCATCCGCGCTCATGCGGCCCAGGCGATAGCCGTCGCCGCGCGGCCCGATGGCGCCGCTAAGCACGATCGGCGCTTGCGGACGTTCGTACTCGGCGCGCAGTTCCGCCAGCATGTAGATGGCGTTCTGGTTGACCTCGGCCAGGGCCGCGGCGTCATAGCCGAGCTTCACGCCCCAATCGGCGCTGGCGCGCCAGGTGGGTGTGTCGAGCACGAAGCCGGTGCCGTGCTGCTGTGCAATTGCGAGATATCGCTTGTAGTAGTCGAGCAAGCGCCGGCGCCCGTCCGCCGTCGAAATGAGCACGAAGGCGGCAAAATGCGGGAGGGAGATGCCCTCATGAAAGATCAGCGTCGTTTCGATGCCACCGTCACTCAGGAACAGTCCACCCTTCAAGAGCGGCAGGCTGCGTCTGTATTTGGCCATATCGGTCTCCACCGGTTCAGTCTTGGCTGAAGGGCCCGCGGATGCCTCCAACACCGCAGAACCAAGTAAATTTCTGCCTTATGATCATCTTCTAAACTAGACGACTTGCGGTATACTATTGCTAATATACTAAATTAGTGTCGAAAAATCAGTGACTTACTGGCTTGCAGCCGCCGCTGCGCTAGGAGCTGGCCACCGAGTAATTGCTGGAAACCGTACCAATGGTAGGGAGCAGCTAATGCGAAAGGGTGAGGAAACGCGCGCCAGAATCCTCGACGTCGCCGAGGCGGCGGTGCTTGCCAAGGGTTTCGGCGCGACTTCGATCGACGAGCTGATCGCCGAGACCGGCATCACCAAGAGCGGATTCTTCTACCATTTCCGCGACAAGAACGAACTCGCGCGGGCTCTGCTCGAGCGCTACATCGAGAACGACGAGCGCATCTACGACGAGATCTTCGGCCGCGCCCATCAATTGTCAGACGACCCGCTGCAGGCTTTTCTTCTGGGACTGAAGATGCTGTCGGAAATTCTCGCTGACCTGCCGAACGGCCATCCCGGCTGCCTGGTCGCGGTGATGTGCACGCAGGAGCGTGCTTTCGATCGCGAGATCCAGGAGATCAACCGGCAGGCGGCGCTGATGTGGCGTCGGCGTTTCGGCACGATGTTCGAGGCGATCATGCAAGTCTACCGGCCACGCGAGCCGCTCGACGTCGACCAGCTGGCCGATATGGTTTCGACCGTGCTTGAAGGCGGCATCATCCTGTCGAAGGCGCTGAAGCAGCCTGAAAGCCTGCCGCAGCAGCTGCTCGTGCTCCGATCCTTCGTCCGGCTGCTGTTCCAGCCGGCAGCCTGAGCAATTCCAGGAAAAGTGTGGCGCGGTTTTCCGTCCGGAATGGCGCCTTGCGGTGCGTCAACCTTCCATCTCAAGCGCCAAGGCAGCAAGCTTGCGCACCGTGTTGAGGTTGCGCGCGGTGCCTGGCTTGGCGGCCGGCAGCTTGAACTTCGAACGGCCGGAGCCGTTCGGGAAGTGGATATAGATCTCAGCTCCGGCAACCTGGGCTTCTTCGCCATCGGGTGCCACGAGTTTGTCGAGCGCGTCTGATGGTGCCGGCTCGCGCAGGAAAACGACAAGCAGCAGATTGGGCTTGGCGTCCGGGAAGGGGGCCTGATCGGCGATCGCCTGCAATTGCGCGCCGGTCCTGATCATCACGCCTGGCGCCTTACCGAGCTTTTCCTGAAGTGCGCTGTCCAGCATTGCCGCCGCGTCTGCCGCCGGCAGATCGGAGCGGAACAGCACGTTGCCGCTCTGGATGTAGGTCTTGACGTCGGCAAAGCCGAGCCCCTCGCAGATCGCCTTGAGGTCGGCCATTGGAAGCGATCCCGTACCACCGACATTGACGGCTCGCAGCAGGGCGACGTGGACGGGCATGGCGGGACCTTTCACATCAGGTGGCAATGGGAGGAGAAAAACGCAAACAGGTTTCCTCATCCCGATCCGTTTACATCTTGCCGGCGACCTTGATGGCAAAGGCGTATTCGAAGGCGATCTCCTCGAGCCGCTGGAAGCGACCCGAAGCGCCGCCATGGCCGGCGTCCATGTTCGTCTTCAACAGGATCGGCGCGCTGCCCGTCGTCTTCTCGCGCAGCCGCGCGACCCACTTCGCCGGCTCCCAATAGGTGACGCGCGGATCGGTGAGACCGCCGAGTGCCAGGATCGCGGGATAGGACTTCGCCTCGACATTGTCGTAGGGCGAGTAGCCGGCGATGATGTCGTAGAACTCGCGGCTCTCGATCGGGTTGCCCCATTCCGGCCATTCCGGCGGGGTCAACGGCAGGGTGTCGTCGAGCATGGTGTTGAGCACGTCGACGAAGGGTACGGCCGCGATAACGCCGGTGAACTTCTCCGGCGCCATATTGGCGATCGCGCCCATGAGCATGCCGCCGGCGGAGCCGCCTTCTGCGACGATCTTCGCGTAGGACGTGAACTTCTGTTGATTCAGATAGTCAGCGGCCGCTATGAAATCCTTGAAGGTATTGGTCTTCTTGGCCATCTTGCCGTCTTCGTACCAGGCAAAGCCGCGATCCTTGCCGCCGCGGATATGGGCGATGGCATAGACGAAGCCGCGATCGGCCAGCGACAGGCAATTGGTGTTGAAGCCGGCCGGAATGGTGATGCCGTAGGCGCCATAGCCATAGAGCAGGCAGGGCGCCGAACCGTCGAGCGGCGTGTCCTTGCGGTAAAGCAGCGTCACCGGCACTTCGGTGCCATCCCAGGACGGCGCGAAGACGCGGCGGGTGACATAGTCGTCCGGGTTGTGGCCCGAAGGCACTTCCTGGGTTTTCAAGAGCGTGCGCGCGCGCGTCGCCATGTCGTAGTCGAAGAGCTGCGACGGCGTGGTCATCGACGAGTAGGAGAAGCGGATGACGTCGGTGTCGTATTCGGCAGCACCGGAAAGGCCGAGCGAATAGGCCTCTTCGGCAAAGGCGATCGCGTGCTCTTCGCCGGTCTTGCGGTCGCGGATGACGATCTCCGGCAGGCCTTCGCGGCGCTGCAGCCAGACGAGGTGGCGGGCATAGGCCATGTGGCTGAGGATCAGTGTGCCGGGCTTATGCGGCACCACCTCGCGCCAATTCTCCTTGCCCGGTGCCGTGACCGGCGCTTCGACGATCTTGAAGTCCTTGGCGCCGTCGGCATTGGTGAGGATGTAGAAGACGTCGCCGCCTTCGGTCATCGCGTATTCGAGCCCGGTGACGCGCTCGGCGACGAGCTTCGGCTCAGCCGTCAGATCCTTTGTCGAGAGCAGTCGGTATTCGCTCGTCTCGTGATCGTGGATGTCGATGTAGATGAAATCGTCGAGCAGCGAGCCGCCGACCGACATGAAGAAGCCGGGATCCGTCTCCTCGAAGACCAGCCGGTCGTCGGTCTGGGCGGTGCCGAGGATATGATGGAAGATCTTCGACGGGCGGTGGTTGTCGTCGAGCACTGTGTAGAAGAAGCTCTTGCCATCGGGCGCCCAGGCGCCGCCGCCGCCGGTGTTCTCGATCACGTCTGCCAGGTCTTCGCCAGTTGCGAGGTCGCGCACCCGAAGCGTGAAATACTCCGAACCCTTGTCGTCATAGCCCCAGATGCCGAGGCTATGGTCGGTCGAATGGTCGAGCCCGCCAAGGCGGAAATAGGCCTTGCCTTCGGCTTCCTTGTCGCCGTCGAGCAGCAATTGCCGGATCGCCTCGTCCTTGTGGTCGCCGTCACGGGGAATGCGGAAGTAACGCGGCTGCTCGCCGCCGGTGACATAGGCATGGCCGTAGGCGAAGGGACCGTCCTTGACCGGGATCGAGCTGTCGTCCTCCTTGATCCGGCCGCGCATCTCGGCAAACAGCGTCTTCTGAAGTGCCTTGGTGTCATCCATCGCCGCGTTCATGTAGGCGTTTTCGGCCTCCAGATGCTTGCGGATATCAGGATCGAGGATCGAGGGATCCTTGAACATCGCCTGCCAATTGTCCGCGCGCAGCCAGGCATAGTCGTCGGTGCGGGTAATGCCGTGGCGCGTGTCGCTGACCGGCTTCTTTGCGGCGACGGGAGCTTTGGGGAGGTTGCTGAATACGGACAAGATACGTCTCCGGGATCAATGCGGCGGGAGACAATGAGATAGAGACCCTGTCGAAAGCGATCAAGCGCAATCGACCTGCGCGCGGATCACCGCGGCATCGGGTGGGCGGCTGCCCCTTCCATCGTGGTGGGTAGGGGCAGCGTGTTGCTACGATTTTTCGCCGACCTTTCGCCGGTACGCATCAACCGGCAATCCACCGACGCCCCAGTCTTCGAGCGCCACTTCGTCGATGACAACGAAGGTGGTGGCCGGATCCTTGTTGAGCACGGTGTGAAGGAGATCGGTGACGCCCTTGATCAGGGTTGCTTTCTGCTCGGACGTTGCACCCTCGCGGGTGATCTTGATGTTTACGTAGGGCACAAGCTTCTCCTATTGCGCGGATGCGATGTCGTAATGGAAGACCTTGGCGATGATCTGCCAGCGGCCGTCAAGAAAGACCAGGGACAAAAAGTCGGTGAAGGCCTTCTCGCCGATGGCGCATTGCACCTTGGCAAATGCGGTTACGGGGCCGGCGAACTCGATGGAAAGAATACGGTCGATGCGCGCTTCGTCTCGGCTTTCGGGCGAGGGACGTTTTTCGACGATCGGAAAGTACCTGTCCATGTCGAGTTCGAGCAGGGTTCCGTCCGTTGCGGTCGCATAGAGCGCCTTCGGGTGGAAGACTTGCCTGAGAATGTCGGTGTCGCTGCGATAGAGCCCGTCGAAGTAGCGTTGCAGGACGTCGACGATGGCTGCGAACTGCGGATCCTTCGGTGACGCGCTCATGCCGCGACCAGGCCTTCCGCCTGCATTGCGCTGCGCACGGCAGGACGTGCGCCGATCCGTTGCATGTAGGCTGCGAGATGCGGCCATTGCATGAGCGCGATCCCGGTGCCGCTGCTCCAGTTCACGACCGTGAAGAGATAGGCGTCGGCGACGGAGAAGACCTCCCCGAGCAGGTAAGGGCGCCCGTCCGCGAGCAGGCTTTCGACATGGGTCAAGCGTTTCGCCACCTGCAGCGTGGCTGCCTCCTTTGCATCGGGGGATGCGGTCGGGTCGAACAGCGGCGAGAAGGCCTTGTGCAGTTCCGATGAGATGAAGTTCAACTGTTCCTGAAGGCGGGTGCGCGCCAGCGTGCCGTTTTCAGGCGCAAGTTTCGCCGCCGGAAAGCGATCGGCGATGTACTGCACCACAGCAGCACCTTCGGTAACGACCTCGCCGCTTTCCAGCACCAGCGCCGGTACGTAGCCCTTGGGGTTGACCGCCTTGTAATCCGCACCGGTCTCGGTGCGATGAGTCTTGGTATCGACCCGGACGATCTCGAAATCGGCACCGGCCTCGTGCAGGCTGATATGGGGGGAAAGCGAACAGGCGCCGGGGGCGTAATAGAGCTTCATCATCTGGTTCCTTCTGAAATGATTGTCCGTTTGTCGAGGACGGCGGAACCTAAGCGGAAGCGGTAACCTTTGTATATCAGATAACCTTATGTTACCTCCCTTTCCGGTTTCCCGGCGGTAACTGGAAAGTTTTGCCCATGAGCTTGAAAATTCGGAAAAATCGGGCCGCGGCCTTGCCGCCGAACTGCCCGGTCGGCGAGTGCATGGTGCTACTCGGCGGCGCATGGACGCCGAACATCCTCTGGTCCTTGAGCGCCGGACCGCGCCGCTTCAGCGAACTGAGGATCGACGTGCCCGGTATTTCGGCAAAGGTGCTGAGCACTCGGTTGAAGGAACTTGAGGAGAAGGGTGCTGTCGAGCGGCGGATCATGCCGACGTCGCCGCCTTCCGTGGAATACAGCCTCAGTGAGCTCGGCGCGGAGTTCATCCCGGCCATCCATGCCATCGTCGAGGTCGGCTATCGGCTGAAGCAGCGGCGAGGCGTCGAAGTCGTGCGCAAGGAAACGGCTGCCGCTCCGGTCCCCGTCACCGGTGGGTAAGACCTACCAGCGCCCCTTCAGGCTCTGCACCGCATGCTCGATGAACGCGCGCACCTTCGGCGTTTGCGCCTGGCGGTCGGCAAAGCAGGCATAGAAATCGAAGGGCTCGTGGTCGGTGCTGGCCAATCCCTCCTGCGGCAGTTCGCCGAACAGCGGCACCACCAGCCCGCGTTCGATCAGCGGCGCTGCGATGAAGGCGCCGAGCCGGGTGATGCCGGCGCCGGCGATCGCCATCTCGGCGAGCGTGTCGATATCGTTGCTGACGATCGTCGCCTTCAGTTCCGGCTCGAAGCGCAGGCCGTCGCGGGTAAACGCCCAGCGAAAGATCCGGCCATGCCCCGCATAGCGGTAGACGAGGCAATCGTGGTGCACGAGATCTTCGGGTTGCTGCGGGCGGCCGCGTCGCTCCAGATAGGAGGGGGCTGCACAGATGATCATCGGCACGGAGGCAAGCTTGCGGGCAATCAGCCCCTGTTCGAGCTGCAGGCCGAAGCGCACGCTGATGTCGATGCCTTCGCCGATATGATCGATCTCGCGGTCGGTGACGACGAGCTCGATCGAGACATCCGGATACCGGGCGGCGAAGGAGGGGACGAGCGGCGCCACCACATGACGACCGAAGGCGACGGATGAGGCGATCTTGAGCGGCCCGCGCGGCTCGGTGCTGAGTGCCGAAACGGCGGCGGCTGCAAGCTCCAGCTCGTGTACGACGCCGCGCACCCTCTCGTAGTAAATCCGCCCGCTCTCGGTCAGGCCCAACTGGCGCGTGGTGCGGCTGAGCAGCCGGCTGCCGAGCGTTCGCTCCAGGCGGGCAATGTTCTGGCTCGCGGAAGCGGGTGTAATCCCGAGCTTTCGTGCCGCCGCGGCGATGCTGCCTTCCTCGACGCTCCTGACGAAACTCTCGACGCCGCGCAAAGTGTCCATAACCCAAACCATCGAATGGAAACATCTATTCGATGGTTTTGCCTGTTTCTGAACAAGGCTGCAATGGCCTACCTGGCTGCGACGCGATCCGTATAGTGCGGCCAGAAACGAGGGGGTGGTTCCCTCGATCAAACCAGGAGACTTCTGATGGAAGACACCCTATCGGCGCCGCGGCTCGCGCGCAGCCGCAAGCTGCCGCCGCGTGCGGCCCCCGTTGCCTTCGCCTTCTTCATGTCGGCGATCATGGCGTTCCTGATGTGCTGCGTCATCATCGGCGTCAACACCGGCATCGACGCCGGCTACCCGGCCCGCGTGCTCGGTTCCTACGCGCTCGCCATGCCCGTCGCCTTCATCTGCGTGCTCATGGTCCGCCCCGTGGTCGCGCGGCTGGTCGGCGTCGTCTGCCGCCTGCCGGGCTGACAAGACCCCGTCCCGGAAAACCGGGGCGGGCGGCATGCCCACGTCGTCATGGGATAAGGGGCGCTCTCGTCGTGAATCCATTCAGTTGCAATTCAGCCGAGGGGTCGCATTCTGTTTTCTGCCGCAACGACTGGCGGTCTGATCAAGGGGCAATGGAGATGGGCATGTTGAACAAGCTGGTGCAGGCGGCCATTCTGGCCGGGGCGCTCTCCACCGCACTTCCCGCTACCGCAAGCACGTTCGCCGCCTGGGAAGTGTCCGGGGTCGACTGGAACGACGTGCTCAACGCGCGCGCCTGGCCATCCTCCTCCTCGGCGATCCGCGCCGGCTATCCCAACGGCACGAAACTGCAGATGACCGGCCGCTGCATGAACGGTGTCGATCTCAAGCGCATCGCCCGCTGGTCGGCTTCGGCCCAGCGCCAGGCCGTGCGGGCCACTTGGTGCCAGATTTGGCACGATCCGCAGCGCAGTGGAAACTGGCAGGAGGGCTGGGTTTACGGCAAGTTCATCCGGCCGGCGCGCTTCTGACACGTTTGGGCGGTGACGATAAAGCGTCGGCGTGGCTGGCAAACAACAGCCCTGGTCGCATACTCCCGTATAAAGCACAGCGTTGCTTTGTTTTATCGGGAGCAGAGGTATCGTGAACAATACCTATGGCAGACTTGCCTCTCATGTTTATAATTTAGACAAATATATTGGAAAGTCCTTCGGCGACATCGAGTATTATCGGCAGAGGCTCGAGGGCTATCGTGGGCCGATCCTCGAACCAGCCGTCGGCAACGGCCGAGCGCTGATCCCGTTGCTGGAGGCCGGTTTCGATGTCTGCGGGTTTGATGCCTCGCAGGACATGCTCGACTATTGCCTCGCCCAATGCGCCGGCCGCGACTTGGCGCCGGCCCTGTCTCGCCAGACCTTCGAAACCTTCACCTATGCAAAGCGCTTCGATGCGATTGTCGTACCCGCCGGTTCGTTGCAGCTGATCGCCGATCATGCAGCGGCATCAGCCGTGCTGAAGCGCTTTTACGATCACCTGGCGCCGGATGGTCGGTTGATCTTCGATCTTTACCCGGGCGACATGGTTGCCGACCTGCAGCCGAATATCCGGAGCTGGCAAACGGAGACGGGCGACCTTTTGACCCTGACCAGCCAGCGTGTGAAGACCGACATCATCGGCCAGACGACCGTTTCCCACCTGCGCTACGACCTCTGGCAGGAGCGACGGCTGGCGTCGAGCGAGCTCGAATTCTTCACCATGCGCTGGTGGGGCGTTCAGGAAATGGCACTGACGCTGCAAGCAGCCGGTTTCGCCGATATCGTCGTTTCCGGCGATTATGCCTTTGGTAGAGTTCCACGAGATGGTGACCACGTGGTCACCTTCGAATGCCGACGCCCGGTATAGATCGCGCGGCGAAGCAAACCGGACAAAAGAGCCACGCCCGGTCGCCCGGGCGTGGCTTCGGCTATCAGCGGCAACGGGCCGCGGCGTTGCCCTGATCGAGCTTCACGCCGTTGACGGTCAGCACCGAACCCGGCGACTGGGTGATCGTCCCGGCCGACCAGCCGTTGTCGAGCAAGCAATCCTTCGGCGTGTTGCTCACGCTGACATTGCCGGTGATGTCTTCGGTCGGGCCCGAGAAGTAGAGGCCCGCCTTGCCAGCTTTGTCGACGGTCATGTTCTTCAGCACGACGTCGCGCACCGGTCCTCCAAGGAACTCGAACTCGTTGCCGTAGATGAAGGCGCCATAGGTGCCGGCATTCGTTACCTTGACGTCCTCGAGCGAAATCCCGGAGACGGGATTGAAGAAGATGCCGGCGTTGCGGGTACCGTCGACGGTCAGTCCTTTGACGTTGACGTTGGTGGTCGTCGCATCGAGGTTCGGGCTCGAGACCAGCATCAGACCGTTGATGCCGCCAAAGAGCCGCATGTCGTTGATCGCGACGTTGGAGGTGCCCTGCAGCACAACGAGATCCATGTCCCGGTCCTGCTTGGCATTGTCGACCGTTACACGGTTGAGCCTGACATCCTTGCCGGCGACGAGCAGCACGCCTTCGCGGCGGGAGTTGCTGATCGTCACCTTGTCGAGCGTGACGTTCTGCGTGCCGGTGACCAGTTCGTAGTCTGTCCGTCCGACCTTCCTGAACTCGCCGCCGGCAAAGACCCCATAGGTGACCTTGTCGATGACAGTGTCGCGCACCGTCACGTTTCGGCTGCCGACGGAGCTGACGGCGGCATAGGGCGCCTTGTTGGGGTTGTAGATCGAGAATTCGCAGGTCGTGTTGTTCTCGCAAATGTAGAGGTCGTGGATGCGGCTGTCCTGAACCAGCGCGCCATTAACGCGCGTGAAGCGAATGCCGTCGTGGTTGGTGGCGCCAATGTCGACCTTGTCGACGGTGACATCTGCGGTATTCGTGGCCGAAATGCCGGCTAGGCCGCCGCGGACCGAAAGCGACGAGATGGTGCTGCCCGACGCCATGGCAATCACGTCCTGGGCCGGGTTGTAGCCGGTGATCGTGGTGGCCGCACCCTGATTGACGAAGGTTGCGGTCGCGCCGCTGCGCGCGCCGCTAACGGCAATTGCGCCGCCGCCGCCAAGGAGTGTCTGGCCGTTGCCGAGTGCGAGTGTGCGGTCGAGACCGAGGTTGCCGTCCGCGAGGATCAGCGCGTCGGCGCCGGCAGCCCCGATCAGGGCGTTGATGTCGGAGGCATTGCCGGAAGCCGAGGAAACGGTCACCACCCGGCCGGCGTTACGGCCGGTGCCGGCAAGCTGCGCGGCCTCGACATCGCCGGTGGCGCCTGCATGGGTGCGGATGCGGGTGGCGCGCTCGACACGCTGGGTCATCGGATCGAAGGCATCGGCGGTCGAGCCGGTCGCGCCGAACGGGATGCGCAGCCGTGCCATGACGGCGCCCTTCAGCTTGTCCTCGTTGTCATAGGTGCCGGTCACGCCGAGCGAGACGGTCGATCCCTCGGAAAGGCCCGGCAGGTCGGCAAAGGTCAGTTCCGCACGCAGCTTGGCGCCGAACATGTCGCCGAGGTTGCGGCCGCCATACCAGTAGCTGCCGCCGAAAACCTTCAGCTGAACGTTGGAGTCTTCCGCAAAGACAGGCAGGCGCCCGCCGATTTCGGCGTCGATGCCGCGCCGCGCCCGTTCCTTGCCTTCCTGGAAGACGAGCACGTGGTCGCGCACATAGGCGGCATTGAAGGCGCTCAGCGTCTTGGCGCCGGTCAAAGGCAGATAGAAGTTGCTGCGCATTTCGAGGTCACCGCTGAGCGCCTCGAGGCCGAAGGACAGCTGGCTGAAGGCGTTGCCGTGGTCGCTCTTCAGATAGTCGTAGTAGCCGTAGCCGCCGATGACCCATTGGTCGTTGGCGCGGAAACGATAGCCCACGCCGACGGAGCCCTGGCGGACGGAATCGTTGGCAATGGCCCCGCGTGTATCGATGAAAATCGCATCGCCCGAATCGAGCACGAAGGGGAGGAAAAAGCCGCCGCCGGCAGCTGACCCGCCGCTGAAGAAGCCGCCTTCGATTTCCGCCTGCGGACGAAAATCCACCGCCAGCGCGGGGCTCGAAAGAAGGGTGCTGCTCGCCAGGGCAGCCGCAAGAAAATTCTTATTTTTCATATTATTAACTCCGCATGAATGCGACCTTGGGCGAGGCCGATTGGGCATGCGGTTAAAATATGTGAGTATAACACTCAAGTTTATTGATCGGTTGTCTGGGAACTATCCAGCGGCGTGTTGACGCAGGCCGCCCGCGCGGGAACGAGCGGCCATCGTCCGGGTTCGGTCAGGCCCTGAGAGCCTCGGCATTGTCCTTGGCGTAGGTTTCCAGGCTACGCGGCTCGTGGCCTGTCAATATCTTTACGTCGCCGGTAGGGTTTTCCACCCAGCCTTCGCGCACGGGATGGAAGATCGACGCGAGGAAGCGGGCGTAGTCCTCGGGCACCCCGGCGCCGACCAGCACGCCGACGAAGGTCTCGTCATCGACAGGCGTGTAGGCGATGGGCTTAACGGTCACGCGTGACAGGTCGCTGCCGCCTCGCCGTAGCTCAGCGCTTCCGGCCCGGTGAGGTTGAAGGCGCGGCCGTTGAAGGCTTCGCTGGTCAACGCTGCCACGATGCTTTCGGCAATGTCGCGTGTATCGATGAAGCTCGTCCTGCCTTCGGCCGCCGGAACCGCGATCGCGCCGTGGCGGATACCCTCGATCCAGTAGCTCTGGAAATTGTCGGAGAACCAGTTTGGCCGGAGGATGACGAAGGGTGTTCCGGTTTTCTCGAGCTGCAGCTCAAGTTGGCGATAGGGGATGTTGTCGTCCGCATCGACGCCGATGACGGTCATCAGCACGACCTTGATGCCGCGCGCGGCAGCGGCGGCCATGATCGGTCCGACCAGCCCGACCGGGTCGAGATATCCCGCCGGTGTCAGAACGAACAGGCGGTCGACGCCGTCGAGCGCCGGGCCAAAGGTCGTGGCATCCTCGTAGTCGAAGGCGACGGCTTCCGCGCCATCAACGGCTGTCGCCTTTCGGGACGCAGCCCTGACCGTTTCGCCACGCGCGACCAGCGCCCGTACCACCTTGCTGCCGATCGTCCCGTTCGATCCAAGAACCAGAATCTTGCCTGCCATCACCGTTCTCCTGAGTATCCAAATGAAACCATGTTGCGGATGGATACTGGATATTGGTCCGGGAAAATGCTGTAAAGGAGGCAGTTTTTGGTGACATGGTTTCCGCCCGGAAACCGCGATGGGGTGCCCGATGGAGTACGACGTCTATATCCAGACCTGTCCGACCCGCCTGGTGCTGGACAGGCTTGCCGACAAATGGGCCGTGCTGGTGCTTGGAAAGCTCGATGAACAGCCGGTGCGCTTCAACCAGTTGAAGCGCGAGATCGACGGCATCTCGCAGAAGGTGCTGTCGCAGACCCTGAAGAAGCTGGAGCGGGACGGGCTCGTCAGCCGCAGCGTCTTTGCGACGGTGCCGGTGACCGTGGAATATGCGATCACTCCGCTCGGTCGCACGCTGACATCGACGGTCGCGGCGCTGACGCGCTGGGCGGAGGAGAACATCGAGGCTGTGCTGCAAGCCCAGCAAAAATACGACCGCAGCGCCTGAGGCGGCTGCGGCCGGCAAGTTTGCCACTGGCGCAAAGGCGCCTGTGGCCTGGGAGAGAGGATCAGGCGACGAGCTTGAGGCCGATGCCCCAGGGGTCGACGAGGCTGTGGCCATTGCCGTTGCGGCTGACAGCGATTTCCAGCGTATCGAGCTTCGCGAGCGCCGCTGTGAGCTCGCCCGGCTCCTTGTACTGGATCGTATAATCCGAAAGTCCGGTCATGTGGCCTTCGCGCTTCGGCGCACCCCGCGAGTTCCAGATATTGGCGGCGACGTGATGGTGGTACTTGCCCGCGCCGAAGAAGCTCGCGCCGGGATAGCGTGCCATCAGCCCCAGGCCCAGCACGTCGCGGAAGAAAGCATCGGCCTGAGGAATATCGGACACCTGCAGATGGATATGGCCGATGGCCGTCCCGTCCGCCATGCCGCCCCAATTGTCCTTGGGTGCTTCGTCGTAGAGCGCCTGCAGATCGAGCGGCAGCGTATCCATGCCGACGGTCCCATCCGGCTTAAACGTCCATTCGCTCCGCGGTCGGTCGCGATAGACTTCGATGCCGTTGCCTTCCGGATCGGCGAGGTAAATCGCCTCGCTGACCAGGTGGTCGGACGCGCCCTGCAGCCTGATATTGTTGTGCGCGATATGGGCGAGCCAGCGGCCGAGTTCTTCGCGGCTCGGAACAAGAAAGGCGTTGTGGAAGAGGCCAGGCGCGTTGCGTGGCGCCCGCGCGGCGTTGCCTTCGGTCGTCAGCGTCAGCAGCGGGTGGCCATTGACGCCCAGCGTCTCGCCGCTCTTGCTCGCTTCGATCGGGCTCAGGCCCATGATCTTCTGATACCAGGCGGACACGGCCGGCAGATCCTGGACGACCAGATGCGCATGCTCGACATGCGCGGGCATGGCAAGCGCATGGTCGGTTGGCATGTCGAAAGTCTCCTGCGAGGTCATGTCTGTCTCCTTGGCATCGAAGCTACGGCCGGTTCGCCGTTTCAGTTTCATCGAAACTGTTGGGAATATGGGCCGCCTCGTTCGTTCACGGAAGCCTGTCAGTCACTTGATGTTGTGTTCGACGCGCGTTGACAGTGGTTGTCGTCGCCCTACCTCATTTCGAGTGGGGCCATGCGCGCGCAGCGCTTTCGATTTGATTTCAATCAAAGCCGAAGATGCCGTCGAGGCGCAATCTTGAGACGAGGGATTGGCCTGTGGCAACAGCCTGGCGATCCGCGTGGGCAACAGAAGGAGTACAGCATGTACAAGAAGATCATCGTCCCGATTGCCATGGATCAGCTCGAACACGGCGAGTCCGTGCTCGGCATTGCCGAAAAGCTGATCGATGAGGGGGGCGAGATTATCCTGCTGAACGTCGTCGAGGATCTGAACGCCTATGCGCAAGGCTACATGATCGTGGATTTCCCGCTGGAAATGGTCGAGGAATCCCGAAAGCAGGCGTTAAAGACGCTCGAGGCGCTCAAAACCAAGCATGGGATCAAGGGCCGCATCGAAATCCGCACCGGCGGGGCCGCCGGCACCATTAACGCCCTTGCCAGCGAAGAAAACGCCGATCTCGTCATCATCGCGTCCCATCGGCCGGGTCTCATCGACTACTTCATCGGATCGACGGCAAGCCGGGTCGTCAGCCATTGCCCCTGCGCCGTTCTCGTCGACCGGTAAGCCACGAACAACAAGAGCGCATGCGGCGCGAGACCTTCGCGCCGCCACCGCCAAGGAGTCTTCAGATGGACAAACATGGGCTTGACGACTTTCACGACCGCCTGACACGCCGCAAGGCGGAGCTGCAGGGGCGTCTGGTCAGGATCGAGCACGATCTCGATGAGCCGATGAACGCTGATGTCCCGGACCGGGTGACCGAGCGGGAAGGGGACGAGGTTCTCGAAGGCCTTGGCCTTGCGGGCCAGGAGGAGATCCGCGCGATCGATGCCGCGCTCGATCGGATCGCCGCCGGCACCTTCGGAACCTGCGTGCGCTGCGGCCTGCCGATTTCGGCGGCGCGCCTGCAGGCTGTGCCTCATGCGCCACTCTGTCAGGAGTGCGCGGCCGAGGTCGCCAGCGGCGGGCGTTGACGTCAGGCGGTCGGACCGCTCGCCAAATCCACTTTCAGTCGGGGAAGGAACCGCCCGGGGATCACGCTCGACGCGACGACCCCGTCATCGACCGCGCCCATGCGGCGGTAAAAGTCGGCAGCGCCGGGATCCGCATCGATCGTCATGACCGTTGCGCCGCGCTTGCGGGCGGCTGCGACGCACCAGTCGAAAAGCTGCCGGCCAATGCCTGCCGCCCGTGCTTCCGGCTCGATGAACAGCTTGTCCAGTTCAACCACCTGTCCGCTCCCGCGGACCTGCGCCAGGCCGAGGATGCGCTCGCCTTCCATGGCGACCTGAAGCTCCGAATCCATCCAGTCGTCGGCTGTGAGCGTCAAAGCCGCCCGGCATGCCTCAAGGAAGGCGGCGTCATAACCCCAAACGGCCTTTGATCGCACGCAGAGGTCGCTGAGCGCGGCCGCCTGATCCGGCTGAGGGCTACGCAAGACTGACATGATGATCCTCCCGATCGCATCCTTCGGCCGTTCATGTGGTCATCGCCGTGGCCTTCGGCAAGTCTCCCGTCAAACTTCTCAGACCGGTCATGCGATTGTTGTAATGCGTTGCAAAAGTTGATGCTTTTGCCACGTCCCTGCTTCTTTGCCGCGGCGCGGCCTTGTGGCAGGATGGTGGAAACGTTGCGGTGCGATGGGGCATGCGCGCCGCCGGAGAAGAAAAGGCTCGGGGAGAGGGAAGACGTGGAATTCGCAGGCGTCAAATGGAACTATGACCGTTCGGAACTGATTGCCGACGGCATCGTTCACGGCATCGGCCTGGCGGCTGCCTTGGTTGGCGTGACCGCGCTGATCTTCTACGCAACGCTGTGGAGCACGACCGGCCAGCTTGCCGCCGCCGCCGTCTATGGCGCGGGGCTGCTCGCGACCCTCTCGATCTCCTTTCTTTACAATCTTTACCCGGTTTCGCGCACCAAGTGGTTCCTGCGCCGCTTCGACCACTCCTCGATCTTCGTGCTGATCGCCGCGACCTATACGCCCTTCCTGCAGCGCGGCCTCGATGATCCCTTCCTGTTCGTGATGCTGATCGGCATCTGGGCGATCGCCGGCCTTGGCGTTGCCATCAAGTGCTTCTTCCCCGGCCGCTTCGACCGGCTGGCGATCCTGCTCTATCTCGCCATGGGCTGGAGCGGCGTGCTCGCGGTTGGCCCGCTGCTGTCGGCGCTGACGGCAACGACGCTCGTGCTGATCCTGATCGGCGGTATCATCTATTCTGCCGGCGTGATCTTCCATGTGTGGGAAAAGCTGCGCTTCCAGAACGCCATCTGGCATGGCTTCGTCGTAACCGGAGCGGCGGTACACTATTCGGCCGTGCTGACCTGTTTCAGCGCCGCGTCCTGAGCGGGGATCAGTTTGGCGCTTCGCCGGCGGCCGCGGCGACCGGTGGATGCTGGCAACCTTCTGAAGGTCTCAACGCCTCCGCCATGCGCGAAATCACGCCATCGAAGCTGGTGAGCCGGGTCTTGCGGTACTGCAGGCGGAAATAGGCGGCACTGCCGTCACAGAGCGCGATCGCGCGGGTGTAGAACACTTCGTTACCGCGCGCGCCCGAAAAACTCGCCCAGGCGGCCGTCACACGCGAATAGGAAATCCGCCAGTCACCCTCCCGCTCGTAGCCCATGCGGTCGTTGATGTCGGTCTCGAAGTCACCGTCCATGAGTGTGCTGCCGAAGACCGAAAGGGTCGCGCCGTTGTCGTTGGCGTGAAAACTCGCGCCATCGCCATTGTCGCCCTGGCTCTGCAGTTCGAACCCGGGGGGAATGTCGAGCACGTAGCCAAAGCGTGCGTTGGCGTAGGGAACCCAATCCTCGGCCGCCGCCGCCGTCAGGGCGGAGGGGAGCAGCAAGGCGAGGGCAGTCAGGATGCGTAGCATGCGGACCTCCTCTCGCTTGCTCGATCTATTGCTTCTAGCGCCGTTTGCGCCATGGTGCCGTTCCCGGCGGAACAGCACCCATGCCACTCCTTCCGCGCCCCGGTGTCAATCCTCGGTAAACGTCATGGCATGGCCGTTCAGGCAATAGCGGAGCCCCGTCGGCGGCGGGCCGTCGGGAAAGACGTGGCCGAGATGCGCATCGCAATCGGCGCAGCGGATTTCCGTGCGCACCATGAAATGGGAGCGGTCCTCGATCTCGCGGATCGCCTGATCGTCGACCGCGGCGAAGTAGCTCGGCCAGCCGCAACCGGAATCGAACTTGGTGTCGGAGCGGAACAACGCCCGGCCGCAACAGACGCATTCGTAGGTGCCCGTCTGTTTGTTGTTGAGGAACGGACCAGTGAACGGACGCTCGGTGCCGTGCTGTCGCGTGACGCGATACTGCTCCGGCGAGAGCTGTGCCCGCCACTCCGCATCGGTTTTCACCACCTTCGGCGTCTTTACGGTCGTCATGAAAGTCTCCTGTCGTTGCGGCGACTATATAGGAATGCAGGACCGCGCGCGCAAACATCACCAGGCCGCGTCCGCGTGAAGGGCCTCAAGCGATTTCGCGGCGGATCACCGCCGGCCCGGCCCCGAGCCTGCGTTTGCTGTCATTGTAGAAGGCAATGAACTCGGCCGCCGGTAGCGCCTTGGAGAACAGCCAGCCCTGGCCGTATTGCACGCCGCGCCCAATGAGATAGTCGGCCTGTTCCTGCCGCTCGATCCCCTCGGCGACGATGTAGAGATCGAGCGAATTGGCGATGTCGATGATATGCGGCGTGATCGAGCTGGTGGCCGAATCGGTGCCGACCGTATCGATGAACGACTTGTCGATCTTCAGCGCATCGAGCGGTAGCTCCTGCAGGTATTGCAGGCTCGAATAGCCGGTGCCGAAGTCGTCGATGGCCACGGAGTGGCCACGCCGGCGCGCCTCCTCGATCGTCGCCCGGGCGGATTTGACGTCCATGAAGCCGCGTTCGGTTGCCTCCAGCCAGATCTGTTCTGTAAGCACGCCGGTGTTTCGAAGCGCCGTCTCGATCACCGGCAGGATGCGCCCGGATTTCAGGTCGTCGGCGGCGAGGTTGATCGCGATGTGCAGCGAGCGGTCGGCGACGAGCACGCTCTTCAATTCGGCGACCGTCGCATAGAGGACCTGATCGGTGATTTCCTCGATCAGTCCGTTTTCTTCCGCAAGAGGGATGAAGAGATCTGGCCGGACCATCTGCCCATCCGGTCGCCGCCATCGCACCAGGGCCTCCGCACCGACGCAGATGCCGGTCTTGAGCTCGATCAGCGGCTGGTAGTGGACGATGAACTCGCGCCGCTGCACGGCAATCGAAAGCTCGCCAAGCGGCGACAGACGACGCCGGGATAGCCAGACGACAAGCCCGACCATCAGCGCCGCGACCAGCGCCCCGCCTGGTAAGAGCAGCAGGCGTTCCCGATCCATGTCGCTTAGAATGGCGATGCTGGGCGCAGTGGCAACGGCGATCCAGTTTGCGTCCCGTGATGTTGCAAAAAGGTCGTCGGCGTTGCTGCCGGTCTTCGGAAGATCGGCGAGCCGTTCCGTCAGCGACGGGTCAGGATCGTTGAGGGTGCTGACCAGCACGCCGTTTTTGGTGGCGACTGCAAGCCGGGTGCCGGGCTCGGCGATCACGTCGACGAACCGGACCGGGTTGGTCAGCACCGTGTAGGAGCGATACCGGAACGCCGTCATGGGCGCGCCGGTGCTGATCGTCGGATACATCCGCGGGATGACTTCGACGCCGTTGCTCGCAAAGAAATCGGCAGGCGGCGAGCGGGTGAGCCGACGCGGCGGGTAACCCCACGAGGTGCATCTGAGCAACCCGTTCTCGAAGTAGCCGATATCCTCGATGGCGGTCGTGTTGACGACGAGGGAGCGCAAGGCTGCGATATGCGTGGCCATGCATGGCGGCATATCGAACCGGTCGGCCGTCTTCAGCGCCCGGGACGCTTCTCCGAGCGCGGCGTCTGCGCGCATGATGGCATAGTCGGCCAGGCGGGCGAGCCGGGCCTGTTCGCCGCGCACGGCGATCGACCAGGAAAGATAGTAGGCCGCAAGCATCGGCAGGATCGCGCCGAGGGCGGCCAGGATACTGGCGATGACGACTATGCGAGATCGTTCCAAGCGGGTCCCGCCCTATTCGAGATAGTGATGTTCTGTTCCGTGCCTGTCGTTATCGATACTGAAGCGGGCAACCGCTTCTGAGCCGTTGCAAGGTCTGCCGGCGGAGGCTTCTGGTCGGTTCGCTCTGAATTGAGAAAGTCTGCAAATACAACTATCACGTCTTGCAGTTCCGTTTCCAGAATGTTCGATCTATCCCCCGCCGCCCGATGAATATTTTGCTAACAGCATTTTAATTGTTGTTGGCGGACACCGCGTAAATCGCGCGAATCTGGTAATGCAAGGCTTCCGCTTCGGTTCGTCCGGCCGAACTGACGGATATATAACGCCGATTTTATCCGGATAAGGCTTGAGACCCCAACACCCTTCTTTTATGTCGGGAGTCCGATCGATCATACGATGAAATAAAAGGAGCAGGCCAGGACGATGGATGTTGCGGCCCTGACATTTCTGGCCCTCGCACTGCCTTTCGTCGCGGCATTGCTCGCGCCGCTTCTGACACGTCTTCTCGGGCACAACGCCGCTTGGGTGCTTGCGCTGTTTCCCTTGGCGATCGTGCTGCATTTTATCGGCTTCTGGCCGGAAGTCGCCAAGGGCGAGGTGGTTACGGGCGGCTATGCCTGGATACCCTCGTTCAACGTCAGCTTTTCCTGGCTGATCGACGGCCTGTCGCTCACATTTGTCCTGCTGATTGCCGGCATCGGCGCGCTGATCGTGCTCTATTCCGGCGGCTATCTGAAAGGCCACCCGCAGCAGGGGCGGTTCTTTTCCTTCATCCTGATGTTCATGGGCTCGATGCTCGGGGTCGTCGTCTCCGACAGCTTCCTGATGCTCTTTGTGTTCTGGGAACTGACCTCGATCACCTCGTTCCTGCTGATCGGCTTCGATCATTCGCGCGAGGCGGCAAGGCGTGCAGCCCTGCAGGCGCTGGTCGTAACCGGAGGCGGGGGCCTGTTCCTACTTGCCGGACTGCTGATCATCTGGAACGTCAGCGGCGTCACCCAGCTCTCGCTGCTGTCTGCCTTCGGGCCGGAGATGCGCGAAAGCCCGTTCTATCTGGCGGCGCTGCTCCTGGTACTTGGCGGCGCCTTTACCAAGTCGGCCCAGTTCCCCTTCCATTTCTGGCTGCCGAACGCGATGGAAGCCCCGACGCCCGTCTCGGCCTATCTGCATTCGGCGACCATGGTGAAGGCCGGTGTCTATCTCCTGATGCGGCTGAACCCGGTGCTCGGCGGCACACCCGAATGGCAGATCCTTTTGCCGCTCTTCGGCGGCGCCACACTCGTCATCGGCGCGGCGCTCGCTTGCCGCCAGACTGACCTGAAGCTGATGCTCGCCTACACGACGATGGCGTCCCTCGGCCTGCTAGTCATGCTGACAGGGCTTGGCGCACCCCACGCGATCGAAGCGGCGGTGCTCTATCTTGTCGCCCATTCGCTGTTCAAAGGCGCCCTGTTCATGGTCGCCGGCATCATCGACCACGAGACCGGCACGCGCGACGTGACGAGGCTCGGGGGGCTTCGCTCCGCCATGCCGCTCACCTTCGTCATAGCGCTTGCCGCGGCATTCTCGATGGGCGGGCTGTTTCCCTTCTTCGGCTTCATCGCCAAGGAGGAGATCTACTACGCACTCTCAGGCTTCGATCGCCGTTCCCTGGTCTTTGCCGCGATTGCGATCCTCGGCAATGCACTGATGTTCGCGGTGGCCTTTGCCGTCGCGCTCAAGCCGTTCGTCGGTGCAAAGATCGAGACGCCGAAGGCGGCCCACGAGGCTCCGATCTTGCTCTGGCTCGGGCCGGCGCTGCTTGCCGCCAAGGGGCTCTCCGCGGCGCTGCTTTCCGGACTGACGCATGAACTGGTATCGACGCCGATGGCGTCGGCGATCGCGGGCGAACCCCGTGCGGTCACGATTTCGGTCGTTCCTCACGTCGGCTTGCCCTTGATCATGTCGATCGTGACCGCAGTCATCGGCATCGGCTTTTATCTGAAGCTCGACCGTGTGCGTGCCTTCATGGCGACGATCCTTGCCGATATCGGCTGGGGTCCGGATCGTGGCTTCGACCAGTTCATCCGCGGGCTCGTTCGTTTCTCCGTCACACTGACCCGCCGGCTGCAATCCGGGCGCCTCGAAGTCTACATGACCGCGACCTTCATCCTCATTGCCTTCGTGCTTTTGGTCGTGCCGATCGCCTATGGCGAGTTCCCGCGCGCGCCGTTCTTTGCCGCCGACGTGCCGCTGCATGAATTGGCGATCATGGCGATCGCGGTCATCGGCCTCATCGCCGTGGTGCTTGCTGCCGACCGGTTGACCGCCATCGTTTCGCTCGGCATCCAGGGCTTTGCCGTCGCGGTCATCTTCCTGCTCTATGGCGCGCCGGATCTGGCCTTCACCCAGTTCATGATCGAGACGCTTTCGGTCGTCGTCCTTGCGCTTGTGATGACGCGGCTCCGGTTGTCGCCATCGGACCATCGTCCGCTTGCGCAAAAAATCCCGGATGTCGCGATCGCCCTTGCCTGCGGTCTCGGCTTCGGGCTGATGCTGTTGAAGGTGACGGGTGTACCCTTCGATGCGACGCTCACCGACTTCTTCAATCTCTACTCGAAGTCGATCGCCCACGGCGCCAATGTGGTGAACGTCATCATCGTCGATTTCCGCGGCACGGACACGCTGGGCGAGATCGCAGTGGTGATGGTCACGGGTCTTGCGATCCTGTCCTTGGTTCGCTTGAGGGCGGGTTCGCTTCGACGCGTCGCCGATAACGATCCGGATGCGGAGGAACGCGCATGAAGTCGGTGATTTTCCGCGCCGTCGCGCCGTTCCTGACGAGCCTCATGGTGCTTTTTTCGATCTTCGTCCTGTTGCGCGGCCACAACGAGCCGGGCGGCGGTTTCATCGGCGGCTTGATCGCGGTGTCGGCGCTGGCGATCTACGGCATCGCCTGCGGTGTCGAGACGGTGCGCCGTGCGATCTATTTCCACCCGATGGCGATTGCCGGGGCAGGCCTCCTGGCCGCGACGGTCGCCGGCCTGATCTCGATCGCCGCCCGCGTTCCCTTCATGACCGGCCTTTGGGTCTATCCCTCGGTGCTCGGCCTGGAAGTGCCGCTCTCGACGGTGATGCTGTTTGATTGCGGCGTTTATCTCGTGGTCGTCGGCGCGATCAGTTCGATTGCGCTTTCGCTCGAAGAGCGGGGAGGCGAATGATGGAAGCCTGGTTCGCTCTGCTCGTCGGCATCTTCTTCACGGTCGCCGTCTATCTGCTCCTGTCGAAGTATGTCATCCGGGTGCTGCTTGGCGTTGCCATCCTCGGAAATGCCGTCAACCTCCTGATCTTTACCGGTGGCCGGCTCACGCGTGGCATCCCGCCGGTCGTTCCCAGCCACAAGGATGCGCTCGTCGGCCCCGCCGCCAACGCCCTGCCGCAGGCGCTGATCCTGACGGCGATCGTCATCTCCTTCTCCTTTTTCGCGTTCCTGCTGGTTCTTGCGTGGCGGGCATACGAGCAGCTGCAAACCGACAATACCGACGAGATGCGCGTTGCCGAGCCGAAGGACGAGCCGGCCGCGCCGCTTGGATACTGACCGACCCATGGCCGCTACAACCTCTCCCCCCGCAGATCTCTCCGCCGCGCTCGTGCTCGAGCCCGTCGCGTCTGCCGACTGGCTGGTCATCCTGCCAGTTGCCTGGTGCCTCGCAATCGGCGCGCTGCTCGTGATGCTGCGCCGGAAAATTGATTGGCATCCCTACATCGCGGTTGCCGGCCTGGCCGGGCTCGTCATCATCGACGCGCTCCTACTTCGCCATGTCCTTGCAAGCGGACCGGTAACGATGGTCATGGGGCGCTGGCTGCCGCCTTTCGGCATCGCCTTCACCGTCGACCTGACCGGCGCGCTCTTTGCTTTGACGGCCTCCGTCGTGGCGCTTGCCGGCGGCGTCTATTCGCTCGCCGACATCAACGACAGCGGCCGGCGCTACGGCTTCTATCCGTTCCTGATGCTGCTGATGGCCGGCGTCTCCGGCGCCTTTCTGACCGGCGATATCTTCAATCTCTATGTCTGGTTCGAGGTGTTGCTGATCTCGTCCTTCGGCCTGATCGTGCTCGGCTCCGAACGCGAACAGATCGACGGAGCGGTGAAATACGGCTTCCTCAACCTGGTCGCGACGACCCTGTTCCTGATCACGACCGGCTATCTCTATGCGAGCTTCGGCACGCTCAACATGGCCGACATTGCCCGCAAGGCCGAGGGGCTCGCGGGTACGGCGCCGCTGATGACGCTGACGGCGCTGTTCGTGCTTGCCTTCGGCATGAAGGCTGCTGCCTTTCCGGTGAACTTCTGGCTGCCGGCGTCCTATCATACGCCGCGCGTGGTCGTGTCGGCGCTCTTTGCCGGTCTGCTTACCAAGGTCGGGATCTACGCCTTGATCCGCGTTACCGTCATGCTGCTGCCGGTCGAGCGCGAAGAACTGAGCTTCGTCATCGCCATTGCCGGCGCGCTGACGATGCTCGTCGGCGTTCTGGGCGCGTTGGCGCAGACGGATTTCCGCCGCATGCTCGGCTATCTCGTCGTCTCCGGCATCGGCTCGATCCTTGCGGGTGTCGCCGTCGGCGGCCCGGGCGGCATCGGCGGCGCGATCTTCTACGCGCTGCATTCGATGCTCGTCATGACCGCGCTTTATCTCGCGTCCGGTGTCGCGGCGAGGCTCGGCGGCAGCTTCTCGCTTGTCTCTCTGGCGGGCCTCTATCGCCGCCATGCCGGTTTCGCGGCGCTGACGCTCATGCTTGCCTTCGCCGTCTCCGGCCTGCCGCCGTTCTCCGGCTTCTGGCCCAAGGTGATGCTGGTCAAGGCGGCGCTCGATATCGGCGCCTGGTGGCTGGCGGCCGTCCTGCTTCTGACCGGCTTCCTGACGACCATCGTCACCGGCCGCTTCTTCCTGCTCGCCTATTGGCGTGATGCGGCCTCTGGTGAGGGCGGCGCTGCGTCTACGACGATCGCGCCGGCGGCACTTCTGCCGCTTGCAGCCTTGACTGTGCTGGCGCTCGCGATCGGTCTTTATCCGGAGCCGTTGCTTGCCATGGTTCAGAGTGCAGCGGCGGGCCTTTCCGAGCCGTCGGCCTACCTGGACTCGGTCTTCCCGGGAGGTGCCCCGTGACCAAGTTCCTGACCATCAATCTCGTGTTCACGGCGATCTGGGGCGCCATCAGCGCCAGCTTCTCGCCGGCCAACCTGATCCTCGGTTTTGCCGTCGGAGCACTGTCGCTCTTTCTCATCCGGCGCGAGCTTCAGCCGGTTGCCTACCCTGTGCGCCCGATCAAGCTTTTCCTGCTGACGGCGCTGTTCTTCAAGGAACTGGCAATCTCGGCGACCAAGGTCGCCTTGCTGGTCATTCAGCCGAAGATGGTGTTGAAGCCCGGCATCTTCGCCTATCCGCTGACGGTCAAGAGCGACTTCGAAATCGCGCTGCTGGCCAATCTCATCACGCTGACGCCGGGAACGCTGTCAGTTGACGTCTCCGACGACCGCCGCACGCTCTATGTTCATGCGCTCGACTGCGCCGATCCGGGCGGTCTCAGGCGCGATATCGCCAATGGCTTCGAGCGCCGGATCAAGGAGGCCTTCGAATGACCCTGTCGGCGCAGATCCTCGCCCTTGCCACCGGCTTTGCCTTTGTCGTCCTGTCCGTAGCGCTTCTGATAACGGTCTGGCGCATCATCCGCGGCCCGACATTGCCGGATCGGGTACTCGGCCTCGATATGCTGGTGGCGATCGCCATCGGCCTCATCGCCGTCGTCGCCATCCGCACCGGCTTCAACCTTTACATCGACATTGCCATCGCGCTCGGCCTTGTCGGTTTCCTGGCAACGGTCGCCTTCGCCCGCTTCGTCCTCGCGCGCGGCCTCTCGCCAGAGAGGGCGGCTGTCGAAGGGGGCGCGGTGCAGGTCAAACGCGCGTCGGCGACGAGAGGCAAATCGACGCAGCGCATGCGCAAGGGGGGACGCCGATGAACCCGGTCCTCGATATTGCCGTCACCCTGCTGGTCGCCGTTCTGTTGGTCGTCGGCGCGATCTTTTCGCTGCTGGCGGCGATCGGCATCATCCGTTTCCCCGATCTCTATACGCGCATGCATGCGGCCTCCAAGGCCGGCACGATCGGATCGGGCCTGTTGCTTCTGGCCGCAGGCGTGCATTCTCTCGATCCGGCCATCTTGATTCGCGCGCTCGCAGGCTTCTTTTTCTTCGTTCTGACTGCGCCGATCTCGGCTCATCTCCTGGCAAAAGCCGCACATCAGGTAGGTTACAGGCTGACAAAGCTGTCTGTCATAGATCAGCTTCCGCAAAAGGAAGAGCCGCGTCGCGACTGATCGACGACAGTTCTGAAACTGTATTTCAGAACATTACGATCGAGTGTGGCCATTTTAGCAATTTGGAGATAAACTTGCTAAGTGTCGCTAAATTTATGTTTGGATTTTTCGCGCATCGATGTTAATCGAGTAAATGTAAAGTGTCGTCGTGGAAAATACTTTGATCTGAAATTCCAGCTTGAGTTGTGAATGCTGATTGTTGCTTTGAGAGTTCGGTCGTCACCGGTGACTCGGCAGCAGGTTTTATAATCAAATTCCAGCTCTTGATATCGCGGCCGGTGTTTCTCCTTGCCGCGTTGATGGTCCATCCCAAGGCAGCCAAGGCTTCCTGACGGCTCTTGCAAGCGTTCCTCCCCCGAAACGCCGTTTCGGGTTGTGCTTAAGTCCGATAGGAGAAAGAAATGACTGAAACAGCGCTTGGCGCGAGCCATGAACTTCTGGTTGAGCTGACGGCGGAAATCGTTGCCGCTTACGTCAGCAATCATGTGGTTCCGGTCGCCGAGCTTTCCACGCTGATCGCAGATGTGCATTCGGCGCTGAACAACACGGCGGCTCCCGCGCCGGTCGTCATCCCCGTCGAAAAGCCGAAGCCGGCCGTATCGGTCCGCAAGTCCGTTCAGGACGACCAGATCACCTGCCTCGAATGCGGCGGCACCTTCAAGTCGCTGAAGCGCCACCTGATGACCCACCACAATCTGTCGCCGGAAGAATACCGCGAGAAGTGGGACCTGCCGACCGATTACCCGATGGTTGCGCCCGCCTATGCGGAAGCACGTTCGCGCCTCGCCAAGGAAATGGGTCTCGGCCAGCGCCGCAAGCGTCGCGGCAAGTAAGACTGGTCGTCCCGCGGGCCCAATTGCTCCGCGCATGGCGGATATAGGCATGTTCACAAAGGCCGGGCCAGAGTGTCCGGCCTTTGTGTTTCGATGGCAATGGAGAAGGTCGTGCGTCCGGCCCCGCGCTGTTCAAGCCGCCAGGCGAAGCTCCGCCTCGTTCTTGATGCGGCGGATCATCGAGCGCAGACCGTTGGCGCGCTGGGTCGACAGATGCTCGATCAGGCCGATCTTGCCGAAGGTGTCGATCGCATCGATCCGGGCGATGTCGGAGGCATGTTTGCCGGAGTAGATGGCAAGCACGATGGCGACGAGCCCGCGCACGATATGGGCGTCGGACTCGCCCTCGAAATTAAGGACGGGATCCTCGGGATTGCCGGCCGCATTGGTGACGAGCCAGACTTGGCTGGCACAACCCTGAACCTTGTTTTCCTGCGTGCGCTTGGCCTCGGGCATTTCCGGCAGCGCTTTGCCGAGCTCGATCACATAGCGATAGCGATCCTCCCATTCTTCAAGAAAGGCGAAATCGTCGATGATCTGGTCGAGCGTCGTCATGGTCCGGTCCATTCGTCGGGAGATTATAGGCTCGCCGGTCCTTGCCGCGAACACTTTCATTCCTGTTCTTGCCCGCCGCTTTCACGCGCTCGAGCTTTCAGCCTTCATATAGGCGATGGCAGAGCCATTGAGAACCGGCAAATATACGACGGATGCGGAGCACCTATCTCTTGGTCAGACCGAGATGCTTGTCGGGATACTGATTGAAAAGGTCACGTTGCCGCCAGCGCCCTCGATATTGCCGGTGGCGGCCGAAAGCGACTGGCCGGCGGTCCGGGCCTCATCCGCATCGCGGCCGGATCCCTTGGCGCGTAATTCCTGCTCCGCCTTGCGCAGCAGTTGCTTCACTTGTTCGGCAACGGATTTGAGTTCGGCTGCCACCTTCGCCAGGGGATCGGAGCCGCCGTCATCCCCGCCGAATTCGCGATAGGCACGCTCGGCAAAGCTTGTCCGTTCCGAAGAGGGCTCAGCCTCACCGCCGGCCACGGGGGCATCGGTTTGCGCGCTGGACGCATCTGCTTGCACGGTGCCGGCATCGGCAAGCACGGCTGCGGCCGAGGCGGATGCGACGCCGCTTGCCGCTCCCCCGCCGCCGGCGCCGGCCAGCTGCTGGGCGGCCGTGCCGAGCTGTTGTGCAAGCTGCTTGGCGAGCCTTGCAAGCGTTTCCGGGTCCGATGCGAAGAACCGGAGCATGCGGAGCTGCTCCTTGACTTCGTCGAGCTTCTTTTTAGCGGCAGCGGCGCGGTTCGCAGCACTTTCGTCATCGCGGCCAAGAAGCAGGGCGGTCGAGGCAGGGCTCTTGCTTTCGCCAACTGCGCCGGGGGCGGCGCCGGACGCCGCCGGGCGTGTCACGCTGGCGTTCGAGAAAAGCCCATAAATCTGCATTGTCTGCCTCCAGCCGTCGGTGCGGCGGACCTAAGCAGGCAGGGCTTGCGTGTGGCTGTGCGGCGAGAAAATCAGCGGTTGCGGGTGCAAGAAAAGAAAACGCCGCGAGGGGATGGGATCCTCGCGGCGGCCGCAACGGGACGGCAAGTCAGGCAGTAAGTCAGGAATGTGCAGGATGCGGCGCGGTCACTGGATAACGGCAGCCTTGGGGTCGAGGCGCTTTTCCGGAACCGGGGTGCGCTTGAAGACGGGTTCGGCGTCGAGGGTGCTGACCTCGGTCGCCGGAGCTGCCACGTCGGCAGCCGGCGTGACCGTACCGGTCGTCACCTTGGCATCCGGCGTCGTGGCATCGGTTTCGGCAAACTGTGTGTCGAGGAATTCGTAGGCGATGCGGGCGCCTTCGCGGGCTCGGTGGCCGAGGGCAACGAAGGTTTCGGCACCCTTCTGGCAGACATCTGGCTTCTGGATGCAGATGGCGCTGATGTATTGGAACGCCTCATTGGCAGCAGAGAAGGTGTCGCCGAGTTCTACTTTCGGGGCGTGTTCGAGTTTCTGCGCGCTCGAAGGGTCGAGGAACGGCAGCAACACCAGTACCAGCGAAAACCAGAATGTCGCCTTGATGAGAAACCACATGTTCTGCCCATCCTTCGTTCGGCTGCCGCGGCCCGCCAGTCTTGTAGCCGGCTTTTGCACCTTCGACATCCCGCAGCGCCGTGGTATCCCCTGATACCCGTTCACGCCACCTTCTAATCCTTGGAGCCTGCCGGCGTTCTCTTGGTGCCCGGCCCCTTGTTGAGATCGACATTACGGCGGGAATCACAAGACGGCTTTTCGAAATCGAGCGGCATTTGCTTCAAATTTTAATGAAATGCCGGTGTCCGGCGATTTGCAGGGCATTTGTGTCGCATTTTAGCGTTCGCCGTTAAGGTTCGTGGCAGAGCCGGGCGCGGCAACCTCGAAGGCAGCGGCAATCGCACGCCAAAAGCCGCGCCACAATCGTTAACACAGTGCAGAAAATGCACAGAAATCCGTTGCTTACGCCCCATTAACCACAAGAAATGAAGGTCGCCCGATTTGGCTCAAAACGGGATTTTTCGACCGTTTCGCACGGTTCCGGCACGGCCGCGTTTATTCTTTCATTAAGCCGGGGATGCGAGATTCCGACATGTCACGAGGCGGCTTGAGTCTCGATCCAAAGGGTCGTGAAAACAGAGAGCGTCGGCCTCGCAAGAACAACAAATGTAGCAGGGTAAAGCGTGAGCGTATTGCGTAACATGGCTGGCAGATGGACGTCCCGTGTGGACGAGGTCGCGGCCCTGTGGCTTCCCCGTCGTGAGGCGTCTTCGCCGGCCGATCTCCGCCATGCGAAGCGTTTGCGCACGCTGGCAGCGGTTTCCCTGACGGCCCTGCCGGTGGTGCCGCTTGCCCTGTCGCTCGCCATGCCCGTGTCTTCGGCTCTTCCTTTGGGCACCGCTCTTTGGGCCTCGGCCTCGCTGCTTGCGGCTGCCGGCGCGATTGTTCGCGGCCGCGCGCCGGAAGAGGTGGCACCGCCATTGGAGCCGGTCGTTCCGGATCTGTCTGCCGCCTATGACCTCTTTGCGGGTCTGGTGACTGTGCATGATCTGCGCGGCAACGTGCTTTCCGTGCACGGCCGCGACGCGGCCGAGCATCTGACCCTGATGCGCGATCCAGCGGGCCGGGGTTTCATCGAGCAGATCCACATATCCGATCGCATCACCTTCCTGAGCGCGATCGACATTCTTCGCCAGGGCGGCGACCGGGCGACGGTCGACATCCGCATCGAGCGGCGCACGCTGCCGATCGAAGGCGAACAGTTTGTCTATATGTCCTGTGAGCTGGCGCCGCTGCGCGACGACAATGGCCGGCTGGTCGCGATCCTCGCTCAGTCGCGTGATGTCTCGCAAGAAGCGGGCCTGCGCGCCGAAGCTGCGGCCAGAACAGCCGAGGCGGTATCGGCAAACGATGCCAAGACGCGCTTCCTTGCCGCCGTCAGCCACGAACTGCGCACGCCGCTGAATGCCATTCTCGGCTTTTCCGACGTGCTTGCCGGCGAGTATTTCGGCAAGCTCGAGAACGATCGCCAGCGCGAATATGTGGGCCTGATCCATAAGTCCGGCGAGCACCTGCTTTCCGTCGTCAACACCATGCTCGACATGAGCAAGATCGAAGCCGGTCGCTACGAGCTGATGCCCGAGCCCTTCGGTGTGGCCGAAGCCGTTTCCGCCTGCGAGGCGATGTTGTCGCACCAGGCCACGGAAAAGGGCGTGAAGCTTGCAAGCCGCATCACCCGCGGCATCGGCGAGATCAACGCAGACCAGCGCGCCTTCCAGCAGATCCTCATCAATCTGGTCGGCAATGCCATCAAGTTCACCGATCAGGGCGGCGTCGTCACGATCGATGCGGAGGCCGACGGCGCGATGCTGAAGCTTTCCGTCAGCGATACCGGCATCGGGATTGCGGCCGACAAGCTGGCGCTGCTTGGTCAACCTTTTGTCCAGATCCAGAACGATTATACTCGCCGCTACGAAGGCACCGGCCTTGGCCTCTCGCTGGTCAAGGGTCTGGTGGCGTTGCACGGCGGAGAGCTTTCCATCCGTAGCCGCGAAGGCGAGGGTACCGTCATCGTCGTCACGCTGCCGCGTGATGGCTCCGGTATCGCCTGCGCGGAGCAGGAAGAAGCGCGTACGCCGGTGACGGTGGAATTTCCACCGCGCCTGAAGGATTGTGATGTCGCCCCGGCCGCCGAAGGGGGGCGGTTCGAGGGGAAAAGCTTGAACGAGGAACGGGGATATGGCACCGCGCAAGCGAAAACAGCCTGACCGGAAAAAGGCTGCGCGGCAAACGCCCGGCCTGGCCGTGCGCGGGCTGGTCCTTGCCGGACGGGGTGCTGGGCTTGCCGGTCGTCTGATGGCGCGCCATCCGTTGGTGTCCGGTGGCTCGGCCGCCTTCCTCGTCGTGTTCTCCTTCGTTGCGGCCAATGCCATGTGGTATCAGCACGGCACGCACCCGTCGCCGCTGTTGCGCACCCGCGTCCCGCTCGTCAGCGCCGAAACGGCGCAGCGAATCGCCATCGCCAAGGGCGAGGAGATCGAGCCGCGAAAGGTGACCACCTTCGTTATCGAGCGCGAGGGTGAGGCAAAGGCTGAAAACGTCGAGGATGTGATCGCGTCTGCCTCCGCGGACGTGGCGTCGGAAAAGCCGTCGCCCGAACGGGTCGCGAGCGTGCCGGATCCGGCGCAGTCGAAGCTTGTCTCCGAGATCCAGAAGGAATTGGGCCGGATCGGCCTTTATGACGGCGCGCCGGACGGACGGAGCGGTCCGCGCACGGCAGCAGCGATCCTGCGGTTCGAGGAGCGGGCGGGTCGCACGGGAACCGGCGCGGCGAGCGTCGAGCTGCTGCAGGCCTTGAAGTCTGCACCGGCTGAAAAGGCCGCCGCGGTTCCGGCTGGACGGCCGCTTTCCGAAACGAAGGGCGGGGGCGTGGAAATCGATCCGGTCGCTGCGGCCATCCGCTCGGCCGAGAAGGAAAGCACCTTCGTTCCGCGCGCGGAAATTCCGGTATCGAGCGAACTGGTGCTGAACATCCAGAAGGGTCTCAGCAACCTTGCCTATGCGGACGTGGCGGTCGACGGTGTTGCCGGAGAACAGACGCGGGCAGCCATTCGCCACTTCGAAAAGCACTACCGCCTGCCACAGACCGGCGAACCCAATCCCCAGGTGCTGAAGAAGCTCAAGGAAATCGGCGCGCTCTGACGCATTTAGTGCACGCTCGCGCCTGTCGTCGCTCAGCTGCGGTTTGCCTCCTTCGCTCCGCGCGTGTATCAGCCTCCCATGCGCCTGAAGTCCCACATCTTCGTCTCGTCCCTGCTGCGTCGTGCGTTTTCGCTTGGCGGCTATGCCGCGGTGCTGCGCAAGGGAGCAGAGGACGCCGGCGCGATCTTCATTCGCCAGCGGACGCGTTTGGGCACCGAGACGCTCTTTGCCCCGGCGCCGCAGAATTTCTTCGCCGACGAGATTGATCTCGGCCGCAAGTTCGAAGTGCGGCTCAACGACAGCGACGCCGAGCAGGTCGACGCGGCGCTTGCAAGCGAGATCCGCTTCGATCCGGATTGCTGGATCGTGGAGATCGAGCTGGACGACCGCGGCGATCTGTTCGAGGTCGTTGCCGAAGATGGAAAAGGCCGGCCCTGACGCCGTCTTGCCGAATGCGCCGACCTGCTTGACTCTCCACTTGGTGGAGGCGGTAGGACGCGTTTATGGACGATCAAATCTTTTCGATAGGCGAAGTTTCGAAGCTGAGCGGCGTACCGGTCAGGCGGCTTCGGTTTTACTCGGACAAGGGGTTGCTGCCACCGTCCACACGGACGGAGAGCGGTTACCGCATGTATTCCGGGGCCGACCTGGCGCGGCTGGACCTCGTCCTTGCCCTGCGTGAAGCGGGCGTGAGCCTCGCGGACATCAGCAAGATCCTGGCCAGCCGAACCTCGTTTACCGACGTTCTGGCTTTGCGGCTTCGAACGCTCGAAACGGAAATCCGGTCAAAGCGCCGGATCGCCACGGCCTTGAGAATGGCTTTGAGGATCCATGAACCCTCCCCAACGGATCTCAGGAGATTGTGGACCGTGACCAAAATTTCAAAGACGGAATTTCGTGCCGCGCTCGAGCGTTTCTATGATGACGTCGCCGGCGGCGCGCCGATGGATGCGGCGTGGAAGACGAAAATGATGGATGCCGGTACGCCGGACCTGCCGGACGACCCGACAGCCGAACAGGTCGACGCCTGGGCGGAACTGATGGAGATGCTGTCGGACAAGGCCTATGCCGCTGAGATGCGCGCCCACATGTCGGACCTGTGGACGCAGGAGTTCGATCCCGCCGCCTACGCTCAAGCCGCCGATGCCACCTTTGCGCGGGTGAGAGCGGCGATCGACAATGGCCTGGGGCCCCAGTCGGCCCTCGGCAGAGAGATCGCTGCCGAGTGGCTGGCGCAGTCGGCAAGGGCGATGAAGCGGGCTCCGGATCAGGTTTTCCTGGATTGGCAGCTCGAACAGTACCGCAAGCACCACGCCCGTTCGGCGCGTTACCAGGAATTGATGGCGGTGTTGCAGGGGCAGGCGCCGCAGGCTCCGACCGGTCGTGAGTGGAGCTGGATCATCGACGCGATGAAGCAGCTTTTCTAGGGCGGGGAGGTCGGCTCCATCGCCGAAGTTGCGAGACATGCCCGCATGAACGGCAGCATGTGTCAGCCGCGGCGGCGGCCAAATAGTCGCTGCGGCTGGCCGTTGACGGACGTTGCTGCAACTTTGCGCGGGCCGACGTGACGCGTGTCGTTTGCAGTATTTTCGGCAAAATAGGCTTCGTGCCTTGCCGCGGGCGCCGCGTCTTCGGCTTCCGCCTCGAGCCAGGCATCGAGCTGCGCGCGACAGGCGGTGCGGTCCATGGCGCCAATCAAGGCGGCGGCATGGCTGGTTTCGCCAAAGGGCTCGCGAAGATGTGGATAGAGGGCCTGAAGCACGAAGCCGGCATCGGCCACATCGACGTCGAGTGCGACCAGGCTCGTTGCCAGCATCTGTCCGGAAATATCGAGCAGGATGCGCTCGACCTGCGCATCCCTGGTGCCGAGCGCCTGACCGAGGACACGCGAGAACAGGATAATCTCGCCGCTCCTCGCAAAACGCACGAGCAGAGCGGCATGTACGTCTGTCATCGTCGCGGACGACGGCGTCTGTGGAATATTTTGCGGACGGGCGCCAGCGAGCGCCTTGATCTCGCGGCGAAGCGCCTCTTCGCGCGCTGTACGCAACGAAGCGGCTTCGTCTTCCTGGCTCGCTTGCTCTGCTGCTGCCGCTTTCACGGCGCTGCTGCGCGCTGCCAGTCCCGGCGGGTTGTGATGTTCGACGAGCGCATCGACGACGAGCGGAGAGAGGTTCGGGCGGCGGCCAATGGCGGCGGCATGTTCCGGCCCGCGCTCACGGATGATCGTTATCAGCGTCCGGTCCGCGATCGCCTTCGAACGGGTCAGGAAAATTGCCGCGATGGCGATCGGCATACCGCCGATCAGCGCTGCGACTGTCTCTGGAATTTGCTGGCATTGCGAAAGGGCGGCTGCAGCCTGCCGGCGGGCTTCGTTGCTGGAACCAAGGAAGAGCGGCTCGAACAGCTCGGCAAATTGCTTCATGTCGGACTTGCGGGGAAAACGCAGGCTTTCGAAACCGGTGACGGTCGCCATCAGGACGACGTCCTTCAAGCGGCCTGTCTGTGGCCTTTCCAACTCACGAAAGCGATCCGTCACGATAATTCCCTGCACGCAAAACATGATCGCCATTGCCGGCGATCCGGAACGGCACACGTCGCAAAAATTAGAAGAAAAGCGTTAGCGTACTGTTAACTATGGATGTTGGAGCTTTATTCAGGCTTGCGGCACACCGAGGGCGGGCGGAGCGCCTACGGATCGCCGCGCCGGCACCGCAAATCTCGGGGACATCCGCGGCCGTAGCCATAAAAAATCCACATGCTGTCATGAGTTATCGCGGCGACGGTGAAGGGCCCGGACGCCCGCCGACGTTTGGGGCCGTGTGAAGAGGGGCCTCTCCATGGGAGATATGGAACTGTGAAGAAATTTATTCTGCGCGCAGCGGCGGTCTGCGCGCTCCTTGTGGCTCCGGCGATTGCGCAGGCTGCCGAGGGTTTTGCTACCGCCAACGTCAACATGCGCTCCGGTCCGAGCACGCGCTACCCGGCGGTGTCGATGATCCCGGTGGGCGAATCAGTCGAAATCCATGGCTGCCTTGCGGATCTGCCGTGGTGCGACGTGTCGTTCTACGGCGGCCGTGGCTGGGTTGCCGGCCGTTATGTCCAGGCCGACTATCGACGCAACCGCGTCTATGTCGAACCGCGTTATTATCGCCCGCTCGGCATTCCGACGGTTGTCTTCCAGTTCGACAACTATTGGGACCGCAACTACCGCGGCCGCGATTTCTATCGTGAACGCGATCGCTGGCGCCGCGGACCGGATTGGGTCGATGACCGGCGTGATCGCCGCGATTGGGAGCGGCAGCGCGAGCGCGAGCGCCGTGACTGGGAGCGTGAGCGGCGCAGCAATCAGCGCGACTGGGAGCGCCGGGAGCGCGACGAGGACAAGTGGCGCGACGACGAATGGCGCCGTCAGCGCACGGAACGCGAGGATCGGCGTGATTGGGAACGCCGCGACGACGGCGTGCGCGTGCGGCAGGACGACGGCACCGTCTATGAGCGCGCCCGTCCGGCTCCGATGGTTCGCTGCCAGATCGACGATCCCTACTGCGAGAACTGATCCGCACACGGCGCGTCGGCGCGCCTTGTCTGATGGGAAAAAAAACGGGCGGCCCTGGTCGCCCGTTTTGCGTTTCGCGAACCTGCTTTCAACGGTTTTTGGCGGAACCAAACGCCAGCCGGCGCGTTGAGCCCGCGCAGACAAGGGAGCGTTGTAATGGTCGAAAAGAAACTGCAAGCGGTGGAAAAAGTTGCCGTGAGTGAAGCCGAATCGGACGCCCGCGCCGAGGTTGACGCACAGATCGCCGAGCTGCGCGCGGAAATCGCCCGCCTTACGGAAGCGGTCACGGCGATCGGAACGAGCACGAAAGCGGTTGTGCAGGGCGAGGCGGATCTTCTGGCTGAGCGCGTGCGCGAGCGTGTGCGCGAAGAGCCTCTGTCGACCCTGGTTGCCGTTGCGGGCGTGTCCTTCCTGTTCGGTTTGATGTCCCGGCGCTAGCGGGTGAGGCGGGTCTTCGCCCGGATTGCCGTTGTTACCTTGGATACATCGCCGGGACCGTTCGACAGACATACTGAACGCAGGTTGGGGTTGCAGATCGTTTATTAGTAATCTGTTAACCAACCTGTGGCTCAATCGAAGTGGACCCGGTATCATCGGGTCGCGTCGTGAACCAGAACAGCAACATCCGGGCGACCGGAAGAAGGAGCAAACGAGAAAGGCGCGCCTGTCCAGGAAAGATCTGGGAAAATGCGCTGGCCCGAGAAGGGCAGGGTGAAATCTGTACGGTAGTTCATCCGTCTCAAGACTTTGTGGAGACGAGCATGGCAGACGTTATCAGAATTCAGGACCGCAAGGTTCGTATACCTCCGCACCGGCCTCCGGCCATTTCGGGTGGAGCGAAAGTGCTGCTGTTCACCGGCATCCGCTACGAGCGCCTCGATCGCGACCCGCAGCCGACAGCGCCGGACGGACGCCGCATCAAGAAGCAGTGAGCCGCGGCACTCCTGCGTATTAGGCGACACAAACGGTCGCGTTCAAGACACTGTCCTTGCCCGGTTCTGCGGGCTCATCCCCCATGCACTGCTGCGCCCGACGCGGCATCGAATCATCGCCGCGCATCTCGGCGTGGATTTTCTTAGCTTGCCCCTGTTGCTCGACGACCATAGCGGATGGTCTAGCGACGGAACGGTTCGCAGGTCGATTCCGCAAGGAAGTTCCGGACCTGCTCTTCAAAGCTGTCGACCGGCGCCATCGCTCTCAGCACGGCAAAGCCATCCTGTTCCTTCATCTCGACCATGATCGATTGTGCAAGCGCCTGTGGCGGAGATTTTCGCAACTCGACCAACTGGATTGGCGTTGCGACGACAAGGTCCAGTTTGCCGTTGACCGCCGTGTGGTCGTTCATGCTGAAGACCTCGTTCGAATTGCCGTCGAAGACGGCGAGCGACCAGAACGGCACGTTGCCGCTTGCGAGGAAACGCGCCGGTCCATCCGAGATCGAGAAGCTGCAGACCGCGGTTCTCAGATAAGGATCGTCATTGGCAAGGCCAGTCGGCCCTGGTGTGCTGGTCAGCGCAAAGAAGCTGTCCATCTCCAAAAGCCCGAGGATGCGGGTATAGGCATCGCGGCCGGTGAACTGCGGCAGCGCCAGCACGATGATGATGTGCAGCAGGGCGGCGCCGACCAGGCCGAGAACTGTGGCGAAGAGCACGCTACGCATCGCCGCAACCCGTCTTGGTGATAACCGGCATGGCGAGATCGATCAGGCCGGACGAGCCGGCCGTCGGCGTATCGAGCAGCGTCAGCACCAGCCGGAACGTGCCCGAGTGGCGCACGGCCAGCCAGTTGTCGGGCCTCGCATTCGGCGACACATGGATGCTGAAGTTGCTGTTTTCGCCGCGCAGAACGCTCCAGGAATTGAGCGCCGAGGGGAGGTCGGAACCGGGCCTCAGTGGCAGGCCTTCGGCATTTGCGGCGTAAAGCGTCCAGAACCGGGCCTGCGGCGTCAGCCCCGCAACATCATAGGAGCAGGCCGCCTGAAGCTTCTCGCCCTTGCTATCGACCTGGGCACTGAACATCAGCCCTTCAGCGCCGCCATAGAGCAGTTCGCCGGCGCGCGCCCGATGTGCCTTGGCATAGGGGTCGGCATTGGCCGTCTGCGCCTCGGGAAAGGCGACCCAGGGGCCGATCGCGATCGAGCCGAAGCCGACGGTCGCTTTCAACGCCCATACCGCCGAGGCGATGCCGCCGCCGAAGGCGATGGCAAGGGTAAGCGCGACGAGGAAGGGGATTCGAAACAAGGGCGACTCTACCGGATATGGTCCTGCGGCTCAGCACCGCCGCGTTGACACCCTATGTCGCCGAAATCCGCGCCCGGCGCAACGGCGACCGCGTCGCCGGTCCCGAACCCGACACCGCAACCGCGAAGCGGAAGAAGAGTGGACATGCCCGAAACGTCAGTTGCTGGCGGCATCGGGCTGCGCCTGTGCGGACCGTGGTTCTTCATCCGCGCCGAGAGAGGCAAGCTTGCCGCCGGCCTTCTCGGGCGCCTTCAGTGCGGGGGCCTTTTCGAAGGTCTCGCCGATGCTGCGCAGCAGCCGGGTGACATCGGTCGAAAGCGAGCGTGGCCGCACCAGCGGCGGCAACGCGTTTTCGTCCGGCTTCGCGGTTGCCAGCTGCGGCGGCTGCTTCGCCGGCGCCGTCGGCGCGGTGATCCCCGGGATCGTCCGGTGTTCGATGCCCTGTTCGGCGTAGTCCATCAGCCGCTTGAAGGTCATCGCCGGCAACGAGCCGCCGGTCATGTTGTTGGTCGAGGTGTAGTCGTCGTTGCCGAACCAGACCGCGGTCGTATAGTCGCCGGTGAAGCCCACGAACCAGGCGTCGCGATAGGCCTGTGTTGTGCCGGTTTTGCCGCCGACGACGATGCCGTTGTCGAGCGCGGCCTTGCGCGCCGTACCGATGACCGGGATCTGCGTCAGCATGGAGTTCATCGACGTATTGGCGGTTTCGGAGAGGATGCGCCGGGCCGGCGGCTCGTCACGTCCGAAATCGTAGAGAATGTCGCCGTCATAGTTGAGGACCTGGCTGATCCCGTGCCGGCGTGACTGCATGCCACCGGCTGGGAAGACCGCGTACGCCGTCGCCTGGTCGAGCACGGTTACTTCCGAGGTGCCGAGCGGCATGGTCTTGTCCGTGCGGATCGGCGTCTCGATGCCCATGTCCTTGGCCGTCTGGGCGATCAGGTCAGTGCCGAGCTTGTCCTTGGCGAGGCGCACGGGAATGGTGTTGATCGACTTGGCGATGGCCGTCAGGATGGTGATGCGGCCGGCATAGCTGCGGCCATAATTCTGCGGCGACCATCCGCGCCAGGTGATCGGCGCGTCGACGACAACCGTTTCCGGCGTCATGCCCTTTTCCATCGCTGCCGCGTAGGTATAGACCTTGAAGGAAGAGCCCGGCTGACGCAGGGCCCGTGTCGCACGGTTGAACTGGCTCTCGCCATAGTCGCGGCCGCCGACCATGGCCCGCACGGCGCCGCCGTTTTCGACCATCACCAGCGCACCCTGCTTCACGCGGAAGCTCTCGCCATATTGGCGCAGGCTCGATTCCACCGAATCTTCAGCGGCATTCTGCAGGCCCATGTCGATCGTGGTGCGCACGATCAGCGAATGCTGTGCGAAGGGGCGGGCGATGCGCTGGACTTCGTCGAAAGCCCAGTCGAGGAAGAAGTCGGGCGCCTTCACCTGGGCGCGGTCGATGACCGTCGCCGGGTTGAGGCGTGCGGCGATCACCTGGCCTTCGGTCATCAGGCCGCCCTGGACGAGGTTGGTCAGAACCTCGTTGGCGCGTCCGCGTGCGGCCGGCAGGTTGACGTGCGGGGCGTAGCGGGCTGGCGCCTTGAAGAGGCCGGCAAGCATCGCCGACTCGGCAAGGCTCACGTCGGTGATCGACTTGCCGAAATAGAACTGGGCCGCGGCTGCCGCACCGAAGGTGCCGCCGCCCATATAGGCGCGGTCGAGATAGAGCCGGAGGATTTCCTTCTTCGACAGGTTGCATTCCAGCCAGACGGCGAGGAAAGCTTCCTTGATCTTGCGCTCGATCGTCCGCTCGTTCGACAGAAAGAGGTTCTTGGCGAGCTGCTGCGTCAGTGTCGAACCGCCCTGGACGACGCCACCGGCGCGCGCATTTTCGGTCATGGCGCGGGCAAGGCCGAGGAAGTCGATGCCCCAGTGGTCGAAGAAGCGCCGGTCTTCGGTCGCCAGTACCGCCTTGATCAGATGATCGGGCAGCTCGTCGATCGGTACGGAATCTTCGTGGATGATGCCACGATGGCCGATCTCGTTGCCGTAACGATCGAGGAAGGTGACGGCGAAATCGCTCTGGGCACGCCAGTTGCCCTTGGTTTCCTCGAAGGCCGGAAGGGCGAGCGCCAGCATCAGCACCGAACCGACAGTGCCCCAGTTCATGCCTTCGCCGAGCACCTCAAAGACGGCTTTTTTCCAGCCCGTGACGCGGAAGCGGCGGAAGAAGATGGTGGTGTCTTCCCACCATTGCCCCAGCTTGAAACCGGCATTCCAGACTGAGGAATCGATCCAGGAGTCGATCCTGAGAAAGATGTGCCGTTTCTTCGGCCGATTATCGTCTTTCCTCGGTTCCCGCACGGTCTCAACCACCTGAAGGCTCTACGGCATCATGCCGGCGCCATGTAATATTTGCACGGCGTCAAATTCCAATCTACTTGCATATCGCGCCGCCGGCCTTAAAAAACCGGTAATTTTCTGCGAAATTTCTGTATCGCGAGCGATTTGACGAAAGTGTGATGACGATGGGCGAAATGCCTTTCTGGAAGGCGAAAAGCCTTGAAGACATGACCGATACCGAGTGGGAAAGCCTCTGTGACGGCTGCGGCCTCTGTTGTCTCAACAAGCTCGAGGATTGGGACACCGGCGAGATCGCCTGGACCTCGATCCGCTGCACGCTTCTCGATGGCGAGAGCTGTCGCTGCAAGGACTATCCCAACCGCCAGGCGACGGTGCCCGACTGCATCCAGCTGACGCCGAAGGCCGTGCGCGAGATCACCTGGCTGCCGCCGACCTGCGGCTACCGGCTGGTGGCTGAAGGGCGCGATCTCTACTGGTGGCATCCGTTGATTTCGGCCGATCCGGAAACGGTTCACGCCGCGGGCATTTCCGTCCGTGGCCGCACCGTTGCGGAAGACGGCATCGACGTCGACGACTATGAGGATTATCTCGTCACCTGGCCGCTGGAAGTGGGGCAGGAAAACGTGGAGTGACAAGGGGTTAGTCGAGGCGGCGGAATCGCTTTGGCAGTGCGGCGCCCGCGAGGTCGTTCGGCCGCGACGCCTCTAATGGCTGCCGCCGTTCTTCTTGACGAGGCTCTTCGGCGCAACGTTGCGCCACGCCGTCTCCATCGACTGCCGCACGAGATCCTCGTCGGCCTGGACGAAATAGAGTGAGGTCCAGCCACGGTCGCCCCAGCCGCCGGGCACCGCGGCGCAGACGCCGGGTTCCATCTCCAGAAGCATGCGCTGCTGATCCGGTGTGAACTTGAAAACGGCGCGCCCGGCTTCCGGCAGGCTCATGAAAATACGCTTCCCAACGCGGAAATCTCGCGTTCCGAAATGCGCATTTTCCTCCGTTCCAGGCAGGCTCAGCGCGAGTCTTTCGATCTCTTCCGTCAGCATGAAGAAAGATTAACATGCTTTTGCCGAATGGCAAAAAGGCTGAAAATCACTACAAAAAATGCAAGGGGTGTCCTTGAAGCGCGGGCTCGAGAAGGGCGCTGGCGGAGCCTGATCGGGCTGCCTTTATGGCCTTTGCGGTCAGTGGTCGATCACCCGCGGCATAGGGCCGGAAACGCCGCGACCGGCGGTGGTAGGCTCACCGCCGGTTCGCTACGGAATGTCGAAAAACGCCTAAAACAGGCGCTGTCCGACGACAATCTATGGAAATGGAAGTGCATGCCCGGTGGCGCCTACACGCGCCAATCAGGCAGGCCTCATTCGGCCGGTGCGACCGGCTTCGGCGTTGCCTCGCTCGCGGCGCGCATCTCACGCCATTCGCTCTCGAAACGGTCGAGCAACGATTGCGGTACTTTGGACTGCTGAGATGCGGGCTGGTTGTTTGCGAGCGTCTGCATGCGATCCTCCCGGGTTCTGTGACGGTTTCATGATGTAAGGTGTGGCGGACAATTTCACATCGCAAAGGCTTTGTAAATCAGTGGCTTAAATCATTTAAACGATTGAAAAATCTTTAAATCGATTAATTTTTCGTTTATACACAGCACGCATCGCGCCCGGACGTCAACAGGTTTAAGTTGCAGGTATTTTTGAAGTAATTTGCGCGCATAGATTGCGGCGAAGGGCCAGCCGTTTCGCGGCCCTTTATTAACAGAGAAACGGTGCTGCGGCGTGATCGGTGCCGTCATGACGGATTGCGTCGGCAGGTTCGAAGGACGCGATGGCTGAGCCTTGTTCGGGAGCGGCGCCGACGACCTGAATCAGTTTCTGAGATGTTTGATTCACGCTGCGAGCAACAGCCGCCAAAGGATTCAAAAGAATCGAAAAAATGCGTGCGCAGCCATGCCGCGCTTGATCGGGAACGGGTTCTTTCGGGCTAGCGCATGCCGGCGAAGAGATGCTAGCGAAACATGCTTAACGAAAGCTGACCGTTGGCTGGCGTCGTCTGGTGGCCTTGGGTTCCGGGCCGTGTTCCTCGCGTGATTGCGTCGCTAAAACTGTCGCAGGAAGCGGCTATGGCTTGGCAAGGGAATGAGCAATGCGGGTTTCCACCGGGGAAGAATCGCCGCAATCTAAGGTCGGAATTCGGGGAAGGTAATGCGTTTCCCGGTAGTGCCTGCCGGTCCAAATGGCCGACATTCATTTGCCATTCAGCCTCGTTCGGTTATTGCTTCTGCCATGATGCTTCCCAAGTCGAAAGTGCGTTCATGTCTTCACCAGTGATCATAGCCGCGCTTGCTGCAGGCCTCGCCGGCTTCAGCCCGCCTGCGATCAGCGTGCCGTCGGATATTGTCGTTCGTGTGTCCGGCGATTGCAGCGCGGCTGCAGCGCAGGTCGTTGCCGACACTGGTGGCGAGTTGCTGTCGGCACAGCCGACGTCCGATGGCCAGTGCGTGATCACCGTGCTTGTTCCTGGCAATGGCGGTAGGCCGAAGAAGGTCACCGTCAAGGTGCCGATGTAGGCTATCCCTGCAGCGCCGCGTGCCGTATCAGGCGTACGAAGGTCGCTGTAGCACTTTGAATGGCTGCATGTTCTTATCCTTAAATCAGCCAGATTTGGCGAAGCATGCAGCAGGATGGCCGCGAGAGGAAGTAAAGACGGATGCGCATTCTGATTGTCGAGGACGACGCCAACCTGAACCGGCAGCTCGCCGAGGTGCTGAAGGAGGCCGGCTACGTCGTTGACCAGGCCTATGATGGCGAGGAGGGGCACTATCTCGGCGACGCCGAGCCCTATGATGCCGTGATCCTCGATATCGGCCTGCCGGAAATGGACGGCATCACGGTCCTTGAGAAATGGCGCGGCGACGGCAAGACCATGCCGGTTCTGATCCTGACTGCGCGTGATCGCTGGAGCGACAAGGTGGCCGGCATTGATGCCGGCGCCGACGACTATGTTGCCAAGCCCTTCCACGTCGAAGAAGTTCTTGCCCGCATCCGCGCCCTGATCCGGCGCGCCGCCGGCCATGCGAGCTCGGAGATCGTCTGCGGCCCGGTCCGCCTCGACACCAAGGGTTCCAAGGCAACGGTCGATGGCGTCGCATTGAAGCTGACGTCGCACGAGTTCCGGCTGCTCTCCTATCTCATGCACCACATGGGCCAGGTCGTTTCGCGCACAGAATTGGTCGAGCATATGTACGATCAGGATTTCGATCGCGATTCCAATACGATCGAAGTGTTCATCGGCCGGCTGCGCAAGAAGATCGGCAACGATCTGATCGAAACGGTGCGCGGTCTCGGATACCGAATGCAAGCGCCGGGCAATGGCAATTAGATCGCTCACCGCACGCGTTCTGGTGGTTTCCACCGTCTGGGCGGTGGTGGCTCTCGTCGTGATCGGCGTAGTGATTTCCGAGCTTTATCGCCAGGGCTCCGAGCGCGGTTTCAAAGACCTGCTGCGCGCCCAGCTCTTCAACGTCGTCAACTCGATCTCCGTCAACGAGAGGACGGTGCTGTCGGGCAGCCCGCAACTTGGCGACCTCCGGTTTTCGCAGCCGCAGACCGGCTGGTACTGGATCGTCGATCCGATCGGTGAGTTCGATACGCCGCCCCTGATCTCGACCTCGCTCGGCAATGGCAAGCTACCGATCGCCAGCGTCGACGAGGTGCCGTTCGATACCGGCTATGTCCGCTTCTACACCACCAAGGATCCCTTCGGGAACGAGGTCGAGGTCTCCGAGACCGAGGTCGTTCTCGACATCCAGGGCCATACGGCGCGCTTTCGCGTGGCGGGCAACCGCGACGTGCTCGAGGCCGATATCAACCGCTTCACCCGCAACCTGACGATCGCGCTCTCCATCTTCGGTCTGGGCGGGCTCGGGGTCAACGCGCTCACCATTCTCTTCGGCCTGAGGCCGCTCGATGAGGTCCGGCGCTCGATGGAAAAGATCCGTGCCGGCGAAAGCGAACGGTTGGACGGCGCTTTCCCGCGTGAGATCCAGCCGCTCGCCAACGAGGTCAATGCCCTGATCGACAGCAACCGCCGCATCGTCGAGCGCGCCCGCATGCAGGTCGGCAATCTTGCCCATTCGCTGAAGACACCGATTGCGGTCCTGCTCAACGAGGCCCGGGTGCTCGAGGCATCGCATGGCGAGCTGGTGCGCACTCAGGTCGATGCAATGCAGACCCAGGTTCAATCCTATCTGAGCCGCGCCCGGATTGCGGCGCAGCGCGAGTCCGTGCTGGCGCGGACCGAAGCGCAGCCGGCGCTCGAACGCCTCGTGCGCGTCATGCGCAAGCTCAATCCGGAAAAGCAGGTCCATCTGTCGATCAACCCGCCGGGACTGGTTCTTGCCATGGAGCTGCAGGACGTCGAGGAGACCGTTGGCAACCTGCTCGAAAATGCCGCCCGCCACGCCCGTGGCGAGGTGTGGCTGAATGTCAGGCCTGCACCGAGCGAGGTTCATGCCAAGGAGCCCGGCCGGCAGTGGATCGTTCTCGACATCGACGACGACGGGCCGGGGCTCAATCCCGACCAGATCGCAGTGGCGATGAAGCGCGGCAAGCGGCTCGACGAAAGCAAGCCCGGGACCGGGCTCGGTCTTTCGATCGTCAGCGAGATCGTCCGGGAGTATCAGGGCACCATCACCCTGTCGCGACGGGACGAGGGAGGGTTGCGTGCGGAACTGGTTTTGCCGGCGGCCGTTTAGAGGGTGATGAGGAAATGCGTGGTTCCGGCGTCGCTCGCTTGCGAATCCATCGTGATTTAGGGGTCACACCCGTGCTTGAAAATGTCACACCCGCAGGGCTCGCCGTTGCCTCGGCACGCGGGGAATGCCAAAAGAAAATCAAGGACTAGTCGTCATCGTGCTCGAATGGAACGAGCTTAAGAATGCGGCTTCGGATAGGATGATTGAGTGTCGCGGATCATGAGGAACCAGGCAGAAATGACACGGGCTATTGTCGTCGGCGGCAGGATCGTTGTGATCGCCTCGGCCGTCGCGCTTGCCGGATGCGGCACGACGGGCAGCAAGGGCGCGGCCGCCGGCCTCGGCTCGACGGCAACGCGTGGTGCGACCTCGACCAATTACATCGCGGCACTCCAGGGTGGGGTGATCGCGCGTCTCACCGATCTCGACATCGGGACATCCGACCGTCAGCGCGCTCTGGAAGCGGAGTACCGCGCACTTGAAGCGGCCCCCGGTGGGCAGCCGGTGACCTGGGACGGGCGCGGCGTCAACGGTTCGGTCGTTGCGGCCGCTCCCTATCAGGTCGGGTCGCAGAACTGCCGCCAGTATAGCCACACGGTTACCGTCAAGGGACAGCCGAAGACGGCGCGGGGTGCTGCCTGCCGCAACCCGGACGGCAGCTGGACACCGCTGACCTAAGGCGTAGCCGGCCGGGCTCTCCCGGATGTGCTCAGGCGGATCGAGCCGCCGTTGCGGCGAAACGCCTCAAATCTCCGTCATAAGGGGTTTTCGAGTTGGAATGGCATGGGGGCCATAGTATTGAGCTTCCATGTTGTTCTGGATCCTCGTCGCCACTCTGACGGCGGCTGTCGCTGTCGTGCTCATCCTTCCGCTGCTGCGGGCGGGGGAAGCGCCGTCGTATCCCCACAGCCATGATGTCGAGGTCTATCGCGACCAGCTCGAAGAGTTGAAGCGGGACCAGGATAGCGGCCTGATCGGCGGCGACGACGCCGAGCTTGCGCGCGCCGAAGTTGCGCGCCGGCTGCTGGCTGCTGGCGAGAGCGACAGTGAGGCGACTGCGGCTGCCGCGCCGCGCCGCGGTGTCAGCCGCCTGGCCCAGGCCTTCGTGCTTCTCTGTCTTCCGGCCGTCGGCCTCTGTCTTTACTTGCTGACGGGCAGCCCGGGAATGCCGGCGCAGCCGCTGGCCGCACGCCTGGCCGATCCCAATGGCGACATCAACATCCTGATTGCCAAGGCCGAGAACCACCTGGCGGTAAACCCGAATGATGGCGCCGGCTGGGACCTGCTTGCGCCGATCTACATGCGCAACGGCCGTGTCGAAGATGCGGTCGATGCCTATGACCGGGCGATCCGCCTGCTTGGCCCGACGCCGGCACGTCTCGGCGGCTATGCCGAGGCGATGGTCGTGCAGTCCGACGGCGTCGTGACGAGCAAGGCGCAGGACGCGCTGAAGCAGGCGCTGACGCTCGATCCCAATGACCCGCGCTCGGAATTCTATCTTGCCCTCGGCCTCAAGCAGGAAGGCAAGAGCGCGGAAGCGCTGACTGCCTTCAACCGACTGGTCGCGACATCACCCGCCGACGCGCCCTGGCTGCCGCTCGTCAAGCAGCACGTGGCAGAACTGGGCGGCGCCGGCGCCACCAGCGCTGCAGCGCCCGGCAATCCAAGTGCCGATGACGTGGCCGCCGCCGAAAGCATGAGCGCCGGCGATCGCCAGGAAATGATCCGGGGCATGGTCGGCAGCCTCGAAAGCCGGCTGAAGGAAAATCCGGATAATCTTGAAGGCTGGGCGCGTCTGATCCGCTCCCATGTTGTCCTTGATCAACGAGACAAGGCACTGGCCGCGCTAAGGGAGGGCCTGAAAACCTTCCCGGCCGATGGCGACGGCGGCAAGCAGCTGCTGGCGCTGGCGCGTGAGCTCGGGATTGCCACCGACGGAGTAACGCAATGACGCGCAAACAAAAAAGACTGGCGATCATCGGCGGCGGTGTCGGCTTCCTGGTGCTTGCAGCCTTCCTCGTGATGTTCGCCTTCAGCCAGGCGATCGCCTATTTCTATGTGCCGAGCGACCTCGAAAAGGCCAACGTACCGCCGGGAACCCGCATCCGCCTCGGCGGTGTCGTCGAAACCGGCTCCGTCAAGCGCGGCGACGGCAAGACGGTCACCTTCACCGTCACCGATACGCTGAGCGGCGTGCCGGTCACCTATACCGGCATCCTGCCTGACCTGTTCCGCGAAGGGCAGGGCGTGGTGACGGAGGGGACCTTCGTTGCCGGAAGCCCGGTCTTCGTGGCCGATTCCGTTCTCGCCAAGCATGACGAGACCTATATGCCCAAGGATGTCGCCGACCGTTTGAAGGCGCAGGGTGTCGAGCTCAGCGGGAAGGAAACCATCAAGTGATCATCGAGCTCGGACACTACGCTCTGGTTCTGGCGTTGGCGACGGCGGTCATTCAGGCCGCCTTACCGATCCTTGGCGCACGATTGAACGATCGCGGCCTGATGGAACTCGCATCCAGCGCCGCCGTCGCCTGCTTTCTGCTCGTCGCTTTCGCTTTTACCGTCCTCACCTTCGCCTATGTGACCTCGGATTTCTCGGTCCGCAACGTCTGGGAAAACTCCCACTCGCTGAAGCCGCTGATCTACAAGATCTCGGGCGTCTGGGGGAACCATGAAGGCTCGATGCTGCTGTGGCTGTTGATCCTGACGTTCTTTTCGGCGCTGGTTGCCGCCTTTGGGCGCAACCTGCCGGAGACGTTGAAGGCAAACGTACTCGCCGTGCAGGCTTGGATCGCGATGGCCTTCGCGCTCTTCATCCTGCTGACGTCCAATCCGTTCGCTCGGCTGATGCCCGCGCCGGGCGAGGGCAAGGACCTGAACCCGATCCTGCAGGACGTCGGCCTCGCCATTCATCCGCCGTTGCTCTACCTCGGCTATGTCGGTTTTTCGGTCTGCTTCTCCTTTGCCATCGCGGCCTTGATCGAGGGCCGCATCGACGCCGCCTGGGCTCGCTGGGTCCGTCCCTGGACGCTTGCCGCCTGGACCTTCCTCACCGCCGGGATCTCCATGGGTTCGTACTGGGCCTATTACGAGCTCGGCTGGGGTGGTTGGTGGTTCTGGGACCCGGTCGAAAACGCCTCCTTCATGCCGTGGCTCGCGGGGACGGCGCTTTTGCACTCGGCGCTGGTCATGGAAAAGCGCGAGGCGCTGAAGATCTGGACCGTGCTGCTTGCGATCATGACCTTCTCGCTGTCGCTGCTCGGCACCTTCCTCGTGCGTTCGGGTGTCCTGACTTCGGTCCACGCCTTCGCCACCGACCCGACGCGCGGCATCTTCATCCTCGCCATTCTCGTCTTCTTCATCGGCGGTGCGTTCACGCTCTTCGCCCTGCGCGCCTCGCACCTGAAAGCCGGCGGCATCTTCGCGCCGATCTCGCGTGAGGGTGCGCTGGTCTTCAACAATCTCATCCTGACGACGGCGACCGCGACGGTCCTGACCGGCACGCTCTATCCGCTGGTGCTCGAAGCGCTGACCGGCGACAAGATCTCCGTCGGGCCGCCCTTCTTCAACATGACCTTCGGCCTGTTGATGCTGCCGCTGCTCTTTGCGGTGCCTTTCGGCCCGCTGCTTGCCTGGAAGCGCGGCGACCTTGCTGGCGTTTCGCAGCGGCTCTTCGCAGCGGTTGCCATCGGCCTGCTCTTCGGCGTCACCTACTATTACTTCATGAATGGCGGCCCGGTTCTGGCGCTCTTCGGCATTGCCCTTGGCGTCTACATGATTGTCGGTTCGTTGACGGACCTGGCGCTGCGCTCCGGCCTCGGCAAGGTCGCAGGCAACGTGGCCTGGCGGCGCTTCTCCGGCCTGCCGCGTTCGGCTTTCGGTACGGCGCTTGCGCATATCGGCCTCGGCGTCACCCTGATCGGCATCGTCGCTGTCACGGCCTTCGAGACCGAAACCGTGGTCGAGATGAAGCCCGGCATGACGGTGGATGCCGGTGGCTACACCCTGCGCTTCGACGGCATGCGCAATGGCAGCGGCCCGAACTATTCCGAGGAGTCCGGCCACTTCACCATCAGCCGCGGTGGCGTTGCGATTGACGACGTCTGGTCTTCGAAGCGTCTCTACCAGGCGCGCCGCATGCCGACGACCGAGGCGGGCATTCGCACCTTCGGCTTGAGCCAACTCTACGTCTCGCTCGGCGATCAGATCAGCGAAGGCGGCATCGTCGTGCGCATCTGGTGGAAGCCGATGATCCTGTGCATCTGGGGCGGTACCCTGTTCATGATGGCGGGTGGTTTCGTCTCCTTGAGCGACCGCCGCCTGCGCGTCGGCGCGCCGGCCAGGGCCAAGCGACCGAAGGCGGTGCCGGTGGGAGCTGCGGAATGAACCGTCTGCTCCTGGCACTCCTGCTGTTGCTCGCGCCTGTCAGCTCGGCCTTTGCCGTCAACCCGGATGAAGTGCTTGCCGATCCCGCGCTTGAAGCGCGGGCGCGGGCGATCTCGGCGGAACTGCGCTGCATGGTCTGCCAGAACCAGTCGATCGACGATTCCAACGCCGAGCTTGCCAAGGACCTGCGCGTGCTTGTACGCGAGCGGCTGGCGAACGGCGACAGCGACAAGGCCGTCATCGATTACGTCGTGTCCCGGTATGGCGAATTCGTACTGCTGAAGCCGCGCTTCGAGACGAAGACCCTGATCCTCTGGGGCATGCCGGCGACCCTGCTTCTCGTCGGGGCGATTACCCTCGTCATCGCCTCTCGCCGTCGCGGCGCCCAGCCAAAGGGGACGCCGCTTTCCGAGGACGAGAAGGAAAAGCTGAAGAAGCTGCTTCAGCCTTGATGCAGCGCTCGCCGAACGCGCATTCGTTGGACCGGCTTCAGCACTAATCTCTTGATATCGCTTGAGATCCCTGCCGGTGGCGGGCAATGCCGTTCGCGCCAACGCGCAGTCCCCGGCAGGCCTTTGGCCGAGCCCGGGCCAGCTCTTCACAACATTACCAAAAATTCATTTTCCGGACAGAACTCAGTAAGGTCCCATCCGTTACATCTTTCGTCATCGGCTGTTCCTCCAGTCAGCCAAAACGAATTCCGCCTTCCCTGAGGCGGCTTCGCAACCAGGTTTCGGTGCCGTCTCCGATGGCATCTAGGAAGAGAAAAGGCAAAACGGATGTTTACGACCAAATCCCTGCGTCCCTCCCTCAAGACCGTTCTGAAGACCTCGACCATCGCCGGCCTTGCCGCCGTCATGCTGACCTCGGGTCTGCCGGCAAGCATCTCGCAATCCTTTGCCGATCCGGTGAAGGTGGAAGCGCCGTCGGTGCCGAGCTTTGCCAATGTCGTTGATGCCGTTTCGCCGGCCGTCGTTTCGGTGCGCGTCCAGTCGCGCGTCAACCCGGTGGCCGAAGATGGCGGCGACTTCAGCTTCGATTTCAACGGTCGCGGTTTCGACGATCTGCCCGACGATCACCCCCTGAAGCGCTTCTTCAAGGAATTCGGTCCGCGCGGCGATGACCGTGCCGACCGCGGCCCCAACCGCCGTGGCCCGCATGGCGAAGGCCGCCTGCGTCCGACCGCTCAGGGCTCCGGCTTCTTCATCTCCGAAGACGGCTACCTCGTCACCAACAACCACGTCGTTTCCGACGGTTCGGCCTTCACGGTCATCCTCAACGACGGCACCGAACTCGATGCCAAGCTGGTCGGCAAGGATAGCCGCACGGATCTCGCCGTGCTCAAGGTCGATGACAAGCGCAAGTTCACCTATGTCGGCTGGGCCGATGACAGCAAGGTCCGCGTCGGTGACTGGGTCGTTGCCGTCGGCAACCCGTTCGGTCTCGGCGGCACGGTGACCTCCGGCATCGTCTCGGCGCGTGGCCGCGATATCGGCTCCGGCCCCTACGACGATTACCTGCAGGTTGATGCGGCGGTGAACCGCGGCAACTCGGGCGGTCCGACCTTCAACCTCTCCGGTGAAGTCGTCGGCATCAATACCGCGATCTTCTCGCCGAGGGGCGGCGGCAACGTCGGTATCGCCTTTGCCATCCCGTCGACCGTTGCCAAGGATGTCGTCGCCGACCTGATCAAGGACGGCTCGGTTTCCCGCGGCTGGCTCGGCGTGCAGATCCAGCCCGTTACCAAGGACATCGCCGAATCGCTCGGCCTTTCGGAAGCAAGCGGCGCGCTCGTCGTCGAACCGCAGACCGGCTCGCCGGGTGAAAAGGCCGGCATCAAGAAGGGTGACGTCGTAACCGCGCTGAACGGCGACACGGTCAAGGATCCGCGGGACCTTGCCCGCAAGGTTGCGGCAATCCGCCCGGGCACCACGGTTGATCTGGCCCTGTGGCGCGACGGCAAGGCGGAAACCGTCAAGCTCGAAATCGGTACGCTGCCCAAGGACGACAAGGACGCTGCCAAGAGCCAGGACGACCAGTCCGAAGAAGCCCAGCCGTCGAGCGAGCAGGCACTGGCCGACCTTGGCGTCTCTGTCGTGCCGTCTGATGATGGCAAGGGCGTCACCATCGCCTCGGTCGACGAAGACTCTGATGCCAGCGATCGCGGCCTGAAGCAGGGCGAAAAGATCGTCTCGGTGAACAATCAGGAGGTGAAGTCCGCCGACGACATCCTGAAGGTCATCAATACTGCCAAGAAGGACGGCCGTAGCAAGGCGCTCTTCCAGATCGAGGCCGACAACGGCAGCCGCTTCGTGGCCCTTCCGATCGACAAGGGCTGATCGCGGCAGTCAAATGATTGACCGGAGCGCCGCGATTTCCAAGTGATGTCGCGGCGCTCGCCGTTTGAAGCGGGATTTGAAAAGGTGTGTGCGGTTCTCCGCCCCATCCCGCTTTTCCCTCACGAGAGCACTCGCCAACCCGGTTGTCGAAAGTCGAAACCGGTTGAGACAGACAGGGGTCCGGGACTATGGTCGCGCGTATGAAGATTCTCATCATTGAAGACGATCTCGAGGCGGCAGCCTATCTGGCGAAAGCCTTCCGCGAGGCGGGCATCGTGTCCGATCACGCCAGCGATGGCGAGAGCGGCCTGTTCATGGCCAGCGAGAACAATTACGACGTTCTCGTGGTGGATCGCATGCTGCCACGTCGAGACGGTCTCTCTGTCATCACCGAGCTTCGGCGCAAGGACATCCACACGCCGGTGCTGATCCTGTCGGCGCTCGGCCAGGTGGATGACCGGGTCACGGGTTTACGCGCCGGCGGCGACGATTATCTGCCGAAACCCTACGCCTTCAATGAATTGCTCGCCCGTGTCGAGGTGCTTGGGCGCCGCAAGGGCACGCCCGATCAGGACATGGTTTACCGCGTTGGCGATCTGGAACTCGACCGCCTTTCGCATTCCGTGCGCCGGCAGGGAAAGGAAATTCCCCTGCAGCCGCGCGAATTCCGCCTGCTCGAATATCTCATGAAGAACGCCGGCCAGGTCGTCACCCGCACCATGCTGCTGGAAAACGTCTGGGACTACCACTTCGACCCGCAGACCAACGTCATCGACGTGCATGTCTCGCGGTTGCGCTCGAAGATCGAGAAGGATTTCGATGTGCCGCTGCTGCGCACGGTGCGCGGTGCCGGCTACATGATCAAGGATGACCGGGCGTCCGCATGAGCAAGCTTCGCGTTCTCTTCAGAACGACCGCAGTCCGGCTTTCCGCCCTCTACCTCATTCTTTTTTCTCTCTGTGCTGCCTTTCTCGTCTTCTACGTCACCGGCATGTCGGAGCGGCTGCTGCAGCAGCAGACCCGTGACGCGGTCACCGCCGAGGTGGCGCAGATCGAGCAGGTCTATAGCCGCGCCGGCATGAACGGCCTGTTGCGCTCGCTCGAGCGGCGGGCACGCCAGCCGGGAGCCAATCTCTACGTGATTGCGGGACCGAGCGGCGAAATCCTCGCCGGCAACGTTGCGAGCCTGGAGCCGGGCCTGCTCGACAGCGAAGGCTGGACCGAACGTCCCTTCGCCTATCAGCGCTATACGGACGAGAGCAAGAAGGACACCCACGTAGCGCTTGCCCATGTGCTGGTGCTCGACAATGGTCTGCGCATTCTCGTTGGCCGCGACCTGCAGGAGCCGCAGAAGTTCCGCGCCCTTGTGCGCCAGGCGCTGATGGTGGCGCTCGGCGTCATGGGGCTTGGCGCGCTCGTCATCTGGTTCGGCATCGGCCGCAACGCCTTGAAGCGCATCGACCGCATGTCGGAGGCCAGCACCAAGATCATGGCAGGCGATCTGTCGCAGCGTCTGCCGATGAGCGGCTCCGGCGACGAGTTCGACCGGCTGTCGGAATCGCTAAACGCCATGCTCAGCCGCATCGAGAAGCTGAACGAAGGGCTGCGGCAGGTCTCCGACAACATCGCTCACGATCTGAAGACGCCGCTGACGCGGCTGCGCAACAAGGCGGAAGCCGCACTTTCCCGCAAGGGCACGAGCCAGCGCGGTGCGCTCGAGGAGATCATCGGCGAATCCGATCAGTTGATCCGCACCTTCAACGCGCTTCTGATGATTTCGCGCGTCGAGGCCGGCTCGTCCGTCGCCGAGATGAGCGACATCGACCTTTCGCAGATCGTCGCCGATTGCGTCGAGCTCTACGAACCGGTGGCCGAAGATGGCGGTCTGAAACTTGAAGCCGAAATCGCCCAGGATCTCGTGATTTCAGGCAACCGCGAACTGGTCGGCCAGGCCCTCGGCAACCTCATCGACAACGCGGTCAAGTATGCCGATGGCGCCGGGAACCCTCTGATCAAAGTCTCGCTCGAAAAGCGCGAGGGGAATGTGTTGCTGTCGGTTGCCGATCATGGAGCGGGCATCCCCGCAGCGATGCGCGACGAGGTGATCAAGCGTTTCGTTCGCCTGGATGAGAGCCGGTCCAAGCCTGGCACCGGCCTTGGCCTGTCGCTGGTCGAGGCCGTCATGGAGATGCATCACGGCGCGCTGCATCTCGCCGACACGGTTCCTTCCGCCGAAGATGGCGCCAAGGGGCTGACGGTTCAGATGGTTTTCCCGATGACTGCAACCTGATAGACCGGTTTTGGGAGAACGAGGTGGAGTGAGGCAGCGCGCAGTTGTTCCGCGCCGTCCGCTCCGGCCAGAGGGAGACGGCATGCAGGAACAGGTGCAGCAGTGCTGGGCGATCGAGACGACGCCGATCCGTCCGGCGACACAAGCCGATGCCAAGACAGCGCTTTCGGTCTTGAAGGATATGGCCAAGGGTCATGAAAAGGTCGCAAGCCTGCTTGCGTCCGAAACGCAGTTCAAGACCTTCATCGTCTCGGCCTTTGCCCTTTCGCCTTTTCTTCGCGACACCGGCGACAGTCGCCCCGCCATTCTCGAAGAGCTTCTTTCGACCGATCTCACGACTTTCCTGAGCGAGCGCGTGCGCGGAGCCCGCGATGCCTGGAAGCCGAATGAAGGCGGCGCGGCATTGCCGGATACCGAGATCATGGCGCGGCTCAGAAGGGCCAAGCGCGAACTTGCCTTCGCCGTGGCTCTGGCCGATCTCTCCCGCCATTTCGACGGGCGCGAGACCACCCGTTGGCTCAGCGAATTCGCCGGTGCGGCCGTGTCGGCGACGATCGACCACCTGCTCCTGAGCGCGCATGGGAGCGGCAAGCTTAAGGTCAAGGATGTCGCAAACCCGAGCGCCGGTTCTGGCGTCGTCGTGCTCGGCATGGGCAAGCTCGGCGCCTTCGAGCTCAACTATTCCTCCGATATCGACCTCGTTGTCTTCTACGATCCGCAATCCGGCATCATCGTCGATCGCGACGATGCCTCGGAAACTTTCGGCCGGCTGTTGCGCCGCCTGATCCGCATCCTGCAGGAGCGCAGCGGCGACGGATACGTCTTCCGAACCGACCTGCGCCTGCGCCCGGATCCGGGCTCGACGCCGCTGGCGATCCCGGTCGAAGCGGCGATGCTCTATTACGAGGGCAGGGGGCAGAACTGGGAGCGCGCCGCCTTCATCAAGGCGCGGCCGGTCGCCGGCGACATCGAGGCTGGCGAGCACTTCCTCAAGGATCTGGTCCCCTTCGTCTTCCGCAAGTATCTCGACTATGCGGCGATCGCCGACATTCATTCGATCAAGCGCCAGATCCATGCCCACAAGGGGCACGGCGAGATCGCGGTCAAGGGCCACAACATCAAGCTCGGCCGCGGCGGAATCCGCGAGATCGAGTTCTTCGTTCAGACCCAGCAGCTGATTGCCGGTGGCCGCATGCCGGACCTGCGCCAGCGAGCGACGGAGCCGATGCTGCGGGCGCTCGTCAAGGCCGGCTGGATCGACGAGGAGACGGCTGACGAACTCGTCGAAGCCTATTGGTTCCTGCGCGATGTCGAGCACCGGATCCAGATGGTGCGCGACGAGCAGACGCACGTCCTGCCCGAGACCGAAGCGGAACTGAAGCGCATCGCCTATATGCTCGGCTTCGAGGATACAGCCGCCTTTTCCAAGGCCCTCTCGCGCGTGCTGAAGACCGTCGAGCGTCGCTACGCTCAGCTTTTCGAACAGGAAGCCAAGCTCTCGACCGAGACCGGCAACCTCGTCTTCACTGGCCAGCGCGACGACCCGGACACGCTGGAGACGCTGAAGAAACTCGGCTTCCAGCGGCCGTCGGACATCTCCCACACGATCCGCACCTGGCACTATGGCCGCTACCGCGCGACACAGTCGGTGGAGGCGCGCGAGCGGCTGACAGAGCTGACGCCGGAGCTGCTGCGGGTTTTCGGCGAAAGCCGTCGCGCCGACGAAGCGCTGCTGCGTTTCGACAATTTCATCTCCGGCCTGCCTGCCGGCATTCAGCTGTTTTCTCTGCTCGGCAACAATCCGGGCCTCCTGTCGCTGATCGTCAATGTCATGTCGTCGGCCCCAAGGCTTGCCGAAATCATTGCCGCGCGCCCGCATGTCTTCGACGGCATGCTCGATCCCGGCCTGCTCGCCGAACTGCCGACGCGGGAGTATCTGGCGCCACGCATCGCCAACTTCGTCGGCGGTGCTCGCCATTATGAGGAGGTGCTCGATCGCCTGAGGATCATAGCCGCCGAGCAGCGTTTCCTGATCGGCATTCGGCTCCTGACCGGCGCGATCTCGGGCGCGCAAGCCGGCCGCGCCTTTACCGATCTTGCCGACCTCATCATCGCCGCGGCGGTAAAGGCGGTTGAGGATGAAGTTCGCTCCGTTCACGGCGATTTCCCTGGAGGCCGTATCGCCGTTGTCGGCATGGGCAAGCTCGGCAGCCACGAGCTGACGGCGGGATCCGACGTCGATCTGATACTGCTCTACGATTACGACGAGACGGCAACCGAGTCCGACGGCGCCAAGCCGCTTGATCCGACGCGATACTTTACGCGGGTGACGCAGCGCCTGATCGCCGCACTTTCCGCGCCGACGGCGGAAGGCATTCTCTACGAGGTCGATATGCGGCTTCGTCCCTCCGGCAACAAGGGGCCGGTCGCGACCAGGATCAACGCCTTTGCTAAGTATCAGCGCGAAGAGGCCTGGACGTGGGAGCATCTGGCTCTGACCCGGGCGCGCTGCATCTGCGGCGATGACCGGCTGATGGCCGGGGCCAACGGGATCTTCGCCGAGATCCTCGAGCGCAAGCGCGATGTTTCCAAAGTCAGCGCCGACGTGATCTCCATGCGCGAGATGATCGATAGCGAGAAACCGCCGAGCGACATCTGGGACTTCAAGCTGATCCCGGGCGGTCTCGTCGATATCGAGTTCATCACCCAGTATCTGGCGCTCGTAGCACCGGCCAAGGGTGTTCAGCCGCTGACATCAGGCACCAACACGGCCGACGCGTTGAAGCTGCTTGGTGATGCGCTGATGAACCCCAACGATCTCGATGTCGCGCTGGAGGCGCTGCATCTTTTCACCGAATTGTCCCAGATCGTGCGGCTCTGCATCGAGGGAGAGTTCGAGCCGAAGGAAGCACCCGCGGGTCTGATCGATCTCGTCTGCCGGGCAGGGGACTATCCGGACCTGAAAACCTTGGAGGGCGACGTTCGCAGGCTCTCCAAAGCCGTGCGCCGTGTCTTCCAATCGGTCGTTTCAGGGTGAGTGAGGGCAGCAGTGAAACGAAAGGCACGCGGACGTCCGCGCGCTGATTGAGACCCTGCTTTAGGTGCGGTCCGGAATCCTGACCGAGATGATGGTCCCGACATTCTCGGTCGAGTGTATTCTCATGCTGCCGCCGTGCAGGCGGGTGAGTGAGCGCGAGATCGCGAGCCCGAGACCGGATCCGCCCTTGCTCTTGGCGTACTGGCTCTGCACCTGTTCGAAGGGCTGACCGATCTTCTGCAATGCGTCGCGCGGAATGCCGATGCCGGAATCGGCAATAGTGAGCGTCACCGCGCCCGTCACCTTACGCGCCCGAAGCGAAATGCGTCCGCCCTCATTGGTGAACTTGACTGCGTTCGAAAGCAGGTTGAGCAGCACCTGCTTCATGGCGCGGCGATCGGCGACCATGGTGAGGCCGGACGAGATCTGCTGCACGACGTGAATGTTCTTCTGCTCGGCCGGTATGGTGGTGAAGCGCAGCGTCTCTTCGATCAATGGCGCGAGGTCGATCGTCTCGCGGCTGATGCGCATGTGCCCGGCCTCGATCTTCGACATATCGAGGATGTCGTTGATGACGTTCAAGAGATGCTTGCCGCTCTCATGGATGTCGCGTGAGTACTCGTCGTACTTCTCCGAGCCGAGCGGCCCAAACATCTGGTTCTGCAGGATTTCCGAAAAGCCGAGGATGGCGTTGAGCGGCGTGCGCAGCTCATGCGACATGTTCGCGAGGAACTCGGACTTGGCGCGGTTGGCCGCTTCGGCGCGGTCCTTTTCGACCTGGTAGTTGGAATTGGCGACCGAAAGCTCGGTCTTCTGCCGCTCCAGCGTCATGCGCGAGGCCGAGAGGTCGCCGATGGTTGCCATCAGCCGCCGTTCGGATTCGCGCAGGCGCACCTGGTGTCGCTTCAGAAGCGTAATGTCGGTGCCAACGGACACAAGGCCGCCGTCGCGCGTGCGCCGCTCGTTGATCTGCAGCCAGCGCTCGTCCGCAAGCTGGACTTCGCTCGTCTGCGACTGGTTGCTGTGATCCGGGTCGGCGATGCGCCGCTCGACCACCGGCCGCGCTGCCGCCATATGCACGGCTATGCGTTCGGTGCCGGGCACCAGGACGTGATCCGGCAGCTTGTAGGCCTCCTGGAAGTGGGTGTTGCACATGACGAGGCGGTCGTGCTTGTCCCAGAGCACGAAAGCCTCGGAGGTGCATTCGATGGCGTCGGCGAGCCGCTGGTCGGCCTCTGCATAGCGCTGCGCAAGACGATGCTGTTCGGTCACGTCCATGGCGATGCCGATCAGATGCGCGCGGCCCGAGGCCGTGCGGATGATCTCGGCGCGGGCCCGTAGCCAAACATAGTGACCGTCCGCATGCCGCATGCGGAACACCTGGTCGATCTGGCGCGCGTCGCCACGCGCGATCGTGCGCGCCACGCTGTAGATGCCGTGATCATCCGGATGCATCAGCCTTGCGGCGTCACCGAAGGAGAGCACGCTGCTTTCGCCCGGCATGCCGAGCATTTCGTACATCGAGCGCGACCAGAACAGCCGACGGTTGGCAAGATCGAAATCCCAGAGGCCGCAACGGCCGCGCGAGAGCGCCGTCTCGACCCGCAGGTTCGATTCCGCAAAGACCGAATCGGCGTCGCGGGCACGCTTGGCCTGGATGTAATAGGCGTAGAGCACCATCAACAGGATCGCCGAGATACCTGCAAACAGGGTGACGTTCAGCGAAACCTCGTCTCGCCAGGTCGTTTCGAGCTGGGTGACCGGCGTTGCGGCCAGCACGACGCCAGCCGCATCGGGCAGCTGCGCCAGCGCCACGATGTGGTCGGCGCCCGCGATCGCGGTCTTCATGACGCTCGAATGTTCGCCGAAATATTGCAGTGTCGCGATGTCGGGCGCGGCCGCAGCGAGCGTGCGGCCGATGAGCGGGCCTCCGCCTTCCGTGCTTGCAAAGATCCGCCCGTCCTTGCGCACTGCGAGGATGAACGTTCCGGGATCGAGCATACCGGTCGGCAGAAACTGGCTGAAGCGTTGCTCCGCCTCGGCACGACGGCCCTCATCGAACAGCGCGACTCCGTCCGTCTGGAAGGCGGCGACGGCGATCGCCGCCGCAAGACCGACGGTCTGGCGCGAACTTTCCTCCATGCGGGCGTGCTCGTCCATGATGCTGGACATGCGCGAAACCGCAACGATGATCAAGAATGCAATGATCAGGATCGGGATGGAGCGCTTGAGAACAGGCTCCGCGTTTGCCAGGCGGCGTGAAGCCGGCCCGGCAAAGATCTTCGCCTGCGAGATAAACTCCTGCTCCAGGCCGGTAACGCCTGGAAGCTTGAGTCGCAACCGCCCGTCGGCTGCGCTCGCTGGTCGCGCGTCCGCCATCTTTCCCAATTGTCTAAACCCTCTGATGATTCGGCGCGCCGCTCGCCCGAATCTGACTCAATGAATCACAGGGCGATTCGCCTTGTCCAGAGGCACTGGTAAAGATTTGTTAACCATTTCTTATCGTTGGAAAATAATAGGCCGGGTCGCGTTAGCGACCCGGCCCCAGGAAAATCAGGCTTTGGCGATGCTCAGGCCTTGAGCATGCGCTCGACGATGTCACCGACATCGGCCGAAAGTTTCGACGCGCCGGCGATCTCTTTCAGCGCCTTGCGGGCATGCCCGGCACGTTTGTCCTCCAGCGAACGCCAGGAGCGCATGGAGGTCAGGATGCGAGCCGCAAGCTGCGGATTACGCGGGTCGATATCGAGGATCTGGCGCGCGAGGAAGCGGTAGCCTTCGCCGTCAGCGCGGTTGAACGCGGTCGGGTTGGCGAAGGCATAGGTGCCCACCAGCGAGCGCACGCGGTTCGGATTGTTGCCGTTGAACAGCGGCTCGTTCATCAGCGCCTTGATACGATCGAGCGTTCCAGCGCCCGGGATCGTCGCCTGCACGGCGAACCATTTGTCGATGACGAGCGCGTTGTCGGCGAAACGCTTGCGGAATGTTGCAAGCGCGTCTGTCGCCTCGGCCGAATCCGGGAAGCGGTGCGCCAGCAGCGCCAGCGCATGGCTGAGATCGGTCATGTTGTTGGCGGCCGCAAAGGCCTTCGCGGCACGTTCAGGGCCTTCATCGGCCTGAACGAGGTAGGTGAGCGCGCTGTTGCGCAGTGCCCGCCTGCCGGCGCTTGCCGCGTCCGGGCTGAATTCTCCGCTGGAGACGAGTTCGTCGGCGAGCTTGAGGAAGGTGTCGCGTCCGGCGGCCGCAACCGCTGTCAGGATCTGCTGACGGGCCGCGTGGATCGCGTCCGGATCGTTGTTGGTGCCGATCTCGCGGGCGATATCGGATTCGCTCGGCAAGGCCAGCGCCTGCGAACGGAAGGCCGGCTCCAGGCTGTTGTCGGCGGCGGCCCGGATCAGGCCGTCGATCAGCGCCTTGTCCGAGGTGACCGGCTTGCCGGCGCGGACATTCGCCGTCGCCTCGACGAGATTGCCAAGCGCGATGGCGTTGAGCGCCTGCCAGCGGGCGAAGAGGTCGCTTTCGTGATGCGCGATCAGCGCCAGATCGTCGGCATTCTGCTCGATATGCAGGTTGATCGGCGCGGAGAAGCTGCGGTTGAACGACGGAACCGGGCGCGACGGGATGCCCGAGAAGACCACCGTCTGATTGCGCTCTGTCAGATGCAGGACATCGTCGGTCATGTCGGCGCCGGAAACCGCGGCAAGGGCGGCTTCGCTGCCGTCTTCGAGCAGCAGACCCATCTTCAGCGGAATGTGCATCGCTTCCTTGGCGCTCTGTCCGGGCGTCGGCGGCACGGTCTGTTCGAGCGACAGGGTGAAGGTCTGCTTGGCGGCGTCATAGGCGCCCGAAGCGGTGACCAGCGGCGTTCCGGCCTGGTGATACCAGAGCGCGAACTGGCGCAGATCCCGACCGCTTGCCGCCTCGAAGCAGGCGACGAAATCCTCGATCGTCACCGCCTGGCCGTCGTGCCGGTCGAAATAGAGATCCATACCCTTCTTGAACAGATCGCGGCCGAGGATGGTCGCAATCATGCGGGTGACTTCCGATCCCTTTTCGTAGACGGTCGTCGTGTAGAAGTTGTTGATTTCGCGGTATTTCGTCGGGCGCACCGGATGGGCGAGGGGACCTGCATCCTCCGGGAACTGTTCCGACTTCAGATGCCGCACTTCGGCGATGCGCTTGACCGCGCGCGAGCGCATGTCGGCGGAGAATTCGTGGTCGCGGTAGACCGTCAGGCCTTCCTTCAGGCAGAGCTGGAACCAGTCGCGGCAGGTGATGCGGTTGCCGGTCCAGTTGTGGAAGTATTCGTGTGCGATGATCGCCTCGATGTTGGCGTAGTCCGCATCGGTCGCCGTTTCCGGGTCCGCAAGCACGTATTTGTCGTTGAAGATGTTGAGGCCCTTGTTCTCCATGGCGCCCATGTTGAAGTCGGAGACGGCGACGATCATGAAGATGTCGAGGTCGTATTCGCGACCAAAGGCCTCTTCGTCCCACTTCATCGAGCGCTTGAGCGCATCCATGGCATAGGAGGCGCGAGGCTCCTTGCCGTGTTCGACATAGATCTTCAAGGCAACGTCGCGGCCGGACATCGTTGTGAACGTATCCTCGACCACGCCGAGGTCGCCGGCGACCAGCGCAAAGAGATAGCTCGGCTTCGGATGCGGATCGAACCAGGCGGCGAAGTGACGGCCGTCGCCCATGTCGGCGCCGCCGAGATAGTTGCCGTTCGAAAGCAGGAGGGGAGAGGACGCCTTGTCGGCGATGATGTTGACCGTGTAGACGGCGAGCACATCGGGACGATCGGGGAAATAGGTGATGCGGCGGAAGCCTTCGGCCTCGCACTGGGTGCTGTAGACGCCGTTGGTGCGGTAGAGCCCCATCAGCTGCGTATTGGTCTCGGGCGAAAGCAGGGTGGTGATGGTGATTTCGAACGGGGCGGTTTCGGGCAGGCCGCGGATCGTCAGCGTATCCTCGGCGACATCGTAGAGCGTCGTCGCAAGCTCTTCCTGGTCGAGCAGCAGGCCGGTCATGGTCAACTCGTCGCCATCAAGCACGAGCGGCGCGGCACTGTCGACACCTTCGCGGCGATGGAAGATCAGCCGGGCCTCGACCTTGGTCTCCTTCGGATCGAGCTCGAAGGTCAGATCCACTCTCTCCAGAACGAAGTCGGTCGGCCGGTAGTCTTCCAGATGAATGATCTGGCCAGTATTTGTCCGCATGGTCAGTCCCGCTTGCACCGTTCTACTGGAGAATTTGTAGAGGGTGCCTGTGATGGTGAAAAGGCCAAGGGGCGAAAAGCTGGGCTGTGCCACACGATTGTGATGCCGGCGACCGCACTTCCGACAGAAAAGACATGGCGCCCGTTATTCTTCCCGCTCCCTTATCGGACCGATGTGTATCGAAGTGGGACTAACAAGACATGAATTGGAAAGGTTTTTTTCGGGGCAGCTAAAGAAAAGCCGGCCGCCCTACTGTCGAAGGTTAATCGATCAAGAAAAAACGTCATTCATCACGAAGTTTGATCCGACTTTCGAGAAAAGCGTCGCTAAGGTGGCCCGGTCCTGCAGCGGTGCTCTCCGCTGAAAAATCTCCAAACCAGCCCGCGTGCCAGCTGATCGCCGGTCAAGGCTGTTCGAAAAGTGCCCTCAATGGATGCGGAAGTCGAAAGCCCGATGAAGGGGATCCTGCTCAAGGTCCTTTCCGTCGTCATTTTCGTTTGCATGTCGACGCTGATCAAGGCGGCCGGAAACGAGATCGCCACCGGCCAGATCACCTTCTACCGCTCGGCCTTCGCCATGGTGCCGATCCTCGGCTATCTCGCCTTCCGCGGACAGCTGCGCGACGCCTTCAAGACCGAAGATTTCACCGGCCATATCGCTCGCGGCTTCGTCGGCATTCTCGCAATGAGCTTCGGTTTTTACGGCCTCGTGCACCTGCCGCTGCCTGAAGCCATCGCCATCGGCTATGCCATGCCGCTGATCGCCGTCGCCTTCGCCGCGATTTTTCTAGGCGAGTCGGTGCGGCTCTACCGTTGGTCGGCCGTTGTCGTCGGGCTGGTCGGCGTGATGATCATCACCTGGCCACGGCTGACCCTTTTTCGCGAAGGCGGCTTCGGTTCGCTGGAGGCGCTTGGCGCTGCTGCCGTACTGGTTTCAGCGGCCCTGGGGGCAGTTGCCATGGTGCTGGTGCGAAAACTCGTCAAGAATGAACGCACCCACACGATCGTGCTCTATTTCTCGCTGTCGGCCTCGGTCTTCTCGCTGGCGACCTTGCCCTTCGGCTGGCCGTCGATCTCGCGCGAGGCGTTCCTGTTGCTGATGGTCGCCGGTTTCTGTGGCGGTGTCGCCCAGATCCTTTTGACCGAGAGCTATCGCCATGCCGACATGTCGACCATCGCACCGTTCGAATACACTTCGATCGTGCTCGGCCTGATCATCGGCTACTTCCTGTTCGACGATATCCCGACGGCCGCCATGCTCGTCGGCACGGCCATCGTCGTCGGTGCAGGCATCTTCATCATTTTCCGTGAGCATCGGCTTGGCCTCGAGCGCCGGGGCGCTCGCAAGCATGTGACGCCGCAGGGCTGAGCCACGGCCTACGGCCGCGGGTTTTCCCAGGCCGGAACCGTATCGTCGTCGATCAGCGGTTCCTGCGCCGCCTGCTGGGCAGCCGGGCTCGTCACATCAGGGCCGGGTGTCGGCATGACGCTCGTTGCCTGGAAGTCGGTCTTGACGACGAGCCCCTTGTGCTGCTCGCGCCGCAGAATGCGCCAGGCTGCATAGCCGCCATAGAGCGCGAAGTAGACGGCAAGGACGAGAAACAGCGCCGCCGGGCCGAAGCGATCCATGACCGGACCGACCATCAGCGGGCCGGAAATCGTGCCGAGCCCGTAGGTGATCATCAGGCCCGAGGATGTCTCGACATACTCGTTGGGTTTGGCGAGATCATTGGCATGGGCGACGTTCAGTGCGTAGATCGGGAAGAGCACCGATCCGACGAAAGCGGCGATGATGTAGAGAACGGCGGGCTGGCTGCCGATCGATGCCGACATCACCAGGCACGAGATGACGCCGACGATGCCGCAGCCAACCATGACGATGCGCCGGTCGATCTTGTCGGAGAGACGCCCGATCGGGATCTGCGAGAGGGCACTGCCCGTCAGAAGCGAGGCGAGCAGTGTCGCTCCTTCCGCCGTCGAAAGTCCGATCTTCTGGGTGAAGACACCGCCGAGGTTCAGCCAGGCGCCGGAGAGCGCGCCGGCGAGAAAACCGCCGACGACGGCGACCGGCGAGCGGCGGAAGAGGGCGGGGATATCGAACTTCGCCTGTGCCGGTGGCGCCGGCATGGGAGAGGAGGAGAGCGCCGTCGGCAATAGCGCCAGCGAGAACAGCACGCTGCAGAGCATGAACAGCGACGTGTTTGTCGGGTCGCCGAGCGGCACCATGTACTGCCCGCCGATCGTGCCGACCATCGTCGTGATCAGGTAGAGCGAAAAGAGCAGGCCGCGGTTCTCGTTGGTAACGCGCTCGTTGAGCCAGCTCTCGATGACGAGATAGCTGCCGGAGATGGCAAAGCCGGCTATGGCACGGAACACAATCCAGAGGCGCCAGTCGACGATGAGGCCGCAGAGCAGGATAGCGATGGAGAGCAGCGTGATCAGCGCGGTGAAGACGCGCACATGGCCGACACGCAGCACGAATTTCGGCGTGACTACGCAGGAAAGGGTGAAGCCGACCGTATAGCCGGTGGCGATCACCGAGACCGTCAGCGTCGACCAGTTCTCGGCGACGGAACGCACGGGGATCACATAGCTCTGCAGGCCGAAGCCGACCATCATGAGCAGGGTCGACACCATCAGGCTGAAGACGGAAGCGAGGCTGGCCAGCATCGGCGCTCCTGGAAACGTGGCGCTTCGTCATTTGTCCGATGACAAGCAAACGCAGATGGAGCGAGGAACGGTCTGGCAGGGCCGGATGAGCCTGACACTCCTTAGTCGGGACGAGTGTGGCTCTATCCAGTTTTTTACGCCCTGTCGATTGCGACAGGCGATGGCAAAAAGGCGGTGCTTATACCTGCGGGCCGCAGTCAGTTCGGCAGCAACGGGCTCACGGCCGTGCGATGGGCGCGGCGTGCATCCTTCTTGGTGCTGAGAACGGTATATTCGCGCGAGGCGCGCACGGCCGTACCGATGTCGGAGATCGAATCGAGCAGGACCTTGAGGCTGGCAATCGGCTTGGTCATGGGTTCGTTCCTTTCTTCGTGTCGGGTCAAACGATGCGTCACGCGATACGCAAAAGCCGCGTATCGCGTGGGGATCAGCGCTGGATGAAGTCGGCGAAAATCTGCGCCGGACGGGTGGTCCGGGCGAGGCCGATCGCGGTCATCTGCTCGTTGGCTGCCGTGCCAAAGCGGTTGAACGGCGTCCGGTAAGCAGCGCCGGTGTGGCGGAGCGTCTCAAAGCTGCTGTGGATCGGACGAAAGCGGGCAGTCATGGTTCAATTCCTTAAATTCCATTCCTCCCGTACCAGTATATTGCGCTGCAACATGACGTTTTGCAATGCGTCAAAATGCGCCGCTGATATGCGCAAACCGCATGGCTTTCTTCATTCTTTGTTCATGAAACGGGCAAGCGGCCGGGAGCACGATCCGGGCAGGGCGCTTTCCTTAGGATCAGCCGTGAATGCGGGCCTTGAAGGCAAGCAGGTCCTGCCAGGCGAAGCGCTTGTTGATCGGCGCCGTCACCAGGTCCTGCGGATGCAGGGTGGCAAGGGTCGGCACGTTAATGCCGCCGATCGCAAGCTCGCGCCATTCGCCGCGAAGCTGGTGGATCGTGTCGTTGCCGCCGAAGAAGAAACGGGCGGTGAAATTGCCGAGCAGCAGCAGATGCTTAGGCTCTGCCAGCGCGATCTGGCGTTCGATGAAGGGTCGGCAGATATCGGCCTCGCGCGCCGTCGGGACGCGGTTGCCCGGCGGGCGCCAGGGCACGACATTGCTCAAGAGCACGCTTTCGCGCGTAAGGCCGATGCCCGCCATCATCCGGGTCAGCATCTCGCCGAGGCGGCCCGCAAAAGGCTGGCCGTCGCGATCGTCATCGGCATAGGGCATCGGGCCGACGATCATGATCCCGCTTGCCGGATCACCCTCGGCAAAGACCAGATTGCGGGCGCTGTTCCTGAGATTGCAGCCGGCAAAACCTTCCATCGCAACGCGGAGCTCGGCGAGCGACCGGGCCGATTCGGCGGCAAAGCGCGCCTCTTCGATCGCCTGCGCATCGGGGATGGCGACCGCAGGGGCGTTCGCGACTGGGGCAGGTGCGCGGGAAGGGGTGGGAGCAGCGGCCGCCGCTGTCTGGCGCGCCGTCGGTTGCGAAGCGGGTGCCTCCGCCCGGTTGCTGGTTGCTGCCGCGCGGGCGGTGCCGCGTGCTGCCTTCATCGCCTCGAACTCGGCGAAACGGTCAACCGGTTCCTCTTCCAGCAGCCATTCGACGCCCGCATCGCCGTGGAAGGCGAGGAGGGCGGCAAGCTGCGCCGGAGAGAGGTCGTTGGCGGAAATCATGGCCGCCAACCTAGCCCATAAGCGGCCGGACCGGAACCGCTTTTCCGGCGCTCGGCCCTCCTATCCAAGGTCATGCACATCGGGTTCGCGCGTCGGCTCAGGCCGCGTTCGCGGTCCAGTGGGCGATGTCCTCGTGCTCGCCGATCAGCGCCAGGCCATGGGCGATCGACAGCAGTTCGCCGCCGCTCTCGATCCGGTCGGCATCGAAACGCCGCTCGAAGATGCCGCGTACGGCCGGAACGAAGGAGGTCCCGCCGGTCAAGAACACCTTGTCGATCGTCTCGGGTGCCGTTGCCGTCGACTGCAGCACATCATCCAGCGCGCCCTCGATGCGGGCGAGCTCCGGCGCGATCCAGCCTTCGAAATCGCTGCGGCGAACGGTGCGGCGCGACATTTCGCCGAGCGGCGCGAAATAGAACTCGGTCTCGTCTTCCTGCGACAGCCGCATCTTCGTCGCCGAGATCGCGTTGTAGAGCGGGTAGCCCTCGTCGTGTTCGATGAGGTCAACGAAGGCTTCGAGCTTTTCCGGCTCAAGGCTCTGGCGCACCAGCTGCTTCAGATCCGCGAAGTCTTTCAAGGTCTTGAAGATCGAAAGCTGATTCCAGCGGCCGAAATTCGCATAGTAGTTCGACGGCACTTCAAGCAGCTTGTCGAAGCTCTTGAACAGACTCCCCTTTCCGATCAGCGGCGAGACGACGTTGTCGATGATGCGGAAGTCGAAGTGATCGCCGGCGATGCCCACGCCCGAATGGCCGATCGGGGTTGCCGTCAGGCGCCCGGCCTTGGTCTCGAAGCGGATCAGCGAATAGTCGGTGGTGCCGCCGCCGAAGTCGGCGACGAGCACAGTTGCGTCCTGCTTCAGGTTCTGGGCGAAGTAGAAGGCCGCTGCCACAGGTTCGTAGACGTAATGCACCTCCGGAAAGCCGAATTCGGAGAGGGCTGCGCCATAGCGCTCGAGCGCCAGCGCGGGGTCGGGGCTGGAGCCGGCAAAGTGCACCGGACGGCCGACGACGATGCGGCTGTACTGGTCCGCCCAGCCGTCACCGGCATAGTCGCGCAGCTTGGTCAGGAACACGCGCATCAGGTCTTCGAAGCTGTGGCGCTTGGCAAAGACCTGCGTGCCCTGGAAGAGGGGGCTTGCGGCAAAGGTCTTGATCGACTGCAGGAAACGACAGTCACCGGGATTGTCGATGAAGGCGCGGATGGCGGCCTGGCCCGCCTCGACCTTCAGCGCCTGGGCGCCAAGCTTGGCATCCTTCATGAAGGAGAGGGCAGTGCGCATGGCATCGGTCGAGCCGGCGAGGCTGTCGAAGCGCATCGAATGGGTCGTGTCGCCCGCGGCAACCGCCAGAACGGAATTGGTGGTGCCGAAATCAAAGCCGAGTGCCTTGACCATGAGTGTCTCCTTGCATCTGGCGTCGCTTCGCCGCCCGGAGTGGGGCCGGTGGCGCGCGACGCAACATGAATTCCGTGGGCCGCTTTCGGGGATCGATGGGCGGCCGGCTTCAAAGCCGAAAGACACGCCGTCCGGACGCCGAGAGGCGCCTTGCCGCGTGCCGATTGCGAATGGGGTGTGCCAGCGCGTACCGCTGGAAGGGTGCGGCGGCCTCGTCGCACGGCTCTTCGGCAAAAGCAAGGCCGCATGGGTCATAGCTTCGCTGCGCGACAAATTGATATATTTACGTTTACGTACACGTCATATAGATATTTGCCTATACTCATGACCTCATGCGCAAAAGCGGGCATCGTCTGTCGCATCCCGGCTCGACAAGCCAAACTGCATTTGCCATGACGGAATGATATGCCCTGGGAACGGAGCCGGCAGAAGACCGGTGAGACTGGAGAGACGGTATGACCGAACAAGACCTGCCCGAACGCGAGAGCATGGAGTTCGACGTTGTGATCGTGGGTGCGGGACCGGCGGGTCTTGCCGCGGCGATCCGGCTGAAGCAGGTCAATCCGGAGCTTTCGGTCGTCGTGCTCGAAAAGGGCGCCGAAGTCGGTGCGCATATCCTGTCGGGCGCCGTCGTCGATCCCATCGGCATCGACCGGTTGCTACCGGACTGGCGCGCCGACGCCGACCATCCGTTCAAGACCGAGGTGACGGACGATCATTTCCTGTTCTTAGGGCCCGCCGGCTCGATCCGCCTGCCGAACTTCCTGATGCCGCCGCTGATGAACAATCACGGCAACTACATCGTATCGCTCGGCAACGTCTGTCGCTGGCTGGCGACAAAGGCGGAGGAACTCGGCGTCGAGATCTATCCGGGCTTTGCCGCCACCGAAGTGCTCTACAACGACGAGGGTGCGGTCATCGGGGTTGCCACCGGCGACATGGGCATCGAGCGGAACGGCGAACCGGGCCCGAACTTTGCCCGCGGCATGGCGCTGCTCGGCAAATACACGCTGATCGGCGAGGGCGTGCGCGGTTCGCTCGCCAAGCAGCTGATCGCCAAGTTCGATCTCTCCAGGGACAGCGACGTCCAGAAGTTCGGCATTGGTCTGAAGGAGCTCTGGCAGGTCAAGCCCGAGAACCATCGCCCGGGTCTGGTGCAGCACTCCTTCGGCTGGCCGCTCGGCATGAAGACCGGTGGCGGTTCCTTCCTCTATCACCTCGAAGACAACATGGTCGCCGTCGGCTTCGTCGTGCACCTGAATTACAAGAACCCCTATCTCTTCCCCTTCGAGGAGTTCCAGCGCTTCAAGACGCATCCGGCGATCCGCGGCACGTTCGAGGGCGGCAAGCGGCTTTCCTATGGCGCACGTGCGATCACCGAGGGCGGTTACCAGTCGGTACCGAAGTTGTCCTTCCCCGGTGGCGCGCTGATCGGCTGTTCGGCCGGTCTCGTCAACGTGCCGCGCATCAAGGGCAGCCACAATGCGGTGCTTTCAGGCATTCTCGCGGCCGAGAAGCTGGCAGCAGCGATCGCCTCCGGCCGCGCCAATGACGAGCCGATCGAGATCGAACGCGGCTGGCGCGACAGCGCCATCGGCCAGGACCTGAAGCGGGTGAGAAACGTCAAACCGCTGTGGTCGAAGTTCGGCACGGCGATCGGCGTTGGGCTCGGCGGTCTCGACATGTGGACCAACCAGCTGTTCGGCTTCTCCTTCTTCGGCACGCTGAAGCACGGAAAGACCGACGCGCAGAGCCTTGAGCCCGCAGCGCAGCACCAGAAGATCGACTATCCAAAGCCGGACGGGGTCCTGACCTTCGACCGGCTGTCGTCGGTGTTCCTGTCGAACACCAACCATGAGGAAGACCAGCCGGTTCATCTCCAGGTGAAGGACATGGAGCTGCAGAAGCGCTCCGAGCACGACGTCTATGCCGGTCCGTCGACGCGCTACTGTCCGGCCGGGGTCTACGAATGGGTGGAGAAGGACGGGAAGGACGTCTTCGTCATCAACGCCCAGAACTGCGTGCACTGCAAGACCTGCGACATCAAGGATCCGAACCAGAACATCAACTGGGTGCCGCCCCAAGGCGGCGAAGGCCCGGTCTATCCGAATATGTAATGTTCGAAGTCGGGTCTCAGAATCTCGACCCGTAAAGGATTACAAGGGCGCCGGCGGCCATTGGCCACGGCGCCTTTGTCGTTTCATGCCTTCGCCCAGATGCGATCAACGAAATCGGCAATCAGCGGTGCGATCTCCGGCAGGTTTTCTTCCAACGCGAAGTGGCCGGTATCGAACAGGTGGAACTCGGCCTCAGGAAGGTCGGTGAGGAAGGCGCGGGCGCCCTTCTCTGTGAAGAAGGGATCGTTACGGCCCCAGGTGATCAGGGTCGGCGGCCGTTCGCGGCGCAGCCACTCTTGCCATTCGCCATAGCGGGCAAGGTTGCTCTTGTAGTCGAAGGCAAGATCGATCTGCGGCTGGCGGCGGTCCGGGCGATCGAGGAAGTGCTGATCCATGGTCCAGCCGTCAGGTGCGACCAGGTCCGGATCCTTCGTCCCGCCAACATATTGCGCACGGGTCATCTCCAAGGTCAGTAGCTGCCGCACCTGCTCTTCAGCGCCTTCGTCCTCGGATTTGAGCGCAATGAAGTCGCGGGCAATGTCGGAAAGCCCCTCCAGATAGGCATTGCCGTTCTGGACGATCAGCCCGGGAATGCGCTCGGGCTTTCTGCTTGCAAGACGAAACCCGACGGGCGCGCCGAAATCGAAGGCGTAGAGGACGAAGCGTTTCAGCGCGAGCGCATCCACGAACGCTTCCATGACATCCGCCAGCTTGTCGAAACTGTAGACGAAACTGCCGCCTTCGTTCGTCGAGGTCGGCGCGTCGCTATGCCCGAAGCCCGGATAGTCAGGCGCGATCAGACGGTAGTCGCTGCCAAGCGCGTCCATTAGCCGCCGGTACTGGTGGGAAGACGAGGGGAAGCCGTGCAGAAGCAGGATTGTCGGGAAATCGGCCGGCGCTCCGGTCGGCACGCTCTCGCGGTAGAAGACCCGGACGCCTCCGGCCTCGATGAACCGGTGCCGGATCGATGGAATGCTATGCCTGCCCATTTAACACTCCTATTTTAATTATTTAGACATTAGAATTGCGCCTGAAAACCTAATGTGTCAATATCGAAATCATGCATTATGTGAGGGCCGCATGGATCTGGTTCCTTTCGTCGGAGAGCCCCTTGCTCTCGATCTCGTCAACACTCGCCCTTTGACCGCGAGCGGCCGTGTCGATCTCTTCGCGGCCGATGGCGGGCTCGCGCATTGGCTGGCGTTGGAGGGGCCTCGCATGTCGGATGTCGCGTTTGCCAGCATCGGTGCGGCCGACGCCGACGATCTCGCGCCAGTCCTTGCCGTCCGCTCGCATGTGGCGTCGGCCATCGCACATGTGATGGACAGGCAACCTGTTCCGGCCGCGGATATCGAGGGCCTTAACGCGGCAATGGAGGCAGCACCGGTCGTCCGCCGTCTCGATTGGACCGATCCGCCGCGGCTCGTCAGCGAAAGAACGGCGAAGCCCATGCTCCAGCTAGCCGGTTTCCTCGCCGAGGACGCTGCGGCGTTGCTTGCCGGCGGCGACGCCAGGCTGATCCGCAAATGCGAGGCGCAGGATTGTGTGATGCTGTTCGTCGGCAGCAATGCCCGGCGGCGCTGGTGCTCGGCGGCGCGCTGCGGAAACCGGGTGCGCGTGTCGCGCTATTACCAGCGCAGCAAAACGTCCTGACGACCACTTCAACGATGCGCAAATATTAGGAAAGGCACCCGTTGACGCAAATGGGAAAGTCCTTGCCGGAAAAGCCCGTTAGCTTTCATGATGTCATCGGCTTGAAGCCGACGGATCTGCAGGCCGTTCGGTCCCTGTTGTCTTGAGTTGGACCGAGCCCTGTGACGCTGTCGATCCCCGCGGTGAGATCGGCAGTGCGACGGGATGCACCGCCAAAACAAGGGAACGGAAATGAAGAAGCTTCTTGCAACGACTTGCCTGGCCGCGGGCCTCTTTGGCCTCGCCGCCGCAGCTTCGGCCGCCGAATGCGGCGACGTGACGATCGCCAACATGAACTGGCAGAGCGCCGAGGTGCTGGCGAGTGTCGACAAGATCATCCTGACGGAAGGCTACGGCTGCAATGCCGAATTGGTGGTCGGAGACACCGTGCCGACGATCACCTCGATGATCGAAAAGGGCCAGCCGGATGTCGCACCCGAAGGCTGGGTCGACCTGCTTCCGGATGTCGTCAATCGCGGCCTCGAGGAGGGCAAGCTCGTCGGCGCCGCCGTGGCGCTCTCCGATGGCGCCGTCCAGGGCTGGTGGGTGCCGAAATACATCGTCGATGCCAATCCCGACATCAAGACGATCGATGACGCCTTGAAGCACAAGGAACTGTTCCCGGATCCGGAAGACGCAAGCAAGGGCGCCGTCTTCAACGGCCCGCAGGGCTGGGGCGGCACGGTCGTGACGACGCAGCTTTATAAAGCCTATGGCGGCGAAACGGCTGGCTTCACGCTGGTCGATACCGGTTCGGCCGCCGGCCTCGATGGCTCGATCGCCAAGGCCTATGAGCGCAAGCAGGGCTGGGTCGGCTACTACTGGGCGCCGACGGCCCTTCTCGGCAAGTACGAGATGGTGAAGCTCGAGCATGGTGTGGCCGCCGATCCGGCCGAATGGAAGCGCTGCAACACGGTTGCCGATTGCCCGGATCCGAAGAAGAACGACTGGCCGAAGGACAAGGTCCAGACGCTGGTGACCAAGGCCTTCGCCGATCGCGCCGGCCCGGCTATGGATTACCTCAACAAGCGCGCCTGGACCAACGACACGGTCAACAAGCTGATGGCCTGGATGACCGACAATCAGGCGAGCGGGGAGGAGGGCGCCAAGCACTTCCTGCAGGAAAACCCCGATATCTGGACCCCGTGGGTTTCGCCCGAGGTCGCCGAAAAGGTGAAGGCCGCGCTCTGATCGCGATGGTCATAACCAGCGGGCGGCGCAGTCATGTGCGCCGCCTCTTCGTTCGAGGTCCGGCAAAGGCAAAACAACAATCGCGGCCGGCGAAATCTGAAGGGGAAATGGAATGGACTGGTTAACCCAGTTTCCACACATGGATGACGAGAGCCTGAGAGCCTTGAAAAAGGCGATCGACGAGGGATTTCGCGGCTTCACGCGCGCCTATGGCGACGCGATCGAAGGCTTCTTCGAGCCCTTGCAATTCTTTCTCATCCAGTCGGAGCGCTTCATGACGAAGACGCCCTGGCCAATCATCCTGATCTTGATCGCTTTCATCGCCTGGGTGGCAAGCCGCAACTGGAAGATCGTCGCCGGCTGCATCGGCACGCTGCTTCTGATCGGCTACTTCGACATGTGGGACGACACGATGAAGACGGTCTCGATGATCTTCGTCTGCACCGTGCTGTCGATCGCCATCGGCATTCCGATCGGCATCGTCATGTCCCGTTCGGATCGGTTTCAGAACATCGTCAATCCGATCCTCGACGTGATGCAGACCATGCCGAGCTTCGTCTACTTGATCCCGGTCGTGATGCTGCTTGGGATCGGCAAAGTGCCGGGGCTGATTGCCGTCGTCATCTACGCCATCCCGCCGATGATTCGCCTGACGAACCTTGGCATTCGCCTCGTCGACAAGGACGTGCTGGAGGCGGCCGATGCCTTCGGTTCGTCGGCGTGGCAGAAGCTCAAGAACGTTCAGATGCCGCTCGCCTTGCCGACGATCATGGCCGGCATCAACCAGACGATCATGATGGCGCTCGCCATGGTGGTCATCGCCTCGATGATCGGTGTTCAGGGCCTCGGCCAGCCGGTGCTGAAGGCGATTGCCAACCAGTACTTCACGCTCGGCATCTTCAACGGCCTTGCGATCGTCGGCATTGCCATCATCTTCGATCGCGTCAGCCAGGCCTACGGTCACCGGCTGCAAAAACACCGTGAAATCATTCACGGTTGAGCTTGTCGTCGAGACAGAAAAAAAAGGCCCCGGAGCGAACACCTCCGGGGCCTTCGCATTCTAACGAGCTTTGCGTTCAGGGCCTGGACGAAAGAACGCCGGTCGAAAGCGCGACGCCGGTAGCGGTGACGACCGCGGCGAGGATCTCGAAGGGGCCGATCTGCTCGCCGAGCAGGACGGCGCCGCCGATCATCGCGAGAACCGGTGTCAGCGCCGTGAAGGCGGCCGCCTGGGTACCGCCAAGGCTCTTCACGGCAAAGCCGTAGGCTACCATGGCGACGAGGCCGGACAGGATGCCCTGGCTGGTGACCTGCAAGGCGATCTCCTGGATCGGAACGCTGGCAAGGGTGGTTCCAAAGCAGGCGGCAAGTCCGAGATGGATCAGGAACGACCAGATGGCGATCAGGGCGCTTCCCTGCAGCGGGCTGAGGCCGGAGCGGCGGAAGGCATGGGTATAGATCGCCCAGAGGGTCGCCGCAGTCGGCAGCAGCGCATAGCCGCTCCAGCCGGTCGAGGCCGCACTTCCGAGGCTTCGCGTCAGGAGGATGGCGACGCCGGCAAGGATTGCGGCAAAGCCGAGCCCGCGCATCCGGTCCGGCCGCTCGCCGAAGACCGTGATGCCGATGAGCGCGGTGGCAAGCGGCATCGAGCCACCGAGGAGAACGCCGACCGAGGAAGCTGGAACGGAGTGGATCGCAAAGGCGGAGACCTGGAAGAACAGGGCGCCCGAACCGGCGACCATCAGGACGAGCAACAGCAGCGGCAGCTTGCGCGGCAGAAGTCCGGTCTTCAGCCAGACCGGGGCAAGAAGGATCGCCGGCACGCCGTAGCGGATCAGCCCGAGGTCGATCGTGCCAAGCGCGGTGCCGGCCGAGTGGCGGGTCGCCAGTATCCAGCCCGCCCAGATGAGGACGGTTACGAAGGCGCCGGCATAGCCGGCGGCGACAGGCGTCGTATTGCCGCGATCGAGAGCGAGCGCAACCATTTGAATTTCCTTCCCGAATTGGATACCTGAGAGGCTTTTGGGTCTGGAAGGAGATTACGCCCTGATAGCGGGGCATGTCCTTGCGATTTGTGCCCGAAATAGACTATCGTCAGCAACAATGTGCCAATAACAACAACTGAAGTTCATAAAAATGCCAAGCCTCGATAAATTCGACCTCGCCATCCTTAGAATCCTTCAGGAGGACGCGCGCGCAACGAACGTCGAGATTGCCGAAAAGGTCAATCTTTCGCCGTCGCCCTGCCTGCGGCGCATCCGCAACCTGGAAAAATCCGGCATCCTGCGCGGCTACAGGGCCGACATCGATCGTAAGGAAGCCGGTCTCGGGCTGACGGTCTTCGTCGAAATCAAGGTTGGGCGCCATAGCCGCGAGAACGCACAGCAGCAGCAGGAGGCGCTGCTCGCCATCCCCGAGGTGGTCTCCTGCTTCCTGATCTCCGGCAATGCCGATTTCCTCGCCGAGGTCGTCGTCGAGGATCTGCCTGCCTATGAGAAACTCTTGACCGAGACGCTGTTGGCCTTGCCCGGCGTCACCGACATCCGGTCCAATTTCGCGATCCGCTCGATCAAGACAGGCGGGCCGCTGAAGTTGCCCGAACCGCGCTGATCGCTGCATTGCTGTGACACTCGGCTTCTGTTGTGCTGGTCGTGATGGAGCGGACGAACGACCGGCGCTCCCGTTAAGTTTCGGTAAGGTTCTGGAATTGGCCGCAATCGCGCTTATTTGATCGCGGTGAGCCGCATTGCCGCGGCAGTGGAGCCGATGACCCGTTCATGAAAATCAAGGCCATCTTCAATCGCGACGGCGGCACGTTCCGCACGACAGACATGGCCGCCTATGGCCAGAAGGTCGAAGACGTCTTCCAGGCCGCAGGCCACCAGATCGAGATTGCAGCGGTTTCCGGAAACGAGATGCAAGAGGCGTTGGAGCGGACCTGCCGTCGCGACGACCTCGACGCCATTCTTGCCGGCGGAGGTGACGGCACGATTTCGGCCGCCGCCGGCGTCGCCTGGAAGAACCGCATGCCGCTCGGCGTCGTTCCCGCCGGAACGATGAATCTTTTTGCTCGCACGCTGAAGCTGCCGCTCGATATCTGGAAAGTGCCGGAAGTGCTGGCGAATGGCGTGATCATCGACGGTGACATCGGCAGCGCCGATGGCCGTGCGTTCGTGCATCAATTCTCCATGGGGCTGCATGCGCGCATGGTGCGCTACCGCGAATCCTACAGCTTTCGCTCAAGAGCGGGAAAGATCGCCGCCAGCACCCGCGCCGCAGTCGGAGTGATTCTCAATCCTCCGGATTTCGAGATCGAGTTCGATGTCGATGGTCACAAGGAGAGCCGTCATGTCTCGGCAGTCTCGGTTTCCAACAATCCGTTCGGCCGCGACACGCTGATGTATGCGGACGACGTGACCGCCGGCCATCTCGGCTTTTACACGGCGCCGCCGCTGAGCCCGCCAGGTGTCGCCAAGCTCGCGCTCGATGTAATGCGCGGCAAGTTTCGCGACAGTCCGCTGATTACCGCCATGAGCGGTCATGCCCTCGATCTGCATTTTCCGAAGGTCGAACGAAAGATCAACTGCGTCATCGACGGCGAACTTCTGCCCATGGGCCGCGACGTCGCGCTGCGCATTCACCCTGGCGAACTCAAGCTGCTCGTCGGCGCGGATCGCGACGGATCGTCGATCCAGAAGTAGCCGAAACTGTAGCGATCCTCGAGCGTGCCGTGGAGATAGGGCAGGGCGAGTTGCTGCGGCTGCAAGTGCGTTTCCGGCACGCCGAAGGATTTGAGGACATCGACGAGTGGCGCCGGTGGCGCTGCATCGGCCTTGCCGTCGTTGGTCCAGACAACGAGAAGCGGCCCGGCCAGCTGACCGATCGCCGGGCTGCTGTTGTTGCCGGGCACGTAGACCTTGGCCCCGTGCAGGCGCGTTCGCAGATTGCCGGCCACCTGCTTGTTGGTGGCCAGAACCATCGCCGGTTCGCGTCCCTGCTGCTGAACGATGGTGTCGACGAGGCTGCTGTAGGGGATGCTCAGTCTCGAAACCTTGCCGAACCAAGGCCGCACGACTGCGCGGGTAGACACCACGACCAGCGTGGTCACGATGACGAAGCCGATAAAGAGGGCGACGGGCCGGACGCTACGTGTGGTGTCAACGCCGGACGCCTCGACCTTGAGGGCCAGATAGAGCGGCAGCAGGACGAGGAAGAGAACCAGCCACTTTTCCCGCATATGGGTGGCGCCGGTGACCAGCATGATGACGAGAACGGCGCCGAGACAGAGGACCAGCATGCGCCCGACGACCCGAGCCCAGAGGCTGTCGGCGCGCCAGATCGCCGGCAGGTCCTTGCGAAACACGAGGGCGAAGACGACGAAGATGATCGCTGAGCCGCGAAGCGTCGAGGCAAAGAGCGCGACGATCGCCTTCAACGCCTTCGACACGAAACCGGCTTCCTGCCCCGTTCCCATTTCCTTGAAGGTATTGCTCGACGCGGCGCCGATATTTTGCAGGACCCAGGTGCCGTGCGGCAGGGCGATCAGCGCGCAGACGGCGAGTGCGACAAGGATGCGCCAGTCGAAGAGCCGGGCGCGAAGTTTCGGTTCGGGCAGGATCGCGACGATCGCCGCGACCGGAACGATCACGAAGTTGTACTTTGAAATGACGCCGATCCCGACGGCGACGCCTGTAAGAGCGTAGGCAAAGAAGGTCGGTCGGCTCATCGTCCGCAGGAATGCGTACAGGAAGAGCGAAACGGCAAATAGCGCGGCGACCGTGTGCGAGAGGTCGCGCTGGGCAAGCAGGAAGATCGGCGGCAGAGCGAGGACGCCCATTGTCGTGATGGCTGCAAGGCGCCGGTCGCCGAGAACCTCGCGGGATGCAAGGCCGAAGAAGAGACAACAGAGGAACAATAGGCCGTTCTTGAGTACGGTCATCGTCGCCACTGACGGGCCGAACAGCGAGGTCAGCCCGTATTGCAGCCAATTGTAGAAAGGCGGTTGCGAACCGTAGCCGAGCATCAGGAACTGCGAGACATAGGCCTGCTCGGATTCGTCGATCTCGAGCGAAGTCGAAGCGGAAAGCCTCAGTGCGATGCAAAGCAGGAAGTAGCCCGCAATCAGCGCAAGGATCAGGTTTGGCCGGCGGTTGACGGCCTCAAGCATCTGTCTGGTCCCGCACGAAGACCTGCCGGACGATATAGTTCGTCGTGCCGTCGTCGCTGAAATAGGTGCGCGCCATCATTTCCGCGAGAATGCCCGTGGTGATGAGCTGAACCGACGACAGGAACAACATCACGCCGACGATCAGCATCGGGCGGGTTCCGATATCGTTGCCGAGCACGAACTTGTCGAAGCCGAGATAGAGCAGGATCAGGGCGCTGAGCGCCCCCGTCGCAAGGCCGATCGAACCGAAGAAGTGTCCCGGGCGCGCCTTGTAGCGCATGAAGAACAGCACCGACAAAAGATCGAGAATCACCCGGAAGGTTCTGGAGATCCCGTACTTGGATTGGCCATGCTGCCGTGCGTGGTGGGTGACCGGCATTTCGCCGATGCGGCTGCTCGGCACGACGCCTGCGACCCAGGCGGGGATGAAGCGATGCATTTCGCCCATCAGCTTCACCTGCTTGATGACGGACGCGCGATAGACCTTCAGGCTGCAGCCATAGTCATGAAGCCGGACGCCGGTGATCTTGCCGATCAGGCGATTGGCGCACCAGGACGGGATTTTTCGAAGGAGCAGGCCATCCTGTCGGTTCTTTCGCCAGCCGACGAGCAGGTCGAGCTGACGCTCCTCGATCGCTGTGACCATATCGGGAATATCGGCCGGGTCGTTCTGCAGGTCGCCGTCAAGCGTGGCGATCAGGCGGCCGGTGGCGGCATCGATGCCCGCCTGCATCGCGGCCGTCTGTCCGAAGTTCTTTTGCAGTTCAACGATCTTGAGGTCGATGCCGGGATCGGAAAGGGCCTTTCTTGCATTCACAAGCGTTCGATCGGTGCTGCCGTCGTCGACGAGGATCAGTTCCCAAGGGGACGGAAAATTCGCCAGCGCATCGCGGACCCGCGTAATCAGCGGCTGAATGCTGTCTTCTTCGTTGAATACGGGAATGACGACGGATAGCTCTATGGGATGCATGGGAACCGCTCATACATACGGCGCTCACGCTGCCGCAAGAATTGGACTGCTTACATAATCGTTTTCTTGCACAGTTATCGGTGATAACCAACGTTCAATCTTGCCCTTCAACACGGGAAATCGAGGCCTGATGACATCGGATTGCGAGCCTGACCGGCGATCCTGGCTCGTCCGCAACCGGATGACATTGCTGTCGGCGGGCGCCATTGCGGCCTACGCGGCCTTCGTTGAGTGGTTCTGGGGCTGGTCGGCGCTCTTGCGCCAGTGGTCCGAAATCGGCGTTGGTGCCGCATCTGCGGCCCTCTTGCTGCTCATCGCGACCTACTTCATTCGCTGCTATCGCATCTACGATTACTTCCCGAGCGAAACGTCGGGGCGTTTCCTGCCGCTCTTTCGGGTCACCCAGGTCCACAATCTCCTGAACATCATGCTGCCGTTTCGGGCCGGCGAGACCAGCTTTCCTCTCCTGATGCGTTCGGAGTTTTCTGTCCCGCTCGCCAGGGGGACGGCCGCTCTTCTGGTCATGCGCCTGCTCGACCTGCATGCGCTCCTCGTCGTGGCCGTCGTCGGATTGGTCTTCGGCAGAGGGTCGCTCGGGCTCTGGCTCGTCTGGTTTGCGGCGCTTGTCTCGCCGCTTCTCTTCTTTCTCTTGAAGGACCACGCAATCGCGCTGGCGCGCAGGCTCCTGCCGGCAAAGTTCGAGCCGGTCGTCGAGGAATTGGAGGCGGGCCTGCCGGGCACCGTGGCTGCGTTCCTGCGCGCCTGGGGCATGACCATCCTCAACTGGGCCGTCAAGGTAATCGTGCTCGCCTGGGTGCTGGCGTTCATGGGAGTTGCGCCGCTTGCGGCCTGTTTTGGCGGCGCGCTCGGAGGCGAGCTTTCTTCGGTGCTGCCGATGCATGCGCCGGCTGGCGTCGGCACCTATCCGGCAGCGATTGCGGCCGGTGCCGTTTCCTTCGGCGCCCCCGCCGGCCGGGCGGGCCTCGAACTGCTGGCGACGGCCGGCGTCAACGCGCATCTCCTGATCATCGTGTCCGCAGTCGCGGGCACGCTGTTGTCGATGGTTTTGGGGAAACGTCGCTAGAGCGCCGTGCCGCGGGGCAATGTCCTAGCGACGTTTTGACCTCTACTGGAACGAGGTCTCGTAGAAGCTTCTGAGCTTGCGCGAATGCAGCTTTTCCGGCGGCATCGCCGCGAGCTTCTGCAGCGCCAGGATGCCGATCTTCAGATGCTGGCTGACCTGCGTCTTGTAGAAGGCCGTTGCCATGCCCGGCAGCTTCAGTTCGCCATGCAGCGGCTTGTCGGAGACGCACAACAGCGTTCCATAGGGCACGCGGAAACGGAAGCCGTTGGCGGCGATCGTTGCCGATTCCATGTCGAGCGCGATGGCGCGCGCCTGCGACAGGCGCTTGACCGGGCCGCGCTGGTCGCGAAGCTCCCAGTTGCGGTTGTCGATGGTGGCGACGGTCCCGGTGCGCATGATCTGCTTGAGATCGTAGTCCCGATAACCGGTCACTTCGGCTACGGCATCCTGCAGCGCCACCTGCACTTCGGCGAGCGCCGGCAGCGGGATCCAGACCGGCAGGTCGTCGTCGAGCACGTGATCCTCGCGCATATAGGCATGGGCAAGCACGTAGTCGCCGAGCCGCTGGCTGTTGCGCAAGCCGGCGCAGTGGCCGAGCATCAGCCAGACGTGCGGGCGCAACACGGCGATATGGTCGGTGATCGTCTTGGCGTTGGACGGGCCGACACCGATGTTGACCATGGTGATGCCGCCGTGGCCCTTCTTCTTCAGGTGATAGGCCGGCATCTGCGGCAACCGCGGAAGGGTAAAGTCCGTCTCCGGCTTGTCGGCCCCGGCGGGCGTAATGATGTTTCCGGGCTCGACGAAGGCCGTGTAGCCGTTGCCGCCTTCCGCCATCTGCTGGCGGGCCCAAGCGCAGAATTCGTCTATATAGAACTGGTAGTTGGTGAAGAGCACGAAGTTCTGGAAATGATTGGCGCTCGTCGCCGTGTAGTGGCTGAGGCGCGCCAGCGAATAGTCGATGCGCTGCGCCGTGAACGGCGCGAGCGGCGACGGTTCGCCCGGACCTGGCTCGTAGGAACCGTTGGCGATCTCATCGTCCGTGGTCGTCAGATCAGGCGCGTCGAACAGGTCGCGCAAGGGGATGTCGATGGCATTGGCGGCCGATGCCTCGACATAGGCGCTTTCGCCGAAGGCGAAATGCAAGGGGATCGGGGTGGCCGATTCCGAGACCGTGATGCCGAGACCGTGGTTGCGCGTCAACAACCCGAGCTGTTCCTTCAGATAGTGCCGGAAGAGTTTTGGCCGCGTGATCGTCGTCGTATAGACGCCGGGCGCGCTGACATAGCCATAGGAAAGACGGGAATCGACATGGCCGAAGCTGCTCGTCTCGATGCTGACCTGCGGGTAGCAGGCGCGATAACGGGTCAACGGCTTGCCGCCCTTGCCCAGCCCCTCGAACGCCTCGCAGAGGAACCGGGTATTGCGCTCGTAAAGCGCCTCGAGGCAATCGACTGCGGCCGCAGGATCATCGAAATACTGCGGCTCGAAAGGCTCGGGCGTTGCTGTGGAAAGGACGGAGTGTGAAGAGATTCGCTTGTTCATGTCGCATTATAGGCTGCGGCTTCTGACAAGCAAACGACAAGATGACAGCACGCACAACCGCGGGGCGATTTGGGGCCCGTTGCTCAACGCGGGCCGGCGAGGATGATCGCACTGCCGATCAGTGCAACCGTCATGCCTGCAAGATCCCAGCGGTCCGGTCTGACGCCTTCCGCCAGCCAGAGCCAGATGAGCGATGCGGCGATATAGACGCCGCCATAGGCCGCATAGGCGCGGCCGGCCGCGGGGCTGTCGATCAAGGTCAGCAGCCAGGCAAAGAGCGCCAGCGAGACGATTCCGGGAACAAGCCAGAGCGCAGACTTGTCGAGCTTCAGCCAGGCCCAGAAGGCAAAGCAGCCGGCAATTTCTGCAAGGGCGGCGAGGGCATAGATGAGATAGGCGGGCATCGGTTCGGGTCTGGTGGCCTTGGCTGAGACGAATCCTCTGGAAAACCAAGGATAGGAAAGCGGCTCGCCGATGCGCAAGCCGGTTAAAACAAAAGGGCGCAATGTGCGCCCCTTTCAGCTCGTAGTTCCGATCCGCAACGATCCGTCAGGTCATGGCCTGGCGCTGCAGGGTGACGAAGAGGACAAGGCCCGCGCCCTGCTTGCCGACGCCCGTGCCGCTGGCCTTGGAATAGGCGAGCGCCCCGACCGGCGCCATCAGCAGGCTGGCAAGCGCCAGGACGCGCAGCGACAGAAAGGCCGAAGTCGAAAGTGCTGCCAGCATGTTCGTCTCTCCATCAGACCACGAAGTGATCGGTTTCAGTTGAGGCTCTGGAACTTAGCCTACCTGGCTGCGTTAGAGCTTGGCCTGGCAGTACTGTGCCGTGTGGGCGGTGCAATCGGTCAGCGAACCGAGATAGGTGTTGCTGCGGCGACGTTCGGTGTCAGCGCTGACTGCAGCTGCAAGAGTGACAGCGAAAACGACCATCAGAAGGCTGATGATGGTGAGGCGCCGAGCGAGGATATCCATGGTTCTGTCCGTTGTTTGGAGGCAGGTTCAAATCGATTGAGTGTGTTTTCGCATACCCAAACTGAATTGATGCTGAGATGTCCGTTCATCTGGCGTTCATCTTCGGTTGTACGCCCACGGAGCCGAGAGCCGGCCGACCCCGGTGGCACTGTCCGTCGAAACGGAAGGCGTATGCTCGGGCCATTTCAAAAGGCCGGTTGAGGGCGCCGGCGAAAGGCCGCTCGGCAGATCCTTCGCGCCCATAAAAAAAGGCAGCCATCGGCTGCCCTTTCATCGTCGTAATCGTAGCGGCGATTTCTGCCGCGCCGGCTCTGTTAGAGACGGGTCCATGTCTGCGACTTGCACAGCACCTTCAGCACGCAGCCCTTCATCTTCAGCGAATTGCCGTTGACAGCGCCCGAGCCGCTGTAGGTCTTGTCGGTGTCCGGATCGGTAATCTCGCCCGAGTAGCTGCCATCGGTGCCCGAAAGATTGCCGATGCGCTTGCCGGCATGCTTGCCGGTTTTCAGCGTGATGCAAAAGGCGCCGCCGCAGGGGGCGATTTCCGCCGTGGCGCCGCTCGCCGTCTTCCAGTTGCCTAAAATCGGTTCCGCCGCCGCGGCGGTTCCGGCAATGCCAAGAGCCAGCGTCGCGGTGATGAGCAATGTACGTAGCATTCGTGTCCTCCAGATTGAGGCTGCCGGCGTGGTCCGCTCCGCCGGCAGCTCAAGATGTCCTCGTATGAAAAGGCAGTCTCCTCACCGCCGCGGGCAAGATAGCTTACGCGCACGTAAAGGTAAACCAGCCGAATCGCGGCCTTTGCCGCTTTTTCCTGGGCGGTTTTGAGCGCTTCTTGCGCAAGGAATTGCGCGGACTTTGCTGGCGCCGATCTTTTCGTGGTTAGCGTTTGGTTGAAATCGTCGATTGAATTTTTCGTAAATTTTGAGGCGAATGCGCGGGATTTCAGGCCTTCCGATGTTTAACAAAAACTCAAGTTTACCAAGCGTTTGAACTTTGTTTGTCGCAAATTAAGCATGCATTTTAAGCGCCCATTGAAGCCCGTCAGGCATAGTGAAGCCATAAGACGAGCGGAACGAAACGCTCCGAAAAACCACCGAGGACGACACCGCAAAAAGACGGCGCGCTTCGGAAAGGCCCGCAAAGAGGCAAGGTCGAACAGGGACCAAAACAAGTGCTGATCTGGAGCATGGTCCGCCCCAAACGGGCGGGCCGCTTCGGAAAAACCAACCAGGCAAGACAGGGACACGACAATGGCACGCTTTGATATGCAGATTGCTTCGGATGCCGCGATGGGTGGTGACAACCAGGCGGAAGTCTTTTGCGACATGGGTCTGGCCTATGCGACCGGCCACGGTCGCCCGGTCGATCTCGTCGCCGCCCACAAGTGGCTGAACATCGCGGCGATCAAGGGTTGCGACCGCGCCGTCGATCTGCGCGCCGATCTGGCGATGACGATGAGCAAGCCGGACCTCGCAGCGGCGCTGCGCGCCGCTCGCGAATGGATGACGGTTCACTGATCGGACGGGCGGCGCCCGATGGCGCCGCAAGCTGGGCCTTGAGAAAAGGGGTCAGGCGAGTTTCTTCAGGACCGCGGGCATGGCTGCTTCGAGCAGGGCCATCTCCGTCTCCGGTCCGGTGCTGATCCGGATGCAGCGATTGAGCGGCGCCACCCCCGGCATTCTTATGAAGATGCCGTGGTCGCTCATCAAGGTATCGACGATCGCGCGGGCATAGACCGCGTCGCGGCCACAATCGACGGCCACGAAGTTGGTGGCTGAGACGAGCGGGGCAAGGCCATTTTGCGTGGCGATAGCAGCAATGCGCTGCCGCGACGCCGCAATCTTGGCCGTCACTTCCTTCAGATACACCTCGTCCGCAAGCGCTGCGATTGCCGCGGCGACGCCGATCCGATTCATGCCGAAATGGTTGCGGATCTTGTCGAAAGCCTGGGCCGTGCCCGGCGTGGTGACCACATAGCCGACACGCGAACCCGCAAGCCCGTAGGCCTTCGAGAACGTGCGCGTGCGCACCACGTTCGGCATGTCGATCAGGGCGTCGATCGGTGGTAGCGCTTCGGCCGGCGCGGTTTCACAATAGGCTTCATCCAGAATGAACAGCGTGGTTTCGGGCAGGCCCCTCGCGAACTCGACAATGTGTTCGGCCGACCACCAGCTTCCCATCGGATTGTCGGGATTGGCGAAATAGATGAGCGGCGCATTTTCCTGCTTCACGGCTGCCAGTAACCCATCGAGGTCTTCCCGGTCCCCCGCATAGGGCACTGTGACGAGCCGGCCGCCATGGCCGACGACGTGGTAATTGAAGGTGGGGTAAGCCCCGAGCGAGGTGACGACCGGCATGCCCGGCTCGATCACCATGCGGACGATCTGGCCGAGCAAGCCGTCGATGCCTTCGCCGATCGCGAGATTGGCCGGGCTGGTTCCGAGATGGGCTGCAAGCGCCTGTTTCAGATCGTGATTTTCCGGGTCAGCATATTTCCAGGTTCCGCTAGATGCCTCTCTCATCGCTGAAAGCACGCTCTCCGCCGGACCGAAGCCGCTTTCATTGGCGCCGATGCGCGCCGCGATCGCGCGGCCGCGCTGGCGTTCGATCGCCTCCGGCCCGACAAAGGGGATGGTGGATGGTAGGGATTGGATGAGCGGCGTGAAGCGAGAGAATGCGGACATGCTGAAGATAAGGCCCCGTTCGGATGACGTACGGGGGAACTTATCGCATGCTTTGGCAATTCGGAATCGTTCCCGAAAGAAAAGCTGCGGGAATCCGCCGCCTTTCGTTTTGTGGCTGGCCTATCGCCGCGGCTTTGCGTTTTTGACTTGCCCGGTGAAGAACTCCTGCCGGATGATTTCGCGCAGCAAGGTCTGCTCGATCGGCTTGATGAACTGGACGCCGATGCGCTCGCCGTTGCGATAGACCTCTGCGCAGCCGATCCGAAGCGAAGTGCCGACGATGTGCAGATAATAATGTTGCGGCAGACCGATATTGGTGTCGACGGCAAAGCTCGCGCCGCCGCGCGATATGTCGATCATCCGGCAGGACCGGACCGAGACGCTTCCGAGCCCCGGCTGCACGGCGGTCAGCGTGCCCGCATGGCCGATGTTGAAACGCTCGTAGCGCCGCTCGTAAAATGGCGAGGGGACGCAGGAATACATGGTCTGGTTCTGCATGCGTCTTTCTCCGCCAGTGCCGGGTCGCACGGCACGATCAACCTTTGACCGCATTCGTGGACCCCGGACAATTCATTTGTCCCACATCATATCGGTGGACGATTTCCACCGATGCTAGAATCAGTCTTGCAGAAGAAACTTGCAATCCCCTGAAATCGATCACTAAAAATCTAATGTCGGGGCTCGCTTGATTTGAGGAGATCAAAGTCCGCCGCTGGAAAACTGCATGCGGATCAGGCGTCTCAGGAAATCTGCCGAAAGCAGCATGTTGAAACGCACCCCGAGTTCCGCGCTCTCACGGTAAACCTCAGAGCAACCGATTTCTTCCTTGAAGCCCTCGATCTCGAGGAAGAAGTGCTTCGGCAGCGGGATCGTCGCATTGAAGTCGAGCATCGCGCCGGCAATAGAGATATGGCGCAGCAGGCACCGATACTTTGTCTTCGCTTTCAGGTGCTGGCCAATGACGAGGATCCTGCACGGCCGCTCGATGAAATAATGCTGGTGGGTCGTGGCGAGCTGGCCTGGCTTTCCCTCGGCGACATGCATTTTCATCGACATGGCAAGCTCCGTATCAGCGCAGCCCTGGGCGGATCTGTGGTGTTCTTGGCGGACTCGCCGCGCCCCCCGTGATTGAGCTAAGCACGCCGCCTTGCTTAGACCTTGTGCCATCGGCAGGCGTCGTCGCTAAATTTGGCATGCGCGCACATTGAAAGCCCCAACCTCATACGTAATACTTTCATTAGACATGACCGGGGCGCCGATGGCCGCCCCCGAGGGGTAATCGGGCGAGGCATCGTCTGTCGTTCACGCTGGGCAAGGCGGAAGACGATGATGGGTGCTGGAGGGAATAACATGGCCTTGGGGCTTGCGCGGCGGTGGCTGCCGCTTTCGATCGTCTGTGTGGCGCTGCTTGTGTCGATGCCATCAGGGGCATGGGCGGCAAAACGCGTCGCGCTGCTGATCGGCAATGAGAAATATGAAGCGACGTCGCCGCTCAACAACCCCGCCAACGACGTCGAACTGATGAAGGCTTCGTTTGAGGATGCCGGGTTCGACTCGGTGACGACGGTGCACGACGTCGGTCGCCAGGACATGGTCAAGGCGCTGCGCGACTTCGAGGATCTCGCGACCGGTGCCGAAGTTGCGATCGTCTATTACTCAGGCCATGGCATGGAGATGAATGGCGAGAACTTCCTGCTTCCCGTCGACGCGCAACTGAAGACTGATAAGGATATCGAGGACGAGGCGATCGGCCTCGATCGAGTTCAGCGTTCGCTCGAAGGCGCGACCAAGCTCAAGCTGGTGATTCTCGACGCCCGTCGCAACAATCCTTTCGAGCAGAGCATGACGCGTTCGATCTCGACCAGGGCCGTTTCGCGCGGACTGGCGCGCGTCGAGCCCGAATCGGCCGATCTGCTCGTCGCCTTCGCCTCGAAGGCCGGCACGGTCGCGCTCGACGGGGAGGGCAAGAGCAGCCCCTTCGCCACGGCACTCGCCAAGTATCTGACGGAACCGGGCGTCGATTTCCGCATCGCGCTTGGAAAGGTTCGCAACGAGGTGGTGTCGGTGACCAATCGCGGCCAGGAGCCTTTCGTCTACGGCTCGCTCGGCGGCGCCCAGATCTTTCTCAACATCAAAGAGGTGAACATCACCGTCACCAATAATGGCGGACAGTTGTCGCCCAACATCCGAGGCGGCTGCCGACTGGCAGAACATCCGCGATCTCGCGGACAAGGACCTGTTGACCGCCTTCCTGGCCAAGCATGGTTCGGACCCGGTCTATAGAAAGAAGCTGAAGCTCTTGAGCGAAGCCGAGCAGACATCGAGCGTGACGCCGGACGAGATTGCCTGGGACGCCTTGAAGCAGTCGACCTATGCGGCGGCGCTGACGCGCTTCATCGAGCGCTACCCTGACAGCAAGCACAAGGCGGAGGCCGAGCAGCAAATTGCGGCCCACGAGCCACAGAAGGGCCTCAACGTCTCGCCGACCGGCAAGGACACCCAGGCTTCGCGCGATTGCTATCTGCTTGCCGGCGACCCGCAGTCGATGCCCGGTTTCCTCGGGGTCAATTTCCTGAAGCTCGACGCCGAAAGGGCGCTCGCCGCCTGTGCCCAGGCCGTCAACGAAAACCCTGACGATATGATGCTCGTCAACATGTTGGGGCGCGCGCAGGACGCCGGGCGGAACTATGTCGAGGCGCGGCGCAACTACCGGAAGGCGGCCGACGGCGGCAACATGTATGCGTTGACCAATCTCGCGTGGTTCTCGGTCTATGGGACCGATGGGCCGGTGGACGTCGACGAGGGCAAGCGCATGTTCGACCAGGCGGCCCGCGCCGGCAATGCCTATGGGCAGGCCTCGCTCGGCTGGCTCTATCGCGAGGGCTATGACGGCATCGCGCAGGACTATGCGGAAGCCGCCCGGTGGTATGAACTGGCGGCCAATCAGGGCTATGCCAATGCCATGGCGACGATGGGCTGGTTCTATCGCGAAGGTCTTGGCCTGCCGAAAGACCTCCAACAATCGCTCGCCTGGTATAAGGAGGCAGCCGAAAGCGGCGACGCCAACGCCATGTCGTCGCTCGGTTGGGCCTATCAGAACGTGCTGGGGACTGAGCAGAGCTACCCGGAAGCCAAGATCTGGTGCGAGAAGGCGGCCAACGTGGGTGATTCCTATTCCATGGCGCTGCTCGCCTGGTTCTACGATATCGGCAATGGTGTCGCGCAGGACTATGTGCAGGCGCGCACCTGGTATGAGATGGCGGCCAACGCCGGCAGCGCCTATGCGATGGGCAACCTCAGTCGCCTCTATGATTACGGCCTCGGCACCAAGGCGGACGCGAAGGAGGCGGTTCGCTGGGCTGCAGCCAGCGTCGAGGGCGGCGATCCGGCGAAACTCGATGAACTGAAGAGCCAGCCCAACAATTTCACGCCCGCATTCCGCAAGGAAATGCAGAACCTGCTGAAGGACCGCGGGTATTATGGTGGTCCGGTCGACGGCGAGTTCGGCGCGGCGACCCAACAGGCGATGCGCCGATGTGGAATCACATCGCTGTGTACGCTGGTCTTGCCTGCGGAGATGAGGGCGAACACGACGCGGCACGACGGGCGTTGCCGATCGCGGCCCACATGAAAATGCGAGGATTTCCCGGAAACCGACAAAAAAATCTTGCATTGGCCGCTGAGTGACACTAGTCAGGCGCTAACGGAGAGGTGGCCGAGTGGTCGAAGGCGCTCCCCTGCTAAGGGAGTATACCGGAAACGGTATCGAGGGTTCGAATCCCTTCCTCTCCGCCATTATCCCAAATAGCCCGCGCCCCGCCCTTCGAGCGAGCATTTGGTTTCGGCTATCTCGCGACTGAATTTCATTTGTTGTGGTTCGTTGGCCGTGGCGGCAGTCGTCGCCAGGGGCGCCCGTGCATTCTTGGTGCTGCGCGGTGCTGATCTTTGCATCGTCCAGAATCACCTGGCCGGGGCGTTTGCCGAATCTCTGCGGTGATTCTGCTGATTCCTCAGGCCGCCATCCTTTCTCCACCAAGCGCTTTCTTGGAGCGAATGCTGTTTTAGGCATTCACTGGACATCTGAAACGGGGTTCGCGTTCAGCTTTTCCCCTGTTTTGGTCGGGTTTCTGCCTCTTTCTGAAACAGGCGACCCCCACCTTCCTTATGCTAACCCCCCGTCGCTAAAGGGTTTTCTTAATGCTTTGTTAATTTTCTGCGGGGGTCTGCGGCGATTTTGTGTCGTTTCAGCAACAGGCCTCGGCGAAGGGCGATGCAAAGGACGTGAACTCGCTAGTTGGACGTTGCGCCGGTGATCCGGTCTTGTATTTTCAACTCCGGAAGCAAGGGCGGTTGATCGTCCGACTTCTTGAACGTTGGGGATGGGGCAGGGAAAGCTGTCCTTCAGCAAAATACCCAGACCCGTTTGAAACTTTTGACTGGAGGTCAGAAATGAACATCAAGAGCCTTCTTCTCGGCTCCGCTGCAGCTCTCGCAGCAGTTTCCGGCGCTCAGGCAGCCGACGCAATCGTCGCAGCAGAGCCGGAGCCCATGGAATACGTTCGCGTTTGCGACGCTTTCGGCACTGGCTACTTCTACATCCCGGGCACCGAAACCTGCCTCAAGATTGGCGGCTTCATCCGCTTCCAAACTTCGTTTGGTGAAGATGCTGCTGACAGCCGTTACCGTCAGGGCTACAACCCGGTCACGGGTGAAGACCGCTCCACGTCGGACTGGGATGCCTTCTCGCGCGCTTACATCTCGTTCGATGCCAAGAGCGACACCGAGTATGGCACGCTCACCGGCTTCTTCGCTGCTGAATTCAACGCTGACAACGACACCGACGCTGGCGACAGCTTCATCGATGTCGACGAAGCCTACATCCAGCTCGGTGGCCTCAAGGTCGGCTTCTTCTACAACTGGTGGGATAAGGGCCTGAACGGCGAAACCGACTCGCTCGGCAACTTCACCGAATTCAACTCGATCGCCTACCTCTATGACGGCGGTTCGTTCCAGGCCGGTATCTCGGTTGACGAACTTGAAGGCGCCTCGACCAAGTCGAACGGCGTTGGCGTTTCCGGTATCGTGTCGGCTTCGCTCGGCGGCGTATCCTTCGACCTGCTCGGCGGCTACGACACTGAATTCGAAGAAGGCGCAATCCGCGCTCTGCTCTCGGCTGACCTCGGCCCGGGCGTCTTCCAGGTCGCTGGTATCTGGGCTTCCGACCCGAACGCTTACTGGGATAAGTCTGAGTGGACCGTTGCGGCCTCCTACCGCTTCAACGCCACCGACAAGCTCGCCATCACCCCCGGCGTTCAGTACTTCGGTAGCCTGCAGGATTCGCTCACCAGCTTCGGTAACGATGACGCATGGCGCGCTGGCGTCACGCTCGACTACAAGATCACCGAAGGTCTCGCGACCCGCGTCTCGGTTCAGTACGAAGACGAAGACAACGGCGACGACCAGGTATTCGGCTTCGTCCGCCTGCAGCGCGACTTCTAATATCGTCTGACTTCGGTCAGAACAGAGAAACCCGGCTTTCGAGCCGGGTTTTTTCGTTTTGGTATGGCACCGTGAAATTTGGTCCCGCACTTGCAGTATCGTGCTTGAGGAGATCAGGGGGTAGAGACCGCGTCGGCGCGGCTTCTTGGGTCAGCGCGAGCGCGGGAGGTCGTTTAGAAATGCGGTGATGGCGTCGCGCGGACCGTCCAGATGAAGTAGCGGCGCATGGCCCTGGCCAAGCGCGATGAAGGCGGTTGTCGCATGGTGTCGCCGGCGCATTTCGCGCACTGTCGTCTCTGAAAGAAGCCGTGAATGCTCGCCCCTAACGACCATCAGGGAGACTTGGCCCATGGCGTCAAAGGGTGTCCACAGATCGGGCAATGGTGTTTCGCGTGTCAATCCGCGCAGGGACTGCGCGATTGCTGGATCGAAATCGGGAACCGGGATGCCGTCCTCGTCGCGAAAAATCGCTTTGGCCATGTCCGACCAGTCGCCGTCGCTTAAGACTGGAAAGTCGCCGCCTTGCAGTGTCCTCAGGTAGCCGGGTGCCTTCGCCCAGCTTGGCGGAGCGGCGCTGGAGTTGAGGTAATCCCGGATCGCAAGCAGACCTTCAATTTCGATCACAGGCCCGATATCGTTGAGCACTGCGGCTGCAATCAACGAAGGGGCGCGATCGACGAGGTTGTGGAGGATCAGGCCACCTCGCGATGTGCCGATAAAGATTGCTTTTTCGACCGCAAAGTGAGCACAGGCCGTTATCACATCGGTCGTTTCGACGGGCACCGTGTAGTGGCTCTTATCGGCGTCGCGTTCCGAGTTGCCGCGCCCCCGATAATCCAGTGCGATGACGGGAATGCCCCGTGACGTCGAAAGAAAGCTTGCGAGTTCGTGAAAGTCCCGGCTGTTGCGGGTGAGGCCTGGCAGGCAAATGATCGGTGTTGCCGCGGATGGCGAAGGGGGAGGGCCGTAGCTTCTTGCGTAGAGCAGCAGCCCATCGGAACTACGGAAGTTATGCTCGTGGAATACGCCTTGGCCCATGCTGCTCCCTCTCGGACAGCTAAAATCTATCCGTTTGAAGGTGAAGGGCAAGTTGCTCGAGCCGACATAGCTGTTCGGCGACCCGAGCCGTGGCGGGCGATGGCCAACGGTTGTGGCTTTTCCCTTTGCGTTGGCAGCGATCTACTCAATAAATTCTTAGCTCAATAGGGCGAGCTACATTGGCGGCGCGGGCCGCCATAGGGCTGATAGCTGTTGTCCCAGGCCCTATAGGAACGATAGCGCGCATAGCACCAACGCTGGTGTGCATTGCCGCTGACAGCTCTTGGTCCGTTGTAGTATCTCGGGCTGTTGTAATATCGCGGTTGGCTCAACAGACCGCCGATGATCGCGCCTGCGGCCAGTCCGCCGATCACCGCCCCGACGTCGTTGTCGTCGTGGTCATAGTGGCGGCGATATCGATCGCGGTAGTATCTGTCGCGGTAATACCCGCCGCGATTATCGTCGCGGTAGTCGCGATCCCGATAATAGCCATGTCGCCCACGAAGTTCGCAATAGGGAACGGCGCAACTGGATCGGCTCTTGCGTTCTTCGCCGCGCTCGTAGGAGAATTGAACCTGTTGGACATTGGTCGTCCCGGAGACGATTGGCGGAGCGCTCGGGAACGCGCCGGCGGCCGGCACGCTGCTCAAGGCGGTCGCGAGCGAAAGGGCGACGATTGTCAAGGTCTTCATAACGTTCACCATTTCCTTCGGAAAAGTCTGGCCTTAGAAAGGAAATGGTTGAAGGCGCGGTTTGTGCCGTTGACGCTGATCACAATTATTTGATCGCGGCTGAGGCCGGCTATTGCCGTCCCATTCTCAGGTCTTCGACGATATCGGCTTTTTGCCCGAGCCTCGATTTGTAGACCTGATAGTTCTCCATCACCCGTTGGACATAGTTTCGCGTTTCCTGAAACGGAATGCGTTCGATCCAATCGACGACTTCGTCGATCGGCTTGCCGCGCGGGTCGCCGTAGCGGTCGAGCCATTCCGGAACGCGGCGCGGGCCGGCATTGTAGGCGATAAAGGTGAGGATGTAGGAGCCGCCGAAACTGCTGATCTGTTCGCCGAGATAGTGGGCGCCGAGCGTGGCGTTGTAGCCGGCGTCGCTCGTCAGCCGGTCCTGCGAGTAGGCAAGGCCGTAGCGGCTGGCAACGCCCTTGGCCGTTCCCGGCATCAACTGCAACAGACCGCGGGCGTTGGCGGTGGAGATGGCGCCCGGGTTGAAGGCGCTTTCCTGACGCGCGATGGCGTAGGCGAGTGCCTTGCCGGAGCCGTCGATATTGGCGCTTGACGGGATCACGCCCACGGGAAACGCGAGCGCTGCAACATCGATTCCGCGCCCAAAGGCAATCTTGCCGACCTGTAGGGAAAGCTGGTGGTTGCCGGTTTTTTCCGCTCGGGCCGAAAGCAGCGCCAGCTCGCCGGGGCTCGTCAGTTCGTCGGCAAGCGCCCGGTAGATGCTGTCGGCGCGCCAGGTGTGGCCTGTGCCTTCGAGCCGCGTGATGGCGCGCACGGCCTCGCGGCTTTCGAACCGCGATCGGTCGTCCGCCGTCGGGGCCGGATAGGCGACGTTCAGCGTCTTGCGACCCAGCCGGGCGGCTGCGAGTTGCCCGTAGAATGTTCCGGGATAGCGGGCTGCGTTTGCGAAATACCCGTTGGCGTCACCCGGTCCGCCGGCCTCGGCCGAGCGCCCGAGCCAGTACCAAGCGCGCGAAGCGGAGAGGGGACGGCTCGACACATCCAGAATGCGGCGGAAGTGACTCGCTGCGGTCGCCGGGTCCTCCATGCCGCGCAGGGCATACCACCCGGCATGAAACTCGGCGTCGATAATATCGGTCGCCTCGGTCGCGAGATGGCCGGCGGCGATCCGATAGGCGCCTCGAAAATCGCCGCTGTCGAGCAGCCCGCGGCTGACGACCCGTTGCTCGACCCACCATTCGCCAGGGTTGACCAGGGCGCTCTTGTCCTTGGGCATGCGCGCAAGGAGCTTTGCTGCTTCCTCGTATTTCTTTTGTTTGCGCAGGTGCTCGATCTGAATGAAGAGATAGGCTGCGTCCTTGCGCCAGGTAGGATCGACCGCTGCGATGAGGGCCGGCGCCTTGTCGCTGCCACGGCTGACCGCCGCCCAGGCGCGATAAAGCGATTGAGCTTTTCCAAGGTCGCCGAAGCGTTCGGCCTGCTCGACGCGGTTGCGATAGAGAAGTAGCACCATGCGGCGCTGATGATTGTCTGTGGTCAAGAGGCCGGAAAACTCGTCAAGGATCTTGGTCTCGATGTCCTTGTCGAGCATGTCGCGTTGCCAGATCGCACGCAGGTTCTTGGCGGCTGTGTCGGCTTTTCCGGCGGCGACGAGAGCACGCGCAAGAATGAGGGCGCCTTCCGTCGTTTCCGGCTGCGTGTTGCCGAAAGCGGCGAGCACATCGGCCGCCGGCGGGTTCTCTCGATAGAGCGCTCGTTCGGAGTTGGCGCGCAGCGATTTCAGCCCCGGCCATCCCTGCAATTCCCGTTGGGCATCGGCAATTTCAAAGGAAGGTACGCCCCGCTGGCCGGAAACGGCGATCGCCCAGGTCAATATGTGCCGGTCGAGCGTGCCTTCGAGCATCGCGTCGCGTACGGCAATCGCTGCGGCCGGCTGCTTGTTGGACAGAGCATCGAGCCCCGCCTTGAGATCGCTGCTGACGGGTCCGGCAGCCGTCGCGATGGCATTCGTGGTTTCGTTCGCGGCAGTGGGCGCCACCTTGTCCGAAAACGTTGGTTTGCGTGTCGGAACCGGTATGCGGTCAAGGGTTTCTGCGCTGCCCGCCGGCGCTGCCAGAAGCGCCGCCGCGCCGATGATGGCGGCGACAGGCAGATATATTGACCCGCGCATCAAGAACCCCGTGTTCCCCGTGTCCAACATTCATCCGCCGCCAGATTGCCCGATGACAAGACGGGCGGCCAGTATCGATCGCAACAATTGCGCCAAACCCGCTCTCGCCCTGGTTGGGCGGTCGTGACTATGCAGGCCAAACATCAAGCTTTTGCATGAAAACCGGCGTGAAATGCCGTGTTACAACGCTTGCCGCAGCCACCTCACATGATTATGGTGCGGCAGTTTTTTAACCGTCGATTACGGCCAAAGCATGAGTGCAGACTTCGCTTTTACGCCGTCAGGAGTTGTGCATGTTCAAGGGTTCCATTCCCGCTCTCGTAACACCATTCACCGCCACCGGCGCGGTGGATGCGGATGGTTTCGTCGCGCATGTGGAATGGCAGATAAAAGAAGGCAGCCATGGCCTGGTGCCCGTTGGCACCACCGGCGAGTCTCCGACCCTTTCACATGATGAGCACAAGAAGGTGGTCGAGCTCTGCATCGAAGCGGCTGCCAAGCGCGTGCCTGTTATCGCCGGCGCCGGCTCCAACAACACGACGGAAGCGATCGAGCTTGCACAGCACGCCGAAAAGGCTGGCGCCGATGCGATCCTCGTGGTTACGCCCTACTACAACAAGCCGACGCAGAAGGGCCTCTTCGCGCACTATGCCGCGATAGCCGAGAGCGTGAAGCTGCCGATCGTCATCTACAACATCCCCGGCCGCTCGGTCGTGGATATGAGTGTCGAGACCATGGCGGCGCTCAGCAAGGCTTACGCCAACATCATCGGCGTCAAGGATGCCACCGGCAAGATCGAGCGCGTCTCCGAGCAGCGCATGGCCTGTGGTCCGGAGTTCGTCCAGCTTTCGGGCGAAGACGCAACCGCGCTCGGCTTCAACGCCCATGGCGGTGTTGGTTGCATTTCGGTCACGGCGAACGTTGCGCCGCGCCTTTGCGCCGAGTTCCAGCAAGCGACGCTTGCCGGCGATTATGCCAAGGCGCTTGCCTATCAGGACAAGTTGATGCCGTTGCACAAGGCGATCTTCATGGAGCCGGGTCTCTGCGGCGCCAAGTATGCGCTGAACCGCCTCGGCCGTATGAGCCGCACCGTGCGCTCGCCGCTGTTGCCGACGCTCGAGCCGGCAACCGAGGCTGCGATCGATGCAGCACTCAGACATGCAGGATTGATGAACTGATGACACCCAAAGGAAGCCAGCGCACGGTCAACAAGGTTGTGGCGGAAAACCGTAAGGCACGCTTCAACTACGAGATCGTCGACACCTACGAGGCCGGTCTGGTTTTGACCGGCACCGAGGTCAAGTCGTTGCGCGAAGGCAAGGCCAACATTGCCGAATCCTATGCGACGGACGAGGGCGGCGAGATCTGGCTGATCAACTCCTATCTGCCGGAATATCTGCAGGCGAACCGTTTCAATCATGAAACGCGGCGGCGGCGGAAACTGCTCCTGTCGAAGCGCGAGGTCAACCGGTTGCAGGGCGCCGTCAACCGCGAAGGCATGTCGCTGATCCCGCTGAAGATCTACTTCAACGATCGCGGCCGCGCCAAGTTGGAGCTGGCGCTCGGCAAGGGCAAGAAGCTGCACGACAAGCGGGAGAGCTCGAAAGAGCGCGACTGGAACCGGCAGAAAAGCCGCCTGTTGAAAGACCGTGGCTAAGAAAAATCGCTTTGCGTTGCATACGCCAAAGACGGCCGATGCAACGCAGCTGTCGGCCACGGCGCGCTGAAAGCCCTGCCTGCAATTCTTGATATTTATTGAGAGAACTCAACGATCGACGTCGTTGACGCGGAGTGGTTCAAGCGGCGCTCGCGCAATCGCGATCACGCGCCTTGCGTTCGAATGAACGCCTCAGATCTCGACCGGATCGGCCACCGGCTCGGTGTTGTGTCGCGGGGTACGTTCGGACGGTTCGCGGCCGATTTCGGCACGCAGCGTCGCAAGATCGATAAAGTGGTCGGCCTGGCGGCGCAGGTCGTCGGCAATCATGGGCGGCTGCGTCGACATGGTCGAAACGACAGAAACCTTGCGCCCCCTGCGCTGCAGGGCTTCCACCAGCGTGGTGAAATCGCCGTCGCCGGAGAAGATGACGAGGTGATCGACGGTTTCGGACTGTTCCATGGCGTCGATCGCCAGTTCGATATCCATATTGCCCTTGATCTTGCGGCGGCCGAGCGAGTCGGTGAATTCCTTGGCCGGCTTCGTCACGACCTTGTAACCGTTATAGTCTAGCCAATCGATGAGCGGGCGGATTGAAGAGTATTCCTGATCCTCGATGAGGGCCGTGTAGTAGTAGGCGCGCAGCAGATAGCCGCGCTTCTGGAATGCTTTCAGGAGCTTACGATAGTCGATGTCGAAGCCGAGGCTTTTCGATGCCGCATAAAGATTCGCGCCGTCGATAAAGAGTGCGATTTTTTCGCGGGGGTCGAACATCGTCTTTCCTTTTTCAATCGCGGCGCATCAAAGGCCGCCTGCCGGCGGGTGCGCAAAAGTAAGTCGATTACATTAATAATTGCTGATATGGCAAATAATGTAGCTTATGTATTGCATTATTCCAGCCGCGCGCTCGCGAATATAGCTAGTTTTAGCAGTTGCTATAGATCGTCCACATCTCTGGGTCGCTTTTTCCATCAGGGGCTTTATTTATGGCCAGAAAATGCAACCTTAATGTGTGAGCGACGTCTCCAACTCATTCGCATCGCATTTTATCACGAAGTGTGACGTTACGTGAGCGTCCCTTGAAGGAAAAACTTGAACTTGCCTTGTTTTGATTGTATCCGGGCGCTTAATTCCAGAAATCGGACCCGATGAGGCGCCGTCAGGCGACTGCTCCGGTTTCGTGTTGTCAATCCGTGCAGCGGCGATGCCGCCGCGCTTCGAGCCCAAAAGGACAGGCAATGGCCCGCGTCACCGTCGAAGATTGCATCGACAAGGTCGATAACCGTTTCGAACTCGTTCTGCTTGCCAGCCACCGCGCGCGCCTGATTTCTCAGGGCGCCGCCATCACCATCGATCGCGACAACGACAAAAACCCCGTCGTCGCGCTCCGCGAGATTGCAGACGAGACCCTGTCTCCCGGCGACCTCAAGGAAGACCTGATCCACTCGCTGCAGAAGCATGTCGAAGTGGACGAGCCCGAGCCCGATCCGGCTTCGCTGCTTCAGGCCGATGCCGAGACGACGTTTACCGAAGTCGCCGAAGACGAAGATCAGCCGGAAGCCATCACCTTCGACCGCATGTCGGAAGAAGAACTGCTTGCCGGTATCGAAGGTCTGGTGCCGCCGGAAAAGAGCGACGACTACTGAGATCCGTCGCGGAACGCCCGTTCCCACGTGTTTTCAAAGCAGTGCGCCACTCGTATGATTGGCGCACTTTTTTATTGATTTCTTCTAGAGCGAGAAAAGGAAAGTGTTTGCGGTTTTCCGCCCGCATCCCGCTCTAAATTAGGAGAACGATCACGTTTATGATTTTAGGTCGATGGGACCTGAAATCATCATGATCTAGAGGATCGCCAGCGAATGATGCGCCAATACGAGCTCGTTGAGCGCGTGCAGAAGTACAAGCCCGACGTCAATGAAGCCTTGCTCAACAAGGCTTACGTCTATGCGATGCAGAAGCATGGCCAGCAGAAGCGGGCAAGCGGCGATCCCTACATATCCCATCCTCTGGAGGTGGCGGCGATCCTGACCGAGATGCGTCTCGACGAGTCGACCATCGCCGTTGCTCTTCTGCACGACACGATCGAGGACACGACGGCCACACGGCAGGAAATCGACGATCTCTTCGGCGAGGATATCGGCGCGCTCGTCGAAGGACTGACGAAGATCAAGAAGCTCGATCTCGTCACCAAGAAGGCCAAGCAGGCGGAGAACCTGCGCAAGCTGCTGCTCGCCATTTCGGACGATGTGCGGGTTTTGCTCGTGAAGCTCGCCGACCGGCTGCACAACATGCGCACGCTCGACCACATGTCGGCGGAAAAGCGCGCCCGCATCTCCGAAGAGACCATGGATATCTACGCGCCGCTCGCCGGCCGCATGGGTATGCAAGACATGCGTGAGGAGCTCGAAAACCTCTCGTTCCGCCATATCAATCCCGAGGCCTTCGAAACGGTCACCCGGCGGCTGGAGGAATTGTCCGAGCGCAACGAGGGCCTGATCAAGAAGATCGAGGACGAGCTTCGCGAGCTGCTTCAGGCCGAGGGCCTGAAGGCGGCGCAGGTGAAGGGTCGGCAGAAGAAGCCCTATTCGGTCTTCCGCAAGATGCAGTCGAAGTCGCTGTCCTTCGAGCAGCTGTCCGACGTCTGGGGCTTCCGCATCATCGTCGACGATATCCCGTCCTGCTACCGGGCGCTCGGCATCGTCCATACGCGCTGGCGCGTCGTCCCGGGCCGCTTCAAGGATTACATCTCGACACCGAAGCAGAACGACTACCAGTCGATCCACACCACCATCGTCGGCCCGTCCCGCCAGCGCATCGAGCTACAGATCCGCACCCGACGCATGAACGACATCGCCGAATACGGTATCGCGGCGCACTCGCTCTACAAGGACAGGGAGGGCAAGGAGGGTGCGTCGGCAGATGCGGCCCTGTCGCCGACGTCGAACGCCTATTCCTGGCTCCGGCGCACGATCGAATCGCTCGCGGAAGGCGACAACCCGGAAGAGTTCCTGGAGCACACCAAGCTCGAACTTTTCCAGGATCAGGTATTCTGCTTCACGCCCAAGGGCCAGTTGATCGCACTGCCGCGCGGCGCGACGCCAATCGACTTTGCCTATGCCGTTCACACAAATATTGGTGACACCTGCGTCGGCGCCAAGATCAACGGCCGTATCATGCCGCTGGTCACCCGCCTCAATAATGGCGACGAAGTGGAGATCATCCGCTCGGGCATCCAGGTGCCGCCGCCGGCCTGGGAAGAAATCGTCGTTACCGGCAAGGCCCGCTCGGCGATCCGCCGCGCGACGCGTGCGGCCATCCGCAAGCAATATGCCGGCCTCGGCTATCGCATTCTTGAGCGCACCTTCGAGCGCGCCGGCAAGAGCTTTTCGCGCGAGGCGCTGAAGCCGGCGCTGCATCGGCTCGGTCAGAAGGAAGTCGAGGACGCCATCGCCTCCGTCGGCCGTGGCGAGCTTTCCTCGCTCGACGTGCTGCGTGCGGTCTTCCCGGATCATCAGGACGAGCGGGTCACGGTGAAGCCCAGTGCCGACGACGGCTGGTTCAACATGCGCAGTGCCGCCGGCATGGTGTTCAAGTTGCCGGGCCGCGGCAAGGATGCCAACGGTGTCGCCCAGGTCGAGGGGCCGGAGGCCCTGCCGATCCGCGGTCTCTCGGGCAATGCCGAGGTTCATTTCAGCCCGGCCGGGGCCATCCCGGGCGACCGCATCGTCGGCATCATGGAGAAGGACAAGGGGATCACCATCTACCCGATCCAGTCGCCGATCCTGCAGAAGTTCGATGACGAGCCGGAGCGCTGGATCGACGTGCGCTGGGATCTGGACGAGGCCAACAGCAGCCGCTTCATCGCCCGCATCGCGATCAGCGCCCTGAACGAGCCGGGGACGCTGGCCGAGGTGGCCCAGGCGATCGCCACCAGCGACGTCAACATCCGGACTTTGTCGATGGGGCGCGTGGCTGCGGACTTCAGCGAACTGCAGTTCGACCTCGAAGTCTGGGACCTGCGCCAGCTCAACCACCTGATCACGCAGCTCAAGGAATTGCCGAGCGTGTCCATGGTGAAGCGCCTGTTCGAATGAGCCGACTGGCCGCGCCTTGCGCAAATGCCTGCAAAACAGGCAGCCTGCGCGGGGCGAAATGGCAAGCCATGCCATCAGCGCATGGCTGCCGCTATTTCCTGTGTCTGGTGGAACAGGGACCTCTAAACTATCTTCTCGGTCGGGAGGTAACCAAAGAGGTTTGCCATGTTTAATCAGTTGAAGAAGATCACCCGCGCTCTGCGCGTCCCCACTCAGGAAGAGCGCGAGCTCGCCTATCTCAATAACTCGGTCGACCGTATCGACCTCGAGTACCGCCAGCGCCAGATCGATCGCGGCCTGTTCCGTAACTACTAAGCCCGCTGCGTCCCGTCTTCTGGCGGGATGCCGAGCCATGCGTTCGGTGGATGGCTCGCCTGCGACATGCGCGCGGCGCCTGTGCGGGTTGCAAGCGACAGGCAGGACGCCTATCTTGCGGCCAGAAAACAGGCGGACGCGCGGTCTTGTGCCGGCTGACGGCTTCAAGACGCGGTCATGACGGCATATGTTATTCAGGCGCAGAAAACCGGTTACGATTTCCGAAAGGCTGCGGTCCCTCGTTTGGCCGCGCAAGGGTTTTGCACGCGGCCTGCGTTATGTGACGCTGCGTGTGTTGCGCCTTTCATCGACACCGCATTCGATTGCCGTCGGCGTGGCGGCGGGTGCCGCTTCGTCCTTCACGCCGTTTTTCGGTCTGCACATCCTTATAGCGGTTGCGCTCGCTTTCCTGTTCTCGGGCAATCTCGTGGCGGCGGCGATCACGACCGCGCTCGCCAATCCGGTCACGATCCCGATGATCCTGACGGCGTCCTACGAACTCGGGACGGCAATCCTCGGCGTCGAGAGCGCACACGCTGCGAGCTCGGCCGACGTCATGCGCATGGTCGAGCACCTCGACCTTCCGGCCCTTTGGGGTCCGGTGTTCAAGCCGATGCTGGTCGGCTCATTGCCGCTCGCGGCAGGCGGCGCCGTCCTTTCCTACATTGCGGCCTACCAGGCGGCCCGGCTCTTCCAAAAGCGCCGCCGGGCACGCACCAAAGAGCTCGGATCCTCTTCATGATCATAGGCATAGGCAGCGATCTGATCGATATCAGGCGGATCGAAAACTCGCTTTCCCGCTTCGGTGAGCGCTTCGTTCAGCGCTGTTTCACCGAAATCGAGATCACCAAGTCCGAAGGGCGGAAGAACCGCGCGGCATCCTACGCCAAGCGCTTCGCTGCCAAGGAAGCCTGTTCCAAGGCACTCGGCACAGGCCTCGCGCAGGGCGTCTTCTGGAAGGACATGGGCGTCATCAATTTGCCGGGCGGCAAGCCGACAATGAACCTGACCGGCGGTGCCGCCGCGCGTCTGGAGCAGATGTTGCCGCCGCATCATCGCGCCGCCATTCATCTGACGATTACCGATGATTTTCCACTGGCCCAGGCCTTCGTGATTATCGAGGCGCTGCCCGTTGCCCCGATTGAGGGAACGGTTTAGAGCATTCCGCTGGAAAAACCGGCCCTGACCGATTGAAGGGGCGGCGGTTTGCAGCATATGAGACCGGGATTGCGCGCAGTCCAAAGCCGGACCGAGAGTACGGACAAAAGTTGAGAGCAGGCCCCGCGCGGGCGTTGCGATGATAAAGGAACACAGTAGCGTGGCAGAAAAGACAGAAGCGAAGCAGAGCGGCCTCTGGGAGAACGTGAAGGTCGTCATCCAGGCATTGCTCCTGGCCTTGGTCATCCGTACGGTTCTCTTTCAGCCCTTCACCATTCCGTCCGGCTCGATGATGCCGACGCTGCTGGTTGGCGACTACATCTTCGTCAACAAGTTCGCCTACGGCTTCTCCAAGTACTCGCTGCCGCTTTCGCCCGATCTGTTCTCCGGCCGCATCTTCGCAAGTGAGCCGAAGCGCGGCGATATCGTCGTCTTCCGCTTCCCGCCGAACCCGGATATCGACTACATCAAGCGCCTCGTCGGCCTGCCGGGCGACCGCATCCAGGTGCGCAACAGCATCCTCTACATCAACGACAAGCCGGTCGAGCGCACGCCGGATGGCGGCTTCCGCGCCGACGACCAGTACGACACCGGCGGCGACGTTCCGGTTTTCCGCGAAACGATGGACAATGGCGTCTCCTATGACACGCTTGACCAGTTCCCGGATGCGCGCGGCGACAATACCCGCGAATTCATCGTGCCCGCCGGCCATTACTTCATGATGGGCGACAACCGCGACAACTCGGCTGACAGCCGCTTCGACGTCGGCTTCGTGCCTGCCGAAAACCTCGTCGGCCGCGCCAGCATGATCTTCTTCTCACTCGGTCACGATACGTCGTTCCGCGAAGTGTGGAAGTGGCCGACGAACCTGCGGTACGACCGTCTGTTCAAGGCGGTCGAATGATGAAGTCGCGGTCGCTGGGCGCGGAGGATCGGGTAAAGCTTGAGGCCGTGATCGGTTATCAGTTCACGGAGAAGGAGCGCCTTGATCGGGCGCTCACCCATTCCAGCGCGCGAAGCGCCAAGGGTTCCAACTATCAGCGCCTCGAATTCCTGGGTGACCGGGTGCTCGGGCTTTGCGTGGCGGAGCTTCTGTTCCAGACCTTTCGCGATGCCAATGAGGGCGAGCTTTCGGTCCGGCTGAACCAGCTCGTCAGCGCCGAAAGCTGCGCCAAGGTCGCCGACGACCTGGAGCTGCACCAATTCATCCGCACAGGCTCGGACGTCAAGAAGATAACCGGCAAGGCGATGATGAATGTGCGGGCGGATGTGGTAGAGTCGCTGATCGCCGCCATCTATCTCGACGGCGGTCTCGAAGCTGCCCGCGGCTTCGTGCTGCGCCATTGGAAAGATCGCGCGGTGCGTGCCGATGGGGCTCGCCGCGATGCAAAGACCGAATTGCAGGAATGGGCGCATGCCAAGTTCGGCATCGCGCCGGCCTACCGGACGGATGAGCGCTCCGGCCCCGACCATGACCCCCGCTTCACGGTAACCGTCGAAGTCACGGGTGTCGCGCCGGAGACCGGAACGGACAGATCCAAGCGCGGAGCCGAGCAGGTGGCCGCGACAAAATTGTTGGAACGCGAAGGCGTGTGGCGGAAGAGTTCCGCCGGAAATTGACGGAAAACATGACGGACATTGAAAAAGATACGGCCGCCGAAGGCGCGCCGACCCACTCGGGCTTCGTGGCGATGATCGGAGCGACCAACGCAGGCAAGTCGACCCTGGTCAACCGCCTCGTCGGCGCCAAGGTTTCGATTGTCAGCCACAAGGTGCAGACGACGCGCGCGATCGTGCGTGGCATTGCCATTCATGACAACGCCCAGATCGTTTTCATGGACACGCCCGGCATCTTCAAGCCGCGCCGCCGGCTCGACCGCGCCATGGTCACGACCGCCTGGGGCGGTGCCAAGGATGCGGACGTGATCATGTTCCTGATCGACAGCGAACGCGGCCTGAAGGGCGATGCGGAAGCGATTCTTGAGGGGCTGAAGGAAGTGCACCAGCCGAAGATCCTGGTGCTGAACAAGATCGACCAGGTGCGTCCCGAAGACCTCTTGAAGCTGGCGGCTGCCGCCAACGAGACGATCAAGTTCGAGCGCACCTTCATGATCTCGGCGCTGAACGGCTCGGGCTGCACGGATCTGATGGATTACCTGGCTGAGACGCTGCCAGAAGGCCCCTGGTACTATCCGGAAGACCAGATCTCCGATCTGCCGATGCGCCAGCTTGCCGCTGAAATCACCCGCGAAAAGCTCTTCCTGCGGCTGCACCAGGAACTTCCCTATGCCTCGCATGTCGAAACCGAGAAGTGGGAAGAGCGCAAGGACGGCTCGGTGCGCATCGAGCAGGTGATCTATGTCGAGCGCGAGAGCCAGAAGAAGATCGCGCTTGGCAAGGGTGGCGATGCGATCAAGGCGATCTCGACCGCATCGCGCAAGGAGATCTCCGAGATCCTTGAGCAGCCGGTGCACCTGTTCCTGTTCGTCAAGGTACGCGAAAACTGGGGCGACGACCCCGAGCGCTTCCGCGAAATGGGCCTGGAATTTCCGCGATAAGGCCGCACGCACACCGTTTGGTGTGATGTTCTACGGCACCCGTTGAAACGGGTGCCGTATCAAACGCAGGCGGCCTCAGGCGCCCGCTATCAGCTTTCCTTTTGCATCGAGAACCGGTTCGCCGTCCTCCTTCGAGAACGGGCCCTTGTGCGTGTCCGGCAGGATGTCGAGCACCCGTTCGGATGGACGGCAGAGCCGCGTTCCGATCGGTGTCACCACGAAGGGGCGGTTGATGAGGATCGGGTGGGCCATCATCGCGTCGATCAGCCGTTCGTCGCTGACCGTGGGCTCGCCAAGCCCGAGTTCCGCATAGGGCGTGCCTTTCTCGCGGAGTGCGTCCCGCACCGTCAGGCCGGCATCGGCAATCATCTTTTCCAGCGCCTGCCGCGACGGCGGCGCCTGCAGATACTCGATCACCGTCGGCTCGATACCGGCGTTGCGGATCATCGCCAGCGTGTTGCGCGAGGTGCCGCAGGCGAGGTTGTGGTAGATCGTGACGTTCATGCGCTTGCCTTCCGCGGTGTTGAGACCGCCGCTGCGGCCAGCTTCCACGGTTGCTCAAAGCCATAGGGTCGAAGCTTGCCGCAGGCAAGTCGGCCGCCCGTGTCAGTTCGTACCGGCGTCAGCGACCTGCCGCTTTGCGAGCGCCGGGCCGATCATCTCGATCCGGTTGGTCCAGATGTAGCCGGAGAACCCTGGCGGTACCATTTCCAGATCCTGCATCGTGTCGATGCCGGTGGTGAAATCGCCGCCGCCATAGGGACCGAGCAGGATGATTTCGCTCCCGGCCGCCTTCATCCGTGCAGCGAAACGGTCGGGCCAGCCCCAGAGAAACGGGGCATAATTGCCGGGCACGATCACAAACGTGTTCTTGCACGCGTCCGGCATCAGGCCGGTCCAGCCGTAGCCGAGATAACGGGTCAGGCACGCCATCGTCGACGTCCGGTCGTAGCCTCGCATCCCTTGCAGGCGTTTCAGCGTCTCGCGGGTCGGCTCCTCGCCGCCATAGACGCCGAACACGGCCTCCCGCCATTGCGGTTGCGCGTCGATACGCGTTGCGAGTTCAGCGCCTTCCTCAGCGCGCCGGCTCTTGAAGTTGATCAGGAACTTGCGGTCGGGCAGGGCGGCCAGCACCTCCTCGAGCGTCGGCATCTGGCCGACGCCCTTGCCGCGGAACGGGAAGGTCTTGCCGCCGTCGGCCGTGTAGCCATAGCCGATGTCGAGAGACTTCAGCGCCGTCATCGGCGTTTCCTCGGTGACGCCCTTGGCCTCGGTCCGGCAATCGAGCGTCCAGTCGTGGAAGACGGCGAACTGTCTGTCGGGCGTCAGATGCACGTCGAGTTCGACGACATCTGCGCCGGCGTCGAAGGCGGCCTGCATCGAGGCGATCGTGTTTTCGAGATAGGGATGCTCCGGCGTCCTGATGATCGTTGCCGTACACGTGTCCCTGCCGACGTTGTCCTTCGGATAGGTTTGATGCATGCCCCGGTGGGCAAGCAGTTTTGCGATGCCCGCCGGCGGCGCGACGAACAACGATGTGTTCATCAACCACACGACCGCGACAAACAGCACGAAAATGGCAAGCGCTTTCTTCATCCTGATTCTCCTCTGGGAATCGGGATTGCCCGACATTGTGGCGCGACGATGTTGTTTTGCACGTATCGCGTGCGTGCGTGTCGCGGATTGCGAACAATGTGTCACCCGCGCGCGCGGTTGACCGTGGTCCGGGCCCCGTGAGAGGTAGCCGTCACAGACTTGCGATCCAGGAGAAAGAGATGCCGCAGCTCGTCGAGGGAAAATGGGTCAAGGGCGACGTTGCGGCGAGCGAGATGAAGGGCGGCGCGTTCCATCGCGAGCCGACGCGGTTTCACCGCTGGATCACGCCCGATGGCAGGCCGGGCCCGGAAGGGCAGGAGGCCCTGCCAGCCGAGGCCGGGCGCTTCCGCCTGTTCGTTTCCTATCTCTGCCCTTGGGCCTCGCGTACGATCGCCTTCCGCAATCTCAAGGGTTTGCAGGACATTGTCGGCTTGACCGTTTCCAATCCGGAACTGGGCGAAGATGGCTGGGTCTATGACGAGCCGGTCGATGCCGGCGCGCGCGTCGGCAAGATCCGCTTCCATCACGAACTCTATGTGGCGAGCGATCCGACCTACACCGGTAAGGTCTCTGTTCCCGTGCTCTGGGACATGCGCGAAGGGCGGATCGTCAACAACGAGTCCGCCGATATCATCCGCATCTTGAACTCGGCCTTCGATGGGCTCACCGGCAACCGGCTCGACTTCTACCCCGAGGCGCTGCGTGCCGAGATCGACCGCTGGAACGGCCCGATTTACGAGCGTGTCAACAACGGCGTCTATCGCTCCGGCTTCGCCAAGACCCAGGGCGCCTATGACGAGGCGGTGGCAAGCCTCTTTGGCATGCTCGACGAACTGGAGGCCCACCTTGCGGACAATCGTTACCTCGCCGGCGAGCACCTGACCGAGGCCGACATCCGCCTCTTCGTCACCCTCGTTCGCTTCGACGCGGCCTATCACGGAGCGTTCAAATGCAACATCCGCCGGATCGAGGATTATCCGGCGCTGTCGAATTACCTCCGCGAGATCTACCAGTGGCCAGGCATCCGCGAGAGCGTACGCATCGACCATATCAAGCGCGGCTACTATGGCATCGTCCACATCAACCCGACGCGCATCGTTCCGGCAGGCCCGCTGCTCGATTTCGACCGGCCCCATGACCGCGCGCGTCTGCCGGGTCTAGGTGTCGCTGAAATCTAGGTTTGTTTCGCAGCATTTGCTAAGGAAACAAATTTATGAGGGGCCATAAAGAACCCATTGTCAATCGATCGAAGCTTCCTACCTTAATTTGAGTTCTGATGGATAGGAGCCCGATGGCGGCTGCCTGACGAATTCGCGGCGATGTGCCCGCCGGATACCCGTGAGGCTACGCCCGTGCCGGTTCTCGCCGCTTCCGGACGCGCTGGCGCCTGTTCCCGATGCGCCCCGCGCAACCACTCCTGAAGCCCCGAAAGAGCCGACCCTTCGCATCTCTCATGCACCAGGACACGTTCGGAAGCTCTGGTAGGGGTGGGATATGAATGCAGCATTGTTGACATTGCTTCGCCGTCTGGTGCGCAACGGTAACCTGACGGTTGTATTTTCTTCCGGTGAAAAAGTGATCCTGGGTGACGGCAGCGGAAAGCCGGCATCAATCCGCATCATCGATGCGGATGCGGAGGCGGCGATCGTTCGTGATCCCGGTCTTCGTTTCGGTGAAATGTATATGGACGGGCGTGTCGTCATCGAGAAGGGCGACATCTTTGATGTGCTCTCGATCGTCAAGGAAAACGGCATCGAGAACGCGGCCAATGCCACCAACACGATGACCGGCCTGTGGCATGTGTTGCGTCAGCAATTGCTGAGCCGAATCCCGGTCAATCGTAACCGGCACAACGTCGCCCATCACTACGACCTTGATCGCAAGCTTTTCGACCTGTTTCTCGACGAGGACTGGCAATATTCCTGCGCCTATTTTCAACCGCAGGGCATATCGCTCGATGCCGCGCAGCTCGCCAAAAAACGGCATATCGCGGCAAAGCTCCTGCTGGAGCCGGGCCAGAAGGTGCTGGAGGTCGGCTCTGGCTGGGGCGGCATGGCCATGTATCTGGCCGAATCCTCGGGCGTTGAGGTCACCGGCATCACGCTCAGCGAAGAGCAGCTGAAGGTCTCGCGTGATCGTGCCGCCAGGCGTGGGCTCTCCGATCGGGTCCGCTTCGAACTGCAGGACTACCGCACTTTGCAGGGCCGGCAGTTCGACCGCATCGTCTCGGTCGGCATGTTCGAGCATGTCGGCATCGGCAACTACGGCAACTTTTTCGACAAGATGAACGCGCTGTTGAAGCCCGACGGCGTCATGCTGCTGCATTCGATCGGCCAGATCTACAAGCCCTGGGCCACCAACCCGTGGATCGAGAAGTACATCTTCCCCGGCGGCTATATCCCGGCGATTTCGGAGGTCCTGCCTTCCGTCGAGCGCACGCGGCTGCTGGTGAAGGATGTCGAAATCCTGCCGATGCACTATGCCTGGACGTTGAAAGCCTGGCGCGAGCGTTTCGTCGCCCGGCGCGAAGAGGCGATCAAGCTCTATGACGAGCGGTTCTTCCGCATGTGGGAGTTCTATCTGGCTGCGTCTGAGACGGCCTTCCTCTACGACAAGCACTTCATCTTCCAGCTGCAGATCTCACCGTCTCTCGGTGCCGTCCCGGCCTCGCGCGGCTATATCGAGGAGAGGGAGCGGCAATTGATCGAGTTCGAAAAGCGCCGGCCGCCGCTCGAGCCAGTCAATACCTGGGACGTCGTGCCCGAGCAGGAGCATGTCGAGCCTGCCGCCATGGCGTGTTGAACCATCGGCCGTCCCGCCTGAAAGCGGGGCGGTCGATCCATCTTCTGTGGAGTTCCGGTTTTCTGCCGAAGGCCTTCACTTGGCCTTCAAGGTCTGCGCCTTTATGGTCGCCGATCAAACAGCAAAGACGGAATTCCCATATGGCCAGCCCTGCAAAACCCATCGCCGCCATCATCGCCAGCGAAATCAAGGCGACACCTTCGCAGGTCGTTGCGGCGGTCGAGCTGCTCGACGAGGGCGCCACGGTGCCGTTCATCGCGCGTTACCGCAAGGAAGTGACGGGCGGGCTCGACGATACGCAGCTGCGTATGCTTTCGGAACGGCTGACCTATCTGCGCGAACTCGAGGCGCGCCGTGCATCGATCCTCGAATCGATCCGCGGCCAGGACAAGCTGACCGCCGAACTCGAAGCCAAGATCGCCGCCGTCGAAACCAAGGCCGAACTCGAAGACATCTATCTGCCCTATAAGCCAAAGCGCCGCACCAAGGCGGAAATCGCCCGCGAGCGTGGCCTCGGGCCTCTGGCAGAAGCGATCCTTGCTGATCGCTCCATAGCGCCTGCCGACCGCGCCGCGGTCTTCCTGACTGCAGAGGTGGCCGATGTGAAGACGGCGCTCGATGGTGCGCGCGATATCATCGCCGAAGGCATGACGGAGAATTCCGATCTGCTCGGCCGCCTGCGCAACCACATGAAGGGGGCCGCCTTCCTGCGCGCCAAGGTCGTCGACGGCAAGCAGGAGGCCGGTGCCAAGTTCTCCGACTACTTCGATCATTCCGAGCGCTGGGCGACGACGCCAGGCCATCGCGCGCTGGCCATGCTGCGCGGCTGGAACGAAGAGGTGCTGTCCGTCGATATCGTCGTCGACCAGGACGATACCTCGCCGGTCAAGCCGGTCGAGCGCATGATCGCCGCCGCCTACAATGTCGGTGGCCACCTGCCGGGCGACAAGTGGCTTGCCGAGATGATCGGCTGGACCTGGCGCGTGAAGCTCTCCATGTCGCTGTCGCTCGATCTCATGCGCGAACTGCGTGAGCGCGCCGAGGAAGAGGCGATCCACGTCTTTGCCCGCAACCTCAAGGATCTGCTGCTGGCCGCACCTGCGGGATCGCGGGCGACCATGGGGCTTGATCCGGGCATCCGCACCGGCGTCAAGGTCGCCATCGTCGACGGCACCGGCAAGTTGCTCGAAACCACAACCGTCTACCCGTTTCCGCCGAAGAACGATGTCCGCGGCACCCAGGCGGAACTCGCTTCGCTCATTCGCAAGCACAAGGTGGAGCTGATCGCCATCGGCAACGGCACCGGCAGCCGCGAAACCGAAAAGCTCGTGGCCGACATGCTCTCGCAGCTCCCGGCGCCGAAGCCGACCAAGGTCATCGTTTCCGAAGCCGGCGCCTCGGTTTACTCGGCTTCCGAAACCGCCGCCCTGGAATTCCCGGGCCTCGACGTTTCGCTGCGCGGTGCGGTCTCGATCGCCCGCCGCCTGCAGGATCCGTTGGCTGAACTCGTGAAGATCGAGCCGAAGTCAATCGGCGTCGGCCAGTACCAGCACGATGTCGACCAGTCGAAGCTCAGCCGTTCGCTGGACGCGGTGGTGGAAGACGCGGTGAATGCCGTCGGTGTCGACGTCAACACGGCTTCTGCGCCGCTGCTGGCGCGCGTTTCAGGCCTCGGAAAATCCTCCGCCGAGGCGATCGTCGCTCATCGCGATGCGACCGGCCCGTTTGCGAGCCGCAAGGAACTGTTGAACGTGCCACGGCTCGGCGCACGCACCTTCGAGCAGTGCGCGGGCTTCCTGCGCATTCCCAACGGCAAAGAGCCGCTCGACGCCTCCTCGGTCCACCCGGAGGCCTATGGTGTCGCCAAGAAAATTGTTGCTGCCTGTGGTCGCGACGTACGTGCGCTGATGGGCGACAGCGTCGCGCTGAAGAGCCTCGATCCGAAGGTTTTCGTCGACGAGCGCTTCGGCTTGCCAACGGTCAAGGACATCCTTGCGGAACTGGAAAAGCCCGGTCGCGACCCGCGCCCGAGCTTCAAGACCGCAACCTTCGCCGACGGTATCGACGACATCAAGGACCTGAAGGTCGGCATGCAGCTCGAGGGCACCGTGACCAATGTCGCCGCCTTCGGCGCCTTCGTCGACATCGGCGTGCACCAGGACGGCCTCGTGCATGTGTCCCAGCTCGCGGATCGCTTCGTCAAGGATCCGCATGAGGTGGTAAAGGCCGGCGATGTGGTGACCGTTCGTGTCACGGAGGTCGATGTTCCGCGCAAGCGGATCGGCCTCACCATGCGCAAGGATGGTGGCGCCGAGACGGGCCGCGAGCCGCGGTCGGGCGCGGCGGGCGGCAACAACAATCGTGGTCCCGTGCCGCGCCAGCAGAAGCCGCAGCAACCGGCTCAGGGCGCCTTCGGTGCGGCGCTGATGGAAGCGATGAAGCGCAAATAGGGCAGGCCTTCGCCGCGGGCGCATCCGGCGTCCCCGGCCGCATGCTCTATAAATTAGCTAATTGTAATAATCTGGCCTTTCCACCATACTGACTGCAGGGCGGCGCGGACATATTGTGCCCATGCCGCAGCCGGCCGGCGACGGAAAGGTCAACGCAAACTCCTTCGCCGGGCGTCCGGTGAAAGGAGTTCGGTGATGGTGGGCAGTGCGATCCGCGGCCTGGCATTGGTCGCCCTCTTGGCGGCGGGCGTGGCGGCGCGTCCCGTTCCCGCGATCTCCCAGGCTCCGGTCAATTGTGCCGACCGGTCCGAAGTGATCGCGTTTCTGACGCGGCAATATCAAGAGAAGCAGGCGGCAACCGCGCTGATCAACCAGCAGGCGATCATGGAGATCTACGCTGCCGACAACGGCAGCTGGACGCTGATCGTCACCGACGTCAATGGGCGAAGCTGCGTCATCCTCGCCGGCAAGAGCTGGGAAACCCTGCCACCCTTGCCGATACCGAAAGCCTAGCTTCTTGGGGCTGAGCGGGCGCAGCCGCTCCTGTCAGAGCGACCGGCCGACGCTCGAATAGCTGAAGCCGTGCTTCACCACCTCGTCCTCGCGGTAAATGTTCCTGAGGTCGACGAGAATGGGCGTCTTCATCACGGTCTTGAGCCGGCGGAAATCAAGCGCCCGGAACTCGTTCCATTCGGTAACGATGACCAGCGCATCGGCTTCGTTGGCGGCCTCGTAGGGGTCGCTGGCGTAGTCGATCCCGTCGATCACCTTCTTCGCGTTTTCCATGCCCTCCGGGTCATAGCCGATGACATGGGCGCCAGCGTCCTGCAGCGTCTGGACGACCACGATCGCCGGGCTGTCGCGCATGTCGTCGGTGTTGGGCTTGAAAGTGAGGCCGAGGATCGCGATCTTGCGGCCGCGCACGTCCCCGCCGGCCGCTGCGATGACCTTGCGGCCCATGGCCCGCTTGCGGTTGTCGTTGACGGCCACCGTCGTCTCGACCAGTCGCACCGGGCTGTCATAATCCTGCGCGGTCTTCACCAGCGCCAGGGTGTCCTTCGGGAAGCACGATCCGCCGTAACCTGGACCGGCATGCAGGAATTTCGAGCCGATTCGGCCATCGAGGCCGATGCCGCGGGCGACATCCTGCACATTGGCACCGACCCGCTCGCAGAGATCCGCCATCTCGTTGATGAAGGTGATCTTCATCGCGAGGAACGCATTGCCGGCATATTTGATCAGCTCGGACGTGCGGCGCGAGGTGAAGACCAGCGGCGACTGGTTGAGATAGAGCGGACGATAGACCTCGGTCATCACGTCCCGCGCCCGCGCGTCGTCGCCCGAAAGGCCGATGACGATGCGGTCGGGCCGCTTGAAGTCCTCGATCGCGGCACCCTCGCGCAGGAATTCCGGGTTGGAAACGACCGCGAAATCGGCGTCCGGATTGGTTTCGCGGATGATGCGCTCGACCTCGTCGCCGGTGCCGACCGGAACGGTCGATTTCGTCACGATCACGGTGAACCCCTTGAGGTTCTCGGCAATCTCGCGCGCAGCCGCATGCACATAGGAAAGGTCGGCATGGCCGTCACCGCGCCGTGACGGCGTGCCGACCGCAATGAAGATGACATCGCTGTCGGCGACGGCGGCAACGAGATCAGTCGTGAAGGTAAGGCGGCCCGAAGCGACGTTGCTGGCCACCAACTGGTCCAGGCCGGGTTCGAAGATCGGAATGCGCCCCTGCATCAAGGCGTCGATCTTGCTCTCATCCTTGTCGAGACAAACGACGTCGTGACCGAAGTCCGCAAAACACACGCCGGAAACAAGGCCAACATAGCCGGCGCCGATCATCGTGATTTTCATAGGCTCTTTCCCTTGTTGTGTTCCACAGCGAACTCAGTTCATAGAACGTGCAATTGCGTATTTTTGCAATTGCTTATGCGCTCAGGTTCACACCCATTTATGCTCGATTGCGCTTAAAGCAAGCCGTCCCGCCAGCAGAATAATCCGTGGGGAGTAGCTGGTGAGCGGCTCACCGGTTCGCGTTGTAGTAATCCTTGTACCAGGCAGCGAAGCGCGCCACGCCCTCTTCGACAGAAAGCGAGGGTTTGAAATTGGTCAGCGCTTCGAGAAGGTCGGGGGAGGCGTAGGTGCGGGGCACATCGCCCTGCTGCATCGGCAGCATGTTGCGCACCGCCGGCTTGCCGACCGCCTTCTCGACCGTTTCGACGAAGGTCATCAGTTCGACCGGCTGCCCGCCGCCGATATTGACCACGCGGAAAGGCCCCTGGCGCGAGAGCGTGTCCTCGGCCTTTTCCTCCGGCACGCGGTTTTCTTCCGCCGGCGCCACATGGGAAAGCCGGAGAATGCCCTCGACCAGGTCGTCGATATAGGTGAAGTCGCGGCTCATGCGGCCTTCGCCATAGATATCGATCGGCTGTCCCTTGTGGATGGCATCGACGAACTTGAACAACGCCATGTCGGGCCGCCCCCAGGGGCCGTAGACCGTGAAGAAGCGGAAGGCAGTGGTCGGCACCTTGTAGAGATGGGCATAGCTGTGCGCCATCAGCTCCATCGACTTCTTGGTGGCGGCATAGAGCGTCATCGGCTCGTCGGCACGGTCGGTTTCGGCAAACGGGGTTTTTTCGTTGGCGCCGTAGATCGAGGAGGTCGAGGCCAGCATCAGGTGCTTAGGGTTAAGCTCCCGCGCCAGTTCCAGCATGTTCCAGGAGCCGACCAGGTTGGAATCCACATAGGCCTTCGGGTTCTCGAGGCTGTAGCGCACACCCGCCTGGGCGGCGAGGTGGATGATGACTTCGGGTTCGGCGAGCTCGGCCGCCCGGCGCAGCGCGTCTCTGTCCTCAAGCATGCCGACGACGGGCTTGAAGCCGTTCGAGCGAGCGAGGATCGCGTGCCGATTCTCTTTCAGCGTAACGTCGTAATAGGGGGTCATCCCGTCGAAGCCGACAACGAAATGCCCTTCGTCGATCAGCCGCTTGGCGAGGTGAAAGCCGATGAAGCCTGCGGTGCCGGTGATGAGGTAGCGCACGACGATGTCCCCAATTTACGTATCGGCCGTTCATACGAAGAAAGCCGATCGATTGAAAGCCGAAACCATCGGTCTGGTTACCGGTCGAGGTCCTGTTGCAGGGCGGACAGCACCGACATCGCATGGCCGGCATACTGGCTGATCCAGCGATCATGGATCGCTTGGATCGGCAATGCGTTCAGATGGTTCCAGCGTTCACGCCCCTCGCGGCGGACGAGTACGAGCTCGGCCTGCTCAAGGACTTTCAGGTGCTGCATGACCGTACAGCGGTCGAGATTGCTGAAGCGCTCGCAGAGCATGCCGGTGGTCTGCGGCTCCTGGCGCATGGCGTCGAGCATCTGCCGGCGCAGCCCGTTGGCGAGCGCCTTGAATACCAGGTCGTCTTTCGAATCGGTTGACATGTTATGTTTCTATAACATACTCTTGTTGGCCCCGACAGGAGGAATACGCCATGCCCTTTGAATTTCGTGTGAACGGACGGATCGGCCGCCCTGTCGCCCAGGTATTTGATGCGGTCGTCAATCCGGACCAGCTCAGCCGCTACTTCGTGACGCTCGGCGGCATCAGCGGGCCGCTGGTGGCCGGCGCAACCGTGACCTGGTGGGGCGAGGTGCCGATCCAGGTGGAGGTGGTCGAGCCCAACGAGCGTATCGTCTTTTGCTGGGGCGCCATGGTCGCCGAGGGCGAGGATGCCTACCAGACCCGTGTGGAGATGCGCTTCCAGCCGCTGGAGGATGGCGCCACGATGGTGACGATCGCCGAAACCGGCTGGCGCGAGAACGCGCAGGGGCAGAAGAGTTCCTACATCAACTGCGAGGGCTGGTCGCAGATGCTCGCCTGTATGAAGGCCTGGCTCGAATACGGCATTAACCTGCGCGACGGCTATTACCTCAGCGAACTCTCAGGCAAGCCGGCGCTCGAGCCACAGGCCTAGCCGGCCGGTCGTCTGCAGTGCGGCGCCGACTTAAGCAACGGGCGTTAATGTGCCTGAATGCGCCGGGCGTCACTGAGGCGCGCCCGGCTGAGCATTCGGCGCCTCAATACATCGGAGGAAGGCCGCCATTGGCGGCGCTCGCCATGGGAATGCCGCCGGCCGGCTCCGTCATCGGCGGTTCGGCCTGCAGCACGACGACGCGCGAATCGACCGGTACGCGGCTGTAGAGGTCGATGATATCGGGATTGAAGAGACGGATGCAGCCGCTGGACACGGCCTTGCCGATCGACCAGGCCTCGGTCGTGCCGTGGATGCGGAACAGCGTGTCGCGGTTGCCCTGGAATAGATAGAGCGCGCGGGGGCCAAGCGGGTTGCGCACGCCCGGCTCCATGCCGCCGGCAAGCGGGCCGTAACGTTCCGGCTCGCGCGCCACCATCTCTTGCGTAGGCGTCCAGCGCGGCCATTCGGCCTTGCGCGCGATCCGCGCTTCACCCTCGAATTCGAGGCCGGCCTTGCCGACGCCGATGCCGTAGCGCATCGCCATGCCGCCATCCTGCACGAGGTAGAGGAAGCGGTTCTGGGTATCGATCACGATCGTGCCCGGCGGCTCATGCGTCTGATAGGCGACCTGCTGGCGCAGATAGCGCTTGTCGACCTTGCTGATGTCGATGGCATCCAGTGGGAATTTCTCGTTCGGCAGCGGGCCGTACATTGCCACATAGTATGGATCCGGTCCCTTCGGCTTGGCTGGCCCCGACGTGGTGACGCAGCTTGCGAGCGTCGAGGTGGCGAGAAGAAGGGCGAAGAGCTGCGCCAGGCGGCCGGCGCTGTTCCGGGACACACACATAATAAAGTTTTGATCCTGCTGATTGTCATTTTCGGGCGGGAGACACGGCTTTTGCCGCCCTTCCGTTCTAATGTCAAAGACGGCGTCGGGGCGGCGACAGCATGTCGCAAATGAGGCAACCATTAGGTGTGGCCGAAAGGCTACAGTCGGCAATGGCGTTTTGCTTCCGCAAGACAGCTTGATCCGCTTTCGACCGCGGGTGTATGCCATAGCCATGCAATGGAGCGATCAGGCCATCATTCTCGGGATCCGGCGGCACGGCGAAAGCTCGGCCATCGTCGAGGTCATGAGCGAAACCCACGGCCGGCATCTCGGCATGGTGCGCTCGGGGCGTTCGCGCACGATGCAGCCGGTGCTGCAGCCGGGCAACTCGGTGGAGGTCACCTGGCGCGCCCGGCTCGACGAGCACATGGGCGAATTCCGGATCGAACCGGTGGAGCTGCGGGCCGCCCGGCTGATGGAAACGGCAACCTCGGTCTATGGTATCCAGGCGCTCGGCGCTCTCCTTAGGCTGCTTCCCGAGCGCGACCCGCATCCGCATCTCTACGAGGCGCTGACCGTCATCGTCGACCATCTCGCCGATCCCGCCGACGCCGGAGAATTGTTCGTGCGCTTCGAACTCGCAGTCCTCAACGACCTCGGCTTCGGGCTCGATCTCACCGAATGCGTTGCAACCGGCGCTCGTACCGAACTCGTCTATGTCTCGCCGAAATCGGGCAGGGCGGTCTGCCGGGAGGCCGGAGAGCGTTATGCCGACCGCATGTTGGCGTTGCCGGACTTCCTTTCGGCCGAAGCGCGAAGGGCTGCGGATCACGACAGCCTCGCCGCCGCCTTCCGCCTGACCGCCTTCTTCCTCCACCGCCATGTCTATGAGCCGCGCGGCCTCGACGTTTCTTCCGCCCGCGACGGTTTCGTCCATGCGGCGCTGAAGGCGCTGAAAGCGCAATCCTCAGCCGCCTGATTCCCAGGAGTTATCGATGTACCAAGAGCTTTATCCCGGCATGTCCGTATCCGGCGTCGGCGTGCTGTCGCTCGACCGCGTCGCCCGCGATGGCGGTCTCAAGGCAATGCAGGATCTTTTGAGCGGCGAGCTGCCGGCGCCGCCGATGTCGAAGACGCTGAAGTTCGGGTTGAGCGAAGTCGAGGAGGGTCGGGTGGTCTTCAAGGGGCTGCCGACCGAGGAACACCTCAATCCGCTTGGCACAGTGCATGGCGGATGGACGGCAACGATCATGGATTCGGCCCTCGGCTGCGCTGTCTTCACCACCGTCAAACCTGGGGAGGCCTATACGACGGTCGAGTTCAAGGTGAACCTCGTGCGGCCGCTACTGCCCGATATGGGCGAGGTCTTCTGCGAGGGGCGCATCGTGCATCGTGGCCGCACCATCGCGACCTCCGAAGCCTGGCTGCGCGACCGCAACGGCAAGCTGCTCGCCCACGGCACCGAAACCTGCGCCATCTTCCCGATCGACAATCTCAGGCGTTAAAGCAATTCCAGGAAAAGTGCGAAGCGGTTTTCCGCCCGGAATTGCGTCACTTCAAGCTGAGCAATTCCAGGAAAAGTGCGAAGCGGTTTTCCGCCCGGAATTGCGTCACTTCAAGCTGAGCAATTCCAGGAAAAGTGCGAAGCGGTTTTCCGCCCGGAATTGCGTCGGTCAAGCAATGTCGGAAGCAAGAAACGCCGCGCAGAATGGCGCGGCGTTCCTCTTTGTAATCGCAGTCCTGATCAGCCGATGCGGCCGCCGCCCTGCTTCGTTACGGCGACGACAGCCGGGCGTACCGGCATGTCGTCCTGGAAGTCCGGCCAGCGGGTGGCCGGCGTCTCGTAAGTTGCAAGGCCGGCGTCGCCCGGGTGCTGGACGGCGAGGAAGAATGTGTCCGAGGTCGGGTTGAAGCAGGGGCCGCACATTTCGGCGCCGACCGGCACGCGGAAGAAGAGCTTCGACGTGCCGCGGGCGGCGCCGTCCGTGTCGATCGCCCAGATACCGTCGGTGCGGCCGGTGTCCTTCTCGTTGTTGCCGTCGGTCGATACCCAGAGGCGGCCATCGGTGTCGATGGCGCAATTGTCGGGCATGCCGAACCAGCCGTTCTTGGTGGTGGCGGTCGAGAACGAAGCGCCGACCTCGGCAACGCTCGGATCGCCGCACTTCAAGAGAACGTCCCAGCGGCTCTTCAGCGACGCGAAGTCGCCGTCGGTCTCGGTGATCTCGACGATGTGGCCGAAGGCGTTCTTGGCGCGCGGGTTGGCGGCGTCGACTTCTTCGGCCTTGCGCTTGGTGTTGTTGGTCAGCATCACGTAGACCTTGCCCGTCTTCGGGTTCGGCTGAACGTCTTCCGGACGGTCCATCTTGGTGGCACCGAGCGCGTCGGAGGCAAGACGGGTGTTGATCAGCACGTCCGCCTGCGAGGCAAAGCCGTTGGCTTCGGTCAGCGGGCCTTCGCCGTGCGTCAGCGGCATCCAGGTGACGGTGCCGTCTTCGTCGAACTTGGCGACATAGAGTGTGCCCTCGTCGAAGAGGTCCATGTTGGCGGCGCGATCGTCAGGGTTGAACGTGCCCTTGGTCACGAACTTGTAGACATAGTCGTAGCGCTCGTCGTCGCCGGAATAGAGCACGACGCGGCCGTCCTTGTTGACGATCGATTCGCAGCCTTCGTGCTTGAAACGGCCGAGGGCTGTGCGCTTCTTCGGCACCGACGTCGGATCAAGCGCGTCGACCTCGACGATCCAGCCGAAGCGATTGGCTTCGTTCGGCTCCTTGGAGACGTCGAAACGGTCGTAGAAGGACGCCCATTCATACTGGCCGCCCGGTGCGCCCAGCCGCTTCAGCTGCTTGTATTCCGGATGGTCCTCGGCAATCTCGCCGCCGAAATAGCCGTTGAAGTTTTCTTCGGCCATCATGTAGGTGCCCCAGGCGGTGACGCCGCCGGCGCAGTTGTTGAGCGTGCCGAACACCTTTTTGCCGGTCGGGTCGGACGGCGTCTTCAGGCGGTCGTGACCGGCGGCCGGGCCGGTGATCTGCATCTCGGTGTTGACGGTGATGCGACGGTTGTTCTTGCCGTCGAGAACCGGCTGCCACTTGCCGTCGACCTTGCGGATCTCGATGATCGTGCCGCCATGTGCGGCCATCTCGATGTCGACCAGCTCCTTGCTGTATTCGCCGAGAACGACCTTCTCTTCCTCGACTTCCTTGCCGTCCTTCGTCACCTTTTCCTTCACGACGCTGGCGAAGGCCGGGAACATCAGTTCGGCATTGGTGTATTCGTGGTTGACGACGAGCAGGCCGTGGTCGGCGCTGCCGTCGAGCGGGATGAAGCCAACATAGTCGTTGTTGTAGCCGAACAGCTTTTCCTGGGCAGCGGCCGTCTGGTTCTTCGGGTCGAACTCCGGGCTGTCGGCGAAGATCTTGTCGCCCCAGCGAAGCAGGACGTCGGCATCATAACCTTCGGCCACATGGTGCTTTTCGTCGACGCCGGCTTCGATCTCGGTAAAGTCGAAGCGCGAACCGTCCTCGGCGCGTGCCTCTTCGGCGGTCAGGAGAGCGAGCGGGCTGACGGTGGTCGAGATCGCGGCAACTGCCAGCGAGCCGCCGATGAACGACCGGCGCGAGAAGCGGCGGTGGATGATGTCGCCCATCGTCGGATTGGCGGAACAGTTGTGGCCGACATCTTCCAGCTCTTCCCTGCGTTCCGTCAGCGTCTTGAATTCGGTCTCTTCCGTCTGGGCGAGATGCTTGTCCATGATCGGGTCTCCTGGTTGAACGATGGAAACCACCGCGCAAGGCAGCGGTGTTCATCCGCCTGTACCAGCTGCCCCATGACAGTTCTGCGACATTTCCGTGAAGAGATTACAGCGCTCGGCCGTCTATAGATTTGGCGCTTGTATAAAAGTCTGTATGGTTGCGCGCGCCGGCGATTGCGACTGCCAGGGGAAAGTATGTTCGAACTTATTGCTTTAGCTGCCTTTATTCTGGCCCTGTCCGCCTATCTCGGCAACCGCAGGACGACCGAGCGTCTTGGTGCCGAACTGGCCGCCCTCAAGGCGGAGGTCGTGGCGCTGAAGGCCGCTCCGGGGGGAGGCGCCCCGGCTGAAACGGCGACCGAGGCGTTTGCGGCTGCGGACGAGTTGCCGGCCATGTCGGAGACGCCGGAGCCAGAGACGCTGGACGATGCCGCTGCCGCCTTCTCGGCCAGTGCGCGCGAGGGCGCGCGGATTTTCGGCCATGCGGAAGGAGCCGCGGCCAAAATCGAGGGCGAGGAGACGATCGCTGCCAGCACGGAAGCACCGCAGCCGGTCGCAACCGTACCCCGTCAGACCGAAAGCCTGGAAAGTCGCCTCGGCGCCCGTTGGGCCGTCTGGGTTGGCGGCATCGCGTTGGCGCTCGGCGGCGTCTTCATGGTCAAGTATTCAATCGATGCCGGGCTGTTGAGCCCGGCGGTTCGCCTGACGCTTGCTGCCTTGTTCGGCCTCCTGCTGATGGCGGCGGGCGAGGTCATTCGTCGGCGCGCAGTGCCCGTGATCGCCAACGAATTCCAGAACGCCATGATCCCCGGCATCCTGACGGCGGCCGGTGCCGTCACCCTCTTCGGGGTCGCCTATGCCGCCTATGGCATCTACGAATATATCGGCACGGGCACGGCCTTCGTTCTCCTGGCGGCGATTTCGCTCGCCACTGTTGGTCTGTCGCTGCTGCATGGGCAGGCGCTCGCTGGCCTCGGCCTGCTTGCCTCGCTGATCACGCCGGCGCTGGTTTCGAGCAACGAACCGCGCCCCTGGGTTCTTTTCGGCTTCCTCGCGATCGTTTGGCTCGCGACCCTGCTTGCATCGCGGCTGCGCCGATGGACCGTAGTGCCGACGCTTGCCAATGTTGGCATAGGGCTCTGGGGCCTTGCCTATGTCGCTGCGGCATCGCCCTTCGAAGCACGGCCGGTCGCTTTCATCCTACTCGTGATGATCGCCGGCATCGGACTTATCTGGCCTGCCGCCATCGAACGGGAGCCAGTGGCAGAAGCGCGCGAAGTGCGTGATGCGACTGAAGGGTCCGAAATGCTGGAGCCGACCGAAGCGACAACCCGACCCCGGGCCGTCGTCGGGCCATGGGAACGCCTGTTCGTTCCACCGCACGCGGCAATCTCCATTTCGGCCGCGATCGTCGTCACCATGTTTGCGCTCCTCCTCATCAGCCCGGCAGTCTATGCGGTCCGCTTTCCGGTGGCGGAGTTTGCGGTTGTCGTTGCGGCGCTGGCGGCGTTGGGCGCCTGGCGGACAACGGCAGTCTATCCCGCCGTGCTTTCAGCGGTCGGCGCTGTTGCTGGCGTCTGGAGCCTGACGGCGCTGAGCGGCGTGCTCGCCTATCTCGATCCCTCGCTGGCCGACGCTCTTCCGGCAGTCGTCCTGCCCGGGCGCACCGCGATGATCACCGCAATGCTGCTTGCGGCGCTTTTCGTCGCACTCGGCGGTTTCGTGCTGTCGCGCCGGCTCGTCGCCCATCCGCAATATTCGACACTCTGGGCGGGCATCGCCGCGGTCGTTCCGGTTGCGCTCGTCGCGATGTCGTTCCTGATGACCGGCAACTATGCCTTCGACCTGCCGCATGGCCTGTTCTCACTCGTCGCCGGGGCGGCGCTGCTGGCGCTTGCGGACTGGCTCTACCGCCGCGAAAGCGAGGCGGTGGCGCGCGATACGGCGGCCGGCTTGCTGGTGGCCGGCTCCTTCACCTTTCTCGTGCTTGCCCTCCACGCCTGGACGGACGGGCTGGTCACGACGCTTGCGATTGCCGTGCTCGGCACGGCCTATGCGCTCGCCACGCGGATCCGCACCTGGCCGATTCTTCCGTGGATGACTGGTGCAGCGGCCGTCGTCGTACTCGGGCGCATCGCCTGGGAGCCGACGATCGTCGGTGCCGGCAATCTCGGCACTACGCCCGTCTTCAATGCGCTGCTGCCGGGCTACGGCATTCCCGCCGTGCTGCTTGCAGGCTCCGCCTATTTCCTGAGATCCTGGCCAGGCACGCGCGTGCGCAACCTGCTGCAGGCGCTTGCCAGCCTTTTCGTGCTGTTGACGCTCGCGATCCTGGTGCGTCATGCGATGAACGGCGGCGTGCTCGACAGCGCGGTGCCGACCCTCGGCGAGCAGTCGATCTACACGCTGCTGGCAATCGGCGCCTCGGCGATCTTCATGAGCCTCGACATGAAATCACCGAGCCCGGTCTTCCGCTACGGCGGCATGGGCCTCGGCGTGCTCTCGATGCTGTCGGTGCTTTCGGCGCATCTCCTCGGCCTCAACCCCTATTTCAGCGGCGAACTGCTGGGGCGCATCCCGTTCTTCGACCTGCTGTTGATCGGTTACCTGTTACCGGGGCTCGGCTATGCGGGGCTCGCCTGGTATGCACGCGACAAGCGGCCCTTGCCCTATGTCATGGCACTTGCGGTCAGCGGCGCGGTGCTTGCTTTCGCCTGGGCGAGCCTCACGGTCCGCCGTGTCTGGCAGGGGGAAAACATCGCGGACTGGAAGGGCTTTCTGCAGGGCGAGACCTACACCTATTCGGTCGTCTGGCTGCTGCTCGGCGTGCTGCTGCTGGTGCTCGGCTCGCGCTTCCATGCCAAGAGCATCCGCATCGCGTCGGCCGTTCTGGTCTTCGTTGCCGTGCTGAAGGTGTTCCTGATCGACATGTCCAACCTCGAAGGTTTCCTGCGGGCTCTGTCCTTCATCGGCCTTGGCGGGGTATTGATCGGGATAGGGCTCTTCTACCAGAAGATCTTGTCCGGCGTTGGCGCTGCACCGACGGCGCCGGCAAAGCCTGCCGAACAGCAATAGGACATCATGACAGAGATTTCGAAACTCGCGGCCGCCTTCGCGCCGCATGAGGAACTTGCGGCGGCGTTGCTGCCGCATGCCTTCGCCGCCGATGACGGCTCGCACGATGCCGCACATCTGATCCGTGTCTGGAAGAATGCCGCCCGCATCCAGGCGGAGGAGGGCAGTGAGGCGCGTTTGCTCGCCGCCGCGGTGCTGCTGCATGACTGCGTCTCGGTCGAGAAGAACTCGCCCCTGCGCACGCAGGCATCACGACTGGCGGCCGAAAAGGCGACGGGCATTCTGAAAGATCTCGGTTGGGGGACGGATGAGATTGGCGCGGTGGCGCACGCCATCCTGACGCACAGCTTCTCGGCGAACATCCCGCCGGAAACCCTGGAGGCGAAGATCCTTCAGGATGCCGATCGGCTGGATGCGATCGGCATGGTCGGCGCTGCCCGCTGCTTCTACATCGCCGGGCGCATGGGCAGCGGCCTTTACGACCCGCTCGATCCGTTGGCTGAGGCGCGGGCGCTCGATGACAAGGCCTTCGCCATCGATCATTTCGAGACCAAGCTCTTCCGGCTGGCTGACGGGTTCAAGACCGAGGCCGGCCGCCGTCTGGCTCACGAGCGTGAGCGGCGGCTACGCGACGTGCTCGCCATGATGCTGGATGAAATCTAGTTGCCGGGAAGGGCGTGGGGCGCTTTTCTGCGAGCGATTGTGCCGCGCCGATTGCACCGGAACATTCCTCCGTTTCCATCAAACCGAGAAATGATCTAGGCCTTTCAACGGATTGCAGCCGCCCGGTGAATCGGATCGTCAGGCGCTTGAATCAGTTTTTGAAGATGGAAGGAACTGTCCATGAAGGTGACCGGCCTCAACATTCATCCGCTGAAGAGCGGTCGCGCGATTGCCCGCGAGACGGTCTCGGTCAATCTCGACGGCGTCGAGGGTGACCGGCGTTTCATGCTGATCCAGCCAGATGGGCGCTTTATCACCCAGCGCGAACTGCAGACATTGGCGCAGGTTGAGGCGAGCCATATCGATGGCGGCGTGCACCTGAGGATGGGTGAGCGGGAGATCTCCGTCCGCTTCGATCCGGACCGTCGTCTGAACGTCGTCGTTTGGGGCAGCGAGGTCGATGCCGCCGTGTCGGATGAAACGACGGACGAGGTTCTCTCTTCATGGTTCGGCCGCCCGGTGAGGCTCGCCCATATGGACGCCTCGGCCGAACGGCTCGTCGGCGCCGAATGGGCAGGAGCGGCCGCACCCGTCGGCTTTGCCGATGGCTTTCCGATCCTGATCACGACCACGGGTTCGCTTGCCGATCTCAACCGGACGCTCGCCGAAAAGGGCCAGGAACCGGTCGGCATGGAACGGTTCCGCACCAACATCCTCGTCGACTGCGATGAAGCCTGGGGGGAGGATTTCTGGGAGAGCGTCGAGATCGGCGGCATCCGCTTCGATCTCGTCAAACCCTGCTCGCGCTGCATCATGACGACCCAGGACCAGATCACCGGCGAGCGCATCGGCGGCAATCCGATCCAGGGGTTGGCGGAGAAGCGCATGTCGGCCGACCGCCGCGTGACCGGCGTGCTCTTCGGCTGGAATGCGGTGCCGCGCAGCGAAGGCACCGTGAAGCTCGGCGATGAGGTCAAGATCATCGGCCGACGCGGCGAGCGCTGGCCGATGAAGGTGCGTGCTTCGGCTTAGTTCAGAAGCAATTCCGGACGGAAACGATCTCACGCGCTTCTCGGTATCAAGCCCAGGGCGTGATACCGAGAAGCTTGGCGCCCAGATCCGAAAGGCTGGCAGGGGAGGCGTTGTGCTTCTCCCATTCGCGCGGATCGCCGGGAAAGGCGTCGCGCTTCGGATGGTCGAGCTCACGCCACAGCCTGACCCGTTCCTCGCGCTCGGCGACATTGCCCCATTCTGCCGGATGCATCGAAATGTACTGCGCCATGCGCACGCGGCCATCGGAATGATTGGGTCGCACGCCGTGGGCCAGCAGGCTGTTGAAGATCATCAGGTCGCCGGCCTCCATCTCGATGTTGACGGTCGAAAGACCGGTCATGTCGGGGTGCATCGGGTCGCGGTCGGCGCTTTGAGTCTTCTCCCAGCTTTCGAAGTTTTCGAACAGTTCCGGCACGCATTGGAAGCCGCCGACGTCGCCGTCCTGCTTCTTGAGGCTGAGCACGCCCTGAACGCCGATCGGCAGCGGCCGGATTGAGGTGTCGACGTCCCAATTTATGAAGCCGTTGGGGTTGCCCTTCACCTTCTTCGGTGGGTTGAGGTTGGCGCGGTCGATCGTCACCCACAGGTCCTCGCGGTCCCAGATGTCGACGAAGGCGCCGTAGATGCGCGGCTCCTGGCGGTTGTCCCAGAGATACTGGTGATTGTAGATCTCCAGCATGCCGGTGTTGTTGAGTTCCTTCATCTTGTGCTCGCGTCGCTGCGGCGCATACCAGGTCGAAGGGTCGGCCGGATCCTTTTCGTCGAAGCGCCAGAGCAACTCGACGAGCCGCTCGACATTGGTCGCCGGTACCGCCTGACGGACGATGACGTAGCCCTTGGTGATCCAGTGCTGCCAGTCCGCTTCCGAAAGCACGCGCAGAGGCAGCCGCTTCCGGATGTCCTTCAGTTGAATATCGAGATGGGCCGCCGTCGGGTGACTGTCTCTGAGTGGCTGCATGGGGATCTCCTCGCCTGGCAGGTTTGATTGGTGATGGAGAAAACCTAGCCCTTTCAACGGTGCCGCTGTTGCACGCAGCCTGCCAACATTGATACTATTCTGGCTTCCATGGAGCGAATGGTGCAACATGAAGGCTGTTTTGCAGAAGATCTCGAGGCCGACCAATGCCTCATCAATCTTGCTCGACCGCCGGCTCGACGATGCCATCCCGTTCCAATGGCACCATCATCCCGAGTTCGAATTGACGCTGACGCTCAACTCGCGCGGCCAGCGCTTCATCGGAGACCATATCGGCGCCTATGAGGACGGCGATCTCGTGCTGGTCGGCTCCAACCTGCCGCACACCTGGCACTCCGCCGGCAAGGTCGACGAGGCCGAACCGCACGTGGCGCTGGTGCTCTGGTTCCATCCGGAATGGGTGGAGCGCCTGGAGGAGGGCTTCGTCGAACTCGCCGGCGTCAAGGCGATGTTCGAGCGTTCGGCTCCAGGGTTGCAGTTCACGCCGGAAGTGGCCACCCGCGTGCGGCCGCTGTTCGAAGGGTTGCGCCGGTTGGCGCCGGAGGAGCGCCTGCCGGACGTCCTGTCGATGCTGACGATCCTGGCGCGCGAGCAGGCGGTAACACCACTGTCGAGCCGGGTCGTCACGCCATCAGGCCGATCGGTCGACCGCGGCCGCCTCGACCGGGTGCTCGACCATATCCACCTGCATTACGCCGAAAACCCGTCGATGGACGAACTCGCGGATCTGGCCGCGCTCAGCCTTTCCGGCCTGCACCGCCTGTTCCTGCGCCACCTCAACATGCCGGTCTCGGAATATCTGATGCGCCTGCGGATCGGCGAGGCTTGCGCGCTGCTCAGTGGTTCGGCGCGTTCGATCGCTCATGTCGCCGATGCCGTCGGCTATCGTTCGCTTGCCAACTTCAATCGCCAGTTCAAGGCGGCCAAGGGCATGACGCCGAGAGCGTTTCGCGACCGGTTCCGCAGCGCCGCTTGATCAAGGCATCAATTCCGGTGATTGCGGCGTCAATTTAATTGGCTTTTATCTGTTTTAGCAGCCGCCTAGGATCGCGCTCCATCAATCGGAGAGATTCCATGTCCGCTGTTTCCGGAGCATCCGCGCCGTCCAGTGCCCGTCAGGAGATGCCCTGGCTGATCATTGCGGCCGGCTCGGTCGTCGCGATGCTCACCTTCGGCCCGCGCTCGGCGATGGGCTTCTTCCAGCTGCCGATGCTCGCCGATACGGGCTGGGACAGGACGACCTTCGGCCTTGCCATGGCATTGCAGAACCTCTGCTGGGGCCTGAGCCAGCCCTTCTTCGGCGCGATCGCGGACAAGTTCGGAACGTGGCGCGTGCTCGCCATGTCGGGCCTTCTCTACGCTGCAGGGCTCTTCATCATGGCCTTCGCCAACGCGCCGATCTGGCTGCACATCGGCGGCGGAGTGCTCGTCGGCATGGCGGTGGGCTCCGGCTCCTTCGGCATCCTGCTCTCCGCCTTTGCCCGCAACGTCACGCCGCATCAGCGGTCGCTCGCCTTCGGCATCTGCACGGCGGCGGGCTCGGCCGGCATGTTCCTGTTCGCGCCCCTGAGCCAGGGGCTGATCTCGGCCTATGGCTGGTCGGACAGCCTGGTCTATCTCGGCGTCCTCATGCTGGTCGTGCCGTTCTTCGCGATCCCACTGCGCGGCAACGCGTCCTCCGGCCGCCAGAGCGAGGCGCAATTCAAGCAGTCGATCGGCGAGGCGCTGAAGGAGGCACTTGGCCACAAGAGCTACCTGCTCCTGGTTTCCGGCTTCTTCGTTTGCGGCTACCAGGTTGCCTTCATCACCGCGCACTTCCCGGCTTACATCGGCGATATCGGCATCGACGCGCGCTATGCGGTGATCGCGCTGGCACTCATCGGCTTCTTCAACATTATCGGCTCTCTGTCGGCGGGCTTCATCGCCCAGCGCTACTCGAAACCCTATTTCCTGGCGCTGATCTATATCGCGCGCTCGGTGGCGGTGACGGCCTTCCTGCTGCTGCCGCAGACGCCGACCTCAGTCATCGTCTTCGCCATCGTTATGGGCCTGCTCTGGCTTTCGACCGTGCCGCCGACCAATGCGCTGGTCGCGATCATGTTCGGTACGCGCCACCTCGGCCTGCTCGGCGGCATCGTCTTCCTGTCGCACCAGGTCGGCTCATTCCTGGGTGTGTGGATGGGCGGCTACCTCTACGACCACTTCGGTTCCTACGATCCGGTGTGGTGGCTCGGTGTAGCCCTCGGCGTCTTCGCCGCAATCGTCCACTGGCCGATCGAGGAGAAGGGCGTGGCACGGCCGGCGATGGCCTGATCGCGAACCAAAATCAGAAGCGCCGCGAAAAGCGGCGCTTCTATTCTTGAATTCTGTCACAAAACTTTCTAAATCAACCCATGCGGCTTTGCCGCTTTTGTTTTGGTTCAATTATGCTCAGATTGAGCATAATTGAAAACCCGCCCAGGAAGAGGGGCGGAGAGGAGATGTCGATGACGCGCCTTGCACCCCGCACCGCGGCCGTGGCGAAACCGGTTTTTGTCAGCGCCGCTGAGCGCTTCGGCATCATCGAAAGGCCCGAGCTTGCCTTTACGCCGGCGATCGCGCGCGAAACCGAGCATCTCTACGAGAAGGTCAAGGATTTCATCCCGGCGATCGAGTGGCCGGTCTACGCGCCCTATGTACACGCCATCAACCGGCTGAAGAAGGAGCGTAACGCGGTCATCCTCGCGCATAACTATCAGACGCCGGACATCTTCCACTGTGTCGCCGACATCGTCGGCGACTCGCTGCAGCTCGCGCGCGATGCTGCCAAGGTCGATGCGGAAATCATCATCCAGTGCGGCGTGCACTTCATGGCCGAAACGTCGAAGTTGCTGAGTCCGGAAAAGACCGTACTGATCCCCGACGCCAAGGCAGGCTGCTCGCTGTCGGAATCGATCACCGGCGCCGATGTCCGCCTGCTGAAGCAGCGCTACCCCGGCGTTCCCGTCGTCACCTACGTCAACACGTCTGCCGACGTGAAAGCCGAGACCGACATCTGCTGCACCTCGTCGAACGTGCTCGATGTCGTCGAGAGCCTGGAATCCGACACGGTTCTCTGCATTCCCGACGAATACCTGGCGATGAACGTCGCGCGCCAGACCAACAAGAAGATCCTGACCTGGAAGGGCCACTGCGAGGTGCACGAGCGCTTCACCGCCGCCGAGTTGCTCGCCTACAAGGAAGCCAATCCGGGCATCGAGATCATCGGTCATCCGGAATGCCACCCGGACGTGATCGCCGTCTGCGACTTCGCCGGCTCGACCTCCGGCATGATCAACTACGTCAAGGACAATCGCCCGTCGAAGGTGCTGCTCGTTACCGAGTGCTCGATGGCGTCGAACATCCAGGCCGAGATCGAAGGCGTCGAGTTCGTCAAGCCGTGCAACCTCTGTCCGCACATGAAGCGCATCACGCTGCCGAAGATCCTCGACAGCCTGCTGACCATGACGGAGGAGGTTCTCGTCGATCCTGATATCGCCGATCGCGCCCGCCTTGCGGTCGAGCGCATGGTGAACCTCAAGCAGTAACAATTTCCGCCGGGTCATACCGGATGCAGGCATGCGCATTGGAGGAGAATGAATCATGCTGACCGACCATTTCCGCCCGCAATCCTTCAACGGGATTGACGATATCGTCATCGTCGGTGGCGGCTTGGCCGGCCTCTTCTGCGCGCTGAAGCTGAGCCCGAGACCGGTGACGATCCTTGCCGCAGCCCCGATCGGCCACGGCGCCTCGTCGGCCTGGGCTCAAGGCGGCATCGCCGCCGCCATGAGCCCCGGCGACACCTTCGAGAAACATGTCGCCGACACGTTGGCCGCCGGTGCCGGCATCGTCGACCAGAAGATGACGCGCATGATGGTGGCCGAAGGCCCGGCGCGCATTCACGATCTGCTCGAATATGGCGTGCCCTTCGACCGCGATCTCGAAGGCAAGCTGCTGCTCTCGCGTGAGGCGGCCCATTCCGAGCGACGCATCGTCCGCGTCAAGGGCGACATGGCCGGCAAGGCGATCATGGAAGCGCTGATAGCCGCCGTCCGCCGGACGCCGTCGATCCGCGTGATCGAAGGCTATGTAGTCGAGGAACTTGTGCGCGAAGGCCGGTTCATCTCCGGCGTCATCGCCCGGCCCGATGCCGGCCAGTCGAAGAAGCGTGTGGCTTTCCCGGCCCGTGCCGTCGTGCTCTGCTCTGGTGGAATCGGTCATCTCTATGCTGTCACGACCAACCCGTGGGAAGCGTGCGGGCAGGGGCTCGGCATGGCCGCCCGCGCCGGCGCGATCATCGCCGATCCGGAATTCGTGCAGTTCCACCCGACGGCGATCAACATCGGCAAGGATCCGGCGCCGCTCGCGACCGAGGCGTTGCGCGGTGATGGCGCCCAGCTTCTGAACGCCGCCGGCCATCGCTTCATGCTCGATATCCACCCGGACGGCGAGCTTGCGCCGCGCGACATCGTTTCGCGTGGTGTCTTTGCCGAGGTCCAGGCCGGTCGCGGCGCCTTCCTCGATTGCACCAAGGCTGTGGGCGAGCATTTCCCCGAGATGTTCCCGACGGTCTATGCCTCTTGCATGGCGGCCGGCATCGATCCGGTGACGCAAGCCATCCCGGTCGTGCCGGCGGTTCACTATCACATGGGTGGCGTGCTCACCGATGCCGAAGGTCGCACCTCGATCGATGGTCTCTGGGCTGCTGGAGAAGTGACCTCCACCGGCGTGCACGGCGCCAACCGGCTCGCCTCCAACTCGCTGCTCGAAGCCGTCGTCTTTGCCGCCCGCATCGCCGAAAACATCAAGGGCACGCTGCCGACGCCGCAGCTTACCGAATGGGGCGATAATGCCGGCGAGAACGACGATCCGGTGACCGTCGAGGACAGCCCGCAACTCAAGATCCTGCGCCAGGTGATGAGCGATTGCGTCGGCGTGATCCGAACCCGCGAGAGCCTGGTAAAGGCGATCCGCGAGATCGCACAGCTCGAGCGCGACAACACCCGCATGCGCTTCACCAACATTATTACCACGGCCAAGTTGATCGCCGTCGGCGCGCTGCGGCGCACGGAAAGCCGCGGCGGTCACTTCCGCGCCGATTGCCCACAGGAACAGCCGGAATGGCGCCGCCGCAATTATCTGACGCTCGCCGACGCCAACCGCCTGGCGAGCGAACTGGCGGAGACGGAAGCGGCGTGATTTCGCGCGCGCCGCTTGCATGGACCGACACTCAAGGACGAAAAAGCAGATGACCGCAGCCCTCCGCCCCGAACTTCCCGCACTGATGATCGAGGACCAGGTGCGTGCCGCACTTAACGAGGATCTCGGCCGCGCCGGCGACATTACCACGCTCTCGACCATCGGGCCGGAGCTGACCGCAAAGGCCGGCATGAACGTGCGCGATGCGGGTGTTGTTGCCGGGCTGGAGCTTGCGCGTGCCGCCTTCCGTCTGGTCGATCCGTCGATCCACTTCGAGGCATTGGTGGCGGATGGTGACCGGGTCGCGCCGGGCACGGCGATCGCCCGGATCTCCGGTCGCGCCCGCGGGCTGCTGTCGGCCGAACGTGTCGGCCTGAACTTCCTGATGCACCTTTCGGGCATCGCCAGCTATACGGCGAAATTCGCCGACGAGATCGCCCACACGCGTGCGAAGGTCTGCTGCACCCGCAAGACCATTCCTGGGCTGCGGGCGCTGGAAAAATACGCGGTGCGTCTGGGAGGTGGCTCCAATCATCGCTACGGCCTCGACGATGCCGTGCTGATCAAGGACAACCACATTGCCGTATCTGGTGGTGTCGCCAGCGCCGTCCATGCGGCGCGCGCCTATTGCGGCCATCTCGTCAAGATCGAGATCGAGGTCGATGGCCTCGATCAGATGCGCGAGGCGCTGACGGCTCAACCCGACGTCATCCTGCTCGACAACATGGGGCCGGACTTGCTCCGCGAGGCCGTTGCGGTGAACCGCGCGTTTTGGCAGCTCTCCGCCGACGCCTATGCGGTCGATGCCCGCCGGACGCGGTTGGAGGCTTCAGGCAACGTCAAGATCGATACGGTGCGGGCAATCGCCGAGAGCGGCGTCGATTACATCTCGACCTCGAAGATCACCATGGCCGCCCCGACGCTCGACATCGGCCTTGATGTGGTGATCGAAAGGTAAGCAACTCCAGGAAAAGTGCGAAGCGGTTTTCCGTCCGGAGTTGCGCCCAAAAGAGGCCAACTCCAGGAAAAGTGCGAAGCGGTTTTCCGTCCGGAGTTGCGCCCAAAAGAGGCCAACTCCAGGAAAAGTGCGAAGCGGTTTTCCGTCCGGAGTTGCGCCCAAAAGAGGCCAACGCCAGGAAAAGTGCGAAGCGGTTTTCCGTCCGGAGTTGCGTCTTTTCAGAAGCTAACCGAGGTTTTGAACGTCAACGCTGCATGATGAACGGGCAGGAGAAACGTTCGCCGACGGTGATCTGCGTGCCGCAGTCGTAGCGGCAGGTCCGGAACTGCCCGTTCAGGTCTTGGCTGTTGAGATTGCAGATGGTTGTCTGCGGCTGCATGCCGCCGCCCTGTTGGTTCTTGAAGTAGTCGGGCATCTTCGGCTTTTCGTCGGTTCCCGATTGGGGCGAGGTGCCGAGCAGCGACGTAAGCAGGGTCAGGACGAGCAGCATGGTTGTCACCTCGGTCGTAAACGCCGCATGATTTGCGGGCAGCGAAAGTTCGGTCGCGTCCCGCTGCCGCCGATTATAGCATCATCCCCGCACATGTAGGGCGTTCTGCTGGAGGTTTTTAGGTGCCGATCCGCCGTTCAGGGATCGGTGGCTGCGATCATCGCCCGCCGACCTTGAGCCCCGGGGCGGGGCGCTCGTCGAGGATCTGGCGGCGGAAGCGGAAGAGGGCGGCCGGCCGCCCACCGGTGGAAGACAGCGTCATCCCCGTCGGCTCCACCAGTTCGGCCCCTTCGACCAGGCGGCGGAAGTTCTGCTTGTGCAGGTGGCGCCCGGAGATCGCCTCGACGGTTGCCTGCAGATCGGTCAGCGTGAACTCGGGCGGCATCAGTTCGAAGACGACCGGCCGGTACTTGATCTTGCCGCGCAGCCTCGCCATTGCCGTGGCGACGATGCGGCGATGGTCATGGCGCATCGCCAGCCCGGCGGTCAGAACGTCGTTGCCATTACCGTGGCCGTCGATGGCCGCCTCGGGCACGAGCCCTGCCTCGTAAAGCAGCTCATAGCGCTCCAGCACGCGTTCCTCGTCCCAGGGAAAATCGCCGAGGCCGAAGGCCAGGCGAATGCGCGCCCGGCGCCCGGCAATCCGGGCGGCTCGGTCGTCACCGGACACACCTGTTTCCCAGCGGGCAAGTGCCGGCAGGAGCGCCTGGTCCAGCACCGCCGGGCGACCCTGCCGCCAGTCCTCCCAGGGCAGGTAGCCGTACCAGTCGCGCCAATGCGCGCCGGCTTCGGCCAGCCGTTCGGTGTTTTCGGCATCGGTTCTCGTCAGGGCCAGATAGCCGACCGAGACCATGTGCTTGCCTTCTTCGCCCGGCAGCCGCTGACGGCCGCGATCGCCGAAGGTGTAAAGCTGTTCGATATAGCCGAGCTTCAGCGCCGTACGCTTTTCGACGCGATCGCGCAGGCTCGTCTCAAAGGTCCGGTGGAGCGCCGGATCGAAGGGACCGAAGGGCAGGCTGTCACGCGCATCGCCGTCACTTTCGCTGACGGCGAGGATGCGCGGGCTGCGGTTGACGACGGCGACGATCGCCGCATTGAGGCCGATCTCGACCGTTGTCGGCTGCGTCTCAATCGGCAACGGCTGCTCCTTCGGAAGCAAGCGGCAGAAGGAACGGTGCATTGCCGTCTGCATCCGCGCCGCGACCGATCGCGCGAACGGCGGCGATCAGCCTTCCATTGCGCGCGAGCACGCCGTCGCCAATTTCGACGAGCCGGCTGTTGGGGGTCGCATAGGGCGAGGCGCGGCGCAGCCGCTGCACCAGCTCCGCGTCGTCCTGGTCCGGCTCGGCCGCGAGCGCGGCGATGAGGGCGGCCGCGGGCGATCGCGAAACACCCATCCAGCAATGAACGAGGAGCGGCCGTGCACGGTCCCATTCGCGCGCAAAGGCGACGATCTGCCGGACATGGTCTTCCTGCGGCGCAATGAGGTCGCCGGTGCCGGCAAAGGTGATGTCGTTCATGCCGAGCGTCAGATGTCGCGCCTTGGCGATGACGCCGGGGCGATGGAAATCCTGGCCCTTGGCGACGAGGCTGATCATCTCGGTGCAGCCATGGCGGACGGCCATTTCGGCGATGCGGGAAAGCGGAGAAACGATGATGCCGGGCATGTCAGATTTCCGCGCGCGCGGGCACGCGCTGCGCTTCCAGCGTGAGGAACCGTTCGGTGAACAGGCGCTGCGCCTCGACCGCCGGCAAGGGATCGATCAGCAGCGTCTCGCGGGTGATGCCGCGCGGCTGGCCGAAGAACTTGCGCGCCTCTTCAACGGAGAAGCCGGCAAGCACCGTTGCTTCGAAATAGGCCGCGACATGATCGGCCTTCTTGATCCGGTCCTTCAATTCCTTGGAGCAATGCGGCGGCAGGCCGAAACGAAGGTGGATGGCGCTTTCCAGCCGCTTCTCGACCGATTTGTAGCCGCCGCCGACCACCGCCTTGAACGGCGAGATCATGTCGCCGATCACATATTCCGGCGCGTCGTGCAAAAGCGCCAGCAGGCAATCGTCGGTGCTGCACTTGTTGCTGCGGCGAAAAATATCCTCGACCATCAGGCTGTGCTGGGCGACGGAGAAGGCATGATCGCCGGCGGTCTGGCCGTTCCACCGGGCAACACGGGCGAGGCCATGGGCGATGTCGCCGATCTCGACATCGAGCGGCGAGGGATCGAGCAGGTCCAGCCTTCGGCCGGAAAGCATGCGCTGCCAGGCGCGGGCCGTCGTCACGCGCTTGCCTCGTCCGTGCTGGTCGGGAAGGTGAGGCCGGTCCATTCGGGCAGAACCATTGTCACCGGCACGTCGCCGGCGAGCAGCGGGATCCCGTTCGCCATGGCTTCGCCGGCCTTGTCGATGCGCACGATCGCGAGCGCCGACTTGCCCTGCACCGTGCCCAGCGCGCCGATCGCCTTGTCGTTCGCCGTAATCGTCGTTCCCGTGGGAGGAAGGGCGGCGTCCGCCGAAACGATCACGACCCGGCGGCGCGGCGTGCTGCGGTGCTGCATGCGCGACACCACTTCCTGACCGACGTAGCAGCCCTTCTTGAAGGAGAGGCCGCCGTTTTTGTCCAGGAGCACGTCATGGGGGAATGCGTCCTGCACCGCATAATCGGCACCGGCATTCGCAATGCCCGCCGCGATCCGCAGCCGTTCGAGGTCTTCTGCGCCGGCCGTGTCGCCGGTGGCTTCCCCATAGGCGCGAAAGAGCGCAACGCCCGCCTTCTCGAAACGGTGGTCCCGATAGGCACCCGTCGGTGCTGCTTCGTCGAATATCACGGTGACGGCGTCGGAAGCCCTGATCGAAAGCTCGACTGCCGAGCGAAGCTTGTACATCGTCATGCGCTTCAGCAGCGCTTCGGCCTGGTCGCGTGCCGTTTCCAGCCTTAGGCCATCGCCGTCGCGGGAGATCAGGAACTCGAACAGGATCTTGCCCTGTGGCGTCAGAAGCGCGCCAGGACGCGCCTCGTCGGGCGCAAGCGCGTCGAGGTCGGTGGTGATCAGTCCCTGAAGAAGATCTTCGGCGTCCTTGCCGGAAATGGAGACGATCGCACGATCGTCGAGGCGAACTCTGGGCATCGTTCGAATCCTGTTCGACGGGAGGGGAGAATCCCGCGCTAACCTAGCAAACGATCACCTGGTAGCCGTGGCCGACTCAGGCCCCGGTCTCACCGGCGATCTCTTGGCGAAGAGGTAGGATGTTCGGCTGTCATCGGCAAGCAGGTCGCCGACGCTCAGTCGCCGGCGATGAAGAATTTCCACTTGCCGTCCGGCATGATGCCGACGCGATAGAAGTTGTAACTGCCGAATTCTTCCATGTCGGCAAAGTCGCCGGCGGTGACCAGGCGGAACAGGTCGACCTTTTCCGGTGCCGTCAGCGTCGAAAGCTTCTTTTCTGCAAAATAGGGCCAGACATAGGCCTCCTGCGGCGTGCCCTTGTCGACCAGCACGAAGCCGGTCGACAGCACGTCGAGCAGGATCGCGAGAATTTCGACGCCTTCCTGGTCGCCCGAAAGGCTCTTCAGGATCGACACCGGGTCTTCATCGCCGGTGACGCCGGTGACCTGGGTCTGGTTCGGGCCCTTGCCGAGCAACGGGCGCAACCGCTCGATGTCGCCGGAAGCCGCCGCCTCGACGATCAGCTCGCGCATGCGGGCGACCGGCGCCGGAATCTTGGAAACGTCGGTCAGGACTTCGACAGGCCCGGTCGGCTCCGGTTCTTCGGCTTCGGGAGCGTCTTCCTTCGTGGCTGTCGCCGACTTGTTGATCAGCGGGTCGGGCATCGGGATTTCGAGCGGAAGCGTCTCTTCCTCATCCGGCTCTTCGGCAACGGGTTCGGCGGCAGGCGGCGTCGCCTTCTGGTCGCCGGCGGCAGGCTGTTGCTCGGCCGGAACGGGTTGCGGCGCGCCCTGCAATTCGCTGAGAGCGAAGGCGGGGGGAACCGCTGCCGGGGTGGTCAAGGCGACACCGGCCAACAGCAGTGTGGCGAGGCGAACCGGAAGGGTCCGGTTTGCAAGATTCCGATGCATCGGGCAGTCCTGATATTACTGAATCGTGCGCTGGGGCGAGAATTCGCCGGCGAGCACGCGCTCGCGAAGCGAATTGAGCATTGCCTCGGCGCCGTCTTCGCCATGAAGCCGAACGGTTTCCCGCATGGCAAGGGCAATGGCCGCATCGGCGATGATTTCCGGCTCGATACCGTCGGCCATTCCGTCCGCCCAGGCCTCGCTCTGGTGTTCCAGCGCAGCCTGCATCTTCTCGTGGACGATCATGTCATCGATGTCGGTCAGGCTTGGTTCCATCATTCGTTCCATGCGACTTCCATTGTGCAAGCGGTTCAATTTATGGCCGTTCGGCTGAACTCCGACTGAACGACCGTGACGGACTCGCCACTTCTTACCACTCTCTTAACGAACTTAGCAGCCTTTTCCCGAAACGACACGGGGTCGTGAGAAAAGAGGTTAATTTATTGCTAATTTCCAAAGCGGGCGACGATTTCTGACGCAAGTGTTGCCCCTTCGGCACGATATCGCTGTTCGGCGACGATCGCAGGGCCTGTGCAGCTCGTATAGACCGATGCGAAGGTGCGGTACCCGCGGTTGAAGGCGGCAGTCATCCGCTCGCGTCGTTTGACTTCGGTGGCGGTTTCCTTGTCGATCAGATCCTGCATCGAGCGGCGCCAGACGTCTTCCGGTTCCTTGACGCAGAGATTCCTGAGGTAGTGCACGGAGCCGAGGATCTCCGAGAGTCGAACCAGCCGCTGGTCATAGGGCGTCGGCTTTTCTTCCACAGCGGCCGGGGCAGGGGCTGCGGTCTCGGTCTTGGCCGGCTCTTTCGTCGGTGTTTTTTGCGCCGCCGCACCAGTGGCGACCGTCAGGGCGATTGCAGCGAGCGTAAGCCTTGCGAGGATCGGGACAGGGATCATGATTTCATCAAGCCCGAATTGTCGGCGGTTTCAAGGCCGTCGCCTGATGTCGCGGCGTTCGCGCCGGTGCCGGAGAGCCTTTCCACACATTCGCGCACGCTGTCGGGGATCGGCAGGGCGAAGATCTCCTCAGGGGTGAACCAGCCGAGCCCTGCCGCGTCGTCGCTGGCGACGGCCACCGCGTCGGCATCCGCCTCGGCCCTGAACACCGAAAGCAGGAAGTGTCGCCCTTCGGATTCCTTGCCCGGCAGATCGTAGATTTCAAACAGCACCGGATCGCGCGCCTTGATGCCGGTTTCTTCGAACAATTCGCGAAGCGCTGTCTCCGCCGGCGTCTCGCCGGGCTCGGCACGGCCGCCCGGAAAGGCGTACATGTCGGCCGACGGTGGGTTGGCCCGGCGAACGAGCAGATAGCGGCCGTCGCGTTCTAGAATGACGGAGGAAGCAAGTTCGGGCTTGGTCGGCATCAGGGAATCAAATCGTCTCGGTAGCGTTGACCCATCCTACGTGAAGTGCCACATCGATGTCATGTGCGGACGTTTTGCGCTGACGGCGACCCCCGACGAAATGATGGAATTGTTCAGCCTGCTGGAAAGCGACGACTTTCCGGCGCGCTTCAATATCGCGCCAACCCAGCCGATCATGGTTGTCGTGGCCGGCGAGCGCGCGGCACCCGGCAGCAACCTGCCGGAGCGCAAGGCGGTGCTCGTGCGTTGGGGCTTTATGCCGGGCTGGGTGAAAGACCCGCGTGACTTTCCGCTGCTGATCAATGCGCGGGCCGAATCGGCAATCGACAAGGCCTCGTTTCGCGCCGCCATGCGGCACCGGCGCGTTCTCGTGCCGGCCTCCGGTTTTTACGAATGGCGTCGGCCGCCGAAAGGCAGCCGCGAGCCGTCGCAGGCCTATTGGGTGCGCCCGCGGAAGGGCGGCATCGTCGCTTTCGCCGGGCTGATGGAAACCTGGTCCTCGGCCGACGGCTCCGAGGTCGACACAGCGGCCATCCTGACGACGGCTGCCAACGCCTCGATCCGGCAGATCCATGACCGTATGCCGGTCGTCATCCAGCCCGAGGATTTTGCCCGCTGGCTGGATTGCAAGACGCAGGAGCCGCGCGAGGTTGCCGATCTCTTCAGCCCCGTCGCGGAGGACTACTTCGAGGCGATCCCTGTCTCGGACAAGGTCAACAAGGTCGTCAACACCGGTCCCGAAATCCAGGATGCCGTCACGCCCAGGTCGGTTGCGAATGCCCAGCTAAAGGGCAAGGGCAAGCCGACCGAGCCCGATGGCGGGCAGATGTCTCTCTTTTAAGGAAAAGAGCGTCGGAACCGTCAGGCTGGCCGCTTGGTCAGCTTGCCAGCCGGCTTCGCCTTCACCTGCAACGCTGCGGCAAGTACGGCCTTCAGGCCGAGCGGGCGATACTGTTCGACGAGGTTGGCGGATTTGGTGATGTCTTTGGTCTTTGCGGCTTTCACTTGCACTCACTCCTTGATGCTTTCCCGAACCGGATACACTGCCGCTTTCGCACGTCTTCACGAAAGCGACGCTCCTCCTCGCTCTCCGGAGACAGGATTTCGTGGTGTGCTACCAACTACACCGCGAATCTGTTTTCCGCATGGCGATCTCAGATAAGCCTAATCATGACAAATCCATGACCGCGGAATCCTTTCGATAGTCGGCTGTGCTTGCACGCGGCTGACCTCTTGACCGAAATCGGGTGACGCGCGATAAGTGAGGCCATGAAAACGGTTATCTGCATTATCTGCCGGAACATTATTCGCTAGCGCTCCGCTGGCCTGGCCGTTTTCGTCTCCTAAAATCCAAGATGACAAACGCGCGGGCCTCCCGGGCGCGGTATTTTACGGTCGTATGCATCTTGGAGAATGGCAATGGGCGGAACGCCGACACTGAAGCTGTACAACACGCTGACGCGGGAGAAGATCGAGTTCAAGCCGATCGATCCCGACAACGTTCGCATGTATGTCTGCGGCCCGACGGTCTATGACTATGCCCATATCGGCAATGCCCGGCCGGTCATCGTCTTCGACGTCCTGTTCCGGCTGCTGCGCCATGTCTATGGCGCGGATCACGTCACCTATGCGCGCAACATCACCGACGTCGACGACAAGATCAACGCGCGGGCGCTGCGGGATTATCCGACCCTGCCGCTCAACGACGCGATCCGCCGGGTGACGGAGAAGACCGAAACGCAGTTTCTCGACGATGCCAGGGCGCTCGGCTGCCTCGATCCTGATGTCCAGCCGCGGGCGACCGACAACATCGCCCAGATGATCGACATCATCGAAAAGCTCATCGTCAAGGGCCACGCCTACCAGGCGGGCGGCGAGGTGCTGTTCGATACCAAGTCGATGGCCGACTACGGTCAGCTCTCGAAGCGCAACCTCGACGAACAGCAGGCCGGCGCCCGCGTCGCCGTCGAGGCGCATAAGAAAAGCCCCGGCGATTTCGTGCTGTGGAAGCTCTCCGGCGACAACGAACCAGGCTGGGAAAGCCCGTGGGGCAGGGGCCGTCCCGGCTGGCACATCGAGTGCTCGGCCATGAGCAGCCGCTATCTCGGCGAGGTCTTCGACATCCACGGCGGCGGGCTGGATCTCATCTTCCCGCACCACGAAAACGAGATTGCCCAATCCCGTTGCGCCCATGGCACCGAGGTGATGGCGAATGTCTGGATGCACAACGGCTTCCTGCAGGTCGAAGGCCGCAAGATGTCGAAGTCCGAAGGCAACTTCGTCACCATCTACGAACTGCTGCACACGGAAAAGTTCGCCGGCCGCCAGTGGCCGGGCGACGTGCTGAGGCTCGCGATGCTGATGACGCACTATCGCGAGCCGATCGATTTTTCGGTTAAGCGGCTGGAAGAGGCAGAGCATCTGCTCTCCAAGTGGCCGGTGCCGGGTGACGCCACGGGTGAGGCCGACCCGGCCGTGGTCGCCGCACTTGCCGACGACCTCAACACCGTCGCAGCCGTCCAGGCGGTCCATGCGCTTGCCCAGAAGGCGGCGACCGATCCGAAACTGCTCGGCACCTTCGCAGCAAGTGCTGCGCTGATCGGCGTGGTGCCGCAGGCGGTCGAACTCGACGAGGGGCTGGTCCGCGACATCGACAGCCGCGTGCGGGCCCGTCTGGAACTGCTGAAGGCGAAGAACTTCGCGGAAGCCGACAAGATCCGCGATGATCTGCTGGCGCGCGGTGTTCAGCTGAAGGACGGCAAGGATCCGGCAACCGGCGAGCGGGTGACGACCTGGGATATCAAACGGTGACGGTGGGCCGCCCCCAGAGCCCTGTCCGATCCCTCTGATCGGTTCGGACAGGGCATCTGAAAGGGCAGCGGAAAGCGGAGCGCATGCATGAAAGAGGAGTTCGTGCGATGATCGACCATACGGGCATTCCCGTCGCGGATTTCGACCGGGCGCAGTCGTTCTACGACAAGGCCTTTGCTCCGCTTGGCGCCTCCTTGCTGATGATGGTGCCGTTGGAGCACACCGGCGGCGTGAAGGTCGGCGGATATGGCCGCGAGCGGCCGGTTTTCTGGCTGCATGAGACGGCCGCGGCAGGCCCGGGCCGCCACTACGCCTTTTCGGCGCGCAGCCGCGCCGAGGTCGATGCCTTCTATGAAGCGGCGATTGCCGCCGGCGGACGTGACAACGGCAAGCCGGGGCTGAGACCGCACTACCACCCGGACTATTACGGGGCCTTCGTATTCGATCCCGACGGCAACAATATCGAAGCCGTCTGCCACGCGCCGGGCTAAGGAGGAGTTGCGATGAGTCTCGACAACAGGCCCCATTATGCCGGCGGCTGCCAATGCGGCGCGGTCCGTTTCCGCGTCGAGGGCAAGCTCGGTGACGCATCCGTCTGTCATTGCCGCATGTGCCAGAAGGCGAGCGGCAACTTCTACATGCCCTTGGTTTCGGTTCGCGGCGCGCATGTGACCTGGACCCGCGGAGAGCCCAAGCGCTTCCAGTCGTCAAACGCCGCGCGACGCGGCTTCTGCGCCGATTGCGGCACGCCGCTGACCTACGAGGCACCGGATGGCATGGCGCTGGCGATCGCTGCCTTCGACGAGCCGCAAGGCATCGTGCCGACCATCCAATGGGGAGTCGAGGGTAAGCTGCCCTATGTCGATCACGTTGCCGATCTGCCTGGCGTTCATACGCTGGAAGATCCGGACGCGATCGAGTTCCTGACCAATCTCGTTTCCTATCAGCATCCCGACCACGACACCGAGACCTGGCCCCCGGAGGAGAAGCGATGACCGAAAACGTTCGAACAGGTGGATGCCAATGCGGCGCGGTCCGCTTCCGGATCAAGGGTGAACTCGGACGCGCGTCGATCTGTCATTGCCGCATGTGCCAGAAACAGTTCGGCTCGTTCTTCTCGGCGCTGGTGACGGCGCCGAAGGATGGCGTCGAATGGGTGCGGGACGAACCGAGCTATTTCCAGTCCTCGGTCAACATCGACCGCGGCTTCTGCCCGAAATGCGGAACGCCGATGACCTATCGGCATCCGGGTGGCCTTGAGATCGCCATCGGCACCTTTGACGATCGCACCGATCTGGCGCCGAAAATCCAGGTCAACCACGCCTCGCGGCTGCCCTGGGTCGATACGATCTTCGAGCAGCCGGTGCTTGAGGATCAGGATTTTTACGCCAGGCAGGAAAGCATCATCTCGTTCCAGCATCCCGACCACGAGACCGATCAATGGCATCCCTCGGGAGCATTCCGGTGACCATCGCGCGCATCTATACGGGCGGATGCCAATGCGGCGCCGTGCGCTACCGCGCCGAGGGCGTGCTTGCGGACCCGCATATCTGTCATTGCCGTATGTGCCAGAAGGCGACCGGGAACTATTTCATGCCGCTCGCCAATGCGTCCCGAGACACGTTCGACATTACCCGGGGCCAGCCGTCCTGGTTCCGCTCGTCGCATCTGGTGCGCCGCGGCTTTTGCAGCGATTGCGGCACGCCGCTGTTCTACGATATGCCCGACGAGAACTTCATCAACATCGCGCTCGGCTCGCTCGACGACCCCGATGACGTACAGCCCGTTTACCAGTCCGGCGTCGAATCCCGCGTCATATGGTTCTCACGGCTCGCGGGCTTGCCACCAAGGGAGACGGATGACGGTAGCGAGGTCTCGGCGACCCGCCATCTGATCGTTCTCGAAACCAACCGCCAGCATCCCGACTACGACACCGTGCACTGGCCGCTCACGAAAGACTGAAAATGACGACTGTTCTGCGTACGCTTTATCCGGAAATCGAACCCTATGCGTCGGGCCACCTCGAGGTCGGCGACGGTCACACCATCTATTGGGAAAAGGCCGGCACGCCGGGCGCTAAGCCTGCCGTCTTCCTGCATGGCGGGCCAGGCGGCACGATCTCGCCGAACCACCGCCGCCTGTTCGATCCGACGCTCTACGACGTAACGCTGTTCGACCAGCGCGGCTGCGGTAAGTCGACGCCGAATGCCAGGATCGAAGCCAACACCACCTGGCATCTCGTCGCCGATATCGAGCGGCTGCGCGAGATGGCCGGCGCCGACAAGTGGCTGGTCTTCGGCGGTTCCTGGGGATCGACGCTGGGGCTTGCCTATGCCGAGAAGCACCCGGAACGGGTTTCCGAACTGGTGCTGCGTGGCATCTACACGCTGACCAAGGCCGAGCTCGACTGGTACTACCAGTTCGGCGTCTCGGAGATGTTCCCGGACAAGTGGGAGCGTTTCATCGCGCCCATTCCCGAGAACGAGCGCCACGAGATGATGCACGCCTATCATCGCCGCCTGATGAGCGAGGACAAGGCGACACGCCTTGCGGCCGCCAAGGCCTGGAGCATCTGGGAGGGTGAGACGATCACGCTGTTGCCGGAGCTCGCAACCAGCGAGCCCTTCGCCGACGACGATTATGCTGACGCCTTCGCGCGGATCGAGAACCACTTCTTCGTCAATGCCGGCTGGATGGAAGAGGGCCAATTGCTGCGCGACGCCCACCGGCTGCACGGCATTCCCGGCGTCATCATCCACGGGCGGTACGACATGCCGTGCCCGGCGAAGTACGCCTGGCAGCTGCACAAGGCCTGGCCGGGATCAGAGCTGCATCTGGTCGAGGGAGCAGGCCATGCCTATTCCGAGCCGGGCATCCTCGACCGGCTGATCCGCGCCACGGACCAGTTCGCAGGCAAGACCGAGCAAAAGTAAACCGAGCATATTTGGACGAGAGCCATGACCAGGGAACGCATCTACCTCTTCGACACGACGCTGAGAGACGGGCAACAGACGCCCGGCATCGACTTTTCCGTCGAGGACAAGATTGCGATTGCCGGCCTGCTCGATCAGTTCGGCATGGACTATATCGAAGGCGGCTATCCCGGCGCGAACCCGACCGACACGGAGTTCTTCGGGCGCAAGCGTACCCAGAAGGCCTCCTTCGTCGCCTTCGGCATGACCAAGCGTGCAGGAGTCTCTGCGTCGAACGATCCGGGCCTCGCGGCGCTGCTTGCGGCTAAGAGCGACGCCATCTGTCTTGTCGCCAAGAGCTGGGACTATCACGTCGAAGTAGCGCTCGGCTGCACCAACGAGGAAAACCTCGACAACATCCGGGCCTCGGTCGAGGCGGTGGTCGCCTCCGGTCGCGAGGCGATGGTCGATTGCGAGCATTTCTTCGATGGCTACAAGGCCAACCCCGCCTATGCGCTCGCCTGCGCGAAGACGGCCTTTGACGCCGGCGCGCGCTGGGTGGTCCTCTGCGACACCAATGGCGGCACGCAGCCTCCGGAGGTGCGCGAGATCGTTGCGGCCGTGATCGCTGCCGGCGTGCCCGGCGCCAATCTCGGCATCCACGCCCATAACGATACCGGCCAGGCGGTCGCCAATTCGCTTGCGGCGGTCGAGGCCGGCGTACGCCAGATCCAGGGCACGCTGAACGGCATTGGCGAACGCTGCGGAAACGCCAATCTCGTCACGCTGATCCCGACGCTTGCTTTGAAAGAGACCTATTCCAGCCGCTTCGAAACGGCGATCGATGCCGACCGCTTGCTGGAGCTGACGAAGCTCGCTCATTCCTTCGACGAACTGTTGAACCGCTCGCCAGATCAGCAGGCGCCTTACGTGGGCGCGTCGGCCTTTGCAACCAAGGCTGGCATCCACGCTTCGGCATTGCTCAAGGATCCGCGCACCTATGAGCACGTGGCGCCGGAAAGCATCGGCAACCTGCGCAAGGTCATGGTGTCCGACCAGGGCGGAAAGGCCAATTTCATCAACGCGCTGAAGCGCCGCGGCATCGTCGTCAGCAAGGACGACCCGAAGCTCGACAAGCTGATCGCCATCGTCAAGGAACGCGAAGCGACCGGCTATGCCTATGAAGGGGCGGATGCGAGCTTCGCGCTGCTCGCCAGCCGCATTCTCGGCACGGTGCCGGATTTCTTCCACGTGGAAAGCTTCCGGGTGATGGTCGAGCGTCGCTTCGACGCCAACGGCCATTTGAAGACGGTGTCGGAAGCGGTGGTGAAGGTGGTAGTCGACGGCGAGACGATGATGTCGGTCGCCGAAGGCCACGGCCCGGTCAACGCGCTCGACCTGGCGCTGCGCAAGGATCTCGGCAAGTACCAGTCGGAAATCGAAGACCTGGAGCTCGCGGACTACAAGGTCCGTATCCTCAATGGCGGGACCGAGGCGATCACCCGCGTTCTGATCGAATCGACCGATGGCACGGGCGCACGCTGGTGGACCGTGGGGGTCTCCGACAACATCATCGATGCGTCTTTCCAGGCGCTGATGGACAGCATCGTCTTCAAGCTGCTCAAGAACCGCGACCACGTCGGGCTGATCGCCGCCGAGTAATTTCGGCGATCGGCCCGGTAACGCTGATGAACTGGCCGGGGGAGGGTGAGCAAAACTCATTCTCCCTTCACGGAAATGAATTGGTGCATCACCGGCCATTGGGGTAGGACGCACCAATGGGAGATCGTGCCGGCCGACTGGCTGTGCCCTCCCTTCTGACCGGTGAGCGGCCATTGCCGCCAGGGCTCTCCGGCAAAACACCAGGAAAAGATGATATGGCCGAGCCGAAAGCACCCGCCGAAAATACCGATTCCGCACAAGGCTTTGCCTTCGCGCTGACCGCCTATCTGCTTTGGGGCTTCCTGCCGTTCTTCATGAAGGCTGTCGCCCATATCCCGGCGCCGGAAGTGGTGGCACACCGGATCGTGTGGTCGGTGCCGCTCGCGGGTCTCGTGCTGCTCTGGCTCGGGCGCACCGACGATATCAAGACGGCACTGCGCTCGCCGCGCATGCTGTGCATGGCCGCACTGACCGCCGTGCTCATCACCATCAACTGGGGCATCTATGTCTGGGCAATCGGGGCGGGCCGCGCCATCGAAACCGCGCTCGGCTACTACATCAATCCGCTCTTCTCGATCTTCCTCGGCGCCGTGCTTTTGAAGGAGAGGCCGAACCCGGCGCAGATGGTCGCAATCGCGCTCGCTGCCTCCGCCGTCGCCGTGCTCGCCTTTGATGCCGGCGGTCTGCCGTGGGTGTCGATCGGCCTCTGCCTGTCCTGGGGTTTCTACGCCTTCTTCCGCAAGACCCTGCCGGTTGGCCCCAACCAAGGCTTCTTCCTGGAAGTCCTGCTGCTGAGCGTTCCGGCCATCGGCTACATCATCTGGCTGGAGACGACGGGGCAGGGCCATTTCGGCGACACCGGCATGGCCGACGTCCTGTGGCTGCTGTCCTGCGGCATCGTCACGGCCGTGCCGCTGATGATCTATGCCAATGGCGCCAAGCTCCTGCGCCTCTCGACCATCGGCATCATGCAGTACATCGCGCCGACGATGATTTTCGTGATCGCCGTCTTCGTCTTCCATGAGCCCTTCGGTACGGCAAAGCTCATCGCCTTCGGCCTGATCTGGGCGGCGCTGGTGATCTATACCGGCGCGATGCTGGCTGAAAGCAGGGCGCGCCGCGCCCTGCAGGCAAGCCCCGCCGAATAAGGTCGGTTGCAATAGAAACAAAAAAGGCGCGCCGGGGGCGCGCCTTTTTTGTTGGCTGAACAGGTTTCTCAAAGCTTAGAGATGATCTCGGCTTCGCCGTCGCGGCCGTTGCCGCCGTTGGCGGCCGCCAGGATGGTCGGCACGATGTCGGCGGCGTCATTGACGACGAGCGGCTGCACCAGATGCGCCGTGTGGACGAAGCCCTCTTCGCGCATGTGCTGCAGGAGGTCCATCATCGGCCTCCAGAAATTGTTGATGTTGCCGAAGACCATCGGCTTGCGGTGACGGCCGAGCTGCGCCCAGGTCATGATCTCGACGATCTCTTCAAGCGTGCCGATGCCGCCCGGCAGAGCCACGAAGGCGTCGGCGCGTTCGAACATCGTGTGCTTGCGCTCGTGCATGTCGGCCGTGACGATCAGTTCGTTCAGTTGGCCGAGCGAATGGCGGGTCGCTTCCTTGTCCATCAGGAATTCAGGGATGATCCCGGTGACTTCGCCGCCGTTGGAAAGCACGCCGCTGGCGACCGCTCCCATGATGCCGCGTGTGCCGCCGCCATAGACCAGGCGCAGCCCGTGATCGGCGATGGAGCGGCCGAGCGCGCGGCCGGCCTCCATGTAGGCATTGTCGCGTCCCGGCTGTGAACCGCAATAGACGCAGATGGATCGAATCGTGCTGTTCTCGGTGCTCATGCCCCCCAAAAAACATTGCAGCGCAGCATGGGTCAAGAAAAATGAGGGGAAACCCGGCTTTCTGTGGGTTGCCGTGCCTTCGGCTGCTTGTATGCCGAATCGCGAATCGCTAGCAATTTCAGTGATTGATTGAAGAAATCGGACGAGTTGCTTGCTGTTGCGCTATAATGACGGCGCAAGCCCGCACCGCAGGCCGATGAGAGGGCATGCGCGGAGCGTTGCTCCGCTCCGTGTGGAGAGTGGCATGATCAAAAATAAGGCCGGCTGGGTGGCCATTTCTGTCCTCGTGGCAGCAACAGCGTTGATGGTATTCGTAATTCAACCGAACTTGCGCGACGACGGCCAGAAGCCGGCGGCGGAGCAGGCGGCAGGTACCGCGACACAGTCGACCGAGGCGACGCCTGCGACCGGTGGCCCGCAGGCGGCTGGCGCCTCTGCCGAGACAGCGAAGACGGATGCTGCGCCGCAGCAGGAACAGTCGAAGGCCGACGCGGCGACTGCCGCCAATGCGCCTGCAACCGATCCCGCCATTCCCGGTTTCGATGTGTTGCGCGTGGAGCCCGATGGCTCGACGGTGATCGCCGGCCATGCCCAGCCGAATTCGAAGCTTGAGATCCTGAGCGGCGATACGGTGGTCGGCACCGCTGATGTCGGCGCGACCGGCGACTTTGCCGCGGTCTTCGACGATCCGCTTCCGGCGGGTGACCATCAGCTCACGCTGCGCAGCACCGGCGAAAACGGTGCGGTGAAGCGCTCCGAGGAGGTCGCGACCGTTTCTGTTCCCAAGGATCCGTCCGGTCAACTGCTTGCCATGGTCTCGAAGCCCGGCATGGCGAGCCGGCTGATCACGACGCCGGATACGGTGGAGGGGACAGCGGCTGTGGACGCCAAGCCGGCCGAGGTTGCTTCCGCAACGCCGCAGGCGGTCGATACCGCTACTGCGCCGGCCAAGCTTTCTGGCGTGCCGGGCCTGCAGGTGAGCGCCGTCGAGATCGAAGGCAGCAAGATGTTCGTTGCCGGCAGCGCCAAGGCAGGCGCCTTGGTCCGCGTCTATGCCGACGACAGGCTCGTCGGCGAAATGAAGGCCGACGACAAGGGCCACTTCGTCGTCGACGGCCAGATCGAGTTGACGGTGGGCAGCCACATCATTCGGGCCGACATGCTGAACGAGGATGGCACCAAGGTCGTGATGCGCGCTTCGGTTCCCTTCGACCGGCCCGCCGGATCGCAGGTCGCGGCCGTGGCACCTTCGGGCACGCCGTCCGCAACCGCGGGTCTCGATGGCCTGCGTGCGGAAGCTGGAAAGGCGCTCGCGCTGCTGAAGGGTCTCTATGCCAATGGCAAGGTGCCGAACGGCGAGCAACTGGCCGCCGCCCGTTCGGCGACCGAGATCGCGTTGAAGTCGCTTGCCGATTTCCGCCTCGCCGACAGTTCCGACCAGACGCTCGTCGCTTCCGCGACGCGGGCCGCAAAGGCCTCCGCAAGTGCGCTCGCGGCGCTGAAGGCTGCACCTCAGGACGCATCGAGCGTGGCGACGGCACTTGCCAAGGTTGATGAAACGGTTGGTGCGGTCCTTGCCGAGCAGGGCAGCGCCACGCCGGCGTCGCCCGAGAAGGCCCAGCCGAAGAACAATGCCCCGGCTCCGGGCGAACTGGCAAAGGCAATGGGTGCTGGAAGCGCAGTTGTAAACGACGCTGCACCGGCGCAGCCGGCGACCGAAACCGCGGCCGTTGCAGCCTCGCCCGACCAGCCCCAGACGCTCGAGCAGGCTCCGCTCAAGGAGAGCAAGAGTTCGGTGATCATCCGTCGCGGCGATACGCTGTGGCAGATCTCGCGTCGCGTCTACGGCGCAGGCCTGCGCTACACCACGATCTATCTCGCCAACCAGGACCAGATCGAGGATCCGGACCGCATTCGCCCGGGTCAGGTCTTCGGCGTGCCGGACAAGGCGTTGCCGGACGACGAATCGCGGGAAATTCACAAGAAGCACATGAAACAAGAGCAATAAGCAGCCGATCGGCGGCCGCCGACATTGCGGCGGCTGCGACGGATGCTTATCTCCAGACCAAGGGCGGCGCCTTCGACAGGGCGCCGCTTTTCATTGAACGGTGATGACGGCGCCGCAGGTCTTCGTTTACAGGGAAGGCTCGGCGCAGAGCTTGGATGCGCAACAATCTGCCTCCAAGCGCGCAAACGTAAGAGCGGATCAGAACGTGGCACCCCAGAAGAAAACCGTTTCGGCCGATACCAGCAATCCCTTGCATACGATCGCCAATCTCTGGCCCTACATGTGGCCATCGGACAGGGCCGATCTCAAGCTTCGGGTGATCTGGGCGACGGTCATTCTGATCATCGCCAAGGTCGTCCTGATCCTCGTTCCCTATTCCTTCAAATGGGCAACCGATGCGCTGAACGGCAAGCCGGATGTCCTGGGCTTTTTGCCCGTGTTCATGACCGGCGCGGTCATGCTGGTGCTTGCCTACAACCTCGCGCGTCTTTTGCAGGCCGGCTTGAACCAACTGCGCGATGCGCTGTTTGCAAGCGTCGGTCAGCACGCGGTCCGGCAACTGGCCTACAAGACCTTTGTGCACATGCACCAGCTGTCGCTGCGCTTCCATCTGGAGCGGCGCACCGGTGGGCTTTCTCGCGTCATCGAGCGCGGCACCAAGGGCATCGAAACGATCGTCCGATTCACCATCCTCAACAGCGTTCCGACCCTGATCGAATTCCTGCTGACGGCAGTGATCTTCTGGTGGGGCTACGGCTTCAGCTATCTCCTCGTCACCGCCGTCACCGTCTGGCTCTACATCTGGTTCACCGTGCGCGCGAGCGACTGGCGCATCGCCATCCGCCGTTCGATGAACGACAGCGACACCGACGCCAACACCAAGGCGATCGACTCGCTGCTGAACTTCGAGACGGTCAAGTATTTCGGCAACGAGGAGATGGAAGCCCGTCGCTTCGACAAGTCGATGGAACGCTACGAGGCGGCGGCGACCCAGGTCTGGACGTCGCTCGGCTGGCTCAACTTCGGCCAGGCGTTGATCTTCGGCGCCGGTACGGCCGTGATGATGATCATGTCAGCGCTTGCCGTGCAGCGTGGCGAGCAGACGCTGGGTGACTTCGTCTTCATCAACGCCATGCTGATCCAGCTTGCGATCCCGCTCAACTTCATCGGCTTCGTCTACCGCGAAATCCGTCAGGGGCTCACCGACATCGAGCATATGTTCGACCTGCTCGACGTGCGCGCCGAAGTGGTGGATCGCCCGAATGCGAGCGAACTTGTCATCGGCAAGGGCGCCATCGCCTTCAAGGATGTGCATTTCGCCTATGACGCGGCGCGTCCGATCCTGAAGGGCATCACTTTCGAAGTGCCCGCCGGCAAGACGGTCGCCGTCGTTGGCCCCTCCGGTGCCGGCAAGTCTACGCTCTCGCGGCTGCTCTATCGCTTCTACGACGTGCAGGAAGGGGCGATCACCATCGATGGCCAGGACGTGCGCACAGTGACGCAGAAGAGCCTGCGCTCGGTGATAGGAATGGTGCCGCAGGACACGGTGCTCTTCAACGACACCATCGCCTACAACATCCGCTATGGCCGCGTTTCGGCGAGCGAAGCCGAAGTTGAGGCGGCGGCCGAAGCCGCGCAGATCGCCGAGTTCATCCGCACCCTGCCGGAGGGCTTCCAGGCCATGGTCGGCGAACGGGGCCTAAAGCTTTCGGGCGGCGAGAAGCAGCGCGTTGCGATCGCCCGCACCATTCTCAAGGCGCCGCCGATCCTGATCCTCGACGAGGCGACCTCGGCACTGGACACGCGCACGGAGCAGGAGATTCAGTCGGCACTCGACGTCGTTTCGCGAAACCGCACGACGCTTGTCATCGCGCACCGGCTCTCGACCGTCATCAATGCCGACGAGATCATCGTGCTGAAGGATGGCGTCATCGCCGAGCGCGGCACCCATGGCGAGCTGATCGATCGCGACGGCCTCTATGCCTCGATGTGGAGCCGCCAGCGCGAAGCGACGCAGGCCGAAGAGCAACTGAAGCGCGTGCGCGAGAGCGACGATCTCGGCATCGTCACCCGCGGCGAGCCGGCGGTTTGATGGTGTCTTTTTCTTTGCTGAGCGCGACGCGTTTTGTCGCTACCGGGCGGGCAGCGTTGCCCGCCGGGACATTTCGCGCTAGAGCGGGGGCAGGAAAAGCGTTTGCGGTTTTCCGTCCGCATCCCGCGCTAACTTATAGAAAACGATCACGTTCCACGGAAAATCTGGAGTAGAGTTCATGAGCCTGGTCAATACGATCCGCAACACGCTCGTCCCGGTGCACAAGGAAGGCTACCGCTTTGTTGCGATCTTCTTCGTCGTGTCGCTGGTGCTTGGCTTCCTGTGGGAGCCGTTGATGTGGATCGGCTTCGTGCTGACCGCGTGGTGCGCTTACTTCTTCCGCGACCCCGAGCGCATGACGCCGCTCGACGACGATCTGGTGATCAGCCCGGCCGACGGTCGCGTGTCGTCGATCGCGACGGTCCTGCCACCGGAAGAACTGAACCTCGGTTCGGAACCGATGCTGCGCATCTCCGTTTTCATGAATGTGTTCAACTGCCACGTGAACCGCGCGCCGATGGCCGGTACCATCACCCGCGTCGCCTATCGCGCCGGCAAGTTCGTCAATGCCGAGCTCGACAAGGCGAGCCAGGAGAACGAGCGCAACGGTCTGGTGATCGATACAAAACACGGCGCCATCGGCGTCGTTCAGATCGCCGGTCTCGTTGCCCGCCGCATCCTGTGCTGGAAGTATGAGAACGGCTCGCTGGAGGCCGGTGAACGCTTCGGCCTGATCCGCTTCGGCTCGCGTCTCGACGTGTTCCTGCCGGCCGGCTCCGAGCCGCGCGTCAGCGTCGGGCAGACTGCCGTTGCGGGCGAAACCGTGCTCGCCGAGTTTGGCTCGGTCAAGGGCCCGGTCATCAGCCGCCGCGCATAAGGAGTGTCTATGGAAGGCTCTGAACAGGAAAAACCGATCGACACGCGGCAGGCGTCCGAGGACGCCAGCGGCTCGAGCGATACCGCGCGCGGCCCACGGCTGCGCGAAATCCCGCTGCGGTTGATGATCCCCAATCTGATCACCGTGCTCGCGATCTGCGCCGGCCTCTCGGGTATCCGGCTCGCCTTTGAAAACCGCATCGAGCTTGCCGTTGCCATGGTGTTGCTCGCCGCCTTTCTCGACGGCATCGACGGCCGTGTCGCGCGCGCCCTGAAGGCGACGTCGAACTTTGGCGGCCAGATGGATTCGCTCGCCGATATCATCAACTTCGGTGTCGCGCCGGCCCTCGTGCTCTATGTCTTCATCCTCGACCAGGCGCGTTCGATCGGCTGGATCGCGGCACTGATCTACGCGATCGCGATGGGCCTGAGGCTCGCCCGCTTCAACGTGATGGCGGAGCGCCAGGTCAAGGCGTCCTGGCAGTCGGAATATTTCGTCGGCGTGCCGGCGCCCGCGGGCGCCATGCTGGTGCTGTTGCCGGTCTATCTCGGCCTCCTGGGCCTGGCGCCAGAACGCACCTTCGCGCTCATCGCATCCGCCTACACGGTGCTGATCGCCTTCCTGCTCGTCAGCCGTCTGCCTGTCTGGTCCGGCAAGTCGGAAAACAGCCGCGTGCGCCGCGACCTCGTTCTGCCGGCGATCCTCGGCGTCGTCTTCTACGTCGCGACGCTGATGACCTACACATGGGAAACGATGGCGGTGACGGCGCTTGGCTACCTGATCACGCTGCCCTTCGGCGCGCGATCCTGGCAGCGCAAATATGGCGGCGACTGGCCGGCCCATCCTTCGACCGGCGGCGACGGCCTGCCGGGCGACAAGGACTAACGCAAGTCCGCGAGCGGCGTGAATCGGCTTTCCGACCGGCAATGCCCAAAATAAAAAGGCCACCGTGACGACACGGTGGCCTTTCTCATTTGAGCGGTGTGACGAAGCTTATTCCGGCAGCCGGTAGTCGACAATCTTGTCTTCGCGCACGATGTAGAGCTTGCCGGTCTCGGTCTGGTTGGGGCCAACCAGCGGCAGCAGCTTGGCTGCGACTTCCGAAGGATGCGGCACGGTTTCCGGATCCTCGCCCGGCATCGCCTGAGCGCGCATCGCGGTACGGGTGGCGCCGGGGTCGACCGAGAGGATGCGCAGCGGCAGGCGCTGCGTCTCGCCGGCCCAGGTACGGGCCAGAGCCTCGACGGCAGCCTTCGAAGCGGAGTAGGGCCCCCAGAAGGGCTTGCACTTGTGTGCAGCGCTCGACGACAGGATCAGCGCACGGCCGGCATCCGACTTGATCAGCAGCGGCTCGAGCGAACGGATCAGCCGCCAGGTGGCGTTGACGTTGATGTTCATCACTTTGTCGAACACCTTCGCCTCGACATGCCCGATCGGCGAGATCGTGCCAAGCACGCCGGCATTGGCAACGAGGATGTCGAGCTTACCCCAGCGTTCGTTGATCGCGCCACCGAGCTTGTCGATCGCCGGCATGTCGGCAAGGTCGAAGGGCACCAGCGTCGCCGAGCCGCCCGCCGCCTTGATCGCGTCGTCGAGTTCTTCGAGACCGCCGACGGTGCGGGCGCAGGCAACCACATGGGCTCCGGCCTTGGCCAATTCGAGAGCGGTGAAATAGCCGATACCGCGCGATGCGCCGGTGACCACGGCCACCCGGCCTTTGAGATCGATCGTCATTTTTCTGTCTGATTATCCGTTGCTGGCGAGAACCGAGAGTTTGCGGACATTGCTGGCGCCTTCCTGGTCGAGAAGGCGGGTCGGATAGTCCCCGGTGAAATAGTGGTCGGTGAACTGCGGCGACTTCGGATCGCGCTTTTCGCCGCCGACCGCCTCATAAAGACCGTCGATCGACAGGAACTCGAGCGAGTCCGCGCCGATGTAGCGGCACATGGAGGCGAGGTCCGCATGCTGGTTGGCGAGCAGCTTGTCACGATCCGGCGTGTCGATGCCGTAGAAGTCCGGATGGAAGATCATCGGGCTCGCGACGCGCACATGCACCTCGCGCGCACCTGCCTCGCGCATCATCTGCACGATCTTTACCGATGTCGTGCCGCGCACGATCGAATCGTCGACGAGGATGATGCGTTTGCCCTCGATCATCGCGCGATTGGCGGAATGCTTGAGCTTGACGCCGAAGGCGCGGATCTGCTGCGTCGGCTCGATGAAGGTGCGGCCGACATAATGGTTGCGGATGATACCGTATTCGAAGGGGATGCCACTCTGCTGGGCATAGCCGAGGGCGGCCGGCGTTCCGCCGTCCGGCACGGGAACCACGACGTCGGCCTCGACCGGCGCTTCCTTGGCGAGGTTGATGCCCATGTTCTTGCGCGACACATAGATGCTGCGGCCGCCGACGACCGAGTCCGGCCGGGCGAAGTAGACATATTCGAACAGGCAAAGACGCTCGGGCTGCGAAACCTCCGGCTTGCGCGCGTCGATGGTGATCGAACCGTCGGGCTGGATCTCGCAGATGATGACTTCGCCGTTCTCGACGTCGCGGACATAGGTCGCGCCGATGATGTCGAGTGCGCAGGTCTCGGAGCAGAAGATCGGTTTGCCGTCGAGTTCGCCCATCACGAGCGGACGGATGCCGATCGGATCACGTGCGGCGATCAGCTTCGTGCGCGTCATCGCCAGCATCGAATAGCCGCCTTCCATCTGGCGGATGGCATCGATGAAGCGGTCGGAAGAGGAGGACTGCTTCGAGCGGGCAATCAGGTGCAGCACGACTTCGGTATCCGAGGTCGACTGACAGATGGCGCCGTCGGCGATCAGCTGCCGGCGAAGCGTGAGGCCGTTGGTGAAGTTACCGTTATGGGCGACCGCAATGCCACCGACTTCGAGTTCGGCAAAGAGCGGCTGCACGTTGCGCAGCGCCACTTCGCCCGTCGTCGAGTAGCGGGTGTGGCCGATCGACATGAAGCCCGGCAGTTTCGCCAGCGTCGCCGGATCCGTGTAGTGGTCGCCGACGAGGCCCATGCGCTTCTCGGTGCAGAACTGCTTGCCGTCAAAGGTGACGATGCCGGCTGCTTCCTGGCCGCGATGCTGGAGCGCATGCAGGCCCAGCGCCGTCAGCGCCGCCGCGTCCGAGTGCCCCAGTATGCCGAAGACGCCGCACTCTTCGTGCAGCTCGTCGCCTTCGAGTTCATCGTGGATTTCGATGGATCTATCGGTCATCACAGTCGCCTTTGCTCCGTACCGGTGCGCATATCGTGATCAGGCCCGCCGTCTTCAAGCAATCTTAGCTGAAAACGGCTGCAAGCGTTATTCCCCAAAAGGACAAAGCCCGCGGGGCGGGCTTTGTCGGCAAATCGTTCCTGTCTCAGCCGTTGGTGGCCGGGGCGTCGTCGGCGGGCGCCTGGTCTGGCGTCGTCGCAGGTGCCTGGCCGGGCGTCGTTGCCGGCGCTTCGCCTTCGCCTTCACCGGTCGTGTCCTTGCCGCGCAGGCGATCGAGAATGGTGGCGTCGGCTTCTTCGGGCAAAAGCGCGATCAGCTTGTTGCCGAGATTGTCGAGCAGCGGCTTCGACTTGGCCTGGGTGACCCAGGTCGGCTGCTGCTGGGGAGCGACGAGCCAGTTGAAGAACAGCATGGCGACGACGACTAAAAGGATGCCGCGGGCAGCGCCGAACAGGAAGCCGAGCGTGCGGTCGAGCGCGCCGATGCGGCTGTCGATGATGAAATCGGCGATCCGCATGGTGATGAAGGAGATGATGATCAGCGCGATCAGGAAGATCACCGCCGCCGATCCGATCATCGCGACCGTGTCGCTGTTGGTATACTGCTTCGCATAGGGCAGGAGATGCGGGTAGAGGAAGTAGGCGGCAGCCGCCGCACCCACCCAGCTCGCGACCGAAAGCACCTCGCGCGAGAAGCCTCGAACCATGGCCAGGATTGCGGAAAACAGGGCGACGCCGAGAACGATACCGTCGAGAATTGTAATGGGCATTTTGTCCTTACTCCGGACCCGGTTCGTCCGGGTCTCCTCAAGCCTATCCGCCATCGGCCCTGAGTTCAGGGCATTTGCAGCCTGTTTGCGGCCCTTAAAGGGCGGCCTGCGGCATCCGCATCTTTCAGTCTTCGTCCTCCACCGGTCTCAGCGCGTTTCGCGACCCCGCGATGCGCGCCACCAGATCGGGCAGGCTTTCCATCTCGCTCCAGCGGCCATTGCCGTTTTTCGGCAGTTCGGTCGAAGCGGACGGCAGGACCGCCTGGGAGAACCCGAGCTTCTCGGCTTCCTTAAGGCGTTGTGCGGTATGCGCAACCGGCCGGATGGCACCCGACAAGCTGACTTCGCCGAAATAGACGCAATCCGCCGGAAGGGCAAGCCCGGCAAGCGATGAAACCAGTGCGGAAGCCACAGCTAGATCGGCCGCCGGCTCGGAAATGCGGTAGCCACCGGCGATGTTGAGATAGACGTCGTGCTGGCCGAGCCGCACGCCGCAATGGGCTTCCAGCACGGCAAGGATCATCGAGAGCCGTGCGGAATCCCAGCCGACGATGGCGCGTCTCGGCGTGCCGAGCGAGGTCGGGGCGACCAGCGCCTGCACTTCGACGAGAACCGGGCGGGTGCCTTCCATGCCGGCAAAGACGGCGGCGCCCGGCGATTTCTCGTTGCGTTCGCCGAGAAACAGTTCCGACGGGTTGGCGACCTCGCGCAGGCCCTTGTCCGACATTTCGAACACGCCGATCTCGTCGGTCGGGCCGAAGCGGTTCTTGACGGTGCGCAGGATACGATAGTGATGGCCGCGGTCGCCTTCGAAGTAGAGCACGGCGTCGACCATATGCTCGACGACGCGCGGACCGGCGATCTGGCCCTCCTTGGTCACATGGCCGACGAGCACGACGGCGGTTCCCGTCTGCTTGGCAAAGCGGATCATCGCCTGCACGCCGGTGCGAACCTGGGTCACCGTGCCCGGCGCGGAATCGACGATGTCGCTCCAGAGCGTCTGGATCGAATCGATGATCACGAGATCCGGGCGCTTGCCTTCCGACAGCGTCGCCAGAATGTCCTCGACGTTGGTCTCAGCAGCGAGCAGCACATCGCTGTCGGCAGCCCCCAGCCGCTGGGCGCGAAGACGCACCTGCGCCACAGCCTCTTCGCCCGAGACATAGATGACGCGATGCTTGCGGCGCGAGAGCGCGGCCGCTGCCTGCATCAGCACCGTCGACTTGCCGATACCCGGATCGCCGCCGACGAGCAGCGCCGATCCGCGCACGAAGCCGCCTCCGGTCACCCGGTCGAGTTCCGAGATGCCTGTCTGGATGCGTGGCGCGTCTTCGATCTCGCCCGAGAGGGTGGTGAGCGCCACCGGGCGTCCCTTCTTCGGCGCGCGCGACGGACCGCCGCCGATGCCCGCCGTCGGGTCGTCCTCGATGATCGTGTTCCACTCGCCGCAGCCTTCGCATTTTCCCACCCAGCGAGTGTGGATCGTGCCGCAGTTCTGGCAGATGAATTGGGTACGCGCTTTCGCCATCGGCATCGACTTTCGGAATGTGAGACCGCCGACGTCGCGAGGGGACGTCGGCGGCAAAGAATCATCTGTATCGTCACATAATGCCGCAAAGTGCGGAACAAAAGGTGAATTTCTGCAAGAATAACCGAAAAATGAGCTGAAGGAGCGGGTCAGACGCTGTCGATATAGTGCCTGATATAGCGGCGGCCGAGACTGGTCAGCATCTCGTAGCCGATCGTCCCTCCGGCGCGCGCGACATCGTCGATGGCGATGTGCCGGCCGAAGAGCTCGATGTAATCACCCGGTCGTACCGCGCTTTCAGGAAGGTCCGTGACGTCGAAGAGACTGAGGTCCATGGTGACGCGCCCGACATGCGGGACCTTCTGGCCGTGCAGGAAACCGAAGGCCCCTGATGGCGTTGCCTGCCTGAGCGTGACGCCGCCGCCGGAGACGGAACGGTGATAGCCATCGGCATATCCCACAGCCACCGTGGCGATGCGACTGTCGCGGTCGAAGCGGGCAGAGGCGCCATAGCTCGCGGTGCCGCCGGCGGCCACGTCTCGCACCTGGATGATCCGTGCTTCGGCGGTCACGACCGGCTTCATCGGGTTGGGGATGTCGTTCACCGCCTCGCCGCCATAGACGGCGATGCCCGGCCGGGTCAGGTCGAAATGATAGTCGGGCCCGAGGAAGACGCCGCCGGAGTTGGCAAGGCTCGCATCGACCCCTTCATAGGCAGTCGACACCTCATGGAAGCGACGGAGTTGAAGGCCATTCAGCCGATGGTCCGGATCGTCGGCGCTGACGAGATGGCTCATGATCAGCACCGGCGAAAAGCTTGCCGGTCGCGCCGGGTCTGTCGCAAGCGCAACGGCCTGCTCGACCGTAAGGCCGAGCCGGTTCATGCCGGTATCCACATGCAGCACGCAAGGGTGGTCGCCACGCTCGGAAAGGGCGGCCATGAACACGGCCAGCTGCTCGTCCGAGTTGATGACCGGCACCAGATCGTTGTCGAAGAACAGCGCCTCGTTGCCCGGCCACATCCCGGCGAGAATGTAGATCCGGCCGTCCGGTGCAAGCGGACGGAGTGCTGCGCCTTCCTCGGCATTGGCGACAAAGAAATCGCGGGCGCCGGCCGCATAGAGGGCAGGGGCCGCCTGCGCGATGCCGATGCCATAGGCATCCGCCTTGAGGACGGCTGCGGCACGCGCCTTGCCGGAGCGCTTGTTCATGGCCCGCCAGTTGTCGACAAGCGCGCCAAGATCGATCGTGAGCCGGTTGGAAGCGGAAAGGAAGTCTGGAGGAAGCATGCCGGGCACTCTGCGTGGATGATCCAGGATCAATACAGCCAAGCGCAGAGCGTCGCAAATATTCCCCTGTCGCAGCGCCCTCGCGGATGGACCAGGCAAACGAGCACTTTTGTGCAAGACGCAGCCGCGCAGGCGCACTATGGTTTTGCCATGCAGACAATTTCGCAGGAAGAAGCCATCGATGTCATGCCGATAGAGGGCGCCGAGCGCACGCGCTTCTGGCGGGATTCCCGCTTCATGGGCATGGAATGTCTGACGGCGACCTTCATCACCCATGAATTTGCGCCGCACGCGCACGAAACCTTCAGCATCGGCGCCATCGAGGCCGGCTCGCAGATCAGCAAGATCAAGGGCGAGCGTTCGGAGGCCGGCCCCGGATACTTTTATCTGATCAATCCCGACGAAATTCACGACGGTCATCCGGGCGGCAGCGGCTATCGCTATCGCATGGTCTATCCGAGCGCCGAACTGCTGGTGAGCATCATCGAGGATGTCACCGGACGCGCTTTCAAGGGCACGCCATCCTTCTCCAAGCGTGTTTTGCAGGCGCCGGACCTGGCTCTTTCCTTCCATCAGGCCCACCGCACGCTCGAAGTGTCGGGGGCGACGCTCGAGGCGGAGGAAAAAATGTTCGCGGTGCTTGCCGCGATGTTCGAGCGCCACGGCAGCACGATCATCACGCCGATCGAAACGCGCGAGCAATCGGCCGTTCACCGGGCGCGCGACTTCCTGGCGCAAAACTATGCCGAGGACATCGGGCTCGAGGAACTGGCGAAGGTCGCCGGCCTCAGCCGCGCCCACCTCATCCGCGCGTTCCGCAAGGAGTTCCACATCACCCCGCATGCGTTCCTGACCGACAAGCGCGTGCGGGCGGCAAAGACACTGCTGCGGCACGGCTGGTCGGCGGTGGACGCAGCCTATCAATGCGGTTTTGCCGACCAGGCGCATTTCAGCCGTCATTTCAAGGCGCGCACCGGCGTCACCCCTGGGGCCTTCCGCGCCGGCTGATCACTTTCGTTCAAGACGATCCGCAGCCCGAGTCCTAGAACACTCGGGCAATTGCGATCGCGCGCCTGTGTGGAAGGGCGGCGCATCGCGCGAATGGAGACGTGGACGTTGCAGGAAAGAAGTGCGTTCCAGGAATTTCGGGCCGCGGCCGTTGCTATGACGCCGCTGATCGTCGCGGTCATGCCGGTCGGCCTCGTGTTCGGTGCGGTGGCGGCGAGCAAGGGACTTGCGCCGGCCGAGGTGGCGCTGATGAGCGCGCTGGTCTTTGCCGGCGGGTCCCAGTTCGTCGCGATGGATATCTGGACGCATCCGGCGTCCTGGGCGGCGCTTGGCTTTTCGGCACTGCTCGTCAACATCCGCCATGTGCTGATGAGCGCTTCGATCGGCGGCAAGCTCGACAGTTTCTCCGGCCCGGCGCGCTATGCCTCGATGCTGCTTCTGGCCGACGAGATCTGGGCCATGGCCGAGATGCGGGCGAGCAACGGCAAGCTGACGCCTGCCTGGTATGCGGGCCTTGCGGTGCCTTTCTACTGCCTTTGGGTGCTGACGAGCCTTGCGGGCGCGTTGCTTGGGGCATTCCTGGGCGATCCGAAGGTTACCGGCCTCGACTTTGCGTTCCCCGCCGTCTTCATCGTGCTGGTCATGGGGTTCTGGAAAGGACGGGAGACGGGTGCCGTTCTGGCGGCTAGCGCTTGTGCTGCCGTGCTCACGCATCAGTTGCTGCCAGGTGTCTGGTACATCGCTGCCGGGGCTGCGGCCGGGGTCGTGGTCGCGCTTCTCTCCGGTGCACGCAAGGAGGCCCATGCATGACCGTCGATCCAAATACACTGCTTGCCATCGTCGCCATGGCGGTTGCGACGATCGCGACCCGCATCGGCGGTCTCGTGCTGATCCGGTATGTGACGATCGGGGAAAGCCAGAAGCGCGCACTGGAGGCGATACCGCCGGCCGTGCTGATGGCGGTTATCGCGCCGACGGCCTTCGTGACCGGCCCGGCGGAAACGATCGCCGCTGCCGCGACGGCCGTGGCCGCCATGCGGCTGCCGCTCCTGGTATCGGTCGCCGTCGGTGTCGTCTCGGTAGCGCTGCTGCGCCTCGTGTTCTGAGAGGTTTGTGCTGGCGCGGCGCGCTTCAGCCAAAAGGCACGTGCCATTTGAGATTGAGAGCGGGCTGGGAAACCGCAAACATTTTTCCCAGCCCGCTCCGGCCGCCCCCACGGAACCCTAGTGTTCTTCGTACTGGGTGAAGGATGGATCGGCGAGATCGGTGAAGCGCGTGAATTCCGACTGGAAGGCGAGTTTCACGGTACCGGTCGGTCCGTGACGCTGCTTGGCGATGATCACGTCGGCCGTGCCCTTCACCTGCTCCATCTTCATCTTCCATTCTTCGTACTTCGGGTCGAACTCGTCGCGCGGCTCCAGGTTCTTCACGTAGTATTCCTCACGGAACACGAAGAGCACGACGTCGGCGTCCTGCTCGATCGAGCCCGATTCACGAAGGTCGGACAGCTGCGGCCGCTTGTCTTCGCGGCTTTCGACGCCACGGGAGAGCTGCGAGAGCGCGATGATCGGAACGTTCAGTTCCTTGCCGAGCGCCTTGAGGCCGGTGGTGATCTGGGTGATTTCCTGCACGCGGTTGTCGCTGGATTTGCCCGAGCCGGTCATGAGCTGGATGTAGTCCACCACCAGGCAGTCGAGGCCGCGCTGGCGCTTCAGGCGCCGCGCGCGGGCGGAAAGCTGGGCGATCGAGATACCACCGGTCTGGTCGATATAGAGCGGCACCTTCTGCATCATCTGCGAGCAGGCGACGAGCTTTTCGAAGTCGGCCTCGGAGATGTCACCGCGGCGGATCTTCGAGGAGGAGACTTCGGTCTGCTCGGAGATGATACGGGTGGCGAGCTGTTCGGACGACATTTCGAGCGAGTAGAAGCCGACGACGCCGCCGTTCTTGGCCTTGAACGAGCCGTCAGCCTGGACTTCCGGCTCGTAGGCCGCAGCAATGTTGTAGGCGATGTTGGTGGCAAGCGAGGTCTTGCCCATGCCGGGGCGTCCGGCAAGCACGATCAAGTCGGAACGCTGCAGGCCGCCCATCCGGCCATCAAGCGACAGGATGCCGGTTGAAATGCCCGAAAGGCTGCCGTCGCGCTCGAAGGCCTGGCCGGCCATGTCGATGGCGAGCGCCACGGCGTCGTTAAACGACTGGAAACCGCCGTCGTATCGACCGGTCTCGGCAAGTTCGAACAGACGGCGCTCGGCGTCTTCGATCTGGCCCTGCGGCGGCATGTCGAGCGGCGCGTCATAGGCGATGTTGACCATGTCCTCGCCGATGGTGATCAGCGAACGGCGCAGCGCCAGGTCATAGATCGCCCGGCCATAGTCTTCGGCGTTGATGATCGAGACGGCAGCGCCGGCAAGGCGCGCAAGATAGGTCGCGACGGTCACGTCGCCGACCTTCTCGTCGGCCTTGAGGAAGGTCTTGATGGTGACCGGGTTCGCCATCTTGCCCATGCGGATGATGTCGCCGGCGACTTCGTAGATCTTGCGGTGCAGCGGCTCGTGCAGATGCACCGGCTTCAGGAAGTCCGACACGCGGTAGTACGCGTCGTTGTTGACGAGGATCGCGCCAAGCAGCGCCTGCTCGGCCTCGAGGTTGTTCGGGGCCTCGCGGTAGTGCTGGTCCGCCTGATCCTTGCCGATAGGGGATAGCTTTCGCGACGCTTCGTTCATTCGTTTATCTCTGCCTCTGTCTGGTGTGGCACCGGTTTGCGTTTTAGCGCGGGCCGGGTCAAGTGCACGAGGGACACAGTCGCGAAGCGACGTCACCGCGCCCGGCGCTGTTCCCGTTGTTCGACTGATCCACAGGCGGGGGCTCGCAAATGTGCGGATTATGCCGTCGTCACAAATTTGGTCGTTGACGCCGCGAATCACCCGAACCTTCCCGACGAAACGAAGTGTAGCGCCGTCCTCCTCTGCCTCAAATCCGCATCTTGAAAATCCACCGCATTTGGATTAGATAGAGGCAGAATAATTAGCATGCTAGTAATATGGAAAAGATACCAATGTATCAACCCACCGTGAACCGCGAACTGTTCGATGCCCTGTCGCTGCTCAATCGCAAGCTGCGCGCCGTGTTCGATGCGCGGGTGAAGGAGAAGGGGCTGACGCTGTCGCGCGCCCGCGCGCTCTTCGCCTTGACGAAGAAGGATGGCCTGAACCAGCGGGAGCTCGCCGACGAACTCGACATCGAGACCCCGACACTGGTGCGCCTGCTCGACGGCATGGAGAAGCAGGGCTTCATCGAGCGGCGGGTCGAGGTCTCCGACCGACGCGCCAAGCAGATCCATATGACCGAACTCGGCCGCACCGTTGCCGACGAGATCCTCAGGCTTGCCGACGAAATCCGGGCCGAAGTGCTGCAAGGCATCGACGCAGCCGAGCTTGCCGTGACAAAGCGGGTGGTTCGTGCGATCGCCGACAATGTTCAGTCGCTGGCGCGGGAGTGACGGCGATGGGCGCAGTCGCGACGGCCGCCGCAAACGACAATCGCCTTGCCTCCGAGCTTGAGGCCGCGGAGGCCGTCGACGAGGACCAACACGGAGAAACCGTTATTGCGCCGGAACCGGCGCCAACCCCCGTGCCGGCCCCCGTCGAGAAAGGTCTGTTGCTTTCGGCGGTCTATGTCCTGGGCTCCGTGCTCCTGTTCCTGACGCAGGGGCTCGGCATGAACCTGGCGCTCGCCAACCTTACGCAGGTCCAGGGCTCGCTTTCGGCGACCTCCATCGAAGCCGGCTGGCTCTCGGCGGCCTACATGGCGCCGAATGTCAGCCTGTCGATCGCGCTGGTGAAGATCCGCGCCCAATACGGGCTGCGCCGTTTTGCCGAAATCAGCATCGCCGGTTTCGTCGTCGTCTCGCTGATGAACGTCTTCGTTTCCGATCTGCATTCGGCGATCGTCGTGCGCTTCATCAGCGGGATTGCCGCCGCACCGATGTCGACGCTCGGCTTCCTCTACATGCTCGAAGCCTTTCCGCCGGCGCGCAAGCTGACCGTCGGGCTGGCGCTGGCGCTCACCTGCACGACGATTTCCGCACCGGTCACCCGCCTGATCTCGCCGACCTTGATCGAATATGGCCAGTGGCATGCGCTCTACACGCTGGAAATGGCGCTGGCGCTGATCGCGCTGCCGATCATCTACCTGCTGCCGCTGACGCCGGTCCCGCATGCCAAGGTTATCCAGCGCATGGATATCCTGAGTTACCTCCTCGTCGCCGTCGCCTTCGGCTGCCTCGCCGTGGTCCTGACCATGGGGCGTCTCTACTGGTGGTTCGAAGCTCCTTGGCTCGGCGTCCTGCTGGTCGTCTCGATAGCGACGCTGACGACCGCGGTGCTGATCGAGCTTTATCGCCCGGTTCCGTTGATCGACGTGCGCTGGATCGCTTCGAAGGAGATCGTGCACTTTGCCGCCGTTCTCTTGATTTTCCGGCTGGTCGCCTCTGAACAATCGACTGTTGCTGCGAACTTCTACCAGCAGCTCGGTCTCCAGTTCGAGCAGGTCGCAACCCTCTATTGGATCATCCTTGCTGCGGCCATCGGCGGCGGTCTGCTTTGCGCCGCGCTGATGAATCCTGAACATGCGGAGCGCGTGCATATTCTGGCACTCGGCCTCCTGGCGGCCGGCGCCTACATGGACAGCCAGGCGACCAGCCTGACACGGCCGGAGCAGATGTATCTGAGCCAGGCGATGATCGCGTCCGGAACGGCGCTCTTCCTGCCGCCGGCCATGGCGCGCGGCTTCAAGGCGGCGCTCGCCAAGGGGCCGAGCTATATCCTCAGCTTCATCGTGATCTTCCTCTTTACCCAGAGCATCGGCAGCCTGATCGGCTCCGCCGCCTTCGGTACCTTCGTCACGATCCGTGAAAAGTTTCATTCCAACCTTCTCGCGGAACAGATCGTGCTCTCGAACCCTCTGGTTGCCCAGCGCGTCAACCAGCTTTCCGCCGCTTACGCCAAAGTGATGGGCGACAAGACCCTGCTCGGCGGCGAGGGCACCGTGTTGTTGTCACAACAGGTGACCCGCGAAGCTTACATCCTCGCCTACAACGACGCCTTCCTGCTTGCCTCGGCGGTCGCGCTCTTCGCGCTCGCCGGCCTGCTGCTGCACATCTTCTACAACTGGCTCAGGCAGAGATTGTCCGCGCCTGCGCCGATGCCGGCCACCTGATTGACAGAGTTGACGACCATGTTGAAATCCTTGCGCTCTCCCACGAGCATCATCGTTCTTCTCGCCGGCATCGCCGGTATCGCCCTTGTGCTCTACGCCTGGCGGCTGCCGCCGTTCCACAGTTCGGTGGAATCGACGGAGAATGCCTATGTGCGCGGCTTTGTAACGATCATGAGCCCGCAGCTTGCGGGCTATGTCGCCGACGTTCCGGTGCACGACTACGAGACGGTCAAGGCCGGGCAACTGCTGGTCAAGATCGACGACCGCATCTATGCGCAGAAGGTGGCGCAGGCGGAAGCCACGCTTGCCGGGCAGAAAGCCGCACTTGCCAATTCCTTTCAGCAGGAGCTTTCCGCCAAGGCGGGCATTGCCGCCAGCCAGGCGCAGCTCGATGGTGCCAAGGCTGCCTTCAATCGGGCCCGGGCGACCTGGGACCGCATCCGCCCGCTCGCGGAGAAGGGTGTTTCGACCCGCAGTGATGCCGACCAGGCGCGTGCAGGCTTTGAGCAGGCCGACGCTGCCGTGAGCCAGGCAGAGGCCGGGCTGGAAGTGTCGAAGCAGGCGCTGGCGACGACGCTTGGCGCGCGTGCCGGATTGCAAGCCGCGGTGAGCGGGGCGGAAGCGGCCGTCGAACTCGCGCGAATCGATCTCGACAACACCCGCATCGTCGCGCCGCGGGACGGCCGTCTCGGTGAGATCGGCGCGCGGATCGGTCAATATGTGACGGCCGGCTCGCAACTCCTGGCGCTGGTGCCGAACGACGTCTGGGTCGTCGCCAATTTCAAGGAAACGCAGCTCGACGGCATGAAGGCGGGCCAACCCGTCGCCATCGCGGTCGACGCGCTGCAGCGGAACGAGCTGACGGGGCATATCGAGCGGTTCTCGCCCGCCGCCGGTTCGGAGTTCAGCATCATCCGTCCGGACAACGCCACCGGCAACTTCACCAAGGTGGCCCAGCGCGTCGGCGTGCGCATCGTCGTCGATCCCGGCCAGCCGCTGGCGGAAATGCTGTCGCCCGGCCTTTCGGTCGTCGTGCGCGTCGACAAGGACGCGCCGGTGCGCGTTGCACCGGACCAGGCGAACATCGGTGTCGCGCCTGTTGCTGCCCACGGATAAGACGGCCGAGGCCCACAGAGCCATTGCCAGAAACGGCCGCGCAACCAAGAAAAAGCCCGGATCGATGATCCGGGCTTTCGCGTGTCGAATGGCCTTTAAGGCTTATTCTTCTTCGCCTTCGAATTCGGCTTCCGGGTTGAAGAAGTCTTCCGGCTTGAGGGCGTCTTCGTCAACGCCGTAGATGGCGTCGGCCGAGGTCAGGCTTTCGCCCTTTGCCTGGCGACCGGCTTCTTCGGCCGAACGGGCAACGTTGACTTCAACCGAGATCTCGACTTCCGAGTGCAGGTGCAGCGTGACCTTGTGCAGGCCGATCGACTTGATCGGCTGGTTGAGGTCGACCTGGTTGCGGCCGACGTTGAAGCCTTCGGCAGCGAGCACTTCGATGATGTCGCGGGCAGCAACCGAACCGTAGAGCTGGCCGGTTTCGCCAGCCGAGCGGACGATGATGAACGACTTGCCGTCGAGCTTCTCGGCAACAGCCTGGGCTTCCGACTTGCGCTCGAGGTTGCGGGCTTCGAGCGTCGAACGCTCAGCTTCGAAACGGGCCTTGTTGGCAGCGTTGGCGCGCAGCGCCTTGCCGAGCGGCAGGAGGTAGTTACGGGCAAAGCCGTCGCGAACCTTTACGGTTTCGCCCATCTGGCCGAGCTTGGCGATACGTTCGAGAAGAATGACTTCCATGTTGGTTTCCTTTCAGAGTTCCAGTTCGTTGGTCAGTTTTTTCCAACCGGCGTGACCGCGATGGTGCGTCGCGTATCGATCAGGCCGGACAGGAGGAAGAAGAATGCCGGGATCGTGAACACGAGCACCGACAGGTATGCAATCCACAGCACGGGAAGCCGCCAGGACTTGCCGCGTGTGCGGAAATGGAAGGAGGCGAAACCGGCAAGCAGGAAGCCCGCGCCGAAGGTTCCGCAGATCAGCGCGCCGATCGTTGCGGGTGCGCCGCCGAGGAAGGTGAGGACCAGGCCGCCGAGAAAGATGAAGATCGCGTTGCGGTGCATGCGCAGCGTCGACGGAATGTCCTCGCGCGGGCGCAACGACCGGCCGGACATCTGCACGATGCGGGTGGCGAGGTAGTAGGCGGTAAACAGCATCAGCACCCAGATCGCGCCCTGGACGAGCGGCAAAGCGAGGGTGAAAAGCGACTTGATCTGGGCGATGGCAGCCGCATCCGGGTTGTAGGCGCTGTCCTGCGCCTTCACGGCCTGAATGACGATATCGACCATGCGATCGGAGATATCGGCTCCATAACCGACGATCACGCCGACGATGATCATGCCGACGGTCACCAGACCGGCGAGATGGCTGAGGATATCGGAGAGCGGATACCAGGCAAGCGCCTCGTCCGGGCCGCCGAGTTCGGACGCCGGGCGGGCGAGATTGGCGAGATGGCTCAGCCAACCGGCCGGGATCAGCGTGACAACGAGGATCAGCAGCGCGAAGTAGGGCGAAACGAGAACGGCACCGGTGGCGCCGGCCGTGACGATCGCGGTGATCGCTGCGGCATTGCCCCAGCCGAGGCCGGCAATCAGGATTGGAAGTGCCGAAGCGGCATAAAGGACGATCGCAAGAGACGACTGCGTATTCGCGCCCATCGACAAGAGGGCGGCGGTAAAGCCGGCGAGAACGCCGGTCAGCAGCGATGTCCTGTTCACATTCGTCACGTTCGCTGTCCTGCTTCGTGCAGTTAGGGGATGGCCAAAGCGCAGCCCCAGCATGGGATTTTGGCGCATCGCGCCGGTTCCGATCCGCGCCCATCGCGGAAGGGAGAGAAAGAGGCGCTCACCTTAGGGGAGCGCCTCTCCCAACAAGTCGGTTTCCGTCGAGTCAGAAGACTGACGGAGAGTCAGCCGTTCTTAGGAAACGACGTAGGGCAGCAGGCCGAGGAAGCGTGCACGCTTGATCGCCTGGGCGAGTTCGCGCTGCTTCTTCTGGGAAACGGCCGTGATGCGGGAAGGAACGATCTTGCCGCGCTCGGAAATGTAGCGCTGCAGAAGACGGATGTCCTTGTAGTCGATCCGCGGAGCGTTTGCGCCCGAGAAGGGGCAGGTCTTGCGGCGGCGGTGGAACGGGCGACGAACCGGAGCGGAAGAAACTTCAGCCATTGTCTTAATCTCCTAAAGCTTCTTGATTACGCGCGGTCTTCGCGCGGACGGCGCGGGCGGTCTTCGCGGTCGCCACGGTCCGGACGCGGACCACGGTCGCCGAAGCCACGCTCCGGACGGTCGCCATCGCGGCGCGGACGGTCGTCGCGGTCGCGCTTCTGCATCATGGCAGACGCGCCTTCCTCGTGCTTCTCGACGGCGATCGTCATGTAGCGCAGGATGTCTTCGTTGATGCGCATCTGGCGCTCGATTTCGTGAACAGCCGCTGCCGGAGCATCGATGTCCATGAGAACGTAGTGAGCCTTGCGGTTCTTCTTGATGCGGTAGGTGAGGGACTTCAGGCCCCAGTTCTCGACGCGACCGACCTTACCGCCGTTTGCTTCGAGCACGCCCTTGTACTGCTCGACGAGACCGTCGACCTGCTGCGGCGTGATGTCCTGGCGGGCCAGGAATACGTGTTCATAAAGAGCCATTGTGGCTTGCCTTTCTTGCGTTAATCAGCCCGGACCTCGGCGGCTAAGCCTCAACGACTGTTCTTAGTGGCTGCAGGCAGCCGGCAAGAAAGTGTTGTATCGAGACGGTCGAGAGCGGAGACACGGGAGGCCGGAAAGACGTGCAATCCTAACGGCTCCCCTCGAGGAAGCCGGCCCTCCGTTCAGCCACCAGCCAGAAGACCGAGCATTTCGAACAGCGCGCTTATACGCATTTTTCCGCGGAAGGCAAGGCTTGCCGCGTCTTATCCGCTTTCTACGCCAGCCCGTTCACCTTTTTCCATTTGCGCAGGCGGCCGTGGGCGTTGGCATAGGGAGAGGAAGTGTTGAACTGGATCATGCGTCCGAGCGTGAATTTTCCGTACCATGGCCGCCCGTAAAGCGTCTGCTCGTCGCGATCCCTGATGAGTACCTCGAGCGTCTCCTTGCTGCGCTTCAGTCTGGCGACAAGCTCGCCCGGCGAAAGAGCGTGGAAGTCCGCATAGAATTTCTGCGCAAGCCGTCCGAGTTCGTTCCATTGATAGCCCGTCTCGGGGAAGTCGACCAGCTCGCCGCGCTGATCGCGATCGATCCATTTGATCACCAGTTCGCCCCAGCCGATGAGGTAGGCGACGAGGTCGCCGACGCTCATCATCGTGCCCTTGGCGTGGCCTTCTAGCGACGGTTCGCGGTAGCGCTCGTCAGGAACCCGTTCCAGCTCGCGCATCAGCCTGGCGAACTGGACGTCGATCGCCGCAAGCAGTTCCGCTTTCGTCTGGGGTACCGGCATCGGCGATCTGGTCTCACGCTCAGATCGGCATCGGGTAGATCCGGTGCAGCCGCCGGACCCCGTTCACGATGTCCTGCGACAGCGTCAGGTCGACGGCGCCAAGGTTGGTCTTCAACTGCTCCATCGAGGTCGCGCCGATGATGACGGAAGCCATGAACGGCCGCGCCAGGCAGAAGGCGATGGCCATCTGCGCCGGATCGAGGCCATGCTCGCGTGCCAGTTTGACATAGCCTTCGACGGCCGGTTCCTGGTGCGGCGTGAAGCGGCCGCCGAGATCGCCGTTGATCGAAAGTCGCGAGCCCTTCGGCTTCGCGCCATCGAGGTACTTGCCGCTTAAGAGGCCGGCGGCGAGCGGCGAATAGGCGAGCAGGCCCACGTCTTCGTGGTGCGACAGCTCCGACAGGTCGAGGTCGTAGGCGCGGTAAAGCAGGTTGTATTCGTTCTGGATCGAGGCGACGCGCGGCAGGCTATGACGCTCCGCCATGTCGATGAACTTCATCGTGCCCCAGGCCGTTTCGTTGGAGAGGCCGATGGCGCGGACCTTGCCGGCCTTCACGAGGTCGCCGAGCTTGTCGAGGATTGCCCGGAGGTCACTCGCGACATGATCCTTGTCCTGCCTGGACGGGTCATAGGACCAGGCGTTGCGGAAATGGTAGTGGCCGCGGTTCGGCCAATGAAGCTGATAGAGGTCCACATAATCGGTCTTCAGCCGCTTGAGGCTGGCGTCGATCGCCTGGTCGATGCCCTCGGGCGTCGTCGGGTTGCCGTTGCGGATATAGGGGCGGCCGGGGCCGGCGACCTTGGTCGCAACGACGACCTCATCGCGCCGGCCGCGCCTGACCAGCCATTCGCCGACGAAGCGTTCCGTGTCGCCATAGGTCTCTGGCGAAAGCGGGGTCGTGGGGTAGAGTTCGGCCGTATCGATGAAGTTGACGCCCTTGTCGAAGGCGCAATCCAGTTGCTCGTGCGCCTCGGCGATGGAGTTCTGTGAACCCCAGGTCATGGTGCCCAGGCAGATTTCCGAGACCTTGATGCCGGTGCGGCCAAGCGTGTTGTAGCGCATCTAGATAAGTATCCTTGTGAAGGGCGGCGCCGACCTGGGAGGGAAGGGGCGCTGGCACCGGGAATGGAGCGGTCGCCTCGACCCTGGTGATCGGGTAGGGCAGAGCGACATCGGGCGGCAAACTTACGCCTTGATTGTTGAAGATCAAGGGCAAAAGGCCCCGTCGGCCGTGTCCGTGCCGGCCTCCAAGCTTGACTCGTCGGTAAGGAATGTGAATGGAGAGGAAGCCGGAGATGTATGGTTTCTGCCTGCATCCCGCTCTAACTCATAAGAACCGATCACTAGGATTTCGTGTCGCGCCGACCCGAAATCCTAGTGATCTAGGGAAGGGACGATCCCATGAGCATTGCATTCACGTTTCCAGGCCAGGGCAGCCAGGCTGTCGGCATGGGCAAGGATCTGGCCGACGCTTTTCCGGAAGCGGCAGCCGTCTTTGCCGAAGTCGATGAAGCACTCGGCCAGAAGCTGTCCGAGATCATGTGGAACGGCCCCGAGGAAACGCTGACGCTGACGGCGAACGCCCAGCCGGCGCTGATGGCCGTATCGATGGCCGTCATTCGCGTGCTCGAAGCCAAGGGCCTCGACCTAAAGTCCAAGGTTTCCTTCGTCGCCGGCCATTCGCTCGGCGAATACTCGGCGCTCTGTGCCGCCGGTACCTTCTCCATTGCCGACACGGCGCGTCTCCTGCGCATCCGCGGCAACGCCATGCAGGCGGCGGTTCCCGTCGGCAAGGGCGCAATGGCGGCGATCATCGGCCTTGAACATGCGGATGTCGAAGCCGTCTGCCGCGAAGCCTCCGCGCTCGGTTCCTGCCAGATCGCCAACGACAATGGTGGCGGCCAGCTGGTGATCTCCGGCGAGAAGGCTGCCGTCGAGAAGGCCGCAGCACTCGCTTCCGAAAAAGGCGCCAAGCGCGCTCTGATGCTGCCGGTCTCTGCCCCCTTCCATTCCGCGCTGATGGCGCCGGCTGCCGACGCGATGCGCGAGGCGCTGGCCAAGGTCGAGAAGCGTAATCCGGTGGTGCCTGTCATCGCCAACGTGCTCGCCGCCCCGGTCAGCGATTCCGACGAGATCGCCCGGCTGCTGGTCGAGCAGGTCACCGGCCAGGTCCGCTGGCGCGAGACGGTCGAATGGTTTGCCGCCAACAATGTCACGACGCTTTATGAACTCGGCTCCGGCAAGGTCCTGACCGGGCTTGCCCGCCGCATCGACAAGACCGTCAACGGTATCGCCGCCAATACGCCCGCCGATATCGACGCAGCACTCGCCGCCTTGCTCGCCTGAGCGAACGCCTAGGCGCTCCAGTTATAAGGAATCAAAGAGATGTTTGATCTTTCCGGCCGCAAGGCTCTCGTTACCGGTGCATCCGGTGGTATCGGCGAAGAAATCGCCCGCATGCTGCACGCCCAGGGCGCGACCGTCGGTCTGCACGGCACCCGCGTCGAAAAGCTGGAAGCGCTTGCCAACGAACTTGGCGATCGCGTGCAGCTCTTCCCGGCAAACCTTTCCGACCGCGCCGAAGTCAAGGCGCTCGGCGAGAAGGCCGAAGCCGAGCTTGGCGGCGTCGACATCCTCGTCAACAATGCCGGCATCACCAAGGACGGTCTCTTCGTGCGCATGAGCGACGAGGACTGGGATGCCGTTCTCGAAGTGAACCTGACGGCCGTGTTCCGCCTGACGCGTGAACTCACCCATCCGATGATGCGTCGCCGTTTCGGCCGCATCGTCAACATCACCTCCATCGTCGGCGTCACCGGCAACCCCGGCCAGGCGAACTATTGCGCCTCCAAGGCCGGCATGATCGGCTTCTCCAAGTCGCTGGCCCAGGAAATCGCGACGCGCAACGTCACGGTCAACTGCGTGGCTCCGGGCTTCATCGAAAGCGCGATGACCGGCAAGCTCAACGACAAGCAGAAGGACGCGATCATGGGCGCGATCCCGATGAAGCGGATGGGCACCGGCGCTGAAATCGCTTCGGCGGTCGTTTACCTCGCTTCCAACGAAGCGGGCTACGTCACCGGCCAGACGATTCACGTCAATGGCGGCATGGCCATGATCTGATCCGGTTTCCGGGATGGGCCGCCCGCCGAGATTGTGCGGTGGGCGATCTTCAACGTCCCGGGACGCCGCCTGCCAAATGCCTGAAATTCAATGTTGAGCAAGCGAATGACAGGCATTTTCGGACTTTGCGACAGCGTTAAACCGTGTTAATCGGGCCATGACTGTTAGCAGTCGACCGGTCCCGCCAGGTGCCCGGCAGCCTTGGCTGCCTTGGGTTTGCCGCAGTTCCGGTTGGATGGATTGCCGGGTGGGCCGTCTTGGTCTATCAGGCTTACAGAAGAGTACCGGTGCCGGAATAGGCGCCTACAGAAACGAAGGTCGAGGAACTCCGACATGAGCGATATCGCAGAACGCGTAAAGAAAATTGTTATTGATCATCTTGGCGTCGACGCCGAAAAGGTCAGCGAAGGCGCAAGCTTCATCGACGACCTCGGCGCGGACTCGCTCGACACCGTCGAACTGGTCATGGCTTTCGAAGAAGAATTCGGCGTTGAAATCCCGGACGACGCTGCTGACTCGATCCTGACTGTCGGCGACGCCGTCAAGTTCATCGAAAAGGCTCAGGCCTAATACCTTAAAGCGGCTTCGGCCGTGGACGGGCCGCCTAAAGCGGCCCGTTTCAGCCCAGGGAAGTGGGCTATCCCGCGCTGAGCGGGGATTTCGATCAGCAAGCGTTTCCAGCATATCCCTCTGATCGTGAATAAGAACCTTAAAATGGATGCCCGGATCGGGTTCGTTACACGTGGTCCGATCCGGCTCTGAAATGGAAAAGTCAGGGTGGGTCGCGGACTATGAGACGTGTCGTTATCACCGGTACCGGCATGGTATCTCCCTTGGGTTGCGGAACTGAGGCGACGTGGGCGCGCCTGCTTGCCGGGCACAATGCCGCGCGCAAGGTCACCGAATTCGAGGTCGAGGACCTTCCTGCCAAGATTGCCTGCCGCATTCCCTTCGGCGACGGCACCGATGCTACCTTCAATGCCGACGACTGGATGGAGCCGAAGGAGCAGCGCAAGGTCGATCCGTTCATCGTCTACGCGATGGCTGCGGCCGACATGGCGCTGGCCGATGCCGGCTGGAAGCCGGAGAACGATGAAGACCAGATCGCGACCGGCGTGCTGATCGGTTCGGGCATCGGCGGTCTCGAAGGCATCGTCGAAGGCGGCTACACGCTGCGCGACAAGGGCCCCCGCCGCATCTCACCGTTCTTCATTCCCGGCCGGCTCATCAATCTTGCCTCGGGCCAGGTGTCGATCCGCCACAAGCTGCGCGGTCCGAACCACTCTGTCGTCACCGCCTGTTCGACCGGCGCGCATGCGATCGGCGATGCGAGCCGCCTGATCGCGCTCGGCGATGCCGACGTCATGGTGGCAGGTGGTGCGGAATCGCCGATCTGCCGGATCTCGCTCGCCGGCTTTGCCGCCTGCAAGGCGCTATCGACCCAGCACAATGACGATCCGCAGAAAGCCTCGCGCCCCTACGATATCGACCGTGACGGTTTCGTCATGGGCGAGGGCGCCGGCGTCGTCATCCTCGAAGAGCTCGAGCATGCCAAGGCCCGTGGCGCCAAGATCTATGCGGAAGTCGTCGGCTACGGCCTTTCGGGCGATGCGTTCCACATCACCGCTCCGTCGGAAGATGGCGACGGTGCCTATCGCTGCATGCAGATGGCGCTGAAGCGAGCCGGCCTGACGGCTGCCGATATCGACTACATCAACGCCCACGGCACCTCCACCATGGCCGACACGATCGAGCTTGGCGCCGTCGAGCGCCTGGTCGGCGAACACGCGTCGAAGATCTCGATGTCCTCGACCAAGTCGGCCATCGGCCATCTGCTCGGCGCTGCCGGCGCGGTGGAAGCGATCTTCTCGGCGCTGGCGATCCGCGACAACATTGCGCCGCCGACGCTGAACCTCGACAATCCGTCGATCGAGACGAAGATCGACCTCGTGCCGCATGTCGCGCGCAAGCGCGAAATCAACGTGGCGCTCTCGAATTCCTTCGGCTTCGGCGGCACCAACGCCTCGTTGGTCCTGCGCCGCTACACCGGCGCCTGATCGCGCGCCCGGAGCGTCGCTTGAGCCAATTGTCGCGCCGACCGTCAAAGGCGGCGCGATGATCCAGCTTTTGCCGTATTGCTCGCTACAAGCATGTGGTGGGAGGAGGCGTCGTCGCGGAAGACGGCGCTCGCCGACCGCGATGTTCGCGCAAGGCATATCTGTCAGATTGCCCTTCAGTCATTGCCTGGAATTGCGGTTTGCCGGGTTTTTGCCGCGGGCCGTGGTTCCGGACTAAAGTGTCGGTCGTCCGCCGCGTTCTCTTGAACGGACGGTGATTCGACACATTTCTGTGGTTCTTCGGTGAGATTGCACCGACTGCGGATTTTTGAGTAACTGCGGACGTCGGCCTTCTGGGCGGCACCGTTTTATAAATTTGACCTATGCCTGCCACGGTCCAGTCCGAAATTCGCACCGGAAGCAGGAAGAGAATGAGGCCGCGAATTTCGGGTTCGGGATAATCGTGAGCGACTCAAACGATAACGGCGCGGCGCAATTTGGCCGCAGTGAAAACGCGAGCAACGGACCGATCATTCCGAAATCGGCAAACGAGGCGCTGCGTCCGGAAAAAGTGCCGCAACCGCCGAAACGATCGCGCAAGGCCCGCAGCCAGGTCGTGATCTTCCTGAACTTCGTCATGACCGTCATTGTCTTTGCAGCGCTCGCCGCCGCCGGCACGGTCTATTATGCGATGCACCAGTACGAAAAGCCGGGTCCGCTGCAGGCGAACCAGAACTTCATCGTCCGGGGCGGCGCCGGCATGAGCGAGATCGCCAGCGGGCTCGAGCGCGGCAACATCATCACCGATGCGCGCGTTTTCCGTTTCGTTTCCGAAGCCTACCTCGACAATGAGACGCTGAAGGCCGGCGAATATGAGATCAAGGCCGGCTCGTCGATGCAGGAGGTCATGCAGCTCCTGAAGTCGGGCAAGTCGATCCTCTACTCCGTCTCCCTGCCGGAAGGCCTGACCGTCAAGCAGATGTTCCACAGGCTGGCCGACGATCCGGTGCTCGTCGGCGACCTGCCGACGGAGCTGCCGCCGGAAGGCACGCTGATGCCGGACACCTACAAGTTCACGCGCGGCACCAAGCGCGGCGAGATCGTCCAGCAGATGGCCGCAGCCCAGAAGGTGCTGGTCGGCCAGATCTGGGAAAAGCGCGATCCCAACCTGCCGGTGTCGACGGTTGAGGAGCTCGTGACGCTTGCCTCGATCGTGGAGAAGGAAACCGGTCGCGCCGACGAGCGTCCGCGCGTCGCCTCCGTCTTCATCAACCGGCTCGACAAGGGCATGCGGCTGCAATCCGACCCGACGATCATCTATGGCATCTTCGGCGGTGACGGTAAGCCGGCCGACCGGCCGATCCTGAAGTCGGACATCGACAAGCAGACGCCTTACAACACCTATATCATCAAGGGGCTGCCGCCGACGCCGATCGCCAATCCTGGTCGTGCAGCGCTGGAAGCGGTCGCCAATCCGTCGCGCACGCCTGAGCTTTACTTCGTTGCCGATGGCACGGGCGGCCACGTCTTTGCCGAGACGCTCGACGAGCACAATGCCAATGTCCGCCGCTGGCGCAAGGTCGAGGCAGAGCGGGCGGCAGAAGCGGCGAAGGCTGCGGCTGACGCGGGCACCGCCGAGCCGGCAGCCACGCAGCCGCAATAACGCCGGCTGCTGGCGGCGCATAGCCGCGCAGCGGTGCTTGCATTGTGGACGGACGAATCACGGCGCGGATATCCCTTGCGGGATGCCGCGCCGTCGCCTTATTGCTTCTGCTGAAACCGCAACGGAGGTGATGATGCCGCTCCAATCGATGACCGGCTTTGCCCGGAGAGAAGGCAGCAGCGGCCGCCGTCGTTGGGCCTGGGAGCTGCGCTCCGTCAACGGCAAGGGCCTGGACCTCAGGCTGCGCCTGCCGCAGGGGCTCGAGCGCTTCGAGCCCGAGGTGCGCAAGCTCGCAGCGGAGTATTTTTCCCGCGGCAATCTTCAGATCGGCCTCTCCGTCAGCGGCGGCGAGGCGGCCGTCGAGGCCGTGGTCAACCAGGCAGCCTTGACGGCGGTGCTGAACCTGCGCGGCCAGCTCGGTGATCTCGTCGATCCCGCGCCACTCCGGTTCGACACGCTTCTCTCGATCCGCGGCATCGTCGACTTCCGCGAGCCGGAAGAAAGCGAAGAAGAGCGTGCGGCGCTCGATGCCGGTATCCTGGCAGGTCTGGTGGGTGCGCTCGCCGATTTGCGCGCGATGCGAGAAGACGAGGGCGCGGCACTCTGTCAGATCCTGCTGGGACAGGTCGAGACGATCGAGCGGCTGACGGCGACGGTCGAGTCCGACCCGTCACGTAGCGCCGCTGCGATTGCCGATCGGCTGGCGCAGCAGGTGGCTCTGGTGATGGACAACGGCTCGTCGCTCGACCGGGACCGGCTCCATGCCGAAGTCGCTTTGCTCGCCACCAAGGCGGATCTTCGCGAAGAGATCGACCGGCTTGGTTCCCACATCGTTGCCGCCCGGGAGCTTCTGTCGAAGGGCGGTCCCGTCGGGCGCAAGCTCGATTTCCTCGCACAGGAATTTAACCGAGAATCGAATACGATCTGTTCCAAGTCCAACGCGGCCGCTGTGTCTGCCGCCGGCATCGAGCTGAAGGTCGTCATCGACCAGTTCCGCGAACAGGTCCAGAATCTGGAGTAAGGTATGAACCCGGCGACCCCTTCGCCCATCAAGATCGCCCGTCGTGGGCTGATGCTCGTCATTTCCTCGCCGTCGGGCGCAGGCAAGTCGACCATTGCGCGCAACCTCCTGGAAGCCGATCCGGAGATGAGCATTTCGGTCAGCGTGACGACGCGTCAGCGGCGACCAAGCGAGATCGATGGACGGCACTATCACTTCAAGTCGATCCGCGAGTTCGAGGCGCTGAGGTCCACCGACTCGCTGCTCGAATGGGCGGAGGTGCACGGCAACTTCTACGGCACGCCGCGCGATGCGGTCGAGGCGGCCATGGCAGCGGGCCGCGACATGCTGTTCGATATCGACTGGCAGGGCGCGCAGCAGCTCCAGGAGAAGATGGCGGGCGACGTCGTCTCGATCTTCATCCTGCCGCCGTCAATGGCTGAACTGCAGTCACGCCTGCATCGTCGCGCCGAAGACAGCGAAGAGGTGATCGCCACGCGCCTTGCCAACTCGCGCGCCGAGATCGAGCACTGGCGGGAGTATGATTACATCGTGCTCAACGACGACCTCGACCGCGCCTTTGCGTCCGTGCGTGCGATCGTCGAGGCCGAACGCCTGCGCCGCGACCGGCGCCCCGGCCTGTTCGATTTCGTCAACGGGCTGCTGACCGAAAACCCGTTCTAAGGCTTCAAAAGAAATGGCTCCGTGAGGAGCCATTTTTGATTCACGCTATTTGTAGCGCGCGCCTTGCGATCCATATGCCCGCTCAGAGGCAGTTGGCCAGGCGACAGAACTCTTCCACCGAAAGTGTTTCGGCGCGTCGCTGCGGGTCGATATCGGCCTTGGCAAGCAGCGCCTCGCCACCGAGTGGCTTCAGGCTCTGCCGCAGCATCTTGCGGCGCTGGCCGAAGGCTGCATGCGTCACTTTCTCGAGCGCCGCGACCGAGCAGGGGATCGGGTTTTCCACCGGCTCCAGATGGACCACGGACGACGTCACCTTCGGTGGTGGCGTAAAGGCCTGCGGCGGCACGTCGAATGCCATCCGCGCCTTTGTGCGCCAACCACAGAGCACGCCGAGGCGGCCATAGTGGTCGTCATCCGCGTCGGCGACGATCCTCAGGCCCACTTCGCGCTGGAACATCAGCGTCAGCGACTGCCAGAAGGGCGGCCAGCGCTCGGGCAGCAGCCAGTTAACGAGCAACTGAGTGCCGACATTGTAGGGCAGGTTGGCGATGATCTTGACCGGCCCATCGTCGGCAAGCGTCTCGGACGACGTCTTCAAAGCATCGCCTTCGATGACCTGTAGCCGATCGGGATAATGCGCGCCGATTTCGGCAAGTGCCGGCAGGCAGCGCGCGTCCCGCTCAATCGCAATGACCTTCTTGGCACCGAGCGCGAGGATGGCGCGGGTGAGGCCTCCCGGTCCGGGGCCGACCTCGATGACCGTTGCCCCTTCGAGCGAACCGGCGGTCCGCGCGATCTTCTGCGTCAGGTTGAGATCGAGCAGGAAGTTCTGGCCGAGCGCCTTCTTGGCATCGAGGCCGTGACGCTGGATTACGTCGCGTAGCGGAGGAAGACCGTCAAGGGCGGCCATCAGCGGGTATCTCCTGGCATATTGGCCGCAAGCGATGCGGCAAGGTCGAGCGCGGCCCGAAGGCTGTCGTCGCGGGCGACGCCCTTGCCGGCAAGGCCGAAGGCCGTGCCGTGGTCGGGCGACGTGCGGATGAAGGGAAGACCGAGCGTGACGTTGACGCTATCGTCGAAGCCGAGCGCCTTGGCCGGGATCAGCGCCTGGTCGTGATACATGCAGATGGCCACGTCGTAGGTGGCGCGTGCGCGATCATGGAACATCGTATCTGCCGGCAGCGGGCCGACCGCATCGATACCCTCGGCACGCAGCCTGTCGATGACGGGCCGGATGACGGCGTCGTCCTCGAGACCGAGCGCACCGTTTTCGCCCGCATGCGGGTTCAGCCCGGCGATCGCGAGCCGTGGCTGTCGAAGTCCGAAACGATTGCGAAGGTCGGCCGCAGTAATCGCGCAGGTGCGGTAGATGAGGTCCGGCGTCAGTTGCTCCGGCACGTCCTTCAAGGGGATATGGATGGTGACGGGAACGGCGCGCAGCTTCGGTCCGGCCAGCATCATCACCGGCAGCACCGGCTGTCCCGTCGCCTTTTCGGCAAGATCGGCGAGATATTCGGTATGGCCCGGGAAGCGGAAGCCGGCGTCATAGAGAACCGCCTTGGCGATCGGGTTCGTGACCACGGCCGAGGCCTGTCCGGCGGTCACCAGTCGCACGGCCGTGTCGATCGCCCCGATCACGGCGCTGGCATTGACGGTGTCGGGCTCGCCGGCCTTGACCGGGGCAGGGCAGGCAAGCGGCAGGACCGGCAGCGCCGTGTCGAAGAGGGAGAGGGCGCCGGCGCAATCCGTCTCGCGGATGGACACCGTGTAGCCGAGCATCGAGGCGCGTGCGGCAAGGACTGCGGGATCGCCGATGAAAAGGAAGGGGGCCGTCGCATGATCGCGGCGGCCGAGCCAGGTCGAGAGGCTGATGTCCGGCCCGATACCGGCCGGGTCGCCCATGGTCAGGGCGAGGGGCCCGCCGGTAGTTTCGCGCATGTTTCCGTCGTGATTACTTGTTGACGATTTGCGCCTTCTTGCGCAGCTCCTCGAGGTACTTCTCGCTGTTCGGGTCTTCGCCACCGGCCTTCTTCTTGCCGATATCCTCGGCGCGGAAGACGATTTCGGCGGCGGTGTCGTCGTTCACCTCACGCTTCTTGCAGATCGCCAGGTACTCGACGCCCTTTTCTGTCACGCGGGTTCCGGTGGTGCCGTTCTCGCCGGCCTTCTCGATCAGCGGCTTCCATTCGTCAGGCAGCTGCTGGGCAAGCATGCGGCCGAGGCTGCGGATCGACACGTCGCGATAGTTGGCGGCAAACACCTTCGAGGTTTCGCAGCCCGGGAACTGAGCGCGCGAGGCGTTGGCTTCCGCCTGCCGCTTCGCGGTGATCGCGCCGCGCTTCTTCTCGGGAATGACGAAGATCACCTGCTGCAGGAAATACTCGGTGGTCACCGGCTTCTGTCCGCCGCCTTCCATCATGCGCTTGACGAGGTCGGCGCCTTGGAGGCGGTTAGAGCTGCCGTAACGGAAGTTGACCGCACGCGGCCAGCTCATCTGCACGGCGATGAATTGCTTGAAATGTTCGGAGCCGACGCCGGCCTGATCGAGAATCTTGCCGAGCTGCTCGGTCGAAAGCTTGTTGCCCGAGGCGAAGCGCGCATAGGCGGCATCGACTTCCTGCGTGCTGACGGACTGGCCGATGCGTGCGATCTCGGCACGCTTGAGAACTTCGTCGACGAGTTGCTTCTTGGCTTCGTCGTTGCCGCCCTTCTGGCGCTGCAGGCGAAGGAAGGCCACGCGCTTGGCGATGTCGCCGGAGGTAATCACCGTGTTGTTGACCGTTACCTTGACCGTGCTCGCTGCTGCCTGAGCTCCGGAGCATATTGCAACGCTCAAGGTGCCGGCCAAAGCCAGTACCGACAGTGTCCTCAAGATCGACATTTTCCCGCCCATTCTCTTTTCCTATATCCCGGACTATCACCGTCGACAGGCTTTGTCCGCCTGCCGGCCTTGCGCCGTTGCCTTATCTTGTCGGAGGGAATGCATAATACATGCGGCCAAACGATGACAAGACCGTTTGACGGTGCCGATATCGACGAATGGGCGAACTTTTGGCTCGCCCACTCGCTTGACGATATCAATAATAGTCGAGCTCTTCGAACTTGGTGTCGCCGACGTTCACGTCGCCGAGCGTACGGAAGCTGATTCTCGCGCCGATCGACCAGTCGTTTGCGACATTGGCATCGGTATCGCGTTCCTGCTTGTAGACGATCGAGAACAGCGTGTCCTGATCGTCGTAGGTGATGCCGAAACCGTTGCGTGAGATGACATCCTTGTTGATGTCATAGGTGATCGCGCCGAACACCGACCAATAGTCGTGGAACCGGTAGGCGGCGGCGGTCTGGATTTCGTCCTGGTTGGACAGAGATCCGTAGAGCGGCTGCGCTTCGATGCGCGTATAGGTCATCGCGGCCTGCCAGGTCGTGCCGAGATAGCCGACGGTGGTATCGGCACGGCGCAGCGACAGGTCCTTTTCGTCGAGGCGGCCGGAAACGCTCGCCATCAGACCGGACGGTGCGTCGATGCCGAACATGGCAACGTAGTCAGAGCTCTTGGTCTCAAGACCGGAATTCGCCCCGGCCTTGACCAGGTCGTCCGTCGCAAACGAGTTCAGGCCACCCAGATGGAACGACTGGCCAACGATGCCACGCAGGCCGTAGCCGCTGTCGAAGGTCCCCGTGTAGCGGAAGCCGACATTGGCGCGCGTGCCGCCCTCGATCCGGTCGAAACCGGAGAACTTGTCACGGTCAAAGAGGTTCGTTGCGTCGAACACGAAGCTCTGCGCGTCTTCGTTCGGCAGGCCGCCGGCATATTGCTCGTTCGGGCGCGCGTAGAGCTGTGCGATCGGCTCGACGACGTGACTGCTGTCCTCACCGACGAACAGGATCGGGTAGCGGGCTTCGAGGCCTGCGGTCAACATGCGCCGCGTTGCCGCATCGCTCGTGTTGAAGTCGCCGGTATAGGCCGGACCCGGATTGTCCATGTTCAGCCCGATGGCATCGCCGCGCGCCGCCAGCAGCGGCGTGAGGACCAGGCCGCCCGGGGCGATGAAGGTGCGCTTCCACTCGAGCTCGCCGGTCAGGCGGTGCGAGGTGCCTTCTAGGCCGCGGAAGCGGACCACGCCCGGTTGGGTAAACGCGTCGAGCCGGTTGCGCTTCACGTTCGTGAAGTTGAACGTCGCGGAAAGTTCGCCGCCCAGCACGGGATCAGGCGCCTTGTAGGAATAGTCGAGGACCTGCGCCGCCGGCTGCTGGTTTTCCTCGATGCTGTTGGCGTCGGCGTCCTGAATGTCGAAGTAGAAGGCGCGCAGATCGAAGTAGTTCCGCTTGCCGAGCCCCGTCAGGTAGGCCTGGTTCGTATAGGTGGTGCCGTCGAACGTCGACAGCTCGTAGGTCTTGGCGAAGTTGGCGTCGGACTGGACGAGTACGTTCCAGCCGAAGGTCCAGCGCGGATTGATCTCGAACTCAGCCTTCGACGCGATCATGCCGCGATTGGTATGCATCGCGTCGACGGTGCCGGGCGTGAACTTGCCCTTATCGAGCTGGCTGATGCCGGCGAAGTTCAGCGTATGGAAGCCGTTGTGGAACCGTTGGCGGAATTCTCCCTCCAGCAGGAATCCCTGCCGTGTCAGGCCGGTAAGCGTGGCCGTCGCGTCCATATAGGGCGAGATCGCCCAGTAGTAGGGGACGCCGACACCAACACCAAGCTTTTGGGCCGAGCGGAACGTCGGGAACAGGAAACCGCTCTTGCGCTTGACGGTATGGTCCGGCAGCTCCATGACCGGAATATAGGCGATCGGCTTGCCGAACAGCTCAAAGCGGGCGTTCTCCAGACGGATGGTCCGCGTGCGGCCGTTCTGGATGACGCGCTGCGCCTTGATGTGCCACAGCGAGCGATGGTCCGGCTTGGTCGAGCACGGCGTGCAAGCCGTATAGACGGCCTCGTTCAGGATGAATTCTTCGCCGTTCCGGCGCTCGCCGCTCGTGGCAGCAAGCCGCGTCAGATCGGTGGTTTCGATGCGCATCTGCTCGAGGAAACCGTCCCCGAAATCGTCGGTGACATCCATTTTGTCGGCATAGACGACATTGCCGCCGGGCTCGATGAACTGGATTTCCCCGGATGCATAGATGCGGCCATTCTTCTGGTCGTACTCGACCTGACGGGCCACCATCTTGTAGCCGCCGTAATCGATCTGCACGTTGCCGCGCACGATCACTTTTTCGGCGTCCTTGTTGTAGACGAGCTCATTGGCGGACAGAAGCAGCTTGGCGTCTTCCGGCATGTTCGGGCGCAACGAATCGAGGCGGTCCGAAGCCTGCTGCGCCATTGCAGGCGCACTCATTCCCATGGCAAGTGTCTGCAGCGCCACGCCTGCAAGCAGGGCAGCGTTGATCAGCCTTATACGTTTGCGGTTCACTACCGCCACTAGCCATCCTCCTGATTTAAAAGAATCGTCGAGCCCAGCGCCATCGCTACAACAACTGGCAACCAGGCTGCAACGAAAGGAGGCACAATGCCGCTGCTCCCGAATGCTTTGACAAGCACGGTGACGACATAAAGCACGAAGCCTGAAAGGATGCCACCGAGAATTACGGAGCGCGATTGGTTAAACCGGCTAAATTTCAGCGACACGCAAGCGGCGATCAGCGTCATGGCGACGAGCAGCAGCGGCAACGACAACATTGAGTGGAATTGAGTTTCCATGCCGTTGGTCGAAAAACCGAAGGAGCGGGCCACTTCGATCTTGCGCGGCAGGTCGAAAAACTGAATGGAATCAGCCTTTGCAAGACGTTCCTGAACAAACTCCGGCTTAAGATTGGTGGCCAGCTGTGCTGTTTTCAAACGTTGCGGAAGCTGTCCGTTGCGCGTTTCCGTGACGTCGTTAAGAAGCCAGTAACCATCTTCGAGTTTCGCCGACGCCGCATCCTGTCTCAGAATGATCGTGCCCTGTGGATCAAAGTGGATGACGGTGACGTTGAGAAGCGTCGTGCCGTTGTCCTGAACCGAGCGCGCGCCAATGATCGTGTCCGTGCCGTTATAGATCTGCCGCAGCCACGGGATCGAGCCAGCATCGGCGTTCCGCGTGGAGCCCCATTCGGCCAAAAGCGCCTCGCCGCGCTTCGTTCCCCAGGCAGCAAGCGGGTTGAGCGCCACGACCGCCAGCACGCCGAAGAGGAAGGAGCCGAGGATGAAGGGCCGCAGGAACTGCCAGACGGAGATGCCGGCTGCGCGGGTCACGACCAGCTCGTAGCGGCGGTTGAGCGAAATCAGCGCCGCCATGGCCGAAAACAGCGCGACGAAGGGTATCGTCTGCTGCAGGATCAGCGGGATCCGGAGCGCGGTCATCAACAGGGCGCCGGAGATACTGTAGCGCGGCAGGTTCGCCAGCCGGCTTGCCTGCTCGCTGAAGTCGATGATGAAGACCAGCGAGAAGATCCCGACGAGGAACCAGAACGTCGTGATCACGTAGCGCATGAAGAAGTAGCGGCCGAGCGTGCCCATCATGACGGCTGCCCTTTCTCGGCGTCAGGCCGCATCAGGCGCAGGCGAACCAGGAGTTCCTGCAGCTTTTCCTGCCCGGTCATCGGAATGTCCAGTCGCCTGTTGCTGACGAGCTGGTGAATGCAGAGGGCGCCCGCCATCAGCGGCACGGCATACATCAACGGCACGAACCACACGGAGTCCTCGGCGCTGTTGCCGGCATAGAACGTCATCCAGCGGATGAGCAGGGCCGTGCCGAGCGCGCTGACCATCGGATGAAGCCGCGCTTCGCGATGGGAGCGTGCGTCACTGCTGAAGACCAGCGCAATCAGGCCGAAGAGCAGGGGGAAGGTCCATTCCGTGAAGCGACGGTTGAGCTCGGCGGTAAAGGCGAGCGGATTGTTCTTGTAGACGTGATCTTCCGGGTCCGGATTGATCAGGCCGGGAAGGTCGCGGTCCTTTGCCCGAATGGTCGCCTCGCGCGTCGTCTTGGTCATGTCGGCGAGATCGAAGGCATAGGAGTCGAACTTGATGATCGACACGCTGCCGTCGGGGAGCTTGCGCTGCACTTCCCCGTCTTTCATCACCAGCGCCGAGCTCTTGTCGTCGATGGCGCCTTCGCGGGCATAGTAGACGAGCTCGAAGCTCGGATTGCGCGAATCGGCGACGAAGATGCCCTGCAGCACGCCGCCGCCCCGCCGCGCGCCAACCTGGACATAAAGATTGTCTGCGACCTTGCGGAAGGTGTTCTCCTGCACGACGGACGACAGCAGATCGGCGTTGGCGGTTGCCAGCATCTTGCGCAAGGCCATACGCGAATAGGGCTCGACGAAATTGTCGACCACGAAGGAAAGCACGCTGAGGCCCAATGCCAGGTAGACCACCGGCCGGATGATCGCCATGCGCGAGCTGCCGGCGGCGTTGAGCACCGTCAGCTCCGAATCGGTGTTCATCGTCGTCAGCGTTTGTGTGACGCCGATCACCAGCGCAAACGGCAGGATGATCGTGATGACGGAAGGCAGGATGAGGGTCGCCACTTTGGCGAAGGCGAGCACGGATTGGCCGTTGTCGGTGACGAGGTTGACGTTGGTCAGCGCCTGAGTCGTCCAGGTGATGCCAAGCAACGGCAGGAGCGTCGCGAGGAACATGATCACGGCACGCCGGAATATGTAGCGTTCGATCAGCTTCATGCCCGTGTCCGGTCCAAAATCCTGCTCATGTTTCTGTTCCGGCGGCGGTTATCGAACCGGATTTCGCCCATGTCCGTAAACCGAAGCCCGGTTCTTTGCCAGCCACCCGTGCTGCTCGAATTGTGCAGCAACAGGGATAATTTAAGGCGAAGAACCTCGGTTAACCGCATGTAAACATCTGCGGGCATCTTGCCAAGCGGTTGAAAAGCGAGAAGGGTGCCGGCAACAGCTTTGACGGTGGCGAATGATGCGAATATTTGCCACTGTAACCGCCCGGTAACAGGCCGGCTTGCCATAAGCCTTGCCGTGTCGTCCGGTTGCGTTGTGCGGCCTAGATCCCCTTGGGCTGGCGCTCGATCTCCCGGAAAGATCCATTCGATCCAAAGGGTTGCGTCCAGACAGGAAATACCCGGAGTTTTCAATGTCGATGAAGTTTGAGTTCACCTTTGCCAAGTCCCATAAGCCGAGCGGTGGCGTCGCCGTTCTGCTGAAGAGCGCGGGCGCGTCGGCGGCTGCCGGCGCCGATGTCGCCGACCCCGAGAACGTCGTCGCAAGGGCGGCGAAGATCAAGAAGTTTACCGGCAAGGCGTTCTCCTCCCTCGACATCGTCGCGCCGCATGGCTCGCCCGCCGATCGAATCGTCGTGCTCGGTCTTGGAGACGCGGATGCGCTGACGGACCATGACTGGCTGAAGGCGGGCGGAGCCGTCGCTGCGAAGCTTTGTTCGGTCGACAAGGTGACGGTCTTCGTCGACGCGCCCGACGCCAACGTGACCGGAAAGGCGGCAGCGGACTTCGCACTCGGCATGGAGATGAATGCCTACGCCTTCGACAGCTACAAGACCAAGAAGGCCGACGACGACGCGAAGCCATCCGGCAAGCCGACCAAGGTGACGATCGTCACCGGCACGGTCATCGCGGCGAAAAAGGCGTTCACGGCGGCGCAGGCCGTTGCCGAAGGCGTGTTTCTCGCCCGCGATCTGGTGAACGAACCGGCCAACGTGCTGGGCCCGGTCGAGTTTGCCGCCAAGGCGAAGGAGCTGGAAAAGCTCGGCGTCGAGGTGGAGATCCTCACCGAAAAGGAAATGAAGAAGCTCGGCATGGGCGCGCTGCTCGGCGTCGCGCAAGGGTCGAGCCGCCCGCCGCGCCTCGTCATCATGCAGTGGAAGGGCGGCAAGTCCAAGGACCGTCCGCTTGCCTTCGTCGGCAAGGGCGTCGTCTTCGACAGCGGCGGCATCTCGATCAAGCCGGCTGCCGGCATGGAGGAAATGAAGGGCGACATGGGTGGTGCGGCCGCCGTCACCGGCCTCATGCACGTGCTCGCCGCCCGCGAAGCCAAGGTCAACGCCATCGGCATCATCGGCCTTGTGGAAAACATGCCCGACGGCAGTGCGCAGCGCCCGGGTGATATCGTGACCTCCATGTCCGGTCAGACGATCGAGGTGATCAACACCGACGCCGAAGGCCGTCTCGTGCTGTGTGATGCGCTCTGGTACTGCAACGATCGCTTCAAGCCGCAGGCGATCATCGATCTCGCGACCCTGACCGGCGCGATCATGGTTGCACTTGCAACGCATCATGCCGGCCTGTTCTCCAACGACGACCGTCTGGCGGGGCAGCTTCTTGCCGCCGGCATCGCGACGCACGAGCCCCTGTGGCGCATGCCGCTCGGCCGGGAATACGACAAGATGATCGACAGCAAGTTCGCCGACATGAAGAACACCGGCGGCCGCCACGGTGGCGCGGTTACCGCGGCGCAGTTCCTCAAGCGCTTCGTAAAGGATACCCCCTGGGCGCATCTCGACATCGCTGGCACCGCGATGGGCGCGCCGACCGACGAGGTCAACCAGTCCTGGGGTTCGGGCTTCGGCGTGCGGCTGCTTGATGAGCTGGTGCGGGCGAGCTACGAGGCCTGATCGGCAATGCCGGACGTGATGAAAGGCGGGAGGCAATCGGCATGACCGAGATCCTGTTCTACCACCTGACGGAATCGAAGCTGGAAGACGCGCTGCCGCCGCTGCTCGACAAGAGTGTCGAGCGCGGCTGGCGCGTGGTCGTACAGACGGTCGATGCCGAACGCCGCGATGCGCTCGATACGCATCTCTGGGTCTATCGCGACGAGAGTTTCCTGCCGCATGGCACTGACGCCGGGGACTTTGCGGCGGATCAGCCGGTGTTGCTCGTCGCCGACGACGGCAATGCCAATGCGGCGACGGTGCGTTTCGTCATCGATGGCGCGAGCCCGCCTGACGTTTCGGCCTATGAGCGCATCGTCTTCATGTTCGACGGCTATGACCAGGAACAGCTGGAAGGCGCGCGCGGCCATTGGAAGCGGCTGAAGGGCGAGGGCCACACCTTGACCTACTGGCAGCAGAACCGCGATGGTCGCTGGGAAAAGAAGGCCTGAGTTTACAAGCGTTACGACAAAAAAGCCCGCGGACGAGACCGCGGGCTTTTTGTTTCCGGCATGTCCGGAAGATCAGTCGTGGAAGGCCTCGACGAATTTGCGCTTGCCGAGCATGAAGGCATCTGCGACGTGGCGCAACGGCGCCAGATCGACGTCCGACTTCCCGGCTTTGACGATTTCGGCGAAGCGCCGGTAGAGCATCGGATATTCCTGCTCCGGCTCCTCGTGCACGAGCTTGCCATCGATGGAGAGCTTGGCGCCGCCTTCCGACAGCACCATCTCGCCCGCCGCCGTGCGGGCAACGATGTCCCAGCTCTGCTTGCCTGTCTGGCGCCAGTCGAATTCCGCCGCGACCGGCAATTTTTGGCCGTCGGTGAAGGTGATGTTGGCGGCGATCGGCGCGTCACGATTTTCCGGGAATTCGAGCACGGCCGACGTTACGAACAGCGGGCGTGGCAGGATGTGGGTGACGATCGACAACGCGTTGATGCCCGGATCGAAGATCCCGAGGCCCCCGGCCGCCCAGATCCATTCCTGGTTCGGGTGCCAGTGCCGCACGTCTTCCTTCCAGATGACCTGGACATCCTTGATCGTCGTCGTTGCCAGGAAGGACTTTGCAGCTTCCACGGCCGGCGCGTAGCGGGAGTGCCAGCTTGCAAACAGCGACAGCCCCTTCGATGCTGCCAGCGCCTCGAGGTCCGCGACCTCGCTGAGCGTCGCGCCCGGCGGCTTTTCCAGAAACACGTGCTTACCGGCGTCGAGCGCGACGCGAGCTGCCTCGTAGCGATACTGCGGCGGCATGCAGAGCGACACGGCTTCAATCGCAGGAACCGCGTCGAGCATCGCCTCGATCGATTTGAAATTGTCGATGCCGTCGACCGTCCCATGTCGGCTCGCGGCGGCAATCAGCTGATAGTCGCTGTTCTTGGCGATCGCCGGAAGGTGCTGGTCGCGAACGATCTTGCCGATGCCGACAAGCGCAATTTTGATGGGGGCCATGGTGTTCCGCTCGATTTGTATGACTTATTGTCGGCTCTTGTAGCAGATTGCACACCGGGAGCAAGCCGCCGCTCCGCCCACGGCTATGACATCGATGTCGATGGAATCGACAGATTGTCATTCCCTCTCAACGTCGCCGCACTAACTCTACCGGTGGACGTGCGATGCCGTGCCGTCAACTGGACTGACATGGGTGGTCTGACCACCCGAACGAGGAGTGAACGATGCAGCAGCAGATCCGTCGGGCAAGCCGAGCCGACCTCGACATCATGATCGAGTGGGCCGCGGAAGAGGGGTGGAACCCCGGCCTCGGCGACGCGGGGCCTTTCTGGGCAGCCGACCCCGAGGGCTATTGGGTGGCGGATGGAGAGGGGGCGCCGGTCGCCGCGATCTCGCTGGTGCGGTACAACGAAAGCTTCGGCTTTCTCGGCTTCTTCATCACCCGGCCGGACCATCGCGGCAGGGGCATTGGCCGACAGCTGTGGCAACAGGCGATGTCGGTTGCCGATCGGCGCATCGTCGGTCTGGACGGCGTGGTCGCGCAGCAGGAGAACTATAGCCGGTCCGGCTTCGCCTACGCCCACGCGAACATCCGCTACGGCGGCATCATCGACGTGGTCGAGCCGCCGGGCGCGGATCTGCTGGAGGTCGCGCCGGTGCACATGCCGCTCCTCATCGACTATGATCGCCGCTTCGTCCCGGCGCGTCGCGAGGTGTTTCTGCGCGAGTGGCTGAAGGCGAGCGACGGGCGGCGCAGCGTCTTGCTGCTGCGCGATGGCGCGGTGGCGGCCTATGGGACGATCCGGGCCTGCCGCAACGGATACAAGATCGGGCCGCTCTTTTCCGACACCGAGACCGGCGCCGATCTGGTCTTTCGCAAGCTTGCCGCCGGCGTCAACGGCAGCGAAGTATACCTCGACATCCCTGAACCGAACGCCTCGGCCAAGGCACTTTGCGATCGCTACAATCTCAAGCCCGTGTTTGAGACCGCGCGCATGTATCGTGGGCCGGATCCGGGGCTGCCGCTGGCGCGAATCTACGGAATTACCACTTTCGAGCTGGGCTGACGGAGGGGAGGCGACGGCGGGGCCGGCTTCTGTCAGCCGGCCATCGCGCCTTCATATTCGGCGGAAAGTTCGAGCCATTGCTCTTCGGCATGCGTGAGTTTCGCTGCCGCGTCGGAGCGTTCCTTGGCCTTTTGTGCAGCCTTGGCCGGCGACTTTTCGTAGAGCGCCGGATCGGCAAGTTCCACATCAAGTGCCTGAATCAGTTTCTCCAGCTTTCCGGTCAAGGATTCGATTTCGTTGATCTTCTTGCGGAGCGGCGCCAGCGAGGCGCGCTTGTCGGCATTGACCTTGCGCTGGTCCGCCTTCGAAAGGCTGTCGTCGACGCCGGTCGGCCTCGGCTTCTCGTCCTTCGCCTTGGGGCCACCGACAATCAGGCTGCGGTAATCTTCGAGGTCGCCATCATAGCTCGTCACGGTACCGTCGCGCACCAGCCACAGCCGGTCGGCCGTCGCTTCGATCAGGTGCCGGTCGTGTGAAATCAGGATCACGGCGCCGGAATAGTCGTTGAGCGCGGTGATCAGCGCGTTGCGGCTGTCGATGTCGAGGTGGTTGGTCGGCTCGTCGAGGATCAGAAGGTTCGGCGCGTCGAAGGCGGCAAGGCCCATCAGCAACCGCGCCTTTTCGCCGCCGGAAAGATCCTTGGCGGGCGTTTCCATCTTTTCCGTCGCAAGCCCCATCTGCGCCACGCGTGAGCGCACCTTGGCTTCAGGCGCTTCCGGCATGCGCCGGCGCACGTGCTCGACAGCACTTTGCGTCGGGATCAGGTCGTCGAGTTGATGCTGGGCAAAGAAGCCGACCTTGAGATTGGGAGCGATCTTCAGTTCGCCCGCCTCTGGCGCGAGGCGACCCGAGATGAACTTGGCGAAAGTGGACTTGCCGTTGCCGTTCGAGCCGAGCAGCGCGATCCGGTCGTCCGTGTCGATCCGGAGGTTCAAGCGCTTGAGGATGGGCTTGCCGGGCTCGTAGCCGACGGTACCTCCGGTGACGGCGATGATCGGCGAAGCCGCTTCCTTCTCCGGATCCGGGAAGGAGAAGCCCTGGACATGATCTTCGATCACGGCCGCAATCGTGCCCATCCGCTCCAGTGCCTTGACGCGGCTTTGCGCCTGGCGCGCCTTGGTGGCCTTGGCCTTGAAGCGGTCGATGAAGCTCTGGAGGTGCTTTCGCGCTGCGTCGTTCTTGGCTTTCGCCTTCATCTGCAGCTCGTCGGCTTCCGCCTTCTGCCGCTCGAACTGGTCGTAGGGCCCACGATAGAAGGTGAGCTTCTTCTGGTCGAGATGCACGATGGCGTTGACCGCGGTGTTCAAGAGGTCGCGGTCGTGGCTGATGATGATGACCGTGTGCGGATAACGGCGGATGTAATCCTCGAGCCACAGCGTGCCTTCAAGGTCGAGATAGTTGGTCGGCTCGTCGAGCAGCAGCAAATCCGGCTCGGAAAAGAGTACGCCCGCAAGCGCCACCCGCATCCGCCAGCCACCGGAAAACGACGAGGCGGGACGCAGCTGTGCTTCATGGTCGAAGCCGAGGCCGGCGAGAATGCTTGCAGCACGCGCTTCGGCCGAATGGGCGCCGATGTCGGCAAGCCGCGTCTGGATCTCGGCAATCCGGTGCGGATCGGTCGCGGTCTCGGCTTCGGCGACCAGCGCCGTGCGCTCCTTGTCCGCTTTGAGCACGATCTCGATCAGCGGTTCTTCTGTGCCGGGCGCTTCCTGCGCGACCTGGCCGATGCGCGCGTTTTTGGGTAGCGCGATCGTGCCGGCTTCCGACGCGAATTCGCCGGTTATGATGCGAAACAGCGTGGACTTGCCAGCGCCGTTTCGGCCCACGAGCCCCGCCTTCGTGCCCGCCGGAAGCGTCACGGATGCGTTTTCGATGAGGAGACGTCCCGCGATGCGGGCGGAAAGGCCGGAAATCTGGATCATTGCGGCCTTTTGCCCGGACTTGGCCGGGAAGGCAAGAGGCGTCGGCGTGCTGTTGCCACCGCTGTGGCGGGTCGGGAATTCAAGAGGTCATTGTTATCGATTTTTGAACAAGGCGTTCCGACAATCGATACTACACATCCTCATCGTGAGGGACCATCTCAATAACGGAAGGGCGGGGAACGCTCTTCTGACCGCCTCGATCGACCGAACGCCAGTGGCAGAGGCCCCGCGTTCCGAGGGACGACCGATCCGGCCAAGGACATTTTTGATGAAACCTCGTTCAGCCGAACGAGCCTCCCAGGAGCAAAGACCATGAAAACCGCAATCCAGACCGCTCTTTCCGCCGCTCTCGTTGCAACCGCTATCCTCGGTGGCGCTTCTGCTGCCTTTGCCGGCGGCAGCTACTATGAAGGCGTCAGCCCGACGCCGCTCTATACCGAGCGCACGCCGGCCGTCACCGGCAAGTCGTCCTTCACCATCGGCAGCTCCGAAGCCGGCTATGTCGATCGCACCAACACCGGCTCGGTCGCAAGCTTCAGCGTCGCGCCGAAGAGCGTGATCGGCGGCGAAGGCGAATACTACCAGGGCATTTCGCGCTAACGGCGATGAATGAGGGGGCGCGGGTTTTGGCCCGCACCCCATTTCAAGGGATTTGATGGATCACCGTGATGATCCTATGAGGCGACCCCAAGCGCCTATGCGGGGCCTAGTCCCCGACCTTCTACCTCCACCAAGGAACAGATTGATGAAGAAGTCCTTTGCCGCAATCCTCGTTGCGGCGGCCATGCTCGGCGGCGCGTCCGCCGCTGTCGCAGGCGGAAGCTACTACGAGGGTGTTAGCTCCACGCCGCTCTTTACCGGCCGCGCCGAAGCCTCCGCCGGCACCGGCGTGTCCGCGACCGCAAGCCGCGGCGACTACTATGCGGGCATCGAAGACAGATCCGTCGACAAGACGGCAACCGGCGCGATCGCCAATGGCGGCGCCAGGGCTTTCGGCGAGGCCGACCAAAACAAGCAGTAAGTCACGCCAGACGGTCGACCGAACAACCCGGTCCCGCCCACGCGGGGCCGGGTTGTTTCGTTTTGGCGTTGCCAAATGAGGTACATTGCCATGACAGAAAAAGTCGAAGTCGCCGAGCGGCTCTTCGAGCTCTACCACTGCGTTCATCGCCTGGTGAACGCATCGATGTCGGAGGAAGGCGTTTCGCTCGCGCGCAGCAAATTCCTGTTTTATCTGAACACGCTCGGCCCCTGTCGCTGCGCGGATATCGCCTCGGCGCTCGGCTTTGCGGCCAGAACCGTCACCGAAGCGATCGATGGCCTGGAGCGGGACGGCATGGTCCTGCGCGAACCGGATCCGGAAGACCGCCGCGCGAAGATCATCTCGATCACCGACCGCGGTCGGCTGGCGCTGGAGGCGGCACTGCAGCCGCGCCATCGCACGATCGATGAGCTGTTCTCAGCGCTCGACGATTGTGAACGCACCGAATTCTTCCGGCTGCTCGGCCGTCTGCGTGAAAGGGCGTCGGAAATCGACGAAAGCCGTCACCCGGACGCCGCCTGATTTGCAAGCGTCAAGCGGCGCTCTGGCCGTAGCCCCTGCCGCGGCCGAGGGCCGCCGAATAGCACAGGATGCCGGCGCCATCGCGTGCGCCGGCGAGGGCCTGCTCCGCCTGGGTCAGCAGATCGGCGCTCGTCGATGCCGGTTGCGCAAGGGTGATGCCGGCCGCAAGCGAAAGCGTCTCGGCTGTGTGCGCCCGTCCGGGGAGGGTGACCGTCAGTTCCTTCACCGACTGCCGCAGACGCCGGGCAATGGCCTCGGCATTTTCGGTGCTGACATCCCGGCACACGAAGGCAAACTCCTGCTGGCCTACGCGGGCGACGAAATCGTCCTTCTTGATCGACTTGCGAAACAGCGTCGAGAGCTTGGCAAGCGCCTTCGCGGCGACCGTGCCGCCGTGGTGCTCCGCCATTTCACGCAGCCCTTCCACCGAGGCAAGAAGCAGGGCAACCGGCTGGTCTGCCCGTTCCGCTTCGAGGATCGAGTCGAGTTTTGCCGTCAGCGCCAGGCGGTTCGGCAGGCCCGTGGTCGGGTCGCGGGTCAGGGATCGCCGGCTTTCGGCAAGCTCGCCTTCGAGTTCGGCGAGATGTCTCATGCTGGTTTCCAGCGCCTGCTGGAGAGCGCCTTCTTCATTCGTCAAACGGCCAGCCGCTTCCCGCAGTCGCGCGGCGTCGTCGGCGAACTCGGACATGCCTGCAACGGGGTCCGTGGCCAGGCGGCCGGCGAAATGGTCCAGTTCATCCTTGAAGCTCTGTTTCTGCAGCAAGGCGAGCCTGAGCTTTCCGGCAATCTCGGCAAGCGCTTCCTGGCCGGCGGCTCTCGTGCGGTCCGCGGCAAGTGCTGCATGGGAGATGAGATGATGCCTGAGACCCAAGGCATCCAGCGCATCCTGCTGCGGGTTGTGTCCGAGTGCGGCGAGTTCGCGGGAAAGCTCCGGCAGGCGACCGGACAGCGCCTCGTAGACAAGCTCGTAATTGCGGGGCAGGGCCGCGATTCCGTGCGCCGACATCGCATGCGCCACCTTCAGAATGATCGCCGCCTGCCTCGCCTGCGATCGGCTGGCATCCGCTGGAACTTGCCTGTTCATTCTGTCGTGGCCCCCGGTCGCTTCTCGATCTCTGGATTGATAAGCCGCCACTATGAGAAGGCTGCATTTAAGGGAGTCTGAAGATTTCGGGCTCTGGGCGATTCCTGCCCGGTATGGTTGCTAAATTCCATCGGCCCTCCGTCCACCGCGACCGCATGTCGCGGGAAATGGACGGTCGTCAACTGTCGCCATCTTTATACTTGACGCCTTTAGTCACCAATTATATTCGGCGCTGCTAAATCGGGCATCGAGCCCGGGCAAACAGCGACGGTCAAGCATGTCCCTCTCGTTCATTGCGGATCTGGCGAAATGGGGCGACCGGCCGGCGCTGGTCTTTTCCGGGCAACGGATCGTCACCTATCGCGAACTCCATGAGCGGGTCACCCGCCAGGCACTTGCCTTTCGCGGTCCGCGCGGGCTGGTAACGATCGAGGCCGAGCTTTGCGAGCATGCGATTGTCGCCTATCTGGCAGCGCTCGCCGCCCGGCATGCCGTCGCCATGCAAGCCCCGAAGAACGGCGCTGCCGGCTCCTGGGTCGATGCCTTCGAGCCAGACTTCGGCTTCCGTCGCATCGATGGCCGCTGGCGCACGGAGCATCTGCGACAGGGCGATCGGACGCCCCATGATGAACTGGCCGTCATGCTCTCGACTTCGGGCAGCACCGGTTGCGGCAAGGCCGTGCGCCTGTCGCGGGAAAACATTTCGGCCAACGCTGCGGCGATCGCGGACTATCTCGGCCTGACGGCGGATGATCGCGGCTGCCTGATCCTGCCGCTCCATTACTCCTACGGCCTGTCGGTGCTGAATTCTCACCTGGTCGTCGGCGCCAGCCTCTATATTCCCGGCGGCTCCATCCTCGATGCCGGTTTTCTCGATGGTCTCGCGGAAAGCGGAAGCACGAACCTCTCGGGCGTGCCCTACTCGTACGAGCTGCTGGAAAAAGTGGGCTTCCGCGACCGTCGCTTCGCCAAGCTGCGTTTCATGACTGTCGCCGGTGGCCGCTTGAGCGCTGATGTCATCCGACTCTACAACGACCATCTCGGCACCCAGGGTGTGGCTTTCTTCGCCATGTACGGCCAGACCGAGGCCACCGCCCGCATCGCCTATGTGCCGCCGGCTCAGCTTTCCGGCAACGAGGACAGGATCGGCGTCGCCATTCCAGGTGGACGCCTTCTGATCGTGAGCGAGAGCGGCGTGCCGATCGAAAGCGACGGCGTGGCTGGCGAACTCGTCTATCGCGGCCCGAACGTCATGATGGGCTATGCCATTTCACGGGATGACCTCTGCCGCGGCGCCGACCTTGCCGAATTGCGGACCGGCGACCTCGCCATGCGCCATGCCGACGGCCTGTTCCAGATCGTCGGCCGCATGAAGCGGATCTCCAAGATCGCCGGGCTCAGGATCGCGCACGATGTGCTGGAAGCGGGGCTCGAGGCGCGCGGCATCACCGCTGCCATTGTCGGCGACGATGCCGGCCTTCACGCCTTTTACGCCGGCAGCCGCGATGCCGAAGAGATCAGGCGGCTCTTGGCGCAGGCAAGCGGGCTGACATTGGCCCACCTGAAGGCGACGCCCCTTGCCGAGATGCCGCGGCTTGCCAGCGGCAAGATCGATTACAACGCACTGAACATGGCTGCCCGCCAGGCGGCGGCCAGTGGCGATGATGATAACGGCGGTATCGAAGGGCTCTTTGCCCAGGTCTTCTATCCGAAGCGGGTGAAGCGGTCCGACAGCTTTGTCTCGCTCGGTGGCGATTCCTTGCGCTTCGTTCAGCTGTCGATCGGGCTGGAAAAGGCGCTGGGGCAAGTTCCGGATGCCTGGGAGACCTTGCCGATCGCCGAGCTATCGCTCCAGGAACGGCGCGAGACTGCCACGCGACGGATCGGCACGGACCTCTTGATCCGTGCGCTTGCCATTCTTCTGGTCGTCCTGCACCACGAGGTCCTGTGGCCGATCCCCGGCGGGTCGGCGGCCATGGTCGTTCTCGCCGGCTTCAGCCTTGCGCGCTTTCAGATGGGACCGCTGCTTGCAGGCGACGGCTGGGCGATCCTGCGGCCGCTCGCGCAGGTGCTGATCCCCTATTATCTGATCGTTGCGGCCTATGCGGTCGCCTGGGGTGAGGTGCCCTGGGCCTCGGTCTTTCTCGTCGGCAACTTCGGCGTGGCCCTGCCGGAAACGCACGGCATGGTGCCCTATCTCTACTGGTTCATCGAGGCCTATTGCCAGATGATGATGGTCTTCGTCGGGCTCTTTGCCGTCCCGCAGTTTCGCCGTTTCGTGTCGGCAAAACCCTTCGCCGCCGGGATGGCCTTGCTTCTGGCCGCGCTTGTTACCCGCCTGGCGCTGCCACTCGTCTGGCCGATCGGCAATCGCCAGATCTTTACGCTGCCATGGATCTTCTATCTCGCCGTCATTGGCTGGTGCGCCGCCGTTGCGGAAACGGCCAGGCAGCGGCTGCTGTTGATGCTGGCCGGCACGGGGGCCTTCCTGTTCTTCGGCCTCTACGAAGGAGTCTGGATCGGCACGAAGATCAAATATCTGCTGCAGATCGCCGTCCTGGCCGCGCTGCTTTACCTTCCACGCGTCAGTCTGCCGCGCTGGTCGGCTCAGCTCATCCTGCCCCTGTCGGCGGCGGGTTTCCACATCTACATCCTGCACCGCTTCGTGCCGGAATTGCTGATGGTGCCGATGCAGCCGGCCTTGCCGCCGGCGGCTTTTTCGCTGCTGTCGATCATCGGCGGCGTGGCGCTCGGCCTCGTCGCATGGCTCGGCCAGCGTCAGCTCTTGAAGAAGCTTACCGCATGGCGCGGGCGTGAGATCCGGCCACTGCGGCTGTTCGGCTTCGAGGCGTTGCGCTCGCCGTTACGCCCACTGTGATCCTTGGGTCCTCAGAAACTGGGCTAGGTCCAGTATCAGGGACGGGCGCCCGAGCGCGGTGAGCGTCGCGTGCGCCTGACCGCGATGGTGGGTCTGGTGGTTGAAGAAGTGGCCGAGCGTCGGCGCCAGCCTCTGCGCGACGGCCGCCGGATTGGTGAGCGTTCTGTAGCTAAGCAAAGCGCCAAGGCGCTCGTCGCTGAGGTTGTCGATCCAGGCGATGATGCGTTCGTCCTCGGCCGCCCGCGCGGCGGTAAGCCCGGCGAGGTCCTCGTGCAGGGTCGTGTCGAGTGAAGCAGGGGTATTGCCCTCGCCTGTGAAGCGCTTCATCCAGATGCGGTCGGCAACGAGGATATGATTGAGGGTTGAAAGCAGTGAGCCGAAAAAGGCGCCGCGGTTTTCCCGCAATTCGGCATCGGTCAGCTCCGCAGCAGCAGCATAGACGAGGCGGTTCGCCCAGCGGTTATAATCGGCGAACATGCGAAAATGATCGAGCATCGGCTACCTTCCTGATGGCTGCGGTTGCGGATGGCGACGCTAACCCGGAACCGCATTCCTGTGTCTGATATCATTCATGAAATTTACTGATTTGATGACGCGGCGGATATGTCGTTCAAGAGGACGCCAATCGTCCCGGAGAGTTTGCATGACTAGAAAGCTCTATTCGCTGTGTGGATCCGACAGGGCGCGTCCCTTCTCGCCGCATGTGTGGAAGACCGCGATGTCGCTGGCCCACAAGGGGCTCGACTTTGACACCGTGCCGATCGGTTTCACCGAAATCCGAGCGGTCGAGGACGGGGCGACGAACCTGGTGCCGTTGCTGCGGGATGGAGAAAAGCTCGTGAAGGACAGCTTCGAGATCGCCCTTTATCTCGAACGGACCTATCCGGACCGTCCGGCGCTCTTTGCCGGCGAGGGGGCGATGGCGATCGCCCGCTTCGTCGAGGTTTGGTCGCAGACGACGCTGCACCCGGCCATCACCCGCATCATCATCCGGGATATTCACGACCGGCTGGATCCCGTCGATCAGGCCTATTTCCGCGAGAGCCGGGAAAAGCGCTTCGGCACGTCGCTCGAGGCCGTGGCCGAAAGTGGCGGATCCTCTCTCGCAACCTTCTCGGAAAAGCTCGAGCCTTTGCGCCATCTGCTGAAGATTCAGGATTTTCTGGGTGGTGCAACGCCGCTTTTCGCCGACTACATCGTCTTCGGCGCGTTTCAGTGGGCGCGCATCGTCTCGCCGCAGCGCCTGCTTCAGCCGGGTGATCCCGTCACCGCCTGGTTTGAGCGCTGCCTCGATCTGCATGGCGGGCTCGGGCGCAGTGTGACGGCTGCGTGAAACCCGCCTGGCCTAAGCCGAATCATCGGTGAACCCCCTTGTTTTGCGCGGAATTGGCGGCTAATGAACCGCCACTTCTCAAGAAACAAGGGATTTGAGCCAATGGCTATTGAACGTACCTTCTCGATGATCAAGCCGGACGCGACCAAGCGCAACCTGACCGGCGCCATCACCAAGATGCTCGAAGATGCCGGCCTGCGCGTCGTCGCTTCCAAGCGCGTCTGGATGAGCCGTCGCGAAGCCGAAGGCTTCTACGCCGTTCACAAGGAGCGTCCGTTCTTCGGCGAACTGGTCGAGTTCATGTCCTCCGGCCCGACCATCGTTCAGGTTCTCGAAGGCGAAAACGCAATCGCCAAGAACCGCGAAGTCATGGGCGCCACCAACCCGGCAAACGCTGACGAAGGCACGATCCGCAAGGTTCACGCTCTCTCGATCGGCGAAAACTCGGTTCACGGTTCGGATGCTCCGGAAACCGCTGCTGAAGAAATCGCCTACTGGTTCTCGGGCACCGAGATCGTTGGCTGATTCAAAATCTTCGGTTCGAGCCATAGCGGCTTGAATTGACTCAGGATTTGAGCCGGAGCGGAAACGCTCCGGTTTTTTGTTGCCCGGTCTCTCAGACGGGGCACTTCGCGGTCTCGAAATGGGCTGGTGCCTTGCCGCCGCTGAAGACCGCCGGGTTCTTGTCGTAGGCCGGGCCCTCGACCAGCGGTTTGGCCGGCATGATGTCCTGATCGACATCGGAGACGACGGTGGTCTCAAGCTTCTGCAGTGACTGGCCTTCGGGGCCTTTGACCTCGATCGACACCGTATAGGGGCGATCCTTCTTCACGCAGGTGACATCGGGGCTTTCCAGCACCACCTTCTCCAACTTCGGAAAGAGCTTGCGCTCCAGTGTCAGCGCGTCGCCGCCGGCCGGATTTTCGAAGCGCGCCACCACGATGCTGCCGTCGGGCACCGCCTCGGCCTTGGTCAGCGTGACCATGTAGGTCGCATAGGCGAGGCGGTAGTTGAAGACGAACATTTTGCCCGTCAGCTTCAGCGGATCCGGGCCGCTCTCGCGCTGACATGCCGCAGCGGCAAGTGCGATGGCAAGTGTGGCCAAGATCCCGAATATCCTTGTCATGGGCCTGCTTCTTCCCTGTTGCGGTGATAGTGGCGCTTGGCTTTGGTGCGGTTGCCGCAGACGGCCATGTCGCACCAGGTGCGGCTGCGGTTGCGGCTGCGGTCGAGAAACAGCCAGCCGCAATTCGGGCAGATCTTCAGCCGATCGGGCTCGGGGTTGGCGGCAAGCGTGAGCGCCGATTGCGCCGTTGCGGTGTCGAGCGAAAGCAGGCCACCCTGGTGCGTCGAGCCGCGCAAGACGCCGGCGATGGCTTCCAGCAGATCCGCCAACAGTTCCGGCCGGCCCGTGTCCGAGATCTCCGCGCGAAAATGCCGGTCGGTCGCTTCGCGCAACTGCAAGAGCCGGCCACGGTTCTCCGCGGCGACAGGCGCAAGCGCGCCGAAGCGTACACTCTCCGCGCTGTAGCGGTTGGCCGCTTCCGCAAAGGAATGGAGTGCGACGACATCGGCGAAGCGGTCGATCCGGCGTTCGGGATCGAAACGCAGGACGATGGAATTGGCGACATCCAGTGCCAGGGCGCCGCCGGCAAATCGATGGGCTGTCCAGGTGAAGGTCATGCAAAAATCCTAACTGGCAAAATTGATTTTACCAGTTATATTGATCTTGTCACGCTCCGGATGCGCCATGCTCTATTTTCTGCAGCAGCTCGCCAATGCCGTTCCCGTCGCAGCGCTCTACGCGGCGCTGGCCTTTGGCTACGCGATCGCCTTTGCCGTGACCCGCCGGGCCGATCTCACCTATGGTGCGCTCTTTGCCTTCTCGGGCCAGATCTTTGTGCTGTTTGCTGCTTTCGGCTGGGACCGGCTGTGGCTGGTGCTTCCGGCCGCCCTTGGCCTCGGTGCGGCGGCTGCCTTGACTTTCAGTGTTGGTGCCGGGCTCGTCGCCGGGCGTTATGTCATGCGGCCGTTGGCCTTCTCGTCGGCCAACACCGTCGTCGTCGCCTCGCTCGGCTGCCTGCTGGTGCTGATGGAAACGGCACGGCTTGCCTCGGAGACCCGCAGCCTGTGGCTGCCGCCGTTCCTCAATGCCAACATCGTCTTCTGGGATGATCCGCGTTTCCCGGTCACGTTGACCGTCATCCAGCTCGGCAATACCGCGCTGATGGCGGCGTTGGTGGCGGCCGGGCACTGGTTCCTGACCCATTCGCGGGCAGGGCGGTTCTGGCGGGCCGTCTCCGAAGACCGGGGGGCTGCAGCGCTTTGCGGGGTCGACGCGGCCACTGTCTACATCGTCGCCTATGGCGCGGCGTCCCTGATTGCTGCCCTTTGCGGCATCCTCGCCGCGTCCTACTACGGCAACATGGATTTCGGCACAGGGCTTACTTTCGGCGTCAAGGTACTGTTCATCGCCGCCATCGGCGGCCAGGCCTCGCCGCTCTATGCAGCCCTCGGCGCTGCCGCGGTCGGCCTGCTCGAAACACTATGGAGCGCCTATGGGCCGATCCTCTGGCGCGACTTTGCGATCTTCGGATTTCTGGTGATCGTGCTGGCGGTGACGCGCAAGGAGAAGGTCATTCCCTGACCTCAAGGAACGGGCGGCTACTTCGACCAGCGGTCCCGTGCGGTGTCGTCAGCATCCTTGGCGCTGACCCAGCCGCCGGTCGTGCCGTCGCCCAAATGTTCCTTCTTCCAGAAGGGAGCCGATGTCTTCAGGAAATCCATGATGAAGTTGGCGCCGTCGAAGGCGGCCTGCCGGTGCTGCGAGGCGGCAACGACAAGCACGATGTTCTCGCCGGGAAGGATCTTGCCGTAGCGGTGGATGGCGGTGGCCGCCTGGAGCGAGAAGCGCTCGACCGCCTCCTGGCAGATGCGTTCGATCTCCGCCTCGGCCATGCCGGGGTAGTGTTCCAGTTCGAGGGCGGCAAGCGTGCCTGCCTCGTCGCGGCAAAGCCCGGAAAAGGTGGCGATGGCGCCGATGTCGGCACGCCCGGCCGAAAGCTTGGCGACCTCGCTATTGAGGTCGAAATCCTCGCGCTGGACGCGCACGGTCACCGGCGCGCGCATAGCCTCAGCCACCCGTCATCGGCGGAAACAGGGCGATCTCCCGGGCGCCGGCGATCGGCTCCTTGTGGTCGACATGTTCCTGGTTGATGGCCGCGCGGATGACGTTTTCATGTTCGAGCGCCGCCTCGTATTCCTCGCCGAGCGTCTTCAGGTGCTGAAGCAGATCGGCAATGGTGACGACACCGGCGGGAAGGTCGAGGGTTTCCTCGCCCTTGCCGATACGCTCGCGCACCCATGAGAAATAGACCAGGTTGACGGTGCTCATTCGTTGACCACGTGCTTGAGGCCGGCGCGGAAGTAATCGTAGCCCGAATAGAGCGTGATCGCGGCGGCAATCCACAGGAGCACGATACCGGCTTCCGTCGTATAGGGCAAAATCTTGTCGCCTGCCGGGCCGGCAAGCAGGAAGGCGATGGCGACCATCTGGATCGTCGTCTTCCACTTGGCGATGCGGGTAACGGGAACGCTGACCTTCAGCGCCGCCAGATATTCGCGCAGGCCCGAGACCAGGATTTCACGGCACAGAATGATGATCGCAGCCCAGATCGACCAGCCGGCGATCGTGCCGTCGGCGGCGACCAGCAGCAGGATGGAGGCGACCAGCAGCTTGTCGGCGATCGGATCGAGCATCTTGCCGATGTTCGATGTCTGCTTCCAGATGCGTGCGAGATAGCCGTCGAAGAAATCAGTGATTGAGGCAACGGCAAAAAGCGCCACTGCCGTCCAGCGCGCGAAGTCCGAACTGTGCAGCCGTCCTTCGACGAAGAAGCAAAGGACGATCAGCGGCACGATCAGGATGCGGAAATAGGTGAGCAGGTTCGGGATGCTGTAGGCGACGGGCGTGGGCATGGATTCGTGTTCTCTGGTTCGTCAGGTACAGAAATGACTTTGCTGGCCGGAGGTCAACAGGTCATCGTCGTCAACTGTCATATTTGCCCTATCGCATGTGAACGCCGGGTGAATTGTGACATCAGGTTTTCATTTCCCGGCATCGTCGTGGAAATGTTCGTAGACCAGCCGCGCCACCGTTTCGGAAATCCCGGCGACGGCCATCAGGTCGTTGATGCCGGCGCGCGAGACGGCTTTGGCGGTGCCGAAATGCGTGAGCAGCGCGCGCTTGCGCGTCGGCCCGATGCCGGCGATCTCGTCGAGCGGGTTCTTGACCATCTCCTTTTTGCGGCGAGCCCGATGCGAGCCGATCGCGAAACGGTGCGCCTCGTCGCGCAGCCGCTGGATGAAATAGAGCACCGGATCGCGCGGCGGCAGCGTGAAGCTGTCGCGACCGAGCGCGAAGAAGCGTTCGCGGCCGGCGTCGCGATCGACGCCCTTGGCGACGCCGATCGCCGTCACGCAGTCCTCGACATCGAGCTCCTTGAGGATGGCGCGCACCGCGGTCATCTGTCCCTGACCGCCGTCGATGAGAATGACGTCCGGCCAGGCGGGGAAAGCGGCATCGTCACCGACCTCCGCGCTCCGGTCCGGTTTGCCCTCTTCCTTCAGCAGCCGCGAGAACCGCCGCGTCATCACTTCGCGCATCATACCGAAGTCGTCGCCCGGGGTGATGTCGGTCGATTTGATGTTGAACTTGCGGTACTGGCCTTTGACGAAGCCTTCCGGCCCCGCCACCACCATGCCGCCAACGGCATTGGTGCCCATGATGTGCGAGTTGTCGTAGATCTCGATGCGGCGCGGCGTGCGCTCCAGCTTGAAGGTTTCCGAGAAGCCTTCGAGCAGGCGCGACTGCGAGGCTGTTTCCGCCAGCTTGCGGCCGTGCGCCTCGCGCGCATTGGCGAGCGCGTGATCGACGAGATCCTTCTTTTCGCCACGCTGCGGCACCTGGATCGCGACCTTGTATCCGGATTTTTCGCTGAGCGCCTGGCCGAGCAGTTCCTGCTCTTCCACCGCTTCGCAAAGCAGGATCTGCCGCGGACAGGGCTTGTCGTCGTAGAACTGTGCGAGGAATTGCGAGAGCACCTCGGCCGTCGGCAGCGACGGGTCGGCCTTCGGGAAATAGGCGCGGTTGCCCCAGTTCTGCCCGGTGCGGAAGAAGAACACCTGGATGCAGGAGATGCCACCCTCGTGGTGGATCGCAAAGACGTCGGCTTCCTCGACACCAGAGGGGTTGATGCCCTGGTGGCTCTGGACGTGGCTGAGTGCGGCGAGGCGGTCGCGGTAAAGCGCTGCCCTTTCGAAGTCGAGGTTCTCGGCTGCCTCGCCCATGGCGGCGGCGATCGTCGCCTTCACCGCTTGGCTCTTGCCCGAGAGGAAGTCCTTGGCCTCCTGAACGAGTTCCGCATAGCCTTGATCGCTGATTTCGCCGGTGCAGGGCGCCGAACAGCGCTTGATCTGGTAGAGCAGGCAGGGGCGCGTGCGCGTCTCGAAGACGCTGTCGGTGCAGGTCCGAAGCAAAAAGGCGCGCTGCAACGAATTGATCGTGCGGCCGACCGCGCCGGCGGACGCGAAGGGGCCGAAGAAGTCGCCCTTGCGGCTGCGTGCGCCGCGATGCTTGTAGAGTGCCGGTGCACGGCTGTCGCCGGTCACCAGGATATAGGGAAACGACTTGTCGTCGCGCAAAAGCACGTTGAAGCGGGGCCTCAGGCGCTTGATCAGGTTGGCTTCGAGCAGCAGCGCCTCGATCTCGGTGCGCGTCGTCACGAACTCCATGTTCGCGGTCTCGCGCACCATGCGGGCGATGCGGTTGGAATGGCCGCGCCCCTGGGCATAGTTGCTGACGCGCTTCTTCAGGCTGCGCGCCTTGCCGACATAGAGAACGTCGCCGGCCTCGTTGAACATGCGATAGACGCCGGGGCCATTCGGCAGCAGCTTGACGAAGGCCTGGATCAACTCTGCGCCCTTCAGTCCCTCGGTCTCCGAATGATTCTCGTGCCACTCGACGACGGGCGCAATGCCGCTCACGTCAGACACTTCGATCAGGTCGTCGTCGTCTTCCGCTTCGCTGCCATCATAAAGGATGCCGCCGTCGGCCGGCACGCGTCCATTCATTCCACTATCTCCCTGATGTCGGGCGTTTCCCAGGCGAGGTGCTGGCCCCCATCCAGTGCGATCATCTGTCCGGTAATCGACGGCGTGTCGAACAGGAAGCGGATCGTCCGTCCGAATTCGTCGAGCGTCGGCCCGCGCTTCAAGATCAGCGCATCGACCTGCGCCTCAAAATCCTTCGGGTCCTGCCGTTCGTTCGGCAGCGTCGGTCCGGGGCCGATGCCGTTGACGCGGATGCGCGGGGCGAGTGCCTGCGCCATCGTCCGGGTGGCCGTCCAAAGCGCCGACTTGGACAACATATAGGAATAAAAGCGCGGATTGGGAGCCCAGACGCGCTGGTCGATCACATTGATGATGAGCCCGCTGGCCTTGGCCGGCAGTTGCGCGGCGAAATCGCGCGCCAACAGGGAAGGGGCTTTCACATGCAGCGCGAAATGCTGGTCCCAGACCTCTTCGTCGAAGGCATCGAGGCTATCCTTCTTGAACAGCGACGCATTGTTGACGAGCAGATCGATCGGCCCGAGCGCTGCTGTCGCGCGCTCGATCAGTGTCGATGTCGCGCCCGTATCCGTAAGGTCGGCTCGAATCGCGACGGCATTCGTTCCCGTCTTCTTCAGGGTTTCGGCCAGGGCCCGCGCTTCGTCAAACGAGGCATCGGCATGAATGGCGACCGCAAAGCCGTGGGCGGCCAGGTCCTCCACTATAGCTTTACCGATCCTCTTGGCGCCCCCGGTTACGAGAGCCGCCTTCAGTGCTTTCTTCAACGTTTCATCCCGCTTTTTCGAATCTTCGCGTCAGCGGACGAAGATATAGGGAAGAAACGCGGGGCTGAAACACTCCCTGACGATTCCTTGCCCAAAAATTAATGGAATTGGCGTAAATTGTATTATTTTGCGTACTTATAGTATAGCTTTCGTTAATCTTGATTTATGGTTAACAAATCTCCTGTGGCGCCAAAGCAACATCAAACTTCGGGCGCGTTTGTGCCACCAAAATTTCACATTTTGGCTCTTGTGAATCCGCATTTGCTGGCCAATTTCAGCTCAACCGGGCGGGTTAAATTAAGAGTTGCCTGATGTTTCACTGTGGGACCCCAAGCCCTCGGCGCATCGGGACGAAAAGGAGAATGTTTATGCGTACGCTCACCACCACCCTCATGGCTTCGGCTGTGTCCCTCATCGCCTTCCAGGCCGCCCAGGCTGCAGACGCGATCGACGAAGTTCCGGCAGCTCCGCAGGCCGAATACAGCGAGCCGGCAGTCAAGAACTGGTCGGGCGCCTATGTCGGCGGTACCGCCGATTGGAAGCATGGCCAGCACGATGCGACCGGCAGCAACACCGCAGCCGGCTTCGGCGGCGGCCTCTATGGTGGCTACAACGTTCAGGATGGCCAGATGGTATACGGCGGCGAAGCCGATATCGGTTACTCCGGCCAGGATTCGACCAAGGGCAACCTGCGCATGAAGCAGGGCGTCAACGGCTCGCTCCGCGGCCGCGTCGGTGTCGATCTGAACCCGGTCCTCGTCTACGGTACCGCAGGTCTTGCCGTCGGCCAGACCAAGGGCACCGTCGGCGGCGCTTCCGACAAGAACACCATGGTCGGCTGGACCGCAGGCGTCGGTGCTGAAACCTTCGTCACGGACAACATCACCGCACGCGTCGAGTACCGTTACACGGACTACGGTTCGAAGGACTTCCGTATGGGCAGCACCAAGGTCTCGTCCGGCTACGACGAGCACGCTGTTAAAGTCGGTATGGGCGTGAAGTTCTGATCGGCTTCTGCCGGATCAAAGAAAAGGCCGGGGAGACCCGGCCTTTTTTGTGTCTGCACGTTAGGCCTTGAACTTGGGGTAATCCGGGAAGTGTTTTTCGAACTTCGCCGGCCAGTTCTTCAGCTTGGCACGCCCCTTCTGCCATTCGCCGGCAAACCGCAGCTCGATGTAGCGCAGCATCGCCGCGAGTGCGAAATGGCCTGCATTGAGCTTGGCCCCGGTCTTCGGCAGGTTGGCATTCAGATGGTCGAGGCTGCGCTCGACCTTTTCCCATTGCCGGTCGATCCAGGGCTGGTGCACCTTTTCCGGCGGATGGGAGCGTTTCTCGTAGACGATCGACAGCAGGCTGTCACAGACGCCGTCGCATAGCCCTTCCAGCAACTCGACGTCGGTGCGCTTTTCGGCGTTCCTGGGATAGAGCTTGCCCTTGGTCTCCCGGTCGATGAAATGCATGATGGTACGGCTGTCGTAGAGCGCCCGTCCGTCGTCGAGAATCAGCGTCGGAATCTTGCCGAGCGGATTGTTGTCGATCAGCTCCGGCGGGTTGGCATTGGTGTCGGTCAAGACACTTTCGGCCGCATAGCCCGCATAATGCGCCGCCATGCGCACCTTGTTCGAATAGGGCGAGGCGGGCGAGTACAAGATCTTCATCGGGCGTCTTTCCTTCCAGGGATTGCGAGATGGGTTTCTGACAGGCGCCTTCTGCGGCTGGTCAAAGCGCCGGGGGCAGCGACACGCTTTCCTTTCGGCAGGCCTGGCGATCGACCGCCGGGCAGGCGCGGAAATTGAGCGACTTGTCGAAGCAGATCCGGATTTCCTCGAGCCGACTACCCTCGCAGGTCACGGCGACCGCGTCCTTCGTCATGCCGGGATTCTTGGCAACGAGCGCATCTTCGATGGCGGCGACGCGCAGGCCCTTTTCTTGCGGGGGAGGTGCGAGCTCCGATGGCAGCGTCAGCCGGTCCCACGCCGCGCGCGTGACGGCGAAGTATTCCTCCTGACTGAGGCCGGAGCAGGTCCCGTGCTTGCGCCATTGGTGGCCGATCAGGCCCATCGATGGAATGAGGTCGAGATATTGCTTGCCGAGCGACGACGGCACGCGATCGGACTGGCGTGTCGGGCAGAAGTCCGGATAACCCCGTTCGTTCTGCGGCCACAGGCCATGCACGATCAGGCCGCGATTGCCGCCGACTTCGCACTGGCTGGATTTTCCCTTGGGGTCATTGTCGCCGCACCAGGTCGGCGACCAGGAAAGCGAGAGCACATAGAAATCGAAGCCGCTGCCGACCGGCACCGTAACGGCCGCCTTCGTGGCTTGCGTTCCCGTCGCCGTCGGCGCCTTTTCAGTGTTCTGATCGCTGCAGCCAACGAGGGCTGCTGCAACGAAAAGCGCCGGCAGAAGCCGGCGCGTTTTCCGGAATGATCTCATGATTAACGGAGCGAGGCGCAATAGGCGCCGTAGACATACCAGGGATCGAGGCCGCCGACGCAGAACTCGATGCTTCTGCCGACGCCGGCAAAGCCCCACGGGCGTTCGATGAGGTAATAGAGCGCACGCTGTTCGCCGTTGGTCATCACAGCGGTTCCGTAGCAATATTCACGCTCGACGAGATGCGTCTCGTCGCGGAACTCCTGCCGATTCTGCCCCATGTCGCGGATCTCGGCGATCGAGAGATTGGTGTGCAGGTAATTTGCATCCCGATACTCGAAACGGGATGTGATGAAGCCGAGAACCGAGGATTCACTGCAGACCCCGGCGTTGTAGGATTGCGCCTGGCTGCTGCCGATGTAGTCGGCGGCAATGGCGCCCGGCGCCGTAGCGGCGGCGAGGGAAAGCGAAATGAGAAGCGTGGCGGCGAGCGTGCGAGTCATGGGCGTCTCCCTATGTCGTCGCATGAGATTGCGGTGCGTCGCGCCCGTCCGTCAAGCCCCTCGGGTTGTCTGTTCTTCCCCGCGCAGCCAGAAGCAGCGGCTGGACGCGAAACGATCCTGCCCCAACCGGGTTTTCAGGAACGGCAGCAGCAGGTCGAGCTCGCTCTTCAGCGTGAAGGGCGGGTTTACGATGATGAGGCCGGAACCGGAAAGCCCTGTGGTTTCCCGGTCGCTTCTGACGGACAGTTCGGCGCAGAGCATCTTCGGGATGTCCAGCGCCTTCAGCGCCTCATGAAACACTTTGATCGGCGCGCCCTGCTTCAGGGGATACCACAGGCAATAGACGCCGCCGGTAAAGCGGCGGTAGCCGCGCGCAAGGCCATCCACCAGCCGTTCGTATTCGCCCTCCTTTTCGAAGGGCGGGTCGACGAGAATCAATCCGCGCTTTTCCTTCGGCGGCAGGTGCGCGCCCAGCGCCAGCCAGCCGTCGAGCTCGGTGACGCGGCTCTGGAAATCGGCGTCGAACAGCCGGTGCAGCGTTTCGTAGTCGTCCGGATGCAGCTCCATCGCCGAAAGCCGGTCCTGGGGTCGGAAGAGCATGCGCGCGAGCTTCGGCGAGCCAGGGTAGAGCATCAGCTCGGAGCCGGGGTTCAGCGCGCGGATGGAGGACAGGTAGGGGGCGAGGATCACCGCGATCTCCGGCGGCAGTTCGCCGTCGAGCAGCCGGCCGACGCCGTCGCGCCATTCGCCGGTCTTCTGCGCTTCCTCGCTGGAGAGGTCGTAGAGCCCGATGCCCGCATGGGTATCGAGAACACGGAACGCTTTCTCCTTCTGCTGGAGATAGTTGATGAGCCGTGCCAGCACTGCGTGCTTCAGGACGTCGGCAAAATTGCCTGCGTGATAGATGTGCCGATAGTTCATGAGCGCCGCCGATGGCTGTGATCAATAGTTGCGATGGGTGGGCGATTGGCTCTTTGAGCCGAAATGCCGATGCCATATAGAAAAGCCATGAACGTTGCGACCCCCATCAAAGCAGAAAAAACCATCGGCCACTCGGTCTGTCCGCACGACTGTCCCTCGGCCTGTGCCCTGGAAGTCGACCTGACCGCCGAAGGGCGGATCGGCCGTGTGCGCGGTGCAGCCGCCAATACCTACACCGCCGGCGTGATCTGCGCCAAGGTGGCGCGGTATTCCGAGCGCATCTATCATCCCGACCGTCTGATGGTGCCGAAGCGCCGCAAGGGCGCCAAGGGCGAGGGCGGCTGGCAGGAAGTGAGCTGGGAGGCCGCGCTCGACGAGATCGCCGATCAGTTCATTCGCGCCGAGCAGAAATATGGCGCTGAGACCGTGTGGCCATACTTCTATGCGGGCACCATGGGTCAGGTGCAGCGCGACTCGATCGACCGGCTGCGTCACGCCAAGCGCTATTCCGGCTTTTTCGGCTCGATCTGCACCAACATGGCCTGGACCGGTTTGAGCATGGCGACCGGCGCCTTGCGCGGCCCCGACCCGCGCGAAATGGCCAAGGCCGATTGCGTGGTGATCTGGGGCACGAATGCGGTTGCGACCCAGGTCAACGTGATGACCCATGCGGTGAAAGCCCGCAAGGATCGCGGCGCGAAGATCGTCGTCATCGACATCTACGACAATCCGACGGTCAAGCAAGCGGACATGGGCTTGGTGCTGAAGCCGGGCACCGACGCAGCACTTGCCTGCGCCGTGATGCACATCGCGTTTCGCGACGGCTACGCCGACCGGGCCTACATGGCGAAATTCGCCGACGATCCGGCCGGCCTTGAAGCGCATCTGAAGTCGCGCGGGCCGGAATGGGCGTCGGCGATCACCGGCCTTTCGGTCGAGGAAATCGAGGCCTTTGCAAAATTGGTCGGCACGACGCCGCGGACCTATTTCCGGCTCGGCTACGGTTTCACGCGCCAGCGCAACGGTGCCGTCGCCATCCACGCGGCGGCATCCGTGGCGACCGTGCTCGGCTCCTGGAAACACGAAGGCGGCGGTGCCTTCCACTCCAACAACGATATCTTCAAGCTCGACAAGCGCGAGTTGATCGGCTCGGCCTTTCACGATCCGGATGTGCGCATGCTCGACCAGTCGCAGATCGGCCGGGTGCTGACCGGCGACGCCGAGGCGCTGCGCCACCGCGGGCCGGTGACGGCGATGCTGATCCAGAACACCAATCCCGTGAACGTCGCGCCGGAGCAGCGGCTGGTGAAGCGCGGCTTCCTGCGCGACGACCTCTTTGTTGCCGTGCACGAGCAGTTCATGACCGATACGGCTGCTGTTGCCGATATCGTGCTTCCGGCCACCATGTTCCTGGAGCATGACGATCTCTATCGCGGCGGCGGCCATCAGCACATCCTGATCGGTCCTAAGGTGGTAGAACCACCCTCGACCGTGCGCACCAATCTGTTCGTCATCGAGGAACTGGCCAAGCGCCTTGGCGTTGCCGATCATGCCGGCTTCGGCCTGACCGAGCGTGAGCACATTGATCGGCTGCTCGCCAACTACGGCATCGGCTACGAGGAGATGAAGGGCCAGAAGTGGCTCGACTGTCAGCCCGCCTTCGAGGAGGCGCACTATCTCAACGGCTTTGGCCACCCGGACGGCAAGTTCCGCTTCAAGGCGGATTGGACGGGGACGCCGGCGCCGAACCGGCCGCCGAAGTCGATGGGCATTCAGGGGCCGCACCAGGCGCTGCCGGAGTTTCCTGACCATGTCGACCTCATCGAGGTCGCCGACGCCGAGCACCCGTTCCGGCTGGCGACCTCTCCGGCTCGATCCTTCCTGAATTCGACCTTTGCCGAGACACCGTCCTCGATCCAGAAGGAAGTGCGCCCGGAAGTGATGGTTCATGCGGAAGATGCCGCAGAACTCGGCATTGCCGATGGCGATGTCGTCCAACTCGGCAACGTCCGCGGCGAGGTGCGTCTGCATGCGAAGATCGGTGGCGGCGCCCGTCGCGGCGTCGTCATCGCCGAGGGCCTGTGGCCGAATGGCGCGCATCTCGACGGGGAGGGCATCAATGTGCTCACCGGCGCCGATGCGGTGGCGCCCTATGGTGGTGCCGCCTTTCACGACAACAGGGTCTGGGTAAGGTTGGCGCGCTAAGTCAGGTTAGAACGGCAACGGAACCTCCCATGAGCGGCGACCACCACCATGCAGATGTCACGAGCACGCCGGTTTCGAGGCTCTGGGCCTCGCTTGGCCTGACCGGCGGCTTCATGCTGGCCGAAGTCGTCGGCGGCATCCTGACCGGCAGCCTGGCGCTGATATCCGACGCCATGCACATGCTGACCGACACGGCGGCCCTTGCGATCGCGCTCGTCGCGATCCATGTCGGCCGTCGCCCGTCAGACCTCTTGCGCACCTATGGCTACGCCCGCTTCGAGATCCTGGCTGCCGCCTTCAACGCGCTGCTCCTGCTCGGTGTTGCCTTCTACATCCTCTATGAGGCCTGGAAGCGGCTGTCCGAGCCGCAGGAGATCCAGTCCGGCGGCATGCTGGTGATTGCCGTCATCGGCCTTCTCGTCAATCTCGCCTCGATGCGGCTGCTCACCAGCCACAAGGACGAAAGCCTCAACGTCAAGGGCGCCTATCTCGAAGTCTGGTCGGACATGCTGGGCTCGCTCGCCGTCATCGTCGGCGCGGTGGTCATCTGGCTGACCGGCTGGCAGTGGGTGGATTCGCTGCTCGCTGTCGGCATCGGCTTCATGGTCTTTCCGCGCACCTGGGTGCTGCTGAAGGAGTGCGTCAACATCCTGCTCGAAGGCGTGCCGCCGGGCATGCGCCTCGCCGATGTCCACGCGACGATTGCCGCCGTTCCCGGTGTTGCCTCCGTGCATGACCTGCATCTCTGGGCGATCACCCAGAGCCAGCCGTCGCTGACCGCCCATGCCGTACTTGCCGACGGTGCCGATGCCGAGACCGTGCGCCGCGCAATCGAGGAGCAGTTGCGCGCGACGTTCGACCTGCACCACACGACGCTGCAGATGGAGCAGGAAGATCGCGCGGCAGCGGAACATATCCACTGATGGCTCAAAGGGCGGGATTGCACTCGCCGGAGAAGGAAGTTGCATGAGCACCCAGCATGACCCACGCGTCAGGATCGTCGGCCGCCGCACGCTGTGGAAGGGCTTTGCGCACCTGGAAGAGGTGACGTTCGAACAGCAGATGTCCGATGGCGCGACCGTGACGCTGAAGCGGGAGATCCACGACCATGGCAATGCGGCGACCATCCTGCTCGTCGATGCCAGGCGCCAGAGCGTCATCCTGGTGCGGCAGCTTCGCGTTCCCGTTCTGCTCCAGGGCGACCCGGCCTATCTGATCGAGGCGGCCGCCGGGCTCCTCGACGGCGACACTCCGGAAGAGGCGATCTGCCGCGAGGCGCTGGAGGAGACCGGCTACCACGTCCAGGACGTCATCCACCTCTTCGATGTCTATATGAGCCCGGGGGCGCTGACCGAGCGCACGAGCTTCTTTGCCGGCCACATCGACGCCACCGAGAAACGCGGCGACGGCGGCGGGCTTGCGCATGAGGGCGAGGACATCGAAGTGCTGGAAATCCCCTTCGACGAAGCCGTCGCAATGATCGCGACCGGAGAGATCTGCGATGCCAAGACGATCATGCTCCTGCAGTGGGCGCAGCTCAACCGGCAGCAACTGTTTGCCTAAGGGATTGTTTTATAAGAGTATAATTTATTACCGATATTTCACTTTTTGATCCGTATCGGGTAAGCTAAAGCGCTGATGTCCTCATTATCGACATGGGCGCTTCATGACATCCTCCCTACCGGAACGTGCAACCGACGACGAGCAGCAGGCGGAGGGAGGCTGGTTCTCCTTCCTGCGTCGCAATCGCCGTTATCTATCGGCTGCCGGTACGCTCTTCGTAATCGCACTTTTCGGCTTTGCGATCTTTCACCTGACGTCCGAAGTCCAGTACGACGAGGTCGTCCAGGCATTGGCGGATACCAGTTGGATCTCCGTCGCGGCGGCGGTGTTCTTCACCGCATTGAGTTTCCTCGCGCTCACCTTCTATGACGTCAGCGCGCTTGATTACGTCAAGCGAAAGCTGCCCTATGCCGACGTGGCGCTGACGGCGGCCTCGGCCTATGCGGTCGGCAATACTGCGGGGTTCGGGGCGCTCAGTGGCGGCGCCATCCGCTACCGCTCCTATTCGCGCCTCGGCATCGAGCCTGAGAACATCGCCCGCATTATCGCCTTCGTGACGCTCGCCTTCGGGCTCGGGCTGCTGGCGGTGACTTGCCTCAGCCTGCTTGCCGTCGGCGAGTATGTGGCGCCGATGACCGGGATGGATCCTCTGGTATTGCGCGTAATCGCGGCCGTGATCCTCGGCGGTCTGTTCACAGTGTTCTTTCTTGCCCGTGACGGGCGCGAGGTCAGCATCGGGCGTCTGACGCTTCGGCTCCCGGATTCGCGCACCGTTTCGCGCCAGTTCCTGGTGACGGCGCTCGATCTCGCCGCCTCGGCGACCGTTCTCTATGTTCTTCTACCCGCCGGCACGATCGGCTGGCCGGCCTTCCTTGCGGTCTATTCGCTGGCCGTCGGCGTCGGCGTCTTGAGCCATGTGCCGGCCGGTCTTGGCGTCTTCGAGACGATCATCATCGCGACGCTCGGCCACAATGCCGATGTCGACACCATTCTCGGCGCGCTGGTGCTCTACCGCGTGATCTATCACGTGCTGCCGCTGGTGATCGCGATCGCCGTCGTCATCGGCATCGAACTCCGCCAGCTGTCCGGTCATCCGGTTGCCTCCAGCGTGCGGCGCATCGGCGGCCGCATGACGCCGCTGCTTTTGGCAACGCTCGGCATCGTGCTGGCGATCATGCTGGTTCTTTCCAGCGTGACCCCGACGCCCGACGAGAACCTGGCATTCCTCGAAGCACTGCTGCCCTTGCCGATCGTCGAGGGCGCACACTTCCTCGCCAGCCTTCTCGGCCTTGCCCTCGTGGTCGTCTCGCGCGGACTGGCGCTGAGGCTTGACGGCGCCTGGTGGGCCTCGATCGTGATCGGGATCGCCGCGCTGCTGCTGTCGCTGATCAAGGCGATCGCCGTGGTGGAAGCGGGCATGCTGGCCTTCTTCCTGGTGGGGCTCATCGTCAGCCGCCGCCTGTTCGTGCGGCCGGCCTCGCTGTTCGGGCAGGCGCTGACGGTGCCATGGCTGACGGCGCTCGGGGTCATCTGCCTGGGCGCGCTGGTCGTGCTGCTCTTCGTCTATCGCGATGTCGAATACAGCCATGAGCTCTGGTGGCAGTTCGAATTCTCCGCCGAAGCCCCCCGCGGTCTGCGCGCGCTTCTCGGCGTGACGATCGGCGCGAGCATGCTTGCGATCTGGAGCCTGATGCGCCCGGCAACCAGATCCGCCGAGCCTGCCTCCGACGACGCGATGGAGCGGGCGCTTTCGATCGTCGAGGCGCAGGATATGTCCGATGCCAATCTGGTGCGCATGGGCGACAAGAGCCTGTTGTTTTCCGCCGACGGCCGAGCCTTCATCATGTATGGCCAGCGTGCTCGTTCCTGGATCGCGCTTTTCGATCCCGTCGGCCCGATCGATGCCTGGCCGGAGCTGATCTGGCACTTCATCGAAAAGGCGCGCGCGGCCGGCTGCCGGGCGGTTTTCTACCAGGTCTCGCCCCTGGGGCTTGCATACTATGCCGATGCCGGGCTGCGCGCCTTCCGGCTCGGCGAACTCGCGCGCGTCGATCTCGCCCGCTTCGAGCTGAAGGGGGGCAAATGGGCGAACCTGCGCCAGCAGGTGAGCCGCGCCCAGCGCGACGGGCTCGAGTTCCGTGTCGTAGCGCCCGAAAACGTTCCGGACGTCATGCCTGACCTGACCGCGGTCTCCGATGCCTGGCTCGCGCATCACAATGCCAAGGAGAAAGGCTTCTCGCTCGGTGCCTTCGATCCCGAGTATCTTCGCGAGCAGCCGGTGGCGATCCTCACCTGTGGTGGGCGTACGGTCGCATTTGCCAATATTCTGGTGACGGCGACCAAGGAGGAGGGGACCGTTGACCTCATGCGCTTTTCGCCGGATGCGCCGAAGGGCGCGATGGATTTTCTCTTCGCCCAGGTGATGGAGTATCTGAAGGCCGAGGGGTACCGTACCTTCAACCTTGGCATGGCGCCCCTGTCGGGCATGTCCACGCGCCAGATCGCGCCGGTCTGGGACCGGGCCGGGCGCACCTTCTTCGAACACGGCGAACGTTTCTACAACTTCAAGGGCTTGCGCGCCTTCAAGTCGAAGTTTCATCCGCAGTGGCAACCGCGCTATCTTGTCGCCAGTGGCGGCATCAATCCGATCCTCGCCCTGATGGATGCGACATTCCTGATCGGCGGCGGTCTCAAGGGAGTGGTGAAGAAATGATCCCTGTCGCGAACGCCTGGAAATGCCTGACTTCGGCGGCGCTGCTGCTCTCGGCATCGATGTTCCCCGCTCTCGCGGAAGACGCGCCGAAGAGCTACGATACCGGGATGATCCCGTCGCCGCGCATCATGCTGCCGAAGGAAAAGGCGGCCGCACTTGTAGTGCTGCTGTCGGACGCCGCCGGCTGGACGGACAAGGAGCAGGCGATCGCCGACACGCTCACCGATGACAAGACAGTCGTTGTCGGCATCGACCTCAAGGCCTATCTCGCTTCGCTCGCCAAGGATGATGGCGACTGCATCTACATGGTCTCCGACATCGAATCGCTGAGCCAGCAGGTGCAGCGTGCCGTCGGCACCGACGCTTACCAATTGCCCGTCGTCGCAGGCGTCGGTGCCGGTGGTGCGCTGGCACTCGCCATCGCTGCCCAGACACCGCCTGCCACCATCGGCCAAACACTTGCGATTGATCCGGAAGAGGGGATCGCGCTTGAAAAGCAACTCTGCACCCCGGCCGAAAAGGTGAAGAAGGGCGACCGCATGGTCTATGGCCTGACCGACGGCGCGCTGCCGGATCCGGTTTCCGTCGTCTTTTCACCCGCGGCATCGGCCGACGGGCGCGCCCATGTGGCGGCATTGATCGCCAAGCATCCGGACGTCGAGCAGGAGGACAGCGACGACGACGCCTATACGACGCTGTCCGATCACCTCACCGATATCATCGACAGCGAGCGCGACGCCGGCAATCCGTTCGGTTTGCCCCTGACCATCCTTGACGCAAAGCCGACCCGTGACACGATGGCGGTGATCTATTCGGGCGACGGTGGCTGGCGCGACATCGACAAGGAAGTCGGCGACGTGCTGCAGCAGCAGGGCGTACCGGTCGTCGGCTTCGATTCCCTACACTACTTCTGGTCCGAGCGCGATCCGCAGGTGACGGCGGACGACCTTGCCAAGGTGATGAGCTACTACCGCAAGCACTGGAACGTGCGAAACGTGCTCCTCATCGGCTATTCCTTCGGTGCAGACGTCCTGCCGCGAACCTTCAACCTGCTGCCGGCCGGCGAAAAGGCCCATGTTCGCCAGGTGACCTTGATGGCCCTCTCGCACATGGTCGATTACAAGGTCTCTGTGCTGGGTTGGCTAGGGGCTTCGGGCGACGGCAAGGGTGGTGATCCGCTCGACGATATCAAGCGCATCGACCCGGCGTTGGTGCAATGCATCTACGGCACCGACGAAGAGGACGATGCCTGCCCGCAACTGAAGGGCACCGGCGTCGACGTCATCGGCATCGACGGCGGCCACCACTTCGACGAGGATTATCCGGCGCTGACACGGCGCGTGCTTGATGCCCTCGATCGCCGGCTGGCTTCGGCGAAGTGAACGGTCGGTGTGTGGGGGCGTGAGGCTTACCCCCCTCTGCCCCGCCGGGGATCTCCCCCCACAAAGGGGAGATCGGCTAGACGCGCCCACCCGCTACAACTGAACGAGATTGCCCGCCGGCTCGATGTTGACGATGGGGGTATCCTTCTGCCCCAGATAGAGTTGCCACCGGCGAACCGGTAATGACCGCCGAGCGGTCGCCATCTGCTGATATCCCCCCTTGCGGGGGAGATGCCCGGCATGACAGAGGGGCGTTAACCGCGTGTGATGCGCCGTAGTCGGGACAAAGCAACCCGGCGTGATTACGCAGCCGGCGAAATCAGCGTACCCGTCGCCTCGCCAAGGCTCTTGCTCACAGCGCGACCGCCTTCCATGCGTATCTTGCCCTCGGCCATCAGCCGAAGCGCCATCGGATAGGTGCGGTGCTCGACGGTCAGCACTCGGGCAGCAAGGCTGTCGGACGTGTCTCCGGGCACGACCGGAACCACCGCCTGCGCCAGGATCGGGCCTTCGTCCATGCCTTCGGTGACGAAGTGCACGGTGCAACCGGCGACCTTCATGCCGGCGTCGATAGCCCGCTGATGGGTGTGCAGGCCGGGGAAAAGCGGCAGCAAGGACGGATGGATGTTGAGGATGCGTCCCTCGTGGCGCTGGATGAACGTCGCCGACAGCAGACGCATATAGCCGGCGAGGCAGATAATGTCTGGTGACAGCCGGTCGAGCTCGGCAAGAATTGCCGCCTCGTGGGCGTCCTTGCTGTCGAAGTCCTTGCGCAGGAAAGCGCGCGTGGGGATGCCAAGCGCCGCGGCTTTGGCGAGACCGCCGGCATCCGCCTTGTCGGCGATGACGGCGACGATCTCGGCCGGGAAATCCGGCTCGGCCGTTGCCTTTGCGAGCGCCAGCATGTTGGAGCCGCCACCAGAGATGAAGACGACGACCCGCTTCTTGCCCGTCGAGACTTCCGTCGTCATAGGGCCAGGTTGCCCTTGTAGATCGTGCCGGCTGCACCTTCGTCGCGGGCGACCATGCGGCCCAGCGTAAAGACGGTTTCGCCTTCGCCGGTGAGCACGGCGGAAACCTCTGCGGCCTTGTCGGCCGGAACGACGGCGATCATGCCGACGCCGCAGTTGAAGGTGCGCAGCATTTCATTGGCGGCAACGCCGCCGGTCTGGGCAAGCCAGGAGAACACCTTCGGCGCCTTGATCGCGTCGAGGTCGATCTCGGCAGCGAGGTGCTTTGGCAGCACGCGTGGAATGTTCTCAGGGAAACCGCCGCCGGTGATGTGGGCGAGCGCCTTGATCGAACCGGTCTCGCGGATCGCCTTCAGGAGCGGCTTCACATAGATGCGCGTCGGCGTCATCAGGAGATCGGCAAGCGTACCTTCGCCGAACGGAGCAGGAGCATCCCAGGCAAGGCCCGAGAGCGTGACGATCTTGCGCACCAGCGAATAGCCGTTGGAATGCACGCCGGAGGAGGCGAGGCCGAGGATGACGTCGCCTTCGGAGATGTCACCGGCCGGCAGCAACTGACCGCGTTCGGCAGCGCCGACGGCAAAGCCCGCGAGATCGTAGTCGCCGCCCGAATACATGCCGGGCATTTCGGCGGTCTCGCCGCCGATCAGCGCGCAACCGGATTCGCGGCAGCCCGCAGCGATGCCGGCGACGATCGCGGCACCCTGGTCCGGGTCAAGCTTGCCGGTCGCGAAATAGTCGAGGAAGAAGAGCGGTTCGGCGCCCTGGACGACGAGGTCGTTGACGCACATGGCGACGAGGTCGATGCCGACGGTGTCGTGCTTGTTGGCGTCGATGGCGATCTTCAGCTTGGTGCCGACGCCGTCATTGGCGGCCACCAGAACCGGGTCGGTGAAGCCCGCGGCCTTGAGATCGAAGAGACCGCCGAAGCCGCCGATTTCGCCGTCGGCGCCGGGCCGTCGGGTCGAGCGCACATGCGGCTTGATCTTCTCGACCATCAGGTTCCCGGCGTCGATATCAACGCCCGCGTCGCTATAGGTGAGACCGTTCTTTCCCGACTGGCTCATGCTCGTTCTCCAAGGCTCGTCGTGCGACAGGTATTTTGCGGATGCGATTGGCACGGCAGGCAAGGGAGTGCAAGCCGAGAGCAGGCCTTGGCGGCGTTTTTTCACCATTTTGCCCATATCCCACGGCGCAAGCCAGTCAGCTTGGCTATAAACTGGATGACTGCACCGGTCGGACTTGACCGTTACGCGCACCGCCCCCTATCTCCTTGACAGGGTTGTGATACGCAACAGTGGCGAGCGGCGCCTCACGAGGAGTGTCATGGATATCAAGGTCAGCGGTTCCGGATTGCAGCGCCAGGTCATTTTCTGGCTACTGGTGCTTGCCGCCTTCATTGCCTTCCTCATGGTTTTCAGCTCGATCCTGCTGCCGTTCCTGGCCGGCATGGCGCTTGCCTATTTCCTCGACCCGGTCGCCGACCGCCTGGAGCGGTTCGGCTTGAGCCGGTTGATGGCGACGGTCGTGATCCTGATCGGCTTCGTCGTCGTCTTCGTGCTGGCCCTCATGGTCATCATTCCTGTCGTCGTCAGCCAGGCGGCCGATTTCATTGCGAACATCCCCGGCTATGCCGCCAAGCTGCAGGTGCTCGTCAACGAAGCGCAGACGCGGCTGATTCCCGATTGGCTCGCGAGCCAGATGCCCTCGCTGAAGCAAAGCTCCGGCAAACTGCTCGAACAGGGTGCGGCCTTCGTCGGCACGCTCTTCCAGCAGATCTGGAACTCCGGCGTGGCGTTGCTCGACGTCATCTCGCTGCTGGTCGTCACCCCTGTCGTCGCCTTCTATATCCTGCTCGATTGGGACCGGATGGTCGAGAAGGTCGATAGCTGGGTTCCGCGCGACTACGTCTCGGATGTGCGCCAGATCGCCCGCGACATGAACGCGACGATCGCCGGATTTGTGCGCGGGCAGGGCTCGCTCTGCCTCATCCTTGGTCTTTATTACGGGATCGGCCTGTCGCTGGTCGGTCTCAATTTCGGTCTGCTGATCGGTCTCTTCGCCGGCATGATCAGTTTCATTCCCTATGTCGGATCCATGGTCGGCCTGGTGCTCGCCGTTGGCGTCGCACTGGTCCAGTTCTGGCCGGACTATCTGTGGATCGGCCTCGTGCTTGCCGTCTTCTTCAGCGGCCAGTTCATGGAGGGCAATATCCTCCAGCCGAAGCTGGTGGGCAAAAGCGTCGGCCTGCATCCGGTCTGGCTGATGTTTGCGCTGCTTGCCTTCGGTGCACTGTTCGGCTTCGTCGGTCTTCTGGTCGCGGTGCCCGCAGCAGCCGCCATCGGCGTGCTTGTCCGCTTCGGCATCCAGCGCTACCTTGATAGCGACCTCTATCACGGGCACGGCAAGGCCGTGGAAAAGAAGGCGAAGAGCGACAAGGCCGCCTGATTTCCGACGATTGTCCCGAGTACAGCATGACAAAACGCCCATTCGAACAAATCCCCCTGGCTTTCGGCCACGACCCGGCGACGGGTCGTGAGGACCTGCTCGTCTCCGACAGGCTGAGCGCGGCCATCGCCATCGTCGACCACTGGCCGGACTGGCCGGCGCCCGTGGTCATCATCGCCGGCCCGATCGGCTCGGGAAAATCGCATCTCGCCAGCATCTGGAAGGAGCGGGCAGGAGCGGAAGTGATCCACCCGCTCGCCGGCTCCGATGCCGCGTTGATCGCGGCCGAACGACCTGTTCTCTTCGAGGATGCCGACCGCAGCGGCTTCGACGACACGACGCTGTTCCACGTCATCAACAATGTGCGCCAGCACGGCACCAGCCTGCTGATGACGACGCGGCTCTGGCCGATGTCCTGGCCGGTGACGCTGCCGGACCTGCGCTCGCGCCTGAAGGCGGCGACCGTGGTCGAGATCGGTGAGCCGGACGACGAATTGCTGACGCAGGTGCTGATCAAGCTCTTTGCCGATCGCCAGCTTTTCGTCGACGAGCGGCTGGTGGGCTACATCGTCCAGCGCATGGAGCGCTCGCTGGAGGCAGCGCAGACGATCGTCGAGCGCATCGACCATCTGGCGCTGGCCCGCGGCACGAAGCTTTCACGCGCGCTCGCTTCCGAAGTTCTCGAAGAACTGGGAAATCAGCGTCGGTCCGATTGACTGTCACAGAACCGTCGTCAAACTGAGATAGCCGGTGCAGCCGGAGCAATGGGATCTGAAAAGCATGGATAACGCGCTATCTGCGGTGAACGAAAACCAGGCATCGGCGGAGGACGTCGACCTGCTGACGAGCCCGCAGCGCTTCATCAACCGCGAATTTTCCTGGCTGCAGTTCAATCGCCGCGTGCTCGAGGAAACGCTGAACACGGCGCATCCTCTGCTGGAGCGTGTTCGCTTTCTGTCGATCTCTGCCGCCAACCTCGACGAGTTCTTCATGGTGCGCGTCGCCGGCCTCGAAGGCCAGGTGCGCCAGGGCCTCTCGATGCGTTCGCCCGACGGCAAGACCCCGGTCGAGCAGCTCGAAGACATCCTGAAGGAAATCGACAATCTGCAGATGGAGCAGCAGGCCTCGCTCGCCGTGCTTCAGCAGTATCTCGCCAAGGAAGACATCCTGATCGTTCGCCCGGCCTCGCTTTCGGTGCAGGACAGGAGCTGGCTTGCCAACGAGTTCGATCAGTCGATCTTCCCAGTGCTGACACCGCTCTCCATCGACCCGGCGCATCCGTTCCCCTTCATTCCGAACCTCGGCTTTTCGATGGGCCTGCAGCTCGTCAGCAAGACCGGCCGCGAGCCAATGACGGCGCTCCTGCGTCTGCCGGTGGCACTCGACCGCTTCCTCCGGCTGCCCGACGTCAAGAACGTCATCCGCTATATCACCCTCGAAGACATGGTCAGCCAGTTCATCGACCGGCTGTTTCCGGGCTATGAGGTCAAAGGCTCCGGTACCTTCCGCATCATTCGCGACAGCGATATCGAGGTGGAAGAAGAGGCGGAAGACCTCGTTCGCTTTTTCGAGACCGCGCTGAAGCGCCGTCGCCGCGGTTCGGTGATCCGCATCGAGACCGATTCGGAAATGCCGGCGTCGCTGCGCCAGTTCGTCGTGCAGGAACTGGGCGTCCCGGAAAACCGGATCGCCGTCCTGCCGGGACTGCTGGCACTCAACACTTTGTCCGAAATCACCAAGGCTCCACGCGATGATCTGCGCTTCGAGCCGTACAATCCGCGTTTCCCCGAGCGCGTGCGCGAGCATGCCGGCGACTGCCTGGCGGCGATCCGCGAGAAGGACATGGTGGTGCATCACCCCTACGAGTCCTTTGACGTGGTCGTGCAGTTCCTGTTGCAGGCAGCGCGCGATCCTGAAGTCGTCGCCATCAAGCAGACGCTTTACCGCACGTCGAACGACAGCCCGATCGTGCGCGCCCTGATCGACGCCGCCGAGGCCGGCAAGTCGGTGACGGCGCTCGTCGAGCTCAAGGCCCGCTTCGACGAGGAAGCCAATATCCGCTGGGCGCGCGACCTCGAACGCGCCGGCGTCCAGGTCGTCTTCGGCTTCATCGAACTGAAAACCCACGCCAAAATGTCGATGGTGGTGCGGCGCGAAGAGGGCAAGCTTCGGACCTACTGCCATCTCGGCACCGGCAACTATCACCCGGTCACCGCGAAGATCTACACCGACCTGTCGTTCTTCACCTGCAACCCGGTCATCGCCCACGACATGGCGAACATCTTCAACTTCATCACCGGCTACGGCGAGCCGGAGGCGGGCATGAAGCTGGCCGTCTCGCCGCACACGCTGCGCCCGCGCATTCTCAGGCACGTCGACGAAGAGATCGAGCATGCCAAGGCCGGGCGCCCGGCGGCGATCTGGATGAAGATGAACTCGCTCGTCGATCCGGAGATCATCGACGCGCTCTATAAGGCGAGCCGCGCCGGCGTCGAAATCGACCTGGTGGTGCGCGGCATCTGCTGCCTGCGCCCGCAGGTCCCGGGGCTCTCGGACAATATCCGTGTCAAGTCCATCGTCGGTCGATTCCTCGAACATTCCCGCATATTCTGCTTCGGTAACGGTCACGGGCTTCCATCGGAGAATGCCCTTGTCTATATCGGCTCGGCGGATATGATGCCGCGCAATCTGGATCGGCGGGTCGAGACGCTCGTGCCTCTCATCAACCGGACTGTGCACGAACAGGTTCTGTCGCAGATCATGCTGGGTAATCTCATCGACAACCAGCAGAGCTACGAAATTCTTCCCGATGGCACCTCTCGCCGGATGGAAGTCGGCAAGGATGCCGAGCCTTTCAACGCACAGCACTATTTCATGACCAATCCCAGCCTCTCCGGCCGGGGCGAGGCCCTGAAGTCCAGCGCACCGAAGCTCATAGCCGGCTGGAAGAGCGGCTGGCACAAATAAACTGGAATTGCATGGTCGAATCTGAAGCGCAGGGGCGTCTGCCCGGCATCCGCCCGGTTTCCGTTATCGATATCGGTTCGAACTCCATCCGCCTTGTCGTCTATGAAGGCCTGAGCCGCTCGCCGGCCATGCTGTTCAACGAAAAGGTGATGTGCGGTCTCGGCAAGGGCATCGATGCGACCGGACGCATGGATGAAGACAGCGTCGAGCGCGCGCTGAAAGCGCTGCATCGCTTTCACGCGCTCTCCAAGCAGGCGCGTGCGACCTCGATGTATGTGCTGGCGACGGCCGCCGCACGCGAGGCGAGCAATGGGCCCGCCTTCATCGAGAAGGCGGAGGCGATCCTCGGTCACAAGGTCCGCATCCTTACCGGCGAGGAAGAGGCCTATTATTCCGCGATGGGCATCGTCAGCGGCTATCACGATCCCGACGGTGTCGTCGGCGACCTTGGCGGTGGCTCGCTGGAACTCGTCGAGGTCTCCGGCACGAAAATCGGCAAGGGCATCACCCTCCCGCTCGGCGGTATCCGTTTGTTCGAGCACAGCAACGGCTCACTCACCAAGGCGCGCACCTGGGTGCGCAAGTTCATGAAGAACTCGGCGGTGCTGAAGACCGGCACGGGACGGACGTTCTATGCGGTCGGCGGCACTTGGCGTTCGATCGCCAAGCTGCACATGGAGATCCGCGACTATCCGCTGCACATGATGCAGGGCTACGAGATTTCCTTTGACGAGGCGATGGCGCTTTTGCCGGAAGTGATCGAGCCGAAGAACATCAAGCCGTCCGCCTATTCGACGATCTCGAAGAGCCGCCGCAGCCTTCTGCCCTTCGGCGCGATCGCCATGCAGGAAGCGCTGGAGATCATGAAGCCGGAGCGGATTTCCTTCTCGGCGCTCGGCGTTCGCGAAGGTTATCTTTTCTCGCTCTTGAGGGACGAGGAACGTGCTCAGGATCCGCTGCTGACGGCGGCCAACGAGATCGCCATCCTGCGTGCCCGCTCGCCCGAGCACGCCCGCGAACTGGCTGACTGGACCGGTCGCATGGTGCCGTTCTTCGGGATCGAGGAGACGGAAGAGGAAGGCCGGTATCGCCAGGCGGCCTGCCTGCTCGCGGATATCAGCTGGCGGGCGCACCCCGACTATCGCGGTCTCCAGGCGCTGAACATCATCGCCCACTCGACCTTCTCCGGCATTACCCATGCCGGCCGCGCCTATATTGCGCTTTCCAATTATTACCGCTTCGAGGGGCTCAACGACGACGGCGCCACGAACGCACTTGCCGGCATCACCACGCCGCGCCTGCTGGAGCTGGCAAAGCTGCTCGGCGGCCTCTTGCGTGTCGCCTATCTTTTCTCCGCATCGATGCCGGGGATTGCCCGGAACCTGACGTTCCGCAAGTCGTCTCTGCCGGACGTGGACCTCGAAATCGTCGTGCCTGCGGACTATTCGGAATTCCAGGGCGAGCGCCTGGATGGACGCCTGCAGCAGCTTGGAAAGCTCACTGGCAAGCGTCTCGCTTTCCACTTCGAAAGCTGACGCCGAAAAATCACCGGTCAAACGGGAAGGGCGCGCGAACCGATGTTCGCGCGCCCTTTTGATTATTCGGCCTTGAGGAAGTCGCCGACTTCGAGCAGCACGAACTCGTTGTCGTCGGCCTTGTCGAGTGCGCGGCCGGCCGAGAACGGCAGGTTGTTGTCGTTGCCGACGATGATGTGGGTCTCATCGACGCGGTCGACGTTCTCGATGGTGACGAAGGGCATATCGTAGAAGCCTTCGCCGCCGCCCTGACGCTTCTTGTTGTCCGGATCGGCGATCTTCAAGAGGTCGATGTAGCCGATCTTGCGCACGGCCTTGCCGGCATTGCTGTCGTCAAAGGCGATCTTGTAGATGCGCTTGACCTTGGAGCCCGTTGCGAAGCAGTCCGGCTTCGGGTCCTTCGGATCGGCGCAGGCCTTGTCCACCGTGCCGGCGCCATTGTCGCGCTCGATCACCAGCGCGGTCTTGTCGTCGAGCATGTTGAAGTCGCCGATCGCCTCGCCGCCTTCAGCCAGCGGATAGAGCCAGCTGCGGCCGGTCCAGGCATTGCTCGCAACATCGAGTTCGATGATGCGCAGCGCCGGGCGGCCATCGGCCTGCTCGACCGTTTCGCTGTCGGTCCAGAGCGGGCCTTCGAGCAGGCCGTAAAGCTTGCTGCCGTCCTTGGAAAGCGCCATGCCTTCATAGCCGCCGGAGCGCTTCAGGTTGAAGGCGGGCGTCTTCTTCGAGGGATCGCCCTGCAGCGTCAGCGTCGGATTGTCGGGCGAAAGCACCGGCTTGCCGTCGACCGTGGTCGCGATCACGTCGGTCAACTTGCCGTCGAGATCGAACTTGAGGATGTAGGGGCCGAACTCTTCACCGACCCAGAAGCCGTCCGCAACCGGCTGGATCGATTCGACGTCGAAGTCGGCGCCGGTGAGATAACGCTTGTCCGAGCCTTCCATGACGATCGGGAAGGGGGCCTTCTTGTCCGGGTCGGTCAGGAACGACGTCTTCAGTGCTTCGACCTTACCGGCGTCCCAGTCCATCTTCACGTGGTGCAGCATCAGCATGGCGTCGCTGGAGTTCATCTTGCTGCCGAAACCGTTGTCGGAGAGGCTCCAGAAGGTGCCGTCTTCCATCGCCTTGATGCCGGAAAAGCCCTGCATCGGCTGGCCGTCGAAGGGCAGCGACAGACCGGTCAGGCGAACGCCGTCCTTGCCCGGAACGGTGCCGAGCGCTTCGGCACGCTTGCGGTCCGCGGTGGTGAACTTGCCGGAGGTCTTGAGGTATTCCGGTGCGTCCGAGGGGGCGGCGATGATCGTGTTGGCCGGCAGGATCGCGTGGCCCTTCAGCGTCGCGGTAAAGGACTTTTCCTCGGCCGAGGCGGCCATCGTCATCAAAAGAGAAAGAGCCGCGGTGGCGAGAAGCGTTTTCGTCATGAGGTTCACCTTGGGTTGGAGCCTTCTGCGTGTCTCCTTGGATCGCCCTAGATCCAAGGAGACAGAGGTGCAGCAAATTCGACGTTCTGCAGCGACCCTTGCGCGCCCTAGGACGCGCGGCGCTGCAGTCCGCAACCCGATAGGCGGCTATGATGACGGTTGGGTGATGCTTGCTTTACAACCCGATGAAGCTTTGGTGACAGGATTAACCGGCGACGGCGAGGCTTGCCCAGCGGCCGGGCGTCAGGCCGTAGGCGCGCTTGAAATGACGGGTGAAATGCGCCTGGTCGGCAAAGCCGGTTTCGAGCGCAGCACCGGCAAGGCTTTCGCCCCGGGCGATCATCTGCCGTGCCCGCTCCAGCCGGCGCATCAGCAGGTAGCGATGGGGGCTGGTGCCGAGAACCCGGCGGAATTGCCGGGCGAGCGTGAAGCGATCGAGCCCACTCACCGCCTCAAGTTCCTGCGAGCCGACGGGCCGTTCGAGATTGGCGCGAAGGAATTCGCTCGCCTGTAGAACGGCATGCTTGTCGGCCTTTGCGGGCTTGGCGTCCTTGGTGTCGGCGTGACGGTAGAGCCCCTCGGCGATCCGCACGAGGATATCGTCGAGCGCCAGTTCGTCGATGCCATTGTCGAGATCCATGACGGCTTCGCCGACCGCCTGCCGCAGCGCCTCGTCGCCCACGACAGGGGCTGCGACGAAGGGCAGGGAGCGGTCGGTTTCATCAAGGGCTGCGAGTAGCCGTTCCGGCTGCAGATACATCATCCGGTAGCGCAGCCCGATCTCCGTTCCCGCGCCGCCATCATGGATCTCGTCCGGGTGGAGGATGATGATGCTTCCAGGATTGCTGAAGCGGCTTTCGCCGCGATACTGAAACGTCTGGACGCCGCCGAGCGTTACGCCGATGGCATAGGTGTCGTGGCGGTGCGGCTCAAAAAATTTTCCATGCAGGCGCGCCTCGATGCGCTCGATGCCATCGACGGCAGGCGCAACCCGAATGCCGTCGCCGGGCGCGCCGCACAATCGTTCAAGATCGATCGCAGCGCCGTCCGATAATGCGTCTTCCGGCACGCCCTGTCGGGCTGAAATGGAGATGGCCGTCATGTTCGATACCAAATTTGCAATCGTCTTGCGCGAGGACCTGGCAACCTGGCAGAAGCTCAACGTCACCGCCTTCCTCGCCACCGGGATCGCCGGACAGAAGCCCGGGATCATCGGCGAAGATTATCGCGATGGCGCCGGCAACGTCTACAACGCCTTGAGCATCCAGCCGATCATCGTCCTTGCCGCAGATGGGAAGACGCTCGGCAACATTCAACGGCGCGCGATCGAAAGAGAGGTCAAAGCTTCGATCTATGTCGACGGCATGTTTGCCACCGGTCACGACCACGCCAACCGTGCGGTTTTCGCCGAGACCAGGCCGGACGACGCGGCAGTCGCCGGCATTGCCATTCATGCGGACAGGAAGCTGGTCGACAAGATCACCAAGGGTGCCAAGCTGCACGGCTGACGGCGATCGCGATCCGGCCGATCGATGCCCTGCGCGCCGGCCGGGATCACTCGGCCGCGGTCGATGCCAGCTGAGGAGCCGCGCTGCCTGCGCGCAACGACAGAACGCCAAGCTTCTGCCCGCGTCCTCTGACGGCGTGCTCGCCGAGATCCTCGACCCGCACATAATGCGGCAGACGCATCTTGCGGGCGAGATCGGTGGAGATCAGTACCTGGTGGCCGAGCGTCTTGCAGAAACCTTCGAGCCGGGCGGTGGTGTTCACCGTATCGCCGAAATAGGTGATCTTGTGCCGGTCGAGCCCGATTTCCGCCGCGACGATGGTGCCGCCATGAAGCGCCGCGCGCAGCCGCGGAACCTCGCCGAACTCCTTTTGCCAACGGCGCGCATCCGCATCGATCATTTCCAGAATGTCGAAGACGCAATGAATGCAGGCCGCATTGTTGGTGGCGCGATCGAAAGGCCAGGTAATGACGGCGGCGTCACCGATATAGTCGTCGATCGAGCCGCGGTAGCGCATGACCGGGTCGGCGATCGTCGCAAACAGCCTGCCGAGATACTCCTGCATCCGCAGGTCGCCGTGTTTCTCGGCATAGGCGGTCGAACCGGCCAGGTCGATGAAGAGGAAGACGCGTTCCTCCTCGACCGGTCTGCGATAGCGGCCGGTGAGCAGGCTCAAAAAGACGTCGCGCCCGAGGAGTTCGCGAACCCTGAGGATGAAGACGAGCGAACCTGATACGCCGAGCGCGAAGATTAGGACCGTCTTGGACGGCATCATCGCGTCCATCCAATGGTCCTCCATGACGCCGCCCGACTGCATGAGCAGGCCAGCGGCGGCATATCCGATGTCGAGAAGCACGAAGTAGATCACCAGCGACGCGACGAAAAAGACCGGCGTGGAAAAGGCGTGGATCCGTCGATGCAGGCGCCGGAAAATGATGCGTCGCTCGAAGGCGATGATCGGCAGGCACATGAAGAGCGCATAGGTCGCGCCGATCAGGGCGCCCTTTCCGTAGAAAACCCATGCGTAGACCGCGCCGGCGCCTGCAACGACCAGCAGCAAGAGAAGTCCTTCGAAAGTCGAAAAGCGCCAACGCATGCAGAAAGCTCCGGTACCGGAAGAGGCGGCATCCGTGTCGGTCGGCGTTGCCCAAGGCGCCGGCTCACGTCACATCGTTTGATACGATGGTGATTCTGTTCCGCCCGGCCCTTCGCTAGAGCTGGATTCAGGCGGAAACTTGTCTCCGCCCAATCCCTTTTTCAAGCTGACGCGGACGTGATCTCGGCGCTGATTTCCACTGCTTCGATCTTCTTGTCGACGAAGCGCAGGGCAACGTCGCCGTTGATCAGCTTCAGTGCCGTTTCGCCGAAGAGTTCGCGCCGCCAGCCCTTGAGCGCGGCGACATCCGCCTTCTCGCCCTCGGCAGCTATTTTGTCGAGATCTTCGCTGTTGGCGATGATCTTCGCGGCGACACCCTGCTTCTCGGCGATCAGCTTCAAAAGCACCTTCAGCATCTCGCCAGCGGCCGCAGCACCTTCCGGCGCATGGCTTTGGCGCGGAAGCTTCGGCAGATCGGTCTTCGGGATCGCCAGCGCCTCGTTGACGGCCTCGACGACCGCCGTTCCAGCGGTGGAGCGTTCCCAGCCCTTGGGGATGGTCCGGAGCCGTGCCAGTGCTTCCGCATCCTTCGGCTGCTGCTGGGCGATCTCGTAAATGGCGTCATCCTTGAGGATGCGGCCGCGCGGCACGTTGCGGGCGCGTGCCTCGCGCTCGCGCCAGGCGGCGACCGTCTTCAGCACGGCGAGCTCGATCGGCTTCTTTACCCGCATCTTCAGCCGCTGCCAGGCGTCGTCAGGGTGCAGGTCGTAGGTGTCGCGGGCTTCGAGAATGGCCATCTCTTCGGTCAGCCAGAGCGAACGGCCTTCGCGTTCGAGTTCTGCCGCCAGGTATTTGTAGATGTCGCGCAGATGCGTGACGTCGGCCAGCGCATAGTCGAGCTGCTTTTCGGTCAGCGGACGGCGGCTCCAGTCGGTAAAGCGCGAGGACTTGTCGATCTGCGTGCCGGTGACGCGGTTGACCAGCTGGTCATAGGAGACGCTGTCGCCAAAGCCACAAACCATCGCTGCGACCTGCGTATCGAAGATCGGATGCGGAATAAGGTTTCCGAGATGGAAGATGATCTCGATGTCCTGACGCGCGGCATGGAACACCTTGATGACCTCAGGGTTTGCCATCAGCGCGAAGAAGGGCGCAAGATCGATGCCCTTCGCCATCGGGTCGACGATGACGGCAAGGTCCGGGCTCGCCATCTGGATCAGGCAAAGCTCCGGCCAGAAAGTCGTCTCGCGAAGAAATTCGGTATCGATCGTAATATAATTTGATAGGGCCAGCTGCTGGCAGGCGGCCTCAAGGTCTGCTGTTGTTTCAATCATCAGATTTAAATCACTGTGGCGAAAATGCGGCTTGGAATTTCGTGTAACTCTTCGCGGCATCTGTCACAATCGAAATCTCAGACGACTTTGAAATAACCCGTCATGCCGGTCTTCTGGTGCTCGATGATATGGCAATGCACGACCCAATCGCCCGGATTGTCCGCCACAAGCGCCACTTCCGCCTGTTCATCGGGCAAAAGCAGGATCGTATCGGTCGGCGGCGGCAGGAAAGTCCGCTTGTTGGAATTGAGAATGCGGAAGCTCAGGCCGTGCAGATGGATCGGGTGCGCATGCGGCGTCCGGTTGGCGACCTCCAGCACATAGCTCTTGCCGAGCTTCATCTCCTCGATCGGCGCGATCGGATCGGGCGTGTCGCCCGGCCACGGAACCTTGTTGATCGCCCAGAAGGTGTAGCCAAGCGAACCGCAGATCGAAGGCGTCGCCTTGTGCTCCGCCGTCGCCGTCAGTTCGAGCGGCACGCGGGTGGCGGTGGAGAGGTCGGCTTCCGCGATCGGGTTGGCGGGCAGGGGGCTGACATCCCGAAGATCGCGCTTGAGCGACGCTCCGGCTGACCGGAAGCGCGCGATCGTCCAGGGATGCGATCCACGCAGGTTGCCTAGCGCAACCGTCTGACCCTCGCTGTCGGGCATGCGCACGACAAGATCGACGCGCTGGCCGGGCCCAAAATCGTAGCGATCAAGTGCAAAGGGCTTGTCGACCGGATTGCCGTCGAGCGCGATGACCATCGCCTCAGCGCCCTCAAGGCCGATCGTATAGATGCGGGTGACGTCGGTTGCGGCGATGCGCACGCGCACCAGGCCGCCGGCCGGTGCGTCGTAAGTTGGCTCCTGCTGCCAGTTGGCGGTGCGCACCGTGCCGTAAGTGCCGCCGCGGGCCGCATCCCGCGGCTTGAATGCGTCGATGAACGCGCCGCCGGTGCCGAGCCGCCAATCGCGCAGGTTGAGCACGATCTCGGCATCGAACGTCGGATCGTCCGGGTTTTCGACGACGATCATGCCGGTCAGGCCGGCGCCCATCTGGGTCAGCGTGTTGCAATGTGGATGATACCAGAAGGTGCCGGCATCCGGCGGGGTGAACACATAGTCGAAACGGTCGCCCGGATAGACATAGGGCTGCGTCAGTTCCGGCACGCCATCCATGGCGTTGGCAATGCGCAGTCCGTGCCAATGTACCGTCGTCGGCTCGTCCAGTCGGTTGAAGAGGCGGGCCGCATAGGGCTCGCCCTTGCGCATGCGCAGGACGGGCGGCATGCCGGTACTTGGAGCCTCACCCAAGCCGTAGGTCATGACCTTGGGCGTAAGCCCATCCTTGGCGATCTGGGCTTCGGCAAGCTGTGCCATCAGGATCTGCGGATCGGGTGCGGTGCCGGCGCGCGCCGCCATGCCGGCGCCGAGCGCGAAGGCGCCTCCGAGAGCAGCGGAGCCTTGGAGGAAGGTGCGACGGCTGATGACGGGCATTTCGGCAATCTCGGCTGCTGTTTGAGGTGCCCCGGTTCTAAACCTGATTATTGCGTTCAGCAATTATCCGGATCGCGCGCATCTTGCCGCAGGTCAGCGATCCTTGCGCTTGTGGTTGTTGCCGGCGGCGAGCTTGTTGAAAAAGGACGAGGTGCGCAGGAGATTGCGGAACGGCAAGGCGCGCTCCCCGGCGGGCACCGGCCCGCGCGCCGTCATGCGCTGCAGGGTGTAGAGCATGAACAGGAAGAGGATCGCTGCCGTGTAGATGAACAGCGCCTGCGGCCCGAAGATCTCGAGCAGGAAGGAGGCAAACAGCGGCCCGATGATCGCGCCCAGCGACCAGAAGAACAGCATGCCGGCGGAGACGAGCGCATGCTGCCCCTCGGCCGCGTGGTCGTTCGCATGGGCCGAACAGAGCGAATAGAGCGGCATGGCAAAGGCGCCGAACAGGAAGATACCGGCAAAGTTCAGCCATTCGTCGTTGCCGGCGCCGAAGGCGAGAAACAAGCCTGCGAGCAGCGAGCCGAAGGTGGCGATCAGGATGATCAGGCGGCGGTCGAACCGATCGGAATAGTGGCCGAGCGGATACTGCAGCACGACGCCGCCGATGATGCCGGCGCTCATGAAGGTGGCGATCGCCGTCACCGACAGGCCGATGCCCTGCGCATAGATCGGCCCGAGCGAGCGGAAGGCGGCGTTGGTCAGACCGACGACGATGCAGCCGACGGTCGCAAGCGGCGAGATGTTCCAGAGCGCTTTGACGTCGAAGCGGATCGCCTCCGGGGCCACAGGGCTCGAGCGGTCGGCAAAGGAGATCGGCACCAGCGACAGCGTCAGCGCCATGGAGATGATGGCAAAAAGCTCGAAGCCGCCAAGCCCGATGCCAGGAATGACATATTGTGCGGCCGTGACCGAGCCGAGGTCGACGAGGCGATAGACCGAAAGCGTGCGGGCTCGGTTTTTATTGGTGACGCTGGCATTGAGCCAGCTCTCGACTGTCGCAAACAGGCAGGCGAAACAGATGCCGGCAAGAAGCCGCATCAGGAACCACATCAGCGGATTGATGACGAGCACCATCGAGATGGCTGCGGCCGAAGCGATCGCCGCCATCGCCGAGAAGGTGCGGATGTGACCGATCGAGCGCAGGATGCGGGTGACGTAGACGCAGCCAAGCGCGAAGCCGATATTGTAGCCGGCGCCGATAACGCCGATCAGCGATGTCGAGAAACCTTCTTCGAGTGCACGCAGCGAGATGAAAGTGCCCTGCAGGCCGTTGCCGCCGATGAGGATGCCTGCGGTGACGAGGAGGGGGATAAGCGGGCGAATCTGGGACATGGGGCAGGCGACATCCGGGCAGGCGGCCACGACTCGGGTGGGATCACTATCGGGCCTTGCTCATGTGTAGCCCCGCATTCTGCCGCCGGACAGTCCCGAATTGTGACGATTGCCGTTCTTTTCGCGGCATTTCGGCCGCCTTCTGTCACAAGCGGTCTTGGACTGGCTCTTGCCTTCGTTTACAACGCACCTCCATCGGGGGCGGCAGCGGGCGCTGCAGCTTGACAAAGGCTGCGCATCATGCGCTTTTCCGCCCGATTTTGACCATGTTGCCGCGCGCTGTGTCCCACGAGCTTGCGCGGCTCTTTGCAATTCCGGGATAAGACGATGCACCGTTACCGCAGCCACACCTGTGCCGCCCTCCGCAAGTCGGACGTCGGTTCCACCGTTCGCCTTTCGGGCTGGGTCCACCGCGTCCGCGACCATGGCGGCCTGCTCTTCATCGACCTGCGCGACCACTACGGCATCACCCAGGTCGTTGCCGATCCCGACAGCCCCGCCTTCAAGGCGGCCGAGACCGTTCGCGGCGAATGGGTCGTGCGCATTGACGGCCTCGTCAAGGCGCGCATGGACGACACCGTCAACAAGGGCATGCCAACCGGCGAAATCGAACTCTATGCGCAGGAGATCGAGGTTCTCTCGGCCGCCAAGGAACTGCCGTTGCCGGTCTTCGGCGAGCCGGACTATCCGGAAGACGTGCGCCTGAAGTACCGCTTCCTCGACCTGCGTCGGGACACGCTGCACAAGAACATCGTCAAGCGCACCCAGATCATCTCGTCGATGCGCCGCCACATGGGCGACGTCGGTTTCACCGAATACACGACCCCGATCCTGACGGCCTCGTCGCCGGAAGGCGCGCGCGACTTCCTCGTGCCGTCGCGCATCCATCCCGGCAGTTTCTATGCCCTGCCGCAGGCGCCGCAGCAGTACAAGCAGTTGCTGATGGTCGCCGGCTTCGACCGCTACTTCCAGATCGCCCCGTGCTTCCGCGACGAAGACCCGCGCGCCGACCGCCTGCCGGGCGAGTTCTACCAGCTCGACCTGGAAATGAGCTTCGTCGAGCAGGAAGACGTCTGGTCGACGATGGAACCGGTGATCCGCGACATCTTCGTGGAGTTTGCCGACGGCAAGCCGGTGACGGAAAAGTTCCCGCGCATTCCTTACGACACGGCGATCCGCAAATACGGCTCCGACAAGCCGGACCTGCGCAACCCGATCGAGATGCAGGCGGTTACCGAACACTTCGCCGGTTCCGGCTTCAAGGTCTTCGCGAACATGATCGCGTCTAACCCGAAGGTCGAAGTCTGGGCGATCCCGGCCAAGACCGGTGGCTCGCGCGCCTTCTGCGACCGCATGAACGCCTGGGCGCAGAGCCAGGGTCAGCCCGGCCTCGGCTACATCTTCTGGCGCAAGGAGGGCGAAAAGCTCGAAGGCGCCGGCCCGCTCGCCAAGAACATCGGCGAAGAGCGCACGGATGCGATCCGCACCCAGCTCGGCCTCGACGACGGCGACGCCTGCTTCTTCGTCGCCGGTGACCCCGCCAAGTTCTACAAGTTTGCTGGCGAAGCCCGCACCCGCGCCGGCGAGGAACTGAACCTCGTCGACCGCGACCGCTACGAATTCTGCTGGATCGTCGACTTCCCGTTCTACGAGTGGCTGGAAGACGAAAAGAAGATCGACTTCGCCCACAACCCCTTCTCGATGCCGCAGGGTGGTCTGGAAGCGCTGAACGGCGAAGATCCGCTGTCGATCAAGGCCTACCAGTACGACATGGTCTGCAACGGCTTCGAAATCGCCTCGGGCTCGATCCGTAACCAGCTTCCGGAAGTCATGGTCAAGGCGTTCGAGCTGACCGGCAAGTCGCAGCAGGAGGTCGAAGATCAGTTCGGCGGCCTCTACCGCGCCTTCCAGTACGGCGCACCGCCGCATGGCGGCATGGCATTCGGCATCGACCGTATCGTCATGCTGCTCGTCGGCGCCAAGAACCTGCGCGAGATCTCGATCTTCCCGATGAACCAGCAGGCCGTCGACCTCCTGATGGGCGCACCGTCCGAAGCGACGCCGGCCCAGTTGCGCGAACTGGCGATCCGCCCGATTCCGCAGAAGAAGGACTGAGGTCGAACGGGCCTGACCCCAAAAGGAAAGCCCGGCGATCGTCTCGCCGGGCTTTTTCTTTGTCTGCGCCAGATGTCTGTTCAGTGCCTGCCGTAGACGGCGTCGCGAACCTCGCGGGTGAACGGACCCACATGCCCTCGAAGGTCGTGTTCGTCATGGCGACGACGGTGATCTTCTCAACGGGATCGACGAACCAGTTGTGACCGTAGGCGCCGCCCCATTGGATCGTGCCCTTCGATTGCGGCGTGGCGCCAGCCTTGGGATCGACGAACACGGCCCAGCCATAGCCGAAGCCCCAGCCCGGACCCTGCGTCTGAGCTTCAGGCCCGGTCTGGTCCTGCATCATCGTTTTCACCGTCTCTGCTGACAGGATGGGGCTGCCGCCCTTGCGGATGGCTTCGAGGAAGGTCAGCACATCCTTGGCCGTCCCGGCCATGCCGGCCCCACCTGAGGGGAGTTGCTGGGCGTCGAGGATGCGGTCCGGCGAGAACGTCAGTTTGCCTTCGCCGATTGGTGCCGCCGGCGAAACCTTCTGGCGGCTCGGCTACGAGGGGGCGTCGATCGCCGATCTCACCGCCGCCATGGGGATCACACCGCAAAGCCTCTATGCCGCCTTCACTTCGAAGGCGGACCTCTATCGCGAGGCGGTCGAACAATATCGACGCGAGGAGGGGGCGGCGGCCGGCCGCAATCTTGCTGGCGGAGGGCACGTGGTTGAGGTGATCGGCAAATTGCTGCGCGCCTCGGCCCATGAATTTACCCGCCTCGGCCGACCGAGGGGCTGCATGATCTCAACCGCGGTGCTGCCGTCGAAAATCAGGCAATCGCAAATCACGTCTCGGCCCTGCGCAGTGAGACGCTGGCCTTGCTGGAGGCGCGCTTCCGGCAGGGCATAGCGGACGGAGAGCTACGTGCGGATACCGATGCCGGCGGCCTCGCGCGCTTCGTCGGCGCCATTCTCCAGGGCATGACCGTCCAGGCGCAGGACGGTGCCGGCGAAGCGGACCTCTTGCCGATCGCTGAACTTGCGATCGACGAGGTCGGGCGCCACCGGCAGCCGTCCGGTTAGGCGACCGACCGCCTGGCGCGGGTCAGAAATCCATGCCCGGGCCGGGCGGTGGCGTGGGTATGTTCTTCTTCGGTTTTTCGGCGACCATCGCTTCGGTGGTCACAAGCAGGCCGGCGACCGACGCCGCATCCTGCAGCGCCGCCCGAACGACTTTCGCCGGATCGATGACGCCCATGCGGTAGAGATCGCCATATTCACCGGTCTGCGCGTTCCAACCCTGGGCGAAGTCGCTCATCTCCCGAAGTTTGCCGACGATGACCGAGCCTTCGGCGCCGGCGTTTTCGGCGATCTGGCGCACCGGCGCCTCCAGCGCCCGCCGGACGATCTCGACGCCGACGCGTTGGTCGTCATTTTCGGGCTTGAGCCCATCGAGCGCGTGGACGACGCGGAGCAGCGCGACGCCGCCGCCAGGTAGAATGCCTTCCTCCACCGCGGCCCGCGTCGCATGCAGCGCATCGTCGACCCGGTCCTTCTTTTCCTTCACTTCCACTTCCGTCGAGCCGCCCACCCGGATCACCGCGACGCCGCCGGCAAGCTTGGCCAGCCGTTCCTGCAGCTTCTCGCGATCGTAGTCGGAGGTCGTTTCCTCGATCTGCGCCTTGATCTGGCCGACACGCCCGTCGATGTCCGCCTTGGTGCCGGCGCCATCGACGATGGTGGTGTCTTCCTTCTCGACCATCACCCGCTTGGCCCGCCCGAGATTGGCGAGCGTCACGGTTTCAAGCTTGATGCCGAGATCTTCGGAGATGACGGTCCCGCCCGTCAGGATGGCGATGTCCTCGAGCATCGCCTTGCGCCGGTCGCCGAAGCCCGGCGCCTTGACGGCGGCGATCTTCAGCCCGCCGCGCAGCTTGTTGACGACCAGCGTCGCCAGCGCTTCGCCTTCCACATCCTCGGCGATGATCAACAGCGGCCGGCTTGCCTGGATCACTGCTTCGAGAATCGGGATCATCGCCTGCAGGTTGGAAAGCTTCTTTTCGTGAATGAGAATGTAGGGGTCTTCGAATTCAACCCGCATCTTCTCCTGGTCGGTGACGAAATAGGGGGAGAGATAGCCGCGGTCGAATTGCATGCCTTCGACGATCTCCAGCTCTATTTCGGCCGTCTTCGCCTCCTCGACCGTGATCACGCCTTCGTTGCCGACACGCTCCATGGCCTTTGCCAGATAGCTTCCGATTTCGGCGTCGCCGTTGGCCGAGATCGTGCCGACCTGCGCGATCTCCTCATTGTTGGAAATCTTGCGCGCATGGGTCTTCAGTTTTGCGACGATCGCATCGACGGCGAGATCGATGCCGCGTTTCAGATCCATCGGGTTCATGCCGGACGCGATCGCCTTGACGCCCTCCTTGACGATGGCCTGTGCGAGCACGGTGGCCGTCGTTGTGCCGTCGCCGGCCACGTCGCTGGTGCGCGACGCGACCTCCCGCAGCATCTGCGCGCCCATGTTCTCGAACTTGTCGTCGAGCTCGATTTCCTTGGCGACCGACACGCCGTCCTTGGTGATGCGTGGCGCGCCGAAGGCGCGTTCGATGACGACGTTGCGTCCCTTCGGGCCGAGCGTGACCTTGACCGCATCGGCGAGAATGTCGACGCCGCGCAACATCCGATCGCGGGCATCGCTACTGAACCTGACTTCCTTGGCAGCCATTGTGGACCTCCCTCAACACGAACATATGGCCTCACGCACTCAGCCGCCCGGAAGGCGGCTTGCAATCGGACGTACCCGGCAACCGGCTTTCGCGACTACAGTCCCAAATTCCGCTCTTCTTCGTTGTCCGGCGTCAAGATATCGATCAGCGCCGCAACTCGGCCGGCCGGCAGGTGGCGGCCTTCCCCGATCAGCGCTTCATCGTTGTTGACCCAGGCGATCGCCTCCGCAAGCTCGCCGGCCGTCGCGCCGGTCGCAAGCAGTTCGGCCATCAGCGTCTCGTCAACCGGGCCAAGGATGGCTGTAATGTCCGCCTGCTTCAGTCCCATGGGTTTCTCCTTCCGTTTTATCGGTCAGGAACAGGGATTTCGGTCCTTGGCGGAATAAATAGGCCAGACCCGGCCGGCATCAAGCGCCGATCGCAAAGCCGCGACGTGCAGGCGTTAAAAAAGGCGCGAGTAAGCTCACTGCGGCCGTAGCGCGTTATCGAGGAAATACCATTGGTCGAGATGGGCGCGGACGACCGGCTCGATCGTGTCGTTCAGCAACTGCATGTCATCCAGCAGCCGGGCATTGGGGCGCTCCTCCGCCGGCAAACGTATCGGCGGCAAGGCCGTGCATTCGAAGCGGAAGTCGTCGGTGCGAAGGCCGTACCAGGGGCAGATCGTAGCGCCCGTCATGCGCGCCAGCCGTATGGCGATGGCGATGTTGCCTTCCTGATGCGGCCGGCGGCCGAAGAACGGCCCGCGGATCATACCGCTGAACCCCTCGTCGCAGAAGATGCTGACAACGCCGCCGCCTTTCAGAACCTTCAGTGCCGGCCGGATCCCGTCCATTCCCGGAGGCAGAAACTGCAAGCCAGCCTTGCTGCGCACCCGACCGGCGATCCACGCCTTGGCCCGGCCCTTGGGCGGCACATAGAAGGCATGCGGCTGGAGGCCGAGCTTGCGGAATGCGATCGTGCCCACTTCCCAGTTGCCGAGATGCAGGCCGACGAGAATGACTGGGCCGCGGCTTGCCGCCTCGCGGATGGGTGCAAGGCCCTCGGTCTTCAGCCGCTCCGGCCGCTGCTGCAATCGGTTGACGACAGAGAACTCCGTCATCAACCGTCCCTGAGCGCGACAGTTTTCGAGAAACAGTGCCTCGCGCTGCGGGGCGTCAAGGTCCGGCCGCAACTGTTCGATGGTTTCGCGGGCGCGGCGGGTTGCCACCTTGTGGAAGCGCGGAACCATGAAGAGACCGAGCGCCGCCCCGAGCCTGGAGCAGGCGTCCATCGGCAGCACCTTCATGCCGAAATGGGCGGCGATGTTGGCGACGTTCCAAATGTTGTCGGTGATCCAATAGCGCCGGAAGGCCCGCGCCCTGTCGCCACCCGCCAGTGCATCGGCGAGCCACGGGGCGCTTTCCTCGGCGAAGATCCAGGCCCTGCGCTTGCCGATCGGCTGCGCCGCGTGCGGATCATCCGGCGCCATGCGACGGGGCCTCTCGCTTGTGCAAGGTGACCGGCAGGCCATTCTTCGGCCTGAGGGTCAGGCGGCAGATCGGTTCGACCGCGTGGCGCTGGCTCACACGAACCCGGTAGCGCTGCGCGATGATCGCCAGGCACAGGATCGCTTCGGTCAGCCCGAAATGCAGGCCGGGGCAGACGCGCGGTCCGCTGGCAAAGGGGATGAAGCTGTAGGGCGTCGGGCGCCGGCCTTCGGTGAACCGTTCCGGATGGAAGTGGTGTGGATCCTGGAAGAGGCTTTCAGTCCGGTGAAGGAGCCACGGCACGATCAGCACGAGCGAGCCCGGCTCTGCGGCAACGTCGCCGATCATATCCGCCTCGCGGGTCTGCCGCGCCAGGATCGGAACCGGTGGATAGAGGCGAAGCGTCTCCTCGATAACTGCCCGGCACCATTCGAGCTGAGGCACGTCGTCGATCGTCGGTGTCCGGTCGCCGCAGACCCTTGCGATTTCGTCGTGAACGGCTTTCTCGACCCAGCCTGCCTTCGAAAGCAGATACCAGGTCCAGGTCAGCGTCGCCGCCGTCGTCTCGTGCCCGGCCATGAAGATGGTCGCGGCCTCGTTGCGCAAGGCGACGAGGTCGAGTTTCAGTTCCGGGTTTCGTTGCTGGCGCCGGATCAGCAGCTCGACCATCGAATTGTGGTCGCCGCGTCCGGCAAGGTGATCCTCAACCACCTTGTCGATGGTTGCGTGGATGCGCTTGACCGAACGACGCAGGCTCGGCGTGCGCAGCACCGGCAGGCCGTCGTCAAAGCCGAGGAAGTAACCGATGTTGATGGAATCGACCAGCGACTGGTAGCTGGTGAAGCCCTCGGTCACCGCCGCCGCGCTACCGTCGCCGAGCTGGTTACCGAAGACGCTGCGCGCGATGATTTCGGCGGTCAGCCCCGCCATTTCGTGCAACGCGTTGACCTCGGCGCCATCGGGCATGCGGTTCCAGCGCTCGACCAGTTCGCTGGTCGTATTTTCCATGACGGGCCCGAAAGAGGGGACCCGCTTGGCGTGGACGATGTCCGCCACCAGCGGCCGGCGTTGCTTCCAGGTGTCCCCGTCCGAAATAAACAGCCCGTCGCCCAGCAGGAATTCGAGTGCCCGGCGCATCTGCGGGCTCTTGCGCTCGAAGTTTTCATGACGCTTGACGACGACCTGCCGGATCAGGTCGGGCGAGTTGACGACGATGATCTGCCGCCCAAGGATCCGGGTCTGCGAGATCGTTTCGGTATAGTCGCTCGCCCGCCAGATCGACAGGAAATCCGTTCGCGCCTGGAGCAGCAGCCGCAACGGCTTACCGGGCGGGCCCGTATAGTAGTCAGCTCGGACGGGGGCGAATTTCCCCTCCAACAATTCTTCAGTGAAATTTACAGACTGCTGGAGCCAGGCGAGCATTTACGTCCGATCTGCCGTAACGTGGAGACGATATTCGGGCATGTATTTGTATATTTGCACAAAGTCCGAGACGTCCCCTTCGAGGCCTAGATGCTCTCAAGTTCGTTGGAAGTCGGATTCTGAATTGCCTGAGGGTGGCATGCACGATTTCGATGAAAAACGCTATCGCCTTACGGTGAAAATTTCTTGGTGCAAGCAATAGCTCACCGGGAAGAAGAGAGCCCCGCAGCCGATGCGTGCTCCACAAGGGCTTGCAACGTGATCCGATTATGCGGTTCGCAAGTAAGGGCGATGCTTGTTCTTTCACGGGAGGGCGGCGGCGCAGTTTTCGGCCGGCGAAGTCCGTCGAGTGAATGCCGTGGGCCACATGGGAGGCCGGTGCGGCGCCATCAAACCTTGCGCGCCTGTCTCGGCGCGCAAGGCTGGTCGTCATGTCGGCTTCTCCCGGGCTCGGCTGAGGCCGGGAGAGACCTGAACGATTAGTCGTTCGCCGTTACCTTGACGCCGAGCACCGACGGGATGGTGTTCGGCGCGCCCATGGCGGCACCCATGATCATCGGGAACGGAACCGGCTTTTCCGGTGCCGCGCTGATCGTCAGGCTCTTCGGGCCATCGAGATAGGCGTTGACGGCAGCCGACACCTGGTTCTGCAGTTCCGGCACGTTGAGCTGCGCCATCATGATCGGCACCAGACCCTTCAGCGACTGTGCCATCTGCTCACCGGTCACGCCCTGCTGCGAGCCGGCATAGTCGAGCGCCTTCTTGGTGATCGAGGCGTCGTCGAAGCGGATTTCTGCGCTGTTGAAGGTCAGCTGCTGCATGAGGCCCATCATGGCGAGACCCATGGCCTGGTTGGCCTCTTCCTTGTTCGGATTGGCTTCGGCAGCCTTCATCGCTTCCTGCATCGATTTGACGAAGGCAAGCGTGTAGCCGGAGATGTCGAGAGCGAAGTTCAGCCGGCCGACATTCTTGAAGTCGAGCGCATATTCTTCGAGCGCGACATTGCCGCTTTCGACTTCCCAGCTGCCCTTCATGGTCAGGGCGCCGTCGATAGTGGTGAGGCCGAGCTTTTCGATCGCCTCCTTGGTCTTGGCGTCCTCGACCGACGACAGGTCGGCCTTGATGCCGGAAGCGGTCGCGTCGAAGTCGAAGCCGGCGTCATTTTCCTGGCGCGCGAGGTTGGCTTCGGTGCTTTCGAGCGAGAAGACTTCCTTGCCCTTGGAGCTGACGGCGATCGGGCCGGTGCTGGCGCTTTCATAGAGAATGATGTCGTTGATCGTTCCGCCGGTCGCATTGGCCGGGATCGTCAGGCCGGAGAGCAGGATGTCCTTGACGGAAATGGCGCCTTCGTCCTGGCTGACATTGACGTCGGGGAACGAAACGGTTTCGGCGTAATAGCCGCCGCCTTCGGTCTCCTCGACGCCCTCAAAGGTCAGGTCCCCGATATTCAGGTCCACAGCGTCGCCCGGCTGGCTCGCGACCTTCAGCTTCACGCCGGTCACCGTCACCTTGTCGCCGTCGACTTCGGCCTTGTCATAGGTGATCGAGGTGCCGTTCGCGTTCGTCGCCGCGTCGAGTTTCTTCATCAAATCGGCGCCATCTAGCGCGAAGGCCGGGCCGGTCAGCGTGAGAAGCGCGGCGCTCGCCATCATCAGGCGGATCTTGCGCGTGTGCATCATTTCGAGTTCCTTCGTGAAAATCTTTGATTGTGTAGCTGTTTAAGAAGATAAGGCGTCGCTGATCTGGTTCCCTTGGCGAGGGCGTCAACTGTAGGCGCATGGCAGCATTCGTCTTTGTCGGCGGCGCGCGGCCGCCAGTTCCGTCTGCCAATGCGCGTCCTGCGATCCCCCTTGCAAATCGTCCAAATCAACTCCAGCCGAAGCTATTACGAAACAGGGCGAAATTATATTCGCTTGGGCGAACCGCACATCTTCCTGCTCGGGCATGCTTTCCGGGACGTTACCTGGCGGCAGCCTCCGACGCATAGCGGCGCGACCGTTGCACGAACATTGCGCCGGGGCAAGCGGATCGGTGCGAGAGCCGGTTATTTGGGGCGAGGGGGTTCTCCACAAGCGCAAGCCCTGAAAACCTTGCCGTTCCGGGTTTGTTGCGCTAGCAAGAACCTATGGGACAAAGCCTCAATCCCCCGTCAGGCGGGGACGATCACATTCAGCCGGTTGACCTCAAGGCGGCGCTGGAAGAGCGTTACCTCGCCTATGCCTTGTCGACCATCATGCACCGCGCACTTCCGGACGTCCGAGACGGGCTGAAGCCCGTGCATCGTCGTATCGTGCATGCGATGAGCGAGATGGGGCTGCGCCCCAACTCCTCGTTCAAGAAATGCGCGCGTATCGTCGGCGACGTGATGGGTAAGTTCCACCCGCACGGCGACGCCTCGATCTATGACGCGCTGGTGCGCCTGTCGCAGGAATTCGCGATCCGCTATCCGCTGGTCGACGGCCAGGGCAACTTCGGCAACATCGACGGCGATAACGCCGCGGCGATGCGTTACACCGAAGCGAAGATGACGGACGTCTGCTCGCTGCTCCTGGAAGGCATCGACCAGGACGCGGTGGATTTCCGCCCGACCTACAACGAGGAAGACCAGGAGCCGACCGTGCTCCCCGGCGCTTTCCCGAACCTGCTCGCAAACGGCGCGACCGGCATCGCCGTCGGCATGGCCACCTCGATCCCGCCGCACAACGCGCATGAACTCTGCGACGCGGCGCTGCATCTCATCCGCCATCCCGACGCGACCGTCGAGGATCTGCTTTACGATCCGGCCAACCCGCAAAAGGGCGGCATCGAAGGGCCCGACTTCCCGACTGGCGGCGTGATCGTCGAAGGCCGGGAAAGCATGGCCGAATCCTACCGCACCGGCCGCGGCGGTTTCCGTGTTCGTGCCCGCTGGGCGCAGGAAGACCTTGGGCGCGGCGGCTACCAGATCGTCGTCACCGAAATCCCCTATCAGGTGCAGAAGTCCCGCCTGATCGAAAAGATTGCCGAGCTCCTGGTCGCCCGCAAACTGCCGCTGCTCGAAGACATCCGCGACGAATCGGCCGAAGACATCCGCATCGTCCTCGTGCCGAAGACCCGTTCGGTCGATGCCGGCATCCTGATGGAATCGCTGTTCAAGCTGACCGAGCTCGAAAGTCGCATTCCGCTTAACATGAATGTGCTGTCGCTCGGACGCGTGCCGCGGGTCATGGCGCTGAACGAAGTGCTGTCGGAATGGCTGGCGCATCGCCGCGAAGTGCTGCAGCGCCGATCGCGCCACCGGCTGGCCGCGATCGACCGCCGGCTCGAAATCCTCGGCGGCTACCTCGTCGCCTATCTGAACATCGACGAAGTCATTCGCATCATCCGCGAAGAGGATGAGCCGAAGACGGTGATGATGGAGCGGTTCTCGCTCACCGATCTCCAGGCCGAGTCGATCCTCAACATGCGCCTGCGCTCCTTGCGCAAGCTCGAGGAATTCGAGATCCGCACCGAGTTCGATGCGCTCTCGAAGGAGAAGGCCGAGATCGAGGCGTTGCTCGCCTCCGACGAAAAGCAATGGCAGACCGTCGCCTGGGAAATCGGCGAAGTCAAAAAGAAGTTTGCCAAGGCGACCGAGATCGGCAAGCGCCGCAGCACCTTTGCCGATGCGCCGGACGCCGACGTAGAAGCGATCCAGCAGGCGATGATCGAGAAGGAACCGATCACCGTCGTCATCTCGGAGAAGGGCTGGATCCGCGCGCTGAAGGGCCACATCTCCGACACGTCGTCGCTCCAGTTCAAGGAGGGTGACGCGCTGAAGGTGGCGTTCCCGGCGCAGACGACCGACAAGATCCTCGTCTTCACGACAGGCGGCAAGGTCTACACGCTCGGCGGCGACAAGCTGCCCGGCGGTCGCGGCCATGGCGAGCCGCTGCGCATCATCGTCGACATGGAGACCGACCAGGACGTCCTGACGGCCTTCGTTCATGACCCGGCGCGCAAGCTCATCGTCGCCTCGGTTGCCGGCAACGGCTTCGTCGTCACCGAAAGCGATATCGTCGCCAATACCCGCAAGGGCAAGCAGGTGATGAACGTCTCGGCCAGCGACGAAGCGAAGCTGGTCGTTCCGGTCAAGGGCGATCACGTGGCCGTCGTAGGCGAAAACCGCAAGCTGGTCGTCTTCCCGCTCGTCCAGATCCCCGAGATGGCGCGCGGCAAGGGCGTGCGGCTGCAGCGTTACAAGGATGGCGGCATCTCCGACATTCGCTGCTTCACGATCGCCGACGGTCTCGTCTGGGAAGACAGCGCCGGCCGGGTCTTTACCAAGACCAAGGACGAACTGATCGAATGGCAGGGCGACCGCGCTTCTGCCGGCCGCGTCGTTCCGAAGGGCTTCCCGCGCAGCGGCAAGTTCAGCGGCTGACCGGGATAAGGAGAGCCATGCGGTCGAGAGGTCGCGTGGCTCCTGTTTCGTTTTGGCGCAGTTTGGCGCGATCTCTTAAATCATTGGAAATCCAAATGAAACGCAGGCGCAACTGGCGCTTGTAAGCCGGAAGGCTATAATGGATCACTGCGCGTCCAACAGGGATGACAGCGATGCCGAATGCCACAGCCCTTGACGACGTCCTGCTGGCCCTTGCCCACCCGGTCCGCCGCCGGGTGTTCGAGATCCTTTTTGCCGGTGAGGCGCGCGTCGCCGATATTGCCGTAGCCGTCGCGGCAACCCGCGAAGAGCTGGAGACGCACATCGCGCTCCTGGAGGCTGCAGGCCTCGTCACCCGCCTCAAACGGCGCGACGGCGAGGCCTTGATCGGCAATCCGGCGCCGTTGAGCGTCGCGGCCACCTGGATCAACACCAACCGCGAACTGTGGGTCATGCGCGTAGAGATGCCCGGCGTCCGCCCGGCTTCGCTGGGACAGCCGCAGGAGCCGCTGCCGGTGCGCGATCGGGGCGTCGACCACAAGCAGCGTCGTCCGCGGCCCAGCGGTCAGCGCGACGACAAGTCTTGAACAGCGTTACTCGGCGCAGGCAACGGCCGCTCTCAGCGACCGGCTGCGCAACTGCCAAAGCGAATGGCCGATCAGCGCGAAGACGAGAATCGAGCCACCGATCAGCGTCTGCGTTGTCGGCGTTTCAGCGAAGACCATCCAGACCCAGATCGGCGCGAGAATAGTCTCTAGCAGATAGAACATGCCCACTTCCGGGGCTGAGAGATAACGCGGCCCGGTCGCAAGGCAGAAGAAGGCGAGCGGGATCATCACCAGGCCGTTGAAGAGGATGTAGCCGGGGGCGGCGATCGTGAAGCCGCCGGCCGGCAGCATCAGGAGAGCGACGGCCGCCGGGAAGATCGCCGTCACCAGTGGCACCAGCGCCATGTCGCGCTTGCTCGCACGGCTGATCGTAATCGCGCTTGCCAGCAGAAAGGCGGAGGATGCCGCCATGGCGTCGCCGAAGAGGTGACCGCTTTCCAGTCCGTCCTGGACGATCAGCCCGACGCCGAGCACCATGACCAGCATGGTCACGAGCGTCGCGTTCGATGGTCTCTCCTTCAGAAAGATCCAGGAGAGGATGGCGGCAAACATCGAGGTGAAGGCGAGGATGAAGACCACATTCGCCGTCGAGGTGTTGAAGACGGCGAGCAGGAACGTGCAGGAATTGATTCCGTAGAAGACGCCGACCAAAAGGCCGGTCTTGCCCGGCAGCAGCGAAATCTTCCGGCCGAGCACCCGGTTGAGTACGAACCAGGCGCCGAGCGCGATCACGAAAGTCGACAGGCTGCGCACGGCGAGCAGCGACCAGACGTCGCCGCCGGCGGATCGGATGAGCGGAATGTCGAAGGAGAGGGCAAGGCCGCCGAGGCCGGTGATGGCAAGGCCGCGCCGGATCGCGGCATCGGAAGATGAACTCAATTTCTAACCCGTTTTCGTAGGAGCGGCTTCCAGGGTGGTGTCTCCGCCTTCATAGCGCTCCCAGCCACGGGCCATGAGGTGCTCTTGCGGCAAAAACTTTGTTTTATATCCCATCTTGCGCGAGCCTTTCACCCAGTAGCCGAGATAGACGTGGGGAAGGCCGCGCTCCCGGGCGCGGCGAATGTGATCGAGAATCATGAAGGTGCCGAGCGACCGCTCTTCCTGCGTCGGGTCGAAGAAGGAGTAGACCATCGACAGTCCGTCGCCCATGCGGTCGGTGAGCGCCGCAGCGATCAGCGGCCCGCGTGCCTTCTCGCTGACGCCGTCGCCTTCCACCCTCAGGCGATACTCGATAATCTTGGTGTGCACATGGGTGTCCTCGACCATCATCGCATAGTCGAGCACCGACATGTCCGACATGCCGCCCTTCTGGTGGCGTCGGTCGAGGTATCGGCGGAAGAGGTTGTACTGTTCGCTCGACGGCTCGGCCGGATATTCCGCCGAGATCACGTCGTGATTGGCGGCAAGCACCCGGCGCATGGAACGGGTGGGCTTGAACTCGTTGGCGAGGATGCGCACCGAAATACAGGCGCGGCAGGTCTCGCAAGCCGGGCGATAGGCGATGTTCTGCGAGCGTCGGAAGCCGCCTTGCGTCAGGAGATCATTGAGCTCGGGCGCGCGCTCGCCCACCATGTGGGTGAAAACCTTCCGCTCCATCTCGTTCGGCAGATAAGGGCAGGCTGCCGGCGCAGTCAGATAAAATTGCGGAGACGGTGCGGTCTGTGTGTTCATCGAGTGCGGAGGTCACTCTTCGCGCTGTGGTTCATGACAGTAGCATGGCGCAAGAATGGAAAACGTCAACTCACTCGTTTGCCGCTTCCGCCTGCGCCGGCCGATATTTTAGTGGTGACCACAATAGGTGGCGGCGGTGAGGCGGAAAACACCGCCTTACGCTTTCAGCTCTATGCCTGCGCCGGTTTCAATACATGTCGCGGCGCACCGTGACGGTACCGATCAGCAGGTCGTGCAGCAGGCGGCTGCGGTCGGTGAAAAGGCCGATCAGCAGGATCAGCGGCGTCAGCAGCGCGTTGGCGATCCAGAAGATGACGAGGTGGACGATCGCCGTCAGGAAGTCCATCGGGCGTCCATCAGTTCGAGCAATCGCCAGGCCCATCAAGCGCATACCGGGAGAGGCCTGTTCGCGGCCACCGACCGTCAGGCCGAAATAGAGCATGGCGACGATTGCAAAGAGCGCCGGATAAAGCATGAAGCCGAGGCCGAGCGTCAAGATGCCGAGGAAGAAGACGACGACCGCCGCGGGGATCCAGAGGAGCGCGATGATCGCGTAATCGAGCAGAAAGGCAAAGACGCGTCGCGACAGCACGCCCTGATAGGCGCGCCAGTCATTGCTCGGCAGCCTCAGTTCTTCGTTGTGCATGGTCATCGGTCAAAAGCCTCGTTTGGTTACAGCAAGGATATGGGATGGCATTCCCTGCAAAACAAGGATCGGAGCCGGGATCAAGCGGTACGTTTCAGCGGCCTTTGGCGAGAATGCGGGCCACTTCGACCGCGAAGTAGCTGAGGATGCCGTCGCAGCCGGCGCGCTTGAAGGCGAGCAGCGTTTCGAGCATCACCTTCTCGCCATCGATCCAGCCGTTGGCCGCCGCCGCCTTCACCTGCGAATACTCGCCGGACACCTGATAGGCAAAGACCGGCAGGCCAAAGGCTTCCTTCATCCGCCAGCAGATGTCGAGATAGGGAAGGCCTGGCTTCACCATCAGCATGTCGGCGCCTTCCTCGACGTCGAGGGCTGCGTCGCGGATCGCTTCGGTGCCGTTGGCCGGGTCGATGTAATAGGTCTTCTTGTCGCCTTTCAGAAGGCCGCCGGTGCCGATCGCCTCGCGATAGGGACCGTAGAAGCCGGAGGCGAACTTCGTCGCATAGGACATGATGCCGACATTCTGGTGGCCGTGAGCGTCGAGCGCCTGGCGGATGGCGCCGATGCGTCCGTCCATCATGTCGGAGGGGGCGATGATATCGGAGCCGGCATCCGCCTGGGCGACGGCCGCCCTTGCGATCGTCTCGACCGTCTCGTCGTTGACGATCTCGCCATTGCGCAGGATGCCGTCATGGCCGTGGCTGGTGAAGGGGTCGAGCGCGACGTCGGTGATGATGCCGATCTCAGGCACGGCTTTCTTGAAGGCGCGCGTCGCCTGGTTGATCAGGTTGTCGGCGGCAAGACTGTTGGAGCCGGTATCGTCGCGCAGCGACAGGTCGATGTTGGGGAAGGTGGCGATCGCCGGGATGCCGAGATCGGCCGCTTCCTTCACCGCTTCGACCGCCTTGTCGATGCTCATGCGGTTGACGCCCGGCATCGCGTCGATCGGCTGGATGATGTTCTCGCCCGGCACGATGAAGATCGGCCAGATCAGGTCGTCGACGGTCAGGCGGTTCTCCTGCACCAGCCGGCGCGTCCAGTCGGCCTTGCGGTTGCGGCGCATGCGGCGATGGCCGGTGACCCTGTCCACAAGATTTGTCCTGTCGTTCATCGCGCCGCGCCTTTCCCGTGAAAATCGTCGATAGCCAAGCGCTTTATCATGGGCTGGCCGCCATTGGGAACCGCGCGGCCGGCGAACGGGCTGCGGCATTTCTTCTCTTTAAGAGGAGCCATGGGGGAGGGGACGGCGCGATGCCGCTGGCGGATGGCAAAGACCCGCCCTATCTTGCCGGCCATGCTTCATGATTCTGCCCATGTGCCGAAACCGTCGCTGACCGAGATCCTCTTCGGTCTGTTTCTGCGTCTGGTCTCCGCTTCATGCATCTGGTTCGCGCTGAACTACTGGGCCATGCTGATCGGGTTTTCCCATGGCGGCGCCGGACGCTTCGATCTCCTGACGCCGGAGTGGCGGGCGGCCGCAACCGCACTTGCAGTCATCTATCCGGTCGCCGCCCTCGGCCTGTGGCTGCTGGTCTCCTGGGGGCCGGTCGTCTGGGTGGTTGCGGCAGCCATCGAGATCGTGATGTACGAGTTCTATCCGGCCGGTTTCGGCGGCCGTCCGCTGCTGGTCATGCTGCATGCGGCGGTTGCCGTTACCTTTGTTCTTTTCCGCGCGGCGATCTTCTACCAGCGCTGGCGGCTCGCCAGGCAGGTAAGGGTTGATTCACCCTGAGACAGGGTCGCCAAATGGCAAGCTCTTGTTAAGGCTGCGGTTTAAGTAGAATTTTAGACGTATTCGATAGGGTCTCACTCAAGGCGGGAAGACAAACAGACACCGCCAAACAAAACAGTGAGGCAGTCAAATGAACACCAAGATGAAGCCGCAGGCAGTTCAGCCCCGAGACCCCCAGGAAGAAACCATCCGCGGTCTCTATATGGAATCCCTTCACCTCGTCGAGCGTCTGCACCGCCGCCTGCTCGACGTCATCAAGGACGAGTTCGACCGCGAAGGTCGCAGCGACGTCAACGCCGTTCAGGCCCTGTTGCTCTTCAACATCGGCAACTCGGAACTGACCGCCGGCGAACTTCGCTCCCGCGGCTACTACCTCGGCTCGAACGTCTCCTACAACGTCAAGAAGCTCGTCGATCTCGGCCTGATCAACCACCAGCGCTCCCGCGTCGACCGCCGCTCGGTCCGCATCAGCCTGACGGAAGACGGCCAGGAAATCGCCGAAACCGTTGCCAAACTCTACGAGCGCCACGTCGGCTCGATCCAGAAGGTCGGCGGCATCGGCTCGGACGAGTTCACCCAGATGAACAAGCTCTTGCAGCGCCTCGATCGCTTCTGGAACGACTCGATCATGTATCGCCTGTAATCAGGCCAAAACCTCCAGTTCAAGGGTCGGGCGCAATCCCTGCGTGTCCGACCTTTGCCATTTGCGGCACCCCGTTCTGTTGCCGAAAAGCTGCACCGCTGCGGCACGCTTTCCTCGCGTTCGCGTGATTTTTCAAACCAAAAACATTAGTAAATCAGAATGTTGCCGTTTCCGGTTCGGCTGCAACCCAGTCGCGTCCAGCGAAAAGCAAAAGGCATGCCATGTCGCCGTTCGCTCGCGCCGAGACACGAATTGGCCATATTGCTATGACAGCGACGACGGCATGCGGTAGGTGCGCCCACGTGTTTTCTTGCGTGTGGATTCGTTTCGCGTTTCGCCTGCCGGATGAGGGTCCTCACTCGCGGCATCGTGAAGACATGTGAGGGCAGGGTGGCTCGTTGGTTGACCTTTGTTAACCACGATCGTGTTAGGGCTCCGGCAACGTGCGTGTCAGCGCATAGGGCGCGTGCCGACGCATTGGGATGGTAGGATTATGTCGAAAAAGAATGGAATTGATGCATTCTCGCGCCGCGCCTTCTTGCGCTCGGCAGCGACCTTCGGCGCCGTGGCAGTCGCCGGCGCGGCAAGCGCACAGGACGCCCTGAACGAGATCATCAATTCGCCTCGCCGCGGCTCCTGGGACGACCAGTTTGACGCGAAAGGGGCATCGCGAACCGCGACGACGGTCGTTTCGAACACGCCGGTTTTCGGCCCGGAAACGATCGCCCATGTGCAGCAAGCGATCTTCGACTATCAGAACATCGTGTCCCAGGGCGGCTGGCCGTCGGTCCAGACCAGCGTCAAGCTTGAACTCGGCGTCACCGATCCGTCCGTGCAGCAGCTCCGCCAGCGCCTGATGGTTTCCGGCGACCTGCCGCGTTCGGCCGGCATCTCCTCGTCCTTCGACAGCTACGTCGAAGGCGCGGTCAAGCGCTTCCAGGCCCGCCACGGCCTGCCGGCGGACGGCGTCATCGGCGAATACACGCTGAAGGCGATCAATGTCGACGCCAACACCCGCCTCGGCCAGCTCCAGACCAACCTCGTGCGCCTGCAGTCGATGTCGGGCGACCTCGGCCGCCGCTACGTGATGGTCAACATCCCTGCGGCCTACATCGAAGCGGTCGAGAACGGCCGCGTGGCGCTGCGCCACACGGCGATCGTCGGCAAGATCGACCGCCAGTCGCCGATCCTCAACTCGAAGATTTACGAGGTCATCCTCAACCCCTACTGGACCGCGCCGCGCTCGATCATCCAGAAGGATATCATGCCGCTGATGCGTAAGGATCCGACCTATCTGGCGCGCAACTCGATCCGCCTGTTTGATGGCAGCGGCGGCGAAGTGTCGCCGGAAACCGTCGACTGGAACGCCGAGAAGGCACCGAACCTGATGTTCCGCCAGGACCCGGGCAAGATCAACGCGATGTCGTCGACGAAGATCAACTTCCACAACGAGCATCAGGTCTACATGCACGACACGCCGCAGCAGGGCCTGTTCAACAAGCTGATGCGCTTCGAATCGTCGGGCTGCGTGCGCGTACAGAACGTGCGCGATCTTTCGACCTGGCTTCTGAAGGAAACGCCCGGCTGGTCGCGCCAGCAGATCGAGGCGACCATCAAGACCGGCGTCAACACGCCGATCACGCTCGCCGAGGAAGTCCCTGTTTTCTTCACCTACATCACCGCCTGGTCCGCCAAGGACGGCGTCGTGCAGTTCCGCGACGATATCTATCAGCGCGACGGTGCCACCGAACTGGCGCTGCAGACCCCCTATGGCGTCGAGCAGTCGCCCGGCTCGGTCGACCAGGACGCCTTGCCGCAATAAGCGAATTTGCGACACGGAGTTCTTCGAGCCGCGCTTCCCTTGGGAGCGCGGCTTTTTCATGGGTTGAGCGCCGCGATATTTCGGCGCGGCAGATGGGGGAAATGACGCAAACCGCACAGCGGATATTGCTCTCGCCGTGCGAGGAAGCTAAAGAACTGCCACCCTTGAGAGGAGCCTCGCGCCGATGACTGCACAGACGAATGACGCCTTCTTCACCCGCTCTCTGGCCGACAGCGATCCGGACATCTTCGGTGCGATCGAAAAGGAGCTGGGTCGCCAGCGCCACGAGATCGAGCTGATCGCCTCCGAGAACATCGTTTCCCGCGCCGTGCTCGAAGCCCAGGGCTCGATCATGACCAACAAATATGCCGAGGGCTACCCGGGCAAGCGCTACTACGGCGGCTGCCAGTTCGTCGACATCGCCGAGGAGTTGGCGATCGAGCGCGCCAAGAAGCTCTTCGGCGTCAACTTCGCCAACGTTCAGCCGAACTCCGGTTCGCAGATGAACCAGGCCGTGTTCCTGGCGCTCCTGCAGCCGGGTGACACCTTCATGGGCCTCGACCTCAACTCGGGCGGTCACCTGACGCACGGTTCGCCGGTCAACATGTCCGGCAAGTGGTTCAACGTCGTCTCTTACGGCGTGCGTGAAGACGATCACCTGCTCGACATGGACAACGTCGCCGAGCAGGCGCGCAAGCACAAGCCGAAGCTGATCATCGCCGGCGGCACCGCTTACTCGCGCATCTGGGACTGGAAGCGCTTCCGCGAGATCGCAGACGAAGTCGGCGCCTGGCTGATGGTCGACATGGCGCACATCGCCGGTCTCGTTGCCGGTGGCCAGCATCCGTCGCCGTTCCCGCATTGCCACGTTGCAACGACGACGACGCACAAGTCGCTCCGCGGCCCGCGCGGCGGCATGATTCTGACCAACGACGAAGATATCGCCAAGAAGATCAACTCGGCCGTCTTCCCGGGTCTCCAGGGCGGTCCGCTGATGCACGTCATCGCCGCCAAGGCCGTGGCACTCGGCGAAGCGCTACAGCCGTCGTTCAAGGACTATGCGGCTCAGGTCGTCAAGAACGCCCGCACGCTCGCCGAAACGCTGAAGGCCAACGGTCTCGACATCGTATCGGGCGGCACGGACAACCACCTGATGCTCGTCGACCTGCGCAAGAAGAACGCAACCGGCAAGCGCGCGGAAGCCGCCCTTGGCCGTGCCTTCATCACCTGCAACAAGAACGGCATTCCGTTTGATCCTGAAAAGCCCTTCGTCACCTCGGGTGTCCGTCTCGGCACGCCCGCCGGCACGACCCGTGGCTTCAAGGAAGCCGAGTTCAAGGAAATCGGCGAGCGGATCGTCGAGGTTCTTGACGGCCTGAAGGTCGCCAACTCCGACGAGGGCAATGCCGCCGTCGAAGCCGGCGTTCGCGACAAGGTCATCAAGCTGACCGACCGCTTCCCGATGTACGGCTACATGTGATCGGTCGCCCATGCGCTGCCCCTATTGCGGTTCTGAAGACAGTCAGGTGAAGGATTCCCGTCCGGCAGAGGACGGGAATGCCATTCGCCGCCGCCGGATTTGTCCGGATTGCGGAGGTCGTTTCACGACCTTCGAACGGGTGCAGTTGCGTGAACTGATGATCATCAAGAAAACCGGTCGGAAGGTTCCTTTCGACCGGGACAAGCTTCTCCGGTCCTTCGAGATTGCGCTGCGCAAGCGCCCGGTCGATCGCGACCGCATCGAGCGGGCTGTTTCCGGCATCGTCCGTCGCCTCGAAAGCTCCGGCGAGACCGAGATCCCTTCGGAAGAAATCGGCCTGCAGGTGCTCGAAGCGCTGAAGAGCCTCGATGACGTGGCCTTCGTGCGCTACGCTTCGGTCTATCGCGATTTCTCCCATGCGGAGGATTTTGAGAAGGTCATCACCGAGATCAGCGCCAAGATCGCGCGCGATCCCGGCGAGTAGATTACGCTGGATAGAGCCATGACAGCGCCCAACCGTGAAGACGAGAGGTTCATGGCCGCGGCGCTGAGGCTGGCTCGCCACCATCTCGGACAGACATCCACCAATCCCTCCGTCGCCTGCCTGATCGTCAAGGACGGCGTTATCGTCGGCCGGGCCGTAACCGCGCGGAGCGGCCGCCCGCATGCCGAAACCCAGGCACTGACGGAGGCCGGTGCGAAGGCGAGGGGTGCTACGGCCTATGTGACGCTGGAGCCTTGCTCCCATCACGGCAAGACGCCGCCTTGCGCCGATGCACTTGTCGCCTCCGGCATATCCCGCGTGGTGATTTCGATCCTCGATCCGGACGTGCGGGTTGCCGGGCGTGGCGTCGTGCGCCTGCGCGATGCTGGCATCACCGTCGATATCGGTGTGCTCCCCGAGGAAGGGCATCACGCGCTTGAAGCCTACCTCATGCGCCAGGTCAGCAAGAGACCTTATGTGACTCTCAAGCTTGCGGTTTCGGCCGATGGCATGATTGGCCGCAAGGGCGAGGGGCAAGTGCGCATCACCGGTCCGATTTCGCGCGGGCAGGTACAGATGCTGCGCGCGGAGACCGACGCGATCCTGGTCGGGATCGGCACGGCTGCGGCTGACGATCCGGAACTGACCGTGCGCTTGCCGGGGCTCGAACATCGCTCGCCGTTGCGCATCGTTCTCGACCGCCGGCTCGACCTGCCGCTTTCCTCCAAACTGGTGTTAACGGCGCGGGAGGTCCCCGTCATCGTGGTCTCCAGCGACGGATCCGGCGATGCGGATGCGGACGTTGATGACGGCCGAGCAGTACGCAAGGCGGCCCTCGAGGCCGCCGGTGTCGAGGTGCTCGAAGCCGGCTCGATCGCCGACCTTCTTGCGGCACTCGCTTCCCGCGGTATCTCCTCGCTGATGGTCGAAGGCGGTGCTGTGGCTGCACGCGCCTTTCTCGATGCTGATCTGGTCGACCGTATCCAGCTCTACACCGGACCGGGGACCATTGGCGAAAACGGCATTGCATCCCCATTTGACCGTAAGTCCGTGCCGGCAGGCTTCCGGCGCGTCGCCGAGGCACGGTATGGCGGCGATCTGTTCGAGGAATACGAAAGAGAAAACTGATGTTCACAGGCATTGTTACCGATATCGGCACCGTCGACGCCGTCACCCCGCTGAAAGAAGGCATCAAGCTGCGTGTCGCCACGAGCTACGACCCGAAGACCATCGACATGGGCGCCTCGATCGCCCATTCCGGCGTGTGCTTGACGGTGACGGCTTTGCCTGAAGCCGGCAGTAACGAGCGCTGGTTCGAGGTCGAGGCCTGGGAAGAGGCGCTCCGCCTGACGACGATCGCCGGCTGGACCAAGGGAACGCGCATCAATCTCGAGCGCTCGCTGAAGATCGGCGACGAGCTCGGCGGCCACCTGGTTTCCGGCCATGTCGACGACAAGGCGGAAATTCTGTCGGTGGAAGCGGAAGGCGACGCTGTGCGCTTTCGTCTGCGGGCGCCTGAGCATCTGGCGAAATTCGTCGCGCCGAAGGGATCGGTCGCGCTCGACGGCACGTCGCTGACGGTCAACAAGGTCGCCGGCGCCGAGTTCGACGTGCTCCTGATCCGCCATTCGCTGGAGGTCACGACCTGGGGTGAGCGCAAGGCCGGCGATTTCGTCAACTTCGAGGTGGACACCATGGCGCGTTATGCGGCGCGCCTCGCCGAATTCCCGGCACCAAAGCCGGAGTAAGCCGACTTCCTCTTTTGCCGAATGCAAACCGCCCCCAATCGGGGGCGGTTCTGGTTTCGGGAGGTGTTGACACTCAACGCACGTAGAGGGTCAGGCTGCCATCGGCTGCCTGTTCGGCGCCGGCAATGTTGTTCATCTCGACATTCTGCGCCTTGAGCTTGGCTGCAAGCGGCTTGTTGCCTTCGACGGCCGCGTGCAGGGACGAAATCTGTTGCGGCGTCGCTTCGTTGATCCACATGCGCGTCTGGCTCGATTCCTTCAGCGTATCCACGTCGACGACGTTGAAATGATCGCCCTTGAAATCGCGAACGGTGTGGTCGATTTCGGCCGGCCAGTTCATGGCTGCGCTCGCAGCATAGGAGACGCCGCCGAAGGAAAGGGCGGAGAGAGCAGCGATGACGGAAAGCTTGGCTATGCGGTTCATGGTCATGCTCCTTTGTTTGCCGGCAACAAGGCGCAAGCCGACCCGTTACGGGAACGCGGAACCTTGCGGGTTTCCGGGCCGGTGAGGATCGCCCATTGCGGCGGCCAGCAGGGTTCGTTTGCGGGCGTTGTCACCCGCAAGCAAAGGCGCTGGACTGTTTCGACTGATTGGTCGGCGTTTGCTCCCTTCTTGGGGAGGGCGCGTCGTGCCAACGACTAGGAAACTGGGCCGGAATGTGGCCCTTTCCATGGCGCTGGCATCGGGAAAACAATTAAAAATTGTTCATGTTTCGGCGTGCGCGCGAGCCCTTCGGTCGCCTGTCGCAGCTGCTGCCTTCTGGTGGCGCTCGAACATGATCACGTGGTTGCCGTGATAGGTCGTCCGCCAGAATTCCTTGAAGCCGTGCTTCTCCGCGACCCGGATCGAGGCGCGGTTTCCGACGTCGATGATGCAGGTCTTGCGCAGCTTCGGAAACTGGTGGTCGGCCCACTTGAGCGCCGCACTGACGGCTTCCGTCGCCAGCCCCTTGCCGTGTGCCTTCGGTGACAATGCCCATCCGGTTTCCATCGTGCCTTCGAGCGAAGGCGTGATGGCGCGATGCACGTCGTGGAAGCCGGCCTCGCCGAGAAAACCCCCGGTCTCCCGGTCCTGGATGGCAAAGAAGCCGAAGCCGAAATAGTGCCACATGCCAACCTGGCGCAGGAACCGCGTCCAGGACTGTTCGCGCGTAAACGGCACCCCGCCGACATAGCGGATCACCTCGGCATCGCCGAACAGCGCGGAATAGGCGGGGAAATCGTCACGGCGGTAGGGGCGCAGGATGAGGCGGTCGGTCTCGATAATGGGAACGCTATGCATATTCGATCCTAAGCTGTGATGAAATCAGGCGCCGGGCTCGCCGTCCCAGTAGTCGACATCGCTTTCCGGACGGCCGGTGAAAAGGAAGCGTCTTTGGCCATCGGAACCACGCGTCCTGGCAAGGAATTTGCCGGAGTCCGGATACTCGCAGATTTCCGTGGCCGCCTTGGTCGAGATGGAAAGGTACTTGAGCGGCACCGAGCCGGTGTTGATCAGGTGGTGGGCCGTTTCCGGTCCACCCGCAGGGGCGCCCAGAATGTCGCCGGGGCCGACCGGATATCGCTCGCTGCCGAAGCGATACGTGCCTTCGCCTTCGATGATGATGAAAAGTTCTTCTTCGACGTGATGATTGTGGAACGGGCAGCCGGACTTGCCCGGCGGTACTTCACCGTAGCCGATGCCCAGATCCTTGAGGCCGAGTAGCGCGCCGAAGGCGGCGTCGCGGGATTCGAAAAAGGTGCCTTGCGTCCAGTGGTCGAGTTCTAGGTTTTTGGGATTAACGATCGGCTTTTTCGTATCGGTCACATGTTCCTCCCTCGCGTACCGTTGTCGCGGCAACGCTAATACGTTCTATCCGTGTCGCGCGTTCGTCCCGTCGTCAACCTGCGATCGCTAAAATTAGCGACGATGGTTACAGGAATACATCCTAGTGTTGCAATCCATTGGCGAAAGCATCCGGGCGCTATCGCGCGTTGGTTTAACGCCGAGCTGCGCGCTCACGTTCGTCTGCCGATCAGCGCCGTGGTGACCTCGTGAAGACACCTGGCGATCCCAACGCAAAGGGTTTTCATTTCTTCGGTCGGTGGCAGGAGATCGGGCACCATGACCGTCATCATGCCGGCAGACGAAGCCGAACGCACGCCGTTGTGGCTGTCTTCGAGAGCGAGGCAATACTGCGGCGCGATACCGAGCCGACTTGCAGCCGTCAGGAACGGGGCCGGGTGCGGCTTGCCATGATCGTAGTCGCCAAAGGCAACGACCGTCGGGAAGCGGTCGCGCAATCCGTGCCGGTCGAGATTGCGCTGGACGTCGTGATGTTGTGACGAGGTGGCAATCGCAGACGGCAGGCCCATGCCGTCAAGCAGGTCGAGGAGATTGACGACGCCAGGCTTCAGCCGCAGCGCGGTCGTCGCCATTGTCGCAAATTGCGCCGAGGCACGCTCCCAGAACTGAGCGAGGTCGAAGGCATCGCCGAAACGACCGCGAAGCAACACGCGTGTCGCCTCGGCCGAAAGTCCGATCGTATCGAGATAAAGGGAGACAGGCATGTTGTGACCGAGCGCTGCCGCTGTCTGGATCATCGCGTCGCGGTAGAGCGCTTCAGTGTCGAAGAGCAATCCGTCCATGTCGAAGACGACGCCAAGAGGTTTCATGGGCAGGACGATGTTGGTCGAACCGATTTCGGGCATACGAAAAATCCAGCTTGATATCGACGGCTTCGAACTTGGAACCAGCAACGCGGCCGCACAAGACGCACGGCACTGGCATTTTGCAGCGGCAACGGCCGCATGTTGCGGCCCTGTAAACGCGGCAAAAGGCCGTCTGCGGCGGAATTTGCTTGCCATTCGGCGCCGGGCGTGGTTTTACCGCCGCCTCAGCCGGTCGCATCCGGCGCGGAACTCTCAAAGACAGGTGATCCATGGCAGAGACCACGGCAGCCCACATCCTGATTGTGGAAGCGCGTTTCTATGACGATATGGCCGATGCATTGCTCGACGGCGCCAAGCATGCGCTGGACGCAGCCGGGGCCACCTATGATATCGTGACGGTTCCGGGTGCGCTCGAAATCCCGCCGGCGATTGCCATGGCACTCGACGGCGCCGACGAGGGCGGCACCGAATATGATGGTTTCGTGGCCCTTGGCATGGTCATTCGCGGCGAAACCTACCATTTTGACATCGTCGCGAACGAGTCTTCGCGCGCGATCATGGACCTCGCCGTCAGCGAGAGCCTTGCGATCGGCAATGGTATCCTGACGGTGGAGAACGACGACCAGGCCTGGGCGCGCGCCCGCCGGTCGGAAGGCGACAAGGGTGGCTTTGCTGCGCGTGCGGCACTGACCATGATTGAACTTAAGAAGAAATTGGGCACGGAAAAGTGACGAAAACCCCCTCGGATCAACCGCTGAAGCAGGTCAACCAGCGCGGTGCAGCACGCCTCGCTGCGGTGCAGGCGCTCTATCAGATGGACATCGGCGGCACCGGTGTCCTGGAAGTGGTTGCTGAATACGAAGCGCATCGCCTCGGACAGGATGTCGACGGCGACACCTACCTGAAGGCGGACGCCTCCTGGTTCCGGTCGATTGTCGCCGGTGTCGTGCGCGACCAGCGCAAGCTTGATCCGCTGATCGGCTCGGCCCTCCAGGACGACTGGGCTCTGTCGCGCCTCGATTCCACCGTGCGTGCCATCTTGCGCGCGGGTACATTCGAGATGCTCGAGCGCAAGGACGTGCCGGTTCCGGTGATCGTCACGGAGTATGTCGAGATCGCCAAGGCTTTCTTCTCGGATGATGAGCCCAAGCTGGTCAATGCCGTTCTCGACCGCATTGCCAAGCAGGTCCGCGGCGAACCGAGGAAGTAAGGTCGATGGTTGCGGCTGCTGCTGAGGACATGGGGAACACCCTTCGCGAAACACGCCGCAACGTTTACCTCCTGACAGCCGCACAGGCCGTTCTTGGCGTCGTCGGGCCCATCTGCTTTTCGGTCGGCGGTGTCGCCGGCTACCAGATGCTGGCGGAGGACAAGTCGCTGGCCACCGCGCCGCTCACCGCCTTTAACGTCGGCATGGCGCTCGGCGTCGTGCTGGTAGCGGTGTTGTCGCGCCTGATCGGCCGCCGCTTCGCCTTCATGAGCGGGACCGCAATCGCGGCCGCAGGGGCAGCACTCGCCGCCGTCGCGCTCTTCCGCGAGAATTTCTGGCTTTTCGCCTTCGCCCTTGCGATGCTCGGCTCGTCGAACGGCTTTACGCAGAAGCTGCGGTTCGCCGCCGCCGACGCCTCGCCGTCGTTCTACAAGCCCAAGGCAATCTCGCTGATCCTTGGCGGCGGCATCGTTTCGGCCGTTCTCGGTCCGCAGATCGTCATTTTTGCTGGCGACCTGTTCGCGCCGGTTTCCTTTGCCGGGGCTTTCGTCGTCCTGATGCCGATTTGCCTGGTTGCAGCCCTGTTTTTCGCGCCGCTGCGGCTGCCCGAGCCGGGCGCAATGGTGAGTGCCCACCACGATCAGTCTGTCCGTCCCCTCGGCGAGATTGTCCGCAGCCAACGCTTCGCCACCGGCATGATCTGCGGCATTTCCAGCTACGCGCTGATGACCTTCATGATGACCGGGGCGCCGGTCGCCATGGTGATCGGCTGCGGCTTCTCGACCGAACTCGCCACGCTCGGCATCCAGTGGCACGTGCTGGCGATGTTCGCGCCAAGCTTCGTCACCGGCATGCTCATCAGCCGCTTTGGCGCCGAGCGCATCGTCGGCTGCGGCCTCCTTCTGCTGATGGCCTGCGCCGCGGTCGCGCATATGGGTATCGAGCTCTGGAACTTCTGGGGCGCGCTCGTATTGCTCGGCCTTGGCTGGAATTTCGGCTTCATCGGCTCGACGGCGATCGTTGCCAGCAGCTATCGCCCGCAGGAGGCCGACAAGGTTCAGGCCTTCCACGACATCATCCTGTTCACCACGGTGGCACTGTCGTCGTTTGCCTCGGGCAAGGTGCTCACGGCCTATGGCTGGGACATGCTGAACGCGGTCGTATGGCCGGTAACGATCGTCTGCCTTATCCTCCTGCTGCTTCTGAAGCGGGCGCCGCGCAAGGCCGCCGCCTAACGCTCCATTCCCCTGAAATCTAAAGCGAACGAGGCGCCGCCAGTGGCGTTTCTCGGGGCTTGACGATCTCCTGTTGCAACCGCACTCTGGCCGCGCCGTGAGGGGTGCTGCTTGAGGAGGTGGTGCGTGATTCGCGGTTTTGAGGGGCCTGCGGCCGGGAGTGAGTCCGCGGGTTGTAACGGAGGGTAATGCGAAATGACCATTTTATTGGGCGTTATCGCATGCGGGTTGCTCGCGGTGGCTTATGCCATCTGGGCAACACAGTCGGTGCTTGCCGCCGACCAGGGGAACGCCCGCATGCAAGAAATCGCAGGCTACATTCGTGAAGGGGCGCAGGCCTATCTCACGCGTCAATACAAGACCATTGCCATTGTCGGCGTCGTCGTATTCATCGCCGCTTGGGTTCTTCTTTCTCCCGCCGCCGCTTTCGGCTTTCTGATCGGTGCGATCCTTTCGGGTGCCGCGGGTTTCATCGGCATGCATGTTTCGGTCCGGGCAAACGTCCGCACTGCCCAGGCGGCGTCCGTGAGCCTCGCCTCCGGCCTCGATATCGCATTCAAATCCGGCGCGATCACCGGCCTTCTTGTGGCCGGCCTCGCGCTCCTTGGCGTCTCGGTCTACTACGTCGTCCTCACGGCCGGCCTGGGGCATGAGCCCGCCTCGCGCGAAGTCATCGACGCACTGGTGTCGCTCGGCTTCGGCGCATCGCTGATTTCGATCTTCGCCCGTCTCGGCGGTGGCATCTTTACAAAGGGTGCCGACGTCGGCGGCGACCTCGTCGGCAAGGTCGAAGCCGGCATTCCCGAGGATGATCCGCGCAACCCGGCAACCATCGCCGACAACGTCGGCGACAATGTCGGCGACTGCGCCGGCATGGCAGCCGACCTGTTCGAGACCTATGCGGTCTCGGTCGTGGCGACCATGGTCCTGGCGGCGATCTTCTTTGCCGGCACGCCTGTGCTTGCGACCGTCATGGTCTATCCGCTCGCCATCTGCGCGGCTTGCATCATCACCTCGATCGTCGGCACCTTCTTCGTGAAGCTCGGGTCCAACAACTCGATCATGGGTGCGCTCTACAGGGGCCTGATCGTGACCGGTGTCCTGTCGATCCTCGGTCTCGGCGCCGCCACGTCCTTCACCATCGGCTGGGGCACGATCGGCACCGTCGCCGGCAAGGAGATCACCGGCTGGAATCTGTTCCTCTGCGGTATTCTCGGCCTGATCGTAACGGCCCTGATCGTGGTGATCACGGAATACTATACCGGCACCAACAAGCGGCCGGTCAACTCGATCGCCCAGGCGTCGGTGACCGGTCACGGCACCAACGTGATCCAGGGCCTGGCCGTCTCGCTGGAATCGACGGCTTTGCCGGCGATCGTCATCGTCGGCGGCATCATCGCGACCTACCAGCTTGCCGGCCTCTTCGGCACAGGAATCGCCGTCACCGCCATGCTTGGCCTTGCCGGCATGATCGTGGCGCTCGACGCCTTCGGTCCGGTCACCGACAATGCCGGCGGCATCGCGGAAATGTCGCATCTGCCGCCGGAAGTGCGCAAGTCCACCGACGCGCTCGACGCTGTCGGCAACACCACCAAGGCCGTCACCAAGGGCTACGCGATCGGCTCGGCCGGTCTCGGTGCGCTGGTGCTCTTCGCCGCCTACTCGAACGACCTCAGCTACTTTGCCGCCAACGGCGACAAGTATCCGTATTTCGCCGATGTCGGGCAGATCTCCTTCGATCTCTCCAACCCTTACGTGGTCGCAGGGCTGATCTTCGGCGGTCTCATTCCCTACCTCTTCGGCGGTATCGCGATGACTGCGGTCGGCCGTGCGGCCGGGTCGATCGTCGAGGAGGTTCGCCGCCAGTTCCGCGAGAAGCCCGGCATCATGCAGGGGACCGAACGGCCGGATTATGGCCGCGCCGTCGACCTTCTGACAAAAGCGGCGATCCGCGAAATGGTCATTCCTTCGCTGCTCCCGGTGCTGGCGCCGATTGTCGTCTATTTCGGCGTGCTGCTGCTCTCGGGCTCGAAGGCTTCGGCTTTCGCGGCTCTCGGTGCCTCTCTGCTCGGTGTCATCGTCAACGGCCTCTTCGTGGCGATCTCGATGACCTCGGGCGGCGGTGCCTGGGACAACGCCAAGAAGAGCTTCGAGGACGGGTTTGTCGACAAGAACGGCGAACGCCATCTGAAGGGCTCCGACGCCCACAAGGCGTCGGTAACCGGCGACACCGTCGGCGACCCCTATAAGGACACGGCCGGGCCGGCCGTGAACCCGGCGATCAAGATCACCAACATCGTGGCGCTCTTGCTTCTGGCCGTCCTCGCCTGATCGCATCGATGCGCAAACAAAAGGCCCGCGGAACATCGTTCCGCGGGCCTTTTGTTTGGAATGGGAGGCTTTAGTTGCCGAAGTCCTTGAACAGGCTGCGCGCCGCGGCCTGACCGGCGCCGGGGCCTGTCAGCAGCTGGCCGAGGAAGCTCGTTTCCTTGCCACCTGTCGGCGTCGTGCGTGTCAGCATGTCGAAGACCTTGCCGTCCTTCAGCGTATAGTGAGCCAGCTGGCTGACGGTGCCTTCCTTGTCGAAATAGACGGCCAGGATCGATTGGTCGATCAGCTTGGGCTTCATGAAGGCGACAGGGCGCTTGCGCGTCTGCGAGATGTAGTAGAACACTTCGTTGTCGAAGGTCGCGGTCGTCGACGGCGTGCCGAGCGAGAGCAGCACCTGCTCGCGGCTGGAACCGACCGGAACGAGGTTTAGCGTTTCCTGATCAACCACATAGCCCTGATGGAGAACTTCACCGACATTGGCGGACTGGCAGGCGGAAAGGGTAAGACCGGCGATGGTGGCTACGACCGCCACGCGGCCGAGGGTCTTAAAGTTTTTTCTCAAATACCGCTTCGTCAACGACAGCTCCCCTTGGAGAAACGATGGCAGATCCGCCATTGCAATTCGTGCCTGCTTCGGTAAACCAGCTTCGGCTGTCATGCAACAACGTCATGGGCGCTTGCGCGCATTTCGAGAAAGCCAAGCCCGAGCTTTGTGATGATTTTTGGACTGTTTAAAAGAAAAAGTGGCAACACCGCGATTGTCGAGCGGCAATATGCATTGCTGACGGCGGCGGCACGCCAGCCCTACCTTTACACCGACCTCGATGTTCCGGACACGGTCATGGGCCGGTTCGAGATGCTATCGGCGACGCTGATCCTCTATTTCCGCCGCACACGTGCTTCGGCAAGGCCTGGCCAGGAAATCGCCCAGGAGATCATCGATGCCTTCTTCGAGGATGTGGATCACTCGATCCGCGAGCTCGGTGTCGGCGATGCCGGCGTGCCGAAGAAGATGAAGAAGTTGGCCGGCATGTATTACGGTCGACTCGAATCCTATGCGGCGGCGCTGGAAGCAAGGGACGTCGAGGCCTTGGCGGCAGCGCTCAGGCGCAACTTCCACCCTGATGGCGGCGACGCGGCGCCTTCGATGGTTGCGCTCGCTGGCTATCTGCTGGCGGTTGAGGCCCAGCTCGTCGATGTCGCGGAAGACGCCGTCGAAATCGGCCAGTTGCACATTCCGCCGGCTGGGGCGTAATAGAAAACAAGAGCGTCGCCACCGGCAGCCGGTTGGCGGCTGCGTTCGCGATGGGTGCCAGGTAGCCCGCGCGAGGAAGGATCCAATCATGAAAGACGAAAGTCAGGCGGCCTTTTCTTATCCGGTGAAAGTAGGGCACATTTCGGCGAACGCGGTCAGCGTGCATCTCTCCGCCAACGAGCGCGAGCGCAAGGCGCTTGCCGCGCTTTGGAACATTAACGAGGTTCTGTCGCTCGAAGCCGACCTGCAGATCGCGCGCTGGAAGAAGGATGGCGTGAAGATCAAGGGCGACGTCAGGGCCCGCGTCGTGCAGAGCTGTGTCGTCACTCTTGAGCCGGTCGAAGCCGATATCGACGAACCGGTCGAAGCGATCTTCGTGCCCGAGGGCTCGCGGCTTGCCCGCCAGGCGAGCAATGACGGTGGCGAGATGATTCTCGACCCTGACGGCCCCGATATTCCCGATACCTTTATCGGCGACACCATCGACGCCGGCGTCGTCGTCAGCGAGCAGGTTGCACTCGCGATCGAGCCTTATCCCCGTAAGCCCGGCGTGACGTTCGGCGAGCGCATCGAGAGCACATCTGCCGATGACAAGAAGCCGAACCCCTTTGCGGTCCTGAAGGACTGGAAAAAGGACTGAGGTCGCGAAAGCGTCATCTACAATTCGGTTGTCACGCAAAGGAAAAGCAGTATTTTGGCCCCAAACCGGCCAGAAGAGCCGCTAAAGCGATCTGCCGCGTGCTTGGCTCAAGCGTCAGAAGCAATATGTTTCGTCAATGCGTTTCCGTTGAGTACGCCGCGGCGGCACGTGTTGTGTGGCAGAAATGAAGGATAAGACACGCGTGGTCAGAATTTCACTTGACGTGATGGGGGGCGACTATGGTCCTGAAGTCGTCATCCCCGGCGCCGCAAGGGCGCTTGAACGTCATCCGGACATCAAGTTCGTTTTGTTCGGCATCGAAGCGCAGTGCGCGGGCCTCCTTGAAAAACATCCGAAGCTGAAGGCCAACAGCACCTTTTACGACTGCGAGATTGCAGTCGCCATGGACGAGAAGCCGAGCCAGGCGCTTCGCCGCGGCCGCGGCAAGTCGAGCATGTGGAAAGCGATCGACGCGATCAATGCCGGCGAGGCAGATGTCGTCGTTTCCGCCGGCAATACCGGCGCGCTGATGGCCATGTCGGTCTTCTGTCTGCGCACCATGCAGGGAATTCAACGGCCGGCGATCGCCGCCATCTGGCCGACGCTGAAAGGCGAGAGCATCGTGCTTGATGTCGGCGCGACGATCGGCGCGGACGCGCAGCAATTGATGGATTTCGCGCTGATGGGCGGCGCCATGGCACGGGCGCTGTTCGAGATCGGGCGGCCGATGGTCGGGCTGCTGAATGTCGGCGTCGAGGAAATCAAGGGACAGGAAGAGGTCAAGGAAGCCGGCCGCCTGATCCGTGAAGCCAACATCGACGGCTTCGACTATTACGGCTTCGTCGAGGGTGACGACATCGGTCGCGGGACCGTCGACGTCGTCGTCACGGAAGGTTTTTCCGGCAACATCGCGCTGAAGGCCGCCGAAGGCACCGCGCGCCAGATCGCCGAATATCTGCGCGCGGCGATGTCGCGCACGCTTCTTGCCAAGATCGGCTACATCCTGGCCAAGGGCGCATTCGACCGCCTGCGGGAGAAGATGGACCCGAGGAAGGTCAATGGCGGCGTGTTCCTCGGCCTCAATGGCGTCGTGATCAAGAGCCATGGTGGTGCAGATGCCGAGGGTTTTGCAGCCGCGATCGATGTCGGCTACGACATGGTGAAGAATGGCCTGAAGTCGAAGATCGAGCTCGATCTGGCGAAGTACCATGGCGGCGAACCGCCCAAGGCCCTTTCCGCCGGCATGAATGATGAGGTTTGAATAGATGATCCGTTCCGTCGTTCGCGGTTTCGGCGCAGCTTTGCCGAAGCGCGTGGTCACCAATCAGGAGCTGGAATCCAAGGTCGATACGTCCGATGAGTGGATCGTGCAGCGCACCGGCATCCGGCAGCGCTATATCGCCGGCGAGGGCGAAACCACAGCTTCGCTCGGCGAAGGTGCCGCGCGTGCTGCGCTCGCCAATGCTGGGCTTACCCCTGATGATATCGACCTGATCATCCTGGCGACCTCCACTCCCGACAACACGTTTCCGGCAACAGCTGTCAACATCCAGGACCGCCTCGGTATGCGCCATGGCGCGGCCTTCGACATGCAGGCGGTCTGCTCGGGCTTCGTCTACGCGGTTACCACGGCGGATGCCTATATCCGCGGTGGGCTTGCTAAGCGCGTGCTGGTGATCGGCTCGGAGACCTTCTCGCGTATCCTCGACTGGAACGACCGCACGACCTGCGTGCTCTTCGGTGACGGCGCCGGCGCCATCATCCTGGAAGCCCAGGAAGGCGAGGGCACCATTGCCGACCGGGGCGTGCTGACGGCGAAGCTTCGCTCCGACGGCGCACATCGCGACAAGCTCTATGTTGATGGCGGCCCTTCGACCACTGGGACGGTCGGCCATCTGAAGATGGAAGGCCGCGAAGTCTTCAAGCACGCGGTCGGCATGATCACCGATGTGATCGAGGCTGCCTTCGAGGCGACCGGGACGACGGCCGAAGATCTGGATTGGCTGGTGCCGCACCAGGCCAACCGGCGCATCATCGACGGCTCCGCCAAGAAGCTCGGCATCCCTCTCGATAAGGTTGTGGTCACGGTCGATCTCCATGGCAACACCTCCGCAGCCTCCATTCCGCTGGCGTTGAATGCGGCGGCGGGCGACGGCCGGATCAAGAAGGGCGACCTCGTCCTGCTCGAGGCCATGGGCGGCGGCTTCACCTGGGGCTCCGTGCTTCTCCGCTGGTAAAGAAATTGCTTAAGCAACAGACGCTTGACCGCAAAAGGCAAGGGCAATAGTCTTCGGACGCTGATCGGCGTACCAGACGTTGGTGGGGGAAGATGAGCGGAAAAACAGTAACACGGGCGGACTTGGCTGAGTCGGTTTTTCGCAAGGTGGGTCTGTCGAGGACAGAGTCTGCCGAATTGGTGGAAACCGTCATTGACGAAATATGCAACGCAATCGTGCGTGGCGAGAGTGTGAAGCTGTCCTCTTTCGCGACCTTCCAGGTCCGCGACAAGAACGAACGCATCGGGCGAAACCCGAAAACCGGCGAGGAAGTGCCGATTTCGCCCCGGCGCGTGATGACCTTCAAGGCGTCGAATGTCTTGAAGCAGCGCGTCCTGAAGGCGCATCTGGGCCGCAGGGCCAAGCAGAAACCGGTATCTCCCGTTTCGTGAACGCCTGACGACAGCCACAAATGTGGTTGAAAACCCATCCATAAGCCGTTGAAATGGAGCCGATTCGTGCCATCATTGGCGCGGTATCGGCTTCACTACGGCTTTCGAGCCTGAGTCGCACGGCATGGATTGGGAACGATATGGAAAAGAGCCCGGACGCTTTTCGCACCATCAGCGAGGTCGCTGACGATCTCGATCTGCCGCAGCATGTCCTGCGTTTCTGGGAAACCCGCTTCCAGCAAATCAAGCCGATGAAGCGCGGCGGCGGCCGGCGGTACTACCGGCCGGAGGATGTCGACCTTCTGAAGGGTATCCGGCATCTGCTCTATGATCACGGCTATACGATCAAGGGCGTGCAGAAGCTCCTGAAGACCAACGGCAACAAGTTCGTCGCGGCGATTGCAAGCGGCGATCTCGCGACCGTCGAGGCGCTGGCAGCCTCCAGCAACGAGGAGCCGGCACCGCCGAAGGCTGGTCTTTCCGAGGAGGATCAGATCGTCGGCCGTGCCAAGGCGCCGGCGAGCCGCCGCTTCTTCTCCTTCGGCGGCAGCAGCGACGACGTGCCGGAGATCTCGCTCGGAAAATCCTCGTCCGTTGGCAAGGAAGATCGCGCCCTGCTTCAGGAGGCGCTCTACGACCTCCTGGAATGCAAGCGGCTTCTCGACCAGGTGCGCTGAGAAAGCCATTTCAGGCGATTATCAAGACCGGTTCCGCACGGCCGAACGTCTGCCGAATGCGGTTGCCTCCACAGACACCTTTTACACGATTGCCAAGATGGTGCCGTCGGCGGGGTGCCCGCCGACGGGGGCATATGCGCGTCCGTCCGCAGGGCGCCCGCGCGACTATTCCAGCAAGGATTGAAAGGCGTCAGTAGGAGATCCGGAAGCCGCCGGGGCTCGCCGCGGAGACGTCGGGCTCCGGGTAGGGGCCGGTCCACTGCGCATAGGTCGTGTTGGTCGAACCGGAGGTCGCACAGCCGGAGAGCGTGAGAAGCGCAAGCGCGGTGAGGGCCATAAGGGACTTAAGAGGCATGGTTTTCTCCTAGAAGGGGAGACGCTCCAGGCCTCAAGGGCCAGTATCAAACTGTCCCTCAAATCATCCATGATGGCAAGCTCACGTTGCGTTAGGCAGCAAGTTTCGAGCGACGGGATCTCGTTTTGGTGAAGGTTCGGTAGACGGACGGGCGGTCGGTGATTTCCTCGTCAAGCAGCATCGGAACTTGCAGACACCCAGTGTCGCGCGAATGGCGGGAGCTTTCTATGTCCGCAGTCGCATCACAGGTGCGACGCCATGCTGTGAGTTTGCGGAAGTCCGTCGGACTTTCAGTTCCCAAGCATACTTTTCCACGCCGTTTGTTCCTTTTTCGATCCAGGCCGCATTTTCCCGCTTGCGCTCTAAGCGTTGGTTATATAGGGGTTTCCTCGGTTCGGAGCGTAGCGCAGCCCGGTAGCGCACTTGACTGGGGGTCAAGGGGTCGTGGGTTCGAATCCCGCCGCTCCGACCATTTTCTCCTTTATTTTCAATGATCTTGGCCCGCTACCGCCAATCGGCGAGAGGCGAGAACCGGAACATATCGCGCTCAAAACGCGGGTTCGGGAACGCATAGTCCCGAAAAAGTCCCGAAGCTTTCTCCCGGATCGTTCTGTTTTCGTACCCAGGAACGGCCGATTCGCGTTTGCTAAAATTCCTGTAGGATTCAACAACTGGCGGTCACCTTGGAGCTCGGCCTAGTCTGCGAGCCGAAAGGAGATCGACATGGATGATGATCTGAGCCTAACGGAGATGGATGACAAAGACCTCCGCGAGCTATGCGTCACCGCGGTTTTTTGGTGCGCCGAGGCCAGTTGGCTAGCAGGAAACAACGACGCGATCTGGTTTGAACTCGCCGACGAAGTTCATCGCCGCGGGTGGACCGATACGCGCATATCGTTTGAGCAATACCCGCTCAACTGAGCACTGCACCGGGGCGATGCCGACTCGCTCGCCCGATCACTTCGCCTTTCTTTGCGCCTTCCTCTTCTTCGAAAGCGATTCGAGAGCCCCCGCGACTTCCTCGTCGAGCACGTGCGCATAGCGTGTCGTCGTCTTGATATCGCGGTGGCTGAGTGCCTTTTGTACCGTCTTCAGGTTCCCGGTCTGGCGCAAAAGCTTGGTCGCCAGGTCATGGCGGAAATCATGGAATCGGAAATCTTCGACGCCGGCCTTGCCGCGGATCCGCTTCCATTGGGTCTTCAACCCGCTATAGGTGATCGGATACCGGTCGCCCTTCTTCCGCTCTTCCCCATCTCCCTTGTACGAAGCGTCAGCAGCCCGAGGGCGTGCCGCCTGATACGTGAACACGAACTCGTGATGATGCCCGCGCAAGGGGAGCAGGATCTCCCGAACCTCGCTCGTGATCGCGGTTCGAACCGGCCGATCGTTCTTCCCCGGCTTCGTGATCCATCCCGTCTGCCAGTCCACCTCGGACCACTTCAGGATGCACTCTTGCAGGCGCAAACCTGTGGCGCGCACGAAATCGAAAATCGGCTGATAGTCACTCCTGGTTGCGAGATAGAGGGACGAGCTTTCCGTCTGCTTCAGTTCGCGGACGCGCTCGACCGGTTCCTTGAGCCAATGGTCGCGCCAGTTCGGCTCGAGCGGGAAGTCGTAGCGCCAGGTGCGCTTCGCCCTGGTGAAAATCTTCTTGATGACGAGCGTGGTCGACCGGTTCACGGTCGCGGCCGACACGAGCCGCATCGGCTCGCCGTCCTTTGTCTCTGCCTTTCCCCATGCCGTCTGGGCCCTGCGCCACTGGACGAGCTTGGCGATATCGTCGTCGCCGATCGCCGACATGAGCTTCGCCGCGCCGAAGTAGTCGACGAGGCGGTTAATGTCGGTCCATGTCGTTTCGCTGTTGGCGTGGTGCTGGCCGATCTCGGTCCAGTATCGTGCGGTGGCTATGCCAAGGGTGAGGGGGCCAGCGCCGTTGGCGTGCTTGGCGGCCTTCGCAGCCGCCTTGGCCTTATCCTTCTCTACCTTCTCGCGGGCTTCTGCTTCGCGTCGGTTCGCTGTTTCCGTAGAGCCATAATATCGTACACCTGCGACCTGGAAGTCGAAGTGGTAGTACGGGGTGTTCTTTGGCTTGTAGACGGACACTCGCGTGTTCTCCGGCTTTTTATGAATTCGTTGATGTCGTCCATGGTGAAGCCGAGGCGCGGTTTCGACCTGCCGGCGCCGAGCGGCACATAGGCTATATCGCCAGCCTTCACAAATTCGCGCAAGGTCCGGGTGGAAACGTTGAGGAGTTCGGCAGCTTGCTCGCTGTCGAGGATCATCGGGGCGCTCATGGCTTGTCTCCGGCTGCTGGTGGAGCGGGAAGTGGGCGCCAATGGGTGGGCGCTTCTACACCTTCGTATCGGCCAGCAAGATCGAACCATGCCTCATCATCAGGATCGCCGTTTTCTGCGTCGTAAAATGTGGCATCGGTGAATTGTGCCACCCAAGGCTCGCCGGCATCTTCTCTCCACACCAGAACATTCTGATGCTTCGGTGCGCTGTCGATCCGCTGCCAGCCATCGGGCGCGGAAGGGGCGGCGTACGGGGCCTCAATGATATCCGGGTCACCGAAGCGCATCTTCACAGGCTTCAAAGTAACCTCCTGAGCCGCGATTTTATGGCATGATTCCGATAGTTTGGCACTCTCGCGATAGTCTGGACGCTTGGTTTCGGCTATAGTCCTGTTGCCGTCCCTCTTCGTGCAAAGAGAGGGTAGCCCCTGCGTGGAAACAGGGTCTGAGCTGGCCGTCGTCTCTGCATTGGGGGCGGCGGCTAGCGCCGACATGCTGCGCGCTTCATGGTCGGACTCGGTGGAGAGGGCACCGGACTTGCGAAGGTCGGATGGCTTGAAACCGTCTGTCAGGCATCCGTCGTGCAAGAGCGTGATGTCAGGTTGAAGGATTTCGGAGCCATACAGGCGCGAAAGTTCGATGCCGACGATAACTCCTTCGAAGCGGTCATGGGCGGAGCACTCTTCAGCGATCACCTCGTCGCCGATCTTGAAGCGGTTCAGATCCTCGATATCGAGCATCTTGTTTTCGGGTGACAGCTTAAGCATCGGCGTTCTCCCTGCTGCCGGACTGGGAAGCGGAGAGGGCGGGTTCTGGCGGCAATTCGCAATAGTGACTGGGATTTGGTTCGCTATCGGCTTCGTCAAACCAGAGCCAGCCGCCTTCGGACTGCTCGAATTCGAGCCACGCGTTGTAGTAGCGGCCCTTTTCATAGGCGAGAACCTGCCGCCCCTTGGTCGCGGCTGCCAGAAGTTCTGTGGTGATCTCGTCAGGAACGACCTTCCACTCGACCAGCGCCGTACTGGCGGGCTGGGTGGAGATCTTCTTGCCTGAGCCGTTGCAATAGTCGCAGGCCTCAAGCGGGGCTCCTTCGGGGTCTCCAGTCTGACAACCTTCGCCTTTGCAGTGAGGGCAAGGCTCTCCACGGGAGGAGATCAGAGCCGAGAGGATGCGGGTTTCGTAGTCGGACTGTGCAGCGGCTTTGGCGGCTTCGACATTCTGGAAATCCTGTCCAAGGTATCGACGCATGGTCTGACCCGGCACACCCCATATAACAACGCAGGAAAATGGCGGGTCTCCGGGGCCGTGTACCGGCTTATCCGGCTGGATAGAATACCAAAAGCCAAACTCGTCCGGTTGCGAGAACGCTTCGACCCATCCGCTGCGCGCCCACTCCAGCGCCTTGACCTTCCCCTCTCCTGCAATGGGGAGGAACGGGAGGGCAGCTTCGAGGATTTCTCGAACATCGGTCTCGTGAAGGCATTCACCCGATGGCATGTTCACGCTCGATAGCGTGATACGGAGACCGGCCTCGATTGCTTCCTTCCTCACGCTCATCGAATGACTTCTCCCGTTCTGCGGTCAACGACCGTGCCGTCCATGCAGCGCTTAAAACGCGGATGGGACAGGCTGGATTTCGGCTTGGCGATGCCCAGGTGCTTCTTGCGGGTGCGGGCGATCTTGGATTTGACCTTCATCTCGACCGCCGTCTTCCGGCGGTGAGGCTCGCGCTTGGCGGGGAATAGGTTGGTCTCGCGATGCTCACCGCCGAGGATCAGCGCGACCTTGTGGTCGAGATCCCATTCGTCGCGCACCGGGTCGATCTTCTCGCCGGTCAGGTGGCAAATGCCGGCCTCACGGTCGAAGACGCGCTGGCGCACCCGGTCGGGAACCTTCTGATCGTCGTGCTTGGCAATCCATTCGGGGAGGCTGCGCATTAGAATGCCTCCCCGTACGGAACTTTACCGACGGCATCCAGTTCGTCTTCCAGTTGGAAAGGAGCCGAAACATGAAAGCCGCCAAGGTCAACGAGACCGAAACCAACAAGACGATGCCGGAGCCCATTGCAAGGCCACGCCCGCCGGAGATGGATCTTGAGCCGATTCCGTTGCCAGACCGATCTGGAGCGGATGCCAGCGAACGGCAGGCCGATCAGGGCCGCGTTCCGGCGGTTCCCAGTCGAGATGAGGCCAATATGGAACCGGATGAAGCCCTGCCGGACGACACCGAGGAGGAGATCCTCGAAGACGACCCGGAGCATGAAAAGACCCGGTTCGACGAAGAGGTCCCGAAGAGTAGCCGTTGAGCGGGTCGACATCATGCGACCTCCGGGAAATCGTTGTGCTCGACGCCGTCGAGAAGCCTACCGGCGAATTTCTTCCCGACTTTCTGCATGGGAAAGCCGCCGCCGGCTTTATCTCCGCTATAAGTCAGTCGGCAACATCCGCCAGCATCGGACGGCCACTCGCCGCCGTCGTACTGGGTGAGCGGGATCCATTCGCCGTTCTGCTTGTGGTGATATGGCACGCCAGCTGCTGCCGCCTGGTCTCGAAGGTCGCGGAACCAATCATGGTGCGAAGGGCGTGCCTTGTGGCCGCCCTGGTCGGTCTCGCCGCCGGTGATCACCCAATCCGGCATGAAAGCCGGCGGGACGACGACCGGTCCGAGCAACGGCTCGAAAGAACCGAAAGTGAAGAGCGGGTTCGTCTCGATCTTCGCGGCCTTGTGCGCCGGCAGGTTGATGCCGGCCCGCTTCTGGTCCTCGACGGTCGTTGCCAGTGCCGCGTTGACGGGGAGGCCGCCGACCGCGTCCGAAAGCTTGACGATATTCTGCGGCCGCTTCGTTAGGAGCAGATAGACGAGGCGCGGTGTCTCGCGCATGACATTGAACGCGTCGGCGCGCCACTCGGCCGGGACCTGGTTGTCGAAGATGTCGGCAAGGCTGGCGCAGAAGACGAACGGGCGGCTGCCGTCCTTTTCGGCTTGGCGCTGCCAGCGGCGCGGGTCGTTCCAAGTATGAGCGCCGGTGCGCTGGCGCGGGTGATTGCCCCACTGGACCTTGTTGTAGCGCTTGTCCATTAGCGCTTCGGCGTAGCAGCCGTCGCATGCCGGGCTGACCTTGGTGCAGCCCATCCAAGGGTTCCAGGTGTGGGTGGTCCAAGAGATTCCGGAGTTCTCGGCCATTATGCTGCGCTCCCTGCGTTTCGGTGCGTGGTGCCGCGCTCGACCCCGATCAGGTCGTCGAGGAAGTCGAGAACGGCCGCCTTGCTCTGTTGAAATTCCTGCTTGTCCATCGCCTTCATGGACTGGCTTTTCGCCACGTACCGGGTGACGGTCGCCTCTTTGACGTCGACGATGGAAAAGCCGTCGATCGGGCGGATGAACGCCGCCATGCGCGACGCCTCGGCTTTGCTAGAGCAGACGATCGTATGCGCATCGCAGTAGCCGGTGCGGATCAGTGCATAGGCGCGAAGATGCTCCGCGGATTCGGTGAAGGGCAGGCCGGCGAAATGCTCCGGGAGGTTTCGCCAGGCCTCGGCGACCGAAGCGAAATAATGCCGGTGCGTGTTCATGCTCCGGTCGTTGTGCTCGGCGAGGTAATACTCCTCGCCGACGACAAGGTGCCGATCCGCCAGCGATTGCCAGCGGCGGTTTACGGGCACCAACTCTTCACCGGTCCAGCGGAACATAAGCGGCTGCATCGCTTAGCCCGCCATCATCGGATGGTTGCGCAACTGCTCGTCGTTCGCCGGCCGCGAAGGCCTGCGCGCGATAGCCGCCTCAATTTCCTTCTTGAGCGCCAGCGCGTCGCCCGGCTGCAGCGCCCAGAAGCGTTTCAGCGGTTCGCGGTTTACGTCCTGCCACTTAGCGACGGTCTCTGGCGACGATTCCTGCAAGAACCGCATAACCTCGTCGGCAAACTTCCCGACCGGCACGTTTTCAAGCGCCCAGTTGTCGCCCCAGGTAACGGTGATCGAGTTGTCAGCGCCGATCACCCGCATGCGGTGATCTTCGCGTTCCTTCTCGACGACTTCAGAGGCGGTGAGGTCGAGGACCTTGGCGCGATCCATCTCGGCTTCGTCATAGAGGCCGGTGAACTGTTCCGGCCAGCCGGCTCGCAGCGCCTGCATCTCGGCGCACTTCGCGATCATCAGTCGCGGCATGCGTGCCCAGTTGCCGCTATCGTCGAGCGTCTGCTTGCCCGTCTTGTAGCCCTTGCCGGTCTGCTCGTTGTTGGCCCACTCGTCCTTGATCGGGGCGAACTCTTCCCAGAATGACTGGCCGGCGACCTCGTACCATTCGCTCGACTTCGGATCCTGCTTCCACAGATAGACCGTGGCGGAAACGATGCCCTGCGGATTGAGCGGTCCTTTCAGTTCCTTGTCGAATTCATAGATCGGCGGCTTGCTGGCGGGACGGTAGTCACCGCAGCGCTGCGCGATAACACGCTGGCCATCGCGGCTAATGATGATGGTCATCTTACGCTTGGCAGCGTTCCCCTTTGAAAAGACCATCGGGATGATCTGACCGAGGAAAGGGTCGAGACCTTTGCCTCGCGCCACTTCCATGTACAAATTGAACTCGTCGTCGTTGCAGTCCTTCGCAATGGTCTGCTTGACCAGCGCGACCTGCTTGGACGTCATGTCGTACTTGGTGATCGCATTCATGGTCACTTCCTCCGGACCGTGAGAGAGAACGAACCGTTGTCGAGGGTGGCGCCGGGGATAGGGGCGGCATTCTCCTCGCGCAGGTCGGCAGTGAGGGCTTTCTTGTCGAGCTTCGGGGCGGGTCGGGGTTGATCAACCCAATACTTGGCCGGGATATCCGCCTCGTCGACGACGATCAGGCCGGGCGCGCGCTTCGAGAGGGATAGTGTGGCCGTCGGCAGCTTCATCGACATCTGGTCGGTTGCCAGCATCGCCTGTTCGATCAGGGCGCGGATGCGCTCGGCGCGCTTCTCGACCCATTTGCGGCGGGCTTCGAACTCGGCTTCCTTGCTCTTGAGCCCGGTCACGAGGACGTCGCACTCGTCGAGTTCGGCGATGGCCTCCTCGATCGCCTCCATGAGGTTTGTTTCGCCCTCGATGGTGTCGGCGACGAGCTCGGCGTCGTCATCGGCGCCCTGGTTGCGGAGATCGACGAGGAGGGCCTTTGCCGCCTCGGTATGCCGGCGCATGCTGTGTTCGATTGCGGGAGCGGTCATTAGACGGTCCTCTCGGCTACGATTTTGCGGTGGATCTCCTCGGTGTTCGCAAAGCCGATCGCCATGAAGGCGAGGAGGGCGGCGAGGAGAATGATGAAGGTGGCGGCGCCATAGGTGGCGCGGTTGAACTCGGCGAGCCCGTCCAGGTCGATATTGCGGGCCGGTGGGAGCGTGCAGGACTGGCACTCGCAAAATCCGTTCGCTGGGTCGCAGCAGAATTCGATTGGTCGATTGCTCAGAGCCATGACCAGCTACCCCCATTCAAGATTAGCTTTGTCTGGCGTTCGCTAATGCCGTAGCGCTGGGCTATAACGGCGTTGCTCTCTAAGCCCTTGAGTGCTCGCATCGAGCGCACTTGCTGCTCGGTGAGCTTTGCCGATCCGTGGCGCTCGCCTCTGGCCTTAGTGCCATGCTTCAGCTTGTCGGCTTCATTCTCGGCCTTCGTCTTCCAGGACAAATGACCCTTCGTAACGCACCCCTGCTTTCCCTTTCCACACGAGTGCGCGGCGTGGTGTTTCGGGGTCGGTGGCTCGCCGTGTGCTTCTTTGCAGAGGTATCTGGATACGATGACGCACTTGTCGCCTGCCGTCATCGTCGCGTAACCGGTGTCGCTTCTCCCAAACGGCCAGATTAAGCAGTCGTCGCCCTCATAGGGCAGGACAACTTCACGGTAGAACCGCGCTGGTTCGCCTTGGAACGTTCTTCCAGCCGTAGGAGAGCCGTGCTTCCTCAGTCGAAAGAGATGGCCGGAGCACAATCCTCTTGACTGAAGGACGCGCGTGCAGCCTTCGAGAGAACAAACCTTTTTCACAGCGCCGCTCCTGCCACAGGCGCGAACTCGCGGCGGGCGAGGCGGGCGCGATTGTCGTATTCGGGCTGATCGACGTACGAACCTTCGCCGAAGCCAGAGGCGCGGAGGATCGCGCAGGCATCGAGGATGGCCCGGTTGTATGCCTCGTCTTCTGCAGAGAACGATCCGCCACCAAGGGCTTCAATCTCTCGGTACAGTTCGTGCAGCTTCACGCGGCGGGGCTTGAAGGACATTACGCGGCCTCCTTCTCGATCGAGGGCGTTGCGGTGAAATCGGGAAATTCTGAAACTCGGCGGTACGTCTCGACCGTGCAGCCGGGGTAGGCGGCCAACTCGTCGATGGCCTCTTCTTCGTCCCGGAACTCGACTGCATCGGCGTCGTCGTAGGCGAAGAAGCCGTCGATCGTCAGGAACCGACCAACCTCGTCTTGGATGCTGTATCGGGTGACCATCGCCATTTGCTTCGTTCCTCATCCAGCGCCTTGCTGTAATGAGATATAAGCATAGCTAGAAAATGCATTCAAGCAAAACTTTAAAGCAAAACTAGAAAACGCCTCTCGACTCTTTCATGAAAAGAATCAATGTTTGAGAACGAATAGTGAACATAGGAGAAGGGAATGGGGCTGCCGACGCGCGAGCCACTCTTGGGAGAAGTGGCGTCCGTATCTGTTGAGTGTTCAGATTGTGGGAGGTCGCGCTGGTGGCAAGCCGGGCAGTTGATGCGCTTCCCTGGGGTCTTCCCTGGCACGCCATTGGCGAAGCTGTCAGCCCGGCTTACTTGCTCGGCGTGTCAGGAAGACGGGCTGCCGGGCAAGAGCATTTCCGTTCAGGCCTTATTTGTGAGCGAGAACGCGCGCGTTCGGGCAGAGGCTCACGTCCTCAATAGCCGAGAAGTTCTGCCAGAGGTATCACGCGCCATAGCGCCTTTACGGCGTACCGGTTGAACGTCAGTTCCTTCGGTGGGTTGTACTGGCTGACGATGACTTCTGAGGCCGTCCGTCGAACGAAGTACTTGATGTAGGATTTACCGACGTCGCCCTCATTCTCAGGGAAAAGCTCGATCACGATGTGATCGCCAGGCACTGGTTCCCGGCCGCCGACGTAGATGAGCTCGCCGGGGAAGTAGCGGGGGATCATGCTGTCGCTGATCGTATGAAGCGCGAAAGCCTTGGCGACGCCTGTCAGGCCGGGCGGTCGGCGAACGAAACCTTGGCGTTCGCCATTGAACCTGAAATCGCCATCGTCGCCACCTGCAGTGGTGCCCAGGACCTCAATATCCATTGGGCCAGTAGGCGGCGGGGCAGGGTCGGTCACGCGCTCGGCGTCGGCGAGCGGCTCATCTGTTAGGCTGACCACTTCGCCATGGCTAAGGGCGCCCTGATCGACGCGAAGGAAATCGGAAAGCGCAATGAGATTCTCGGTCGATGGCAGGTTTTTGCCGCTCTCGTAATTCCCGATCGCCGCCACATGCACGCCGAGGTGCTCGGCAAGCTGTCGCATTACAAGCCCGCGCTGCTTTCGCGCCTGCTTGATTGCTGCTCCCACGATCTTGGCTTTTTCCTTCGTATCCATGGCCAGCATGTGAGTGATCAAGCCTCATATCGTCTATAAAAGTTTTGCTTGAATAGATTTTCTAGTTGTGCTTATAATTCGGCATGAGCACAGAACCTCTCCCACTCACACTGGTTTTCAAGCAGGCAGGCAGCGCCAGCGAACTGGCGCGTCGGCTTAAGATCACGCCTTCCGCTGTGTTGCAGTGGGACAAGGTCCCCCCGACACGGGTTCTGGAAGTGGAAAGGATCACGGGAGTTTCGCGGCATTTGCTGCGGCCCGACATCTTCGGCGCGCGCCCTTTCGAAGGGGTGACGGCATGAGCGCCGAAGGTCAGATCAAAGCTTTCATCGACCGCATCCTGCGCCTCAAGGAAGAGCAGGACGTCATCGGCGACGACATCCGCGACATCTACGCCGAAGCGGCGAGGGCAGGCATCTGCAAAACCACGCTCGGCATGAAGGTTCGTGACGAAAAGCAGCGAGCAGAAGGATGCTCCGTGTACTTCGCCGCGTTCCCTACGTCGGGCCTGTTGAAGATTGGCATTTCCCGCGACGTTCTGCGTCGCATGGATGCGCTCTCGTATCAGCGCGGTGAGCGTGCCGAACTGATCGGCTCGTTCCCGGCCACATATCCGATGGAGGGGTGGTGCCACGTCCAGTTCGGCGCGTGGCGGCTGTTCGGCGAGTACTTCGCTTTGAACGACACCACCCGTCAGATGGCTCTGGAAATCCTCGAACTCGAAAAATCCAAGGCGGAGGCGGCTTAGATGTCCGACACCCATATCGTTGCGCGCGACCAACTCCGCGCCTTCATCGAGCGCATTGAGCGCCTCGAAGAGGAAAAGAAGACGCTCGCCGACGACATCAAGGACGTCTACGGCGAAGCCAAGTCCATGGGCTTCGATACGAAGATCCTGCGCAAGGTCATCTCGATCCGAAAGATCGATGCGGACGTCCGCGCCGAGCAGGAAGCTATCCTCGACACATATCTCCAGGCACTCGGCATGATCCAGATGGACATGTTCGACGAACCCGAGCCGGAGACGAGCCCTAAGCTCGTTGCGACTGTCGCGACCGCTATGCAGACCCAAGCGGGCAGGGCGGCATTGTTGACCGCAGTCGACATCATGATTGAGCGCGAAGAGCGCATCGATCCGACGACCGGCGAGTTCCTCGACGACGCCCCGCGCTCCGACGCCGGCCTCGACATCGTCACCAAACACACCGAGATCGCAACGAACGAAGGAGGCGCCAACCAAGAGGAAGAACTGGCTCAAGGGAGCACTCCCGACCTCGAACCGTCTGGCCCGGACGTGAATGGGCACCTGAATTCGCCTGAAGAGGCAAACGAGATGGACCGCGACGAGATGCGAGGCGGCGAAGCCGTCCATCCCGTGCCAGCGGAAAAGGGGCGCGAGGCAATCCCGGCTGGACCGGAAGGCGTTGACCTGACCCATGCTGACGCCGGTGAAATCCCGGCACCCTCGTTCCTCACCAAGCCGCCGTCGCCGCTGCGCCCTCATTGCCAGCGTCCAGAGATGTGCGCGGGTGTCGGAAGAACTCATTGCCACACCTGCACCAAGGCGATGCGCGAGCAGGAGGAATTCGCATGAACCTCCACGCCGTCGAGCATCAGCACGACATCGAGACGAGCAGGGCAGAGGTCTACGCGGTCGAGATCGCGACGGGCGTCCCGCTTCCCGACGAGCAGTTCGACCGAGCCGTGATGCTCGACGTCGAGCGCCGGCCACCCCGCACGAAGTTCACCAGAAGGAGAGCAGCATGATTGCCATTCAGATCTTGTTCGCCGCGACATTGGCCTCTGCCTTTCCGCTGTTGGCTGGTGTGGCCTGGTTCTGCGAAGCGCAGTTCCGGAAGGAGACGGCCCAGAAGAATTTCCACGCCATGACCGACGACGAAATAGCGACGGTGATCCTCTCCGATCACCGTCGCTCGGTCATCATGGATTGATCGCGGTTCTCCTCCTCCCTCGCGATCAACGAGAGCCCCAGTCTTCCTCCTCCCGGCTGGGGCTCTCAACCCGAATTCGGATCCGCTTGTTCGCCAGGCGCATGACCACGGCTTGAACAGCAGACCCCAAAGGAATGGCCGGTGACGACAGGGGATCGTCACCGGCGGCAAGACCATCGAGTGCGGCGGCGGTCTTGCGGAACTGAATGACCCGGGAGGGACCGGCTGCAGCGCCAACTGCGCCGTCCTCTCCATCGGATGAAATGCCTGTGCGACGCATCTCGGTACTCCTTCAACGGAACCAGTGATCTCACAGGAGAACGACAAGGTGTTGGGAACCGACAACAAGGGCTTGGGGTCTCGCCCCAAGGAAAAAATTCTCAATGAAGGCGGCGACATGAGCGCGGACGTTTTAGAGGCACGAGACTTACTGAGAGGGGCTTTCCCCCTCGGCCGTTACGGCAAGCTGGACAACGTCTTTTTCGAAGCCAGCAAGTTCATCAATCGCTTTGTCCAGAAGGAGTTCACCCAGCGACGGGCGCGCTCGATCTGGGAGGGCACCGCACGGCGGATCGACGCCGAAGAAATGGATGCGCTGCGGGCAGCAGCAATCGAGGAGAGCAAGCGTGAACAAAGAGAACTGCGTGCCCGTCTGGCTGCGCTGGATGCGAAGCTTGCCCGCGTCAATGCGGCTCCGGCTCGCTCGTCGGTGGCAGCGGATCGCCGGCCGTAGGCTAGATTGGGCCGAATACCTGGCACCGGAACTGAAGGACGAGGACGGGCAATGAGCATCCATCAGCCAGATCTGTTCGAGGCCGCAAACGTCCGTAGCCTGCGAATGCCGATAGCGGTGACCGAGGAGATCGCGAAGTTGATCTCCGCGAACGCGCCAGTCGCTATCGGGGTCTCCGGTGGTAAGGACAGCCAGGCGGCGGCCTTGGCGACCTTTAACCACCTCGACACCGTCGGCCACACAGGACCGCGCATCCTCATCCACGCAGATCTTGGCTCAGTTGAATGGGACGACAGCTTGCGCGTTTGCGAGGAGCTCTCTGACCACCTCGATTGCGAGCTCGTCGTTGTGCGTCGTAAGGCGGGCGACTTGATGGACCGGTGGGAACGCCGATGGTTCTTGAGCAAGAGCCGGTATGAAACCCTCAGTTCTGTCACGCTCATTCCGTGCTGGTCTACTCCCTCGATGCGTTTCTGCACGTCCGAGCTCAAGACGCACGTCATCATGGCGGAGCTTAAGAGGCGCTTCAAGGGGCAGAAGATCCTGAACGTGATTGGGGTCCGCCGCGACGAGAGCGCAGCTAGAGCCCGCATGGCGATTGCTGATTCAGACACTGCCGGCCAGGTGTGGACCTGGCGTCCGATCATCGAGCGGACCACCGACGAAGTCTTCGGCGTGATCGATAGCTCCGGCTTGCAGCCACATCCTGCCTACCGCATCCACGGAATGACCCGCGTGTCTTGCCGTTTCTGCATCATGTCGAGTGTCGCGGACCTCACGGCGGCGAGCGCCGTTGAAGAAAGTCACGACATCTATCGCCGCATGGTGAAGCTCGAGGTGGATAGCAGCTTCGCTTTCCAGGGGTCGCGCTGGCTGGGCGACGTCGCGCCCCACCTGCTGCCGGGCGATCTCAAGGAAGCGTTGGCCGAGGCGCAGAAGCGCGCCGTCTTGCGCAGGGAGATCGAGGGACGGGTCACTAAGCCGATGCTCTACGTCAAGGGTTGGCCAACGCGCATGCTGACAAACGACGAGGCTGAGATCCTTGCCACGGTCCGCAACCAGGTCACTGAGCTCTACGGCTTCGCTTCCAGCTGCCTGACCGTCGACAGCATTCACCAGCGCTATGCCCAACTGCTCGACGAGAAATCGGCGAGCGACGCAGCATGACCGACCTTTGCAACCAGTTCAATCAGGAGGCCGCATAGCATGGCAGAGCACCTTCTTTTCAGCGAGCATCTGACGGCAAAAGAAATCCATAAGCCCATAGCCGAAACATATCTCGGCCAGGCGCACATTGCTGGCACCGGCCCTGAGGGAAAGACGTGCCGCGAGTGCATATTTTGGCACGTCTGGAAGGCGAAGAAGCTGGCAGGGGGGGGCACCGAAAAGGTGCCAACCGATCCCGGCTATTTCGGCGCGCGGCATGCCAAGACGCCGTGCGAGCTGAAGAAAGCTCGCTGCAACAGACCGATCCTGAACAAGGCAAATCGCCTGATCCCGCATACGGCGAAAGCCTGCCGCCTGTTCGAGGCCGCGGAGCACGCCCTGCCGGCCAAAAAGATCGGGTGACGACATGCCTGCAATGACGCCGGAGAAGATAGCGTTTCTCGACGCCGAGATTAGCGGCCTTCGTGGTCGCATCGGTGATCGGGGCAATTCCGTGCAGCGCGCCAAGCTTCAGATGCTCCGCGACATCCGAGAGGACTATCGAAAGTCGGCAGATGCCGATGGGAAGCGCGAGCGGGAAGGGCAGGCATGACCTTCCTCGACGCCTTCGAAAGGTTCGGTCCCGACACGATCGCCATAGCCGACGCCTTGGACATCAAGGAGCATGAGGCCGACCGCCTCATCAGCGCGCGGCTTAACGCTGACTACACCGAGCGCTTGCACGCCCGTCGGATCAACAGGATCAGCTACGCCGGCAGAGAACCATTCCAGGCAGCGGAGTGGGCAAAATGAGCATGCCGCGCCACAAGGCCAAGCGTGATGCATCCGAGCCGGCGATCGTCGCCGTCCTCGAACGCGTCGGCTTCAGCGTCTTCCGCCTCGACCAGCCGGTTGACCTCCTCTGCGGTTTCCGCGGCCGGAACTACCTCGTCGAGGTCAAGACCGGCACAAAGGGATACGGCAAGGGGCTGAACGCGAACCAGCAGACCTTCGCCGACGACTGGCGCGGATCTCCGGTGTTCACGCTGCACAGTGTCGATGATGCCATTTCCTTCTCCCAAGCCATCGCGAGAGGGGAGCACTCATGAGCAACCGCGCCTGGATGCCGCTGCACATCGCCGACTACCTCGCTGACACCGGCCACCTGACCGCGACCGAGCACGGCGCTTATCTGCTGCTGATTATGCACTACTGGCAGAACGGCGCTCTGCCGGAGAACGAGCGCGTGATCGCGCGTATCGCCAAACTCAGCCCCGATCAGTGGGAAGAGAGCAGGGACATGCTGGCCATGCTCTTCGGGCCAGGCTGGACCCACAAGCGCATCGATGCTGAACTCGCAAAGGCCGACGACATCATCGAGAAGCGTCGGTCGGCTGCATCTTCCCGTCACAGCAAATCCAAAAGCAATGCAAGTGCAGAGCAAATGCAAAGCACATGCAGTGATACGCGCGTGCCACCTATAACCGATAACCTATCTACATCCTCACTTCGTTCGGATGTTTGCCCGGAGCCGGAAAAATCCGCTCCGGCCTCGCCGACGGCGATCGAGCTTCCGGCGCTGAAAGGCGAGATGGTTGCGATTACCGAGGCCGAGGTCGCGGAATGGTCCGAAGCCTTCCCGGCCGTGGACGTCCGTCAGCAGCTTGCAGCCATGCGCTCATGGCTCAACGCCAATCCCGGAAACCGCAAGACGAGCAAGGGGATGAAACGCTTCGTCGTTTCGTGGCTGTCCCGCGACCAAGATCGCGGCGGCGGCCGGCAGCAGCCACAAGCTCAGGCGCCGCCCCGGCCGATGAGCCCTCACATCCAGCGCCATGAGCGCATCCGCCAAAACCTCAAACGTGAACTCTACGGTGATGAAAATGCAGACAATGCCGGCCATGTCATCGACCTTGCAGAACGAGATTACCACTCTCACTGAGAAGCTTGCACCGTCTGGTGCCGACGAGGTGGCGAAGTGCATCAACGCCTTGCTCGATGCCGGCTTCATGGTGCCAGCGTCAGTTAACGAGGCAGAGGCGATCGACCTGTATCGTGACGCGCTGTCGGCGACGGCGATCGCAGGGCTTCGCAAGGCCTTCGTCAAGCTTAAGCGGGGCGAGTACGCAAATCACCGTTCATTCATGCCGACGCCTGCCGAAATGGCGGCGCTGGCAAATGCCGAGGCCCGCGGTCTGCGAGAAGACCGCGCCCGCGCATCGGAATTGGCAAGGACGGTGCGCGAAAACGCTGCGCTCGGCGGCCCTCGCATGTCGCGCTACGGGCTCAAGGACCTGCGGATCACCCAGGAGGAGAGGGCGCGCGAGCTCGCCGCTCAGGGCTTCGTCTTCGTCGCCGAATGCCAATCTCACGACGAGTTTGCCAACGGCTGCAAGAAGCGGCGGTGGCCCCTCGGCGCAACGCATCTTTGGGCGATCAATCAGGTGTGGGCGCCCGCCGTCGTTAAGCCGTCCGCGCCGGAGGTGCAGGCCGATGCTGCGTAAGCTCCGTCCCCGTCCTGACGCCAACGATCACGTCATAGCCTTCCGCGTCCATCAGTTACGCACGCTCGGCCACCTGACGCCGACGGACTACGTCCGGCTTCGGAGCCTCGAACTCCGGATCCCGTCAAAGGTCATGCTCGGCCCGTCTCAACGCCGCGCCATCACCAGACAGCGCCACCGGATCATGTGGGAGCTACGCCAGCAGAGGCGGATGTCGTTGAACGCCATCGCCCGGGTCTTCTCGCGGGACCACACGACCGTCGCCTACGCCTTGAACAAGATCGAAATGGAGAACGCCCAATGAGCTGGTACGCAATCAAGACCCGACCCGGAACCCAGCGCCCGGCAACGCCGCGGATCGGCGAGCCCGAGGACCGCAAGGGCGAATTCATCATCGAACGGAACCTGAGGGACGCCGACATCGAAATCTACATGCCGTCCTTCCGGAAGGACATCAAACACCACCGGACCAAGGAACTGATCGAGCGCCGGTTCGCCATGATCGTCGGCTACTCGTTCGTGTACCTGCCGACGTCCGATTTCTACCGGCTGTCGCGCGTCGATGGCGTCACCTCGATCCTCGGTGTGGCTGGCTATCCCACCCGGATCTCCAATTTCGACGTCGAGAGTATGCGGGACGCTGAGGCTATCGCCGGCGCCTCTCTGCAGCGCGAGCGCGACGCCCGAAAAAAGCGCACCCGCAAGGAGCTTCAGGAAGAATTCCCGAAAGACGTCACCGTCCGGATCGCGCCCGAACACCGCCTGGTTGGCGGCATGCTGGCAACCGTCCTCGATGTCACCGGCCGCAACACGGTGAAAGCTGTGGTCGAGATGCTCGGCGGCCTCGTTCACGTCGATCTTCCGCTTGAACTGATCGATAAAGTCGCTTAATGTCGCTGCAATCATTGGTGATTTGCAGGCTGTTCTGATCGCGGACCTCGATTAGAGGGAACACTCGCCGGGCCTTAGGGAGGACGTCACCGCCCCCCGCTGCAGCCAAATATTGCCGAAAATTGCGTATAGAACTCCAACCCTTGGGTGCCCCCGGAAGGGCCTCCGCCCCTCCAGGGAGATCTGGTCACATTACGATTGTGCCGAACCTACGGGCAGTTTACTGCTTCAGGCAGCAATGAATTGATCACGCAAGCGGGATGCCCTCCCGCAACATTTCCATATTCCGTGTCCGTTCCATAGAACTGTTTGCAACGCGCTAACAGCAACGATGCCTTCAATGCATCATCGTCGCTGTCAATGTATGGACACACCACTTGGCCGTCCGCTGCGGGGGTGTCACATTGTGTCTTGACCTTGCAGAACTTGTATCCGGCAGGGGCGGATGCGGCAAATGCAGTTGGGATAAAGAGGGACAATGCTCCTAGCGTCGTAAGAATTATAGTCGCTTTGGTCATAACTTCCTCCTTTGAAATGAGCGCAAAGTTAGAGCCTGCTAGTCATGGTAGGTGAACTAACAGCGTTGATTAAGAAATATTGAAGTAATCGCCGCAATACACTTTGCGGCTACGCGCTATTCAACTTACGCGACAATCAATTCCTGAGGGAATGATATTCGATCCGATCGCCGGCCGCTCGCCTATTGGCAAGCGTCCGCCGCTTTGCCTGTGTGGTAACGGTTGCGAATTCTACGCCATAGATGCAGAGTTGCACATTCACCCAATTTGGTGAGGCGCACTACGCAAACGGCAAGCGCGACCACCCAACGACCGCTGTCTATGCGCAGGGTGGTCGCCTTCAATTTGTCATGCGCTCGGTTTCTTGAAAGCTTTAAGCCGCGCAACAAGGTCCGTGTACTGGTAAACCGCCTTCAGCAGTTCTTTAGCGAGTTCGATCGCTATCGCACATTCATCTGGTCCGATTTGATCGTAGGTCTTGGCTTCGATGTGCGCGGCGTCGTTTCCGAGGAGGCGGAGATCATCTGCTGCTGCAAGTAATTCCTGCGGGATGATGACTGTTTTGCCGAGTGAGGCCAATCGCTTCATGAGGTTGTCGCCGCCGGCTTGCTTGTCTTCGCATAACTCTTCCAGTACCCGTCGGACCATGAGTGCTGAGGCGCGGTAGCAGCCGCTCGCGTGGCATTTGATAGCTTCCTCTAAAGAGGCCAGAATGCGCGGCGGTAGATTTGAGGAATCGAAGTCAATTACTTCAGGAGGGTAAATCTGCCGACCATCGTTGTCCTTCGCGTAGAAGACTACTGATCGGCATTCAATGTTGGGGCACTGTCGGATCCCCACCCTAACGGTTGAGGCTATCCGATTATTTACTATGCGATTCCACCCGGCGTCTTGAGCGTTGACGCCGTGAAAGGCGCCTTTTAGGCGGCACGCAGGGCACCGAATGTTGATCGGGCCTGGATTATACTGAGAGACTTCGCTAGTTATGCGTAGGTCCACATCTCGCTCCTATGGTTTGTTTATCCTGGATCAGCGGGGATCAGAGAAGCGGGTCGGCCACTGAAAGTCAGCCTTGCACACTGGACACTTCCAGGGTTGGCCAGACACGTTCACATGCTCGACGAGACGTATGAACTTGCCCTGGGCCTCGCATAAGGTGCAGTAGGGCGCTCCGACAGGTTTTCCATCTATCGCGTCGTATGTCATCCCTTTGTGGGACGTAGTTTCCTCGGCTTTGAATTGCAGTTTTCGCCGAAGCTCTGCGAGCTCTATGTCGCGGTCTCGGAGCTCTTGTTGTGCGTCGACCAAGCCAAGCTTCGCCTCGGCAAGAGCCGCGGTAACCTCCGCGATCTTGAGTTTGAAGCTCGCCTCGTCGACACGCGCATCAATCTCGTTCAACTGCTTCACAATAGTTAAGGCTGTCGAGATGCCAGTTAACGCGCCCGGTATATCCACTTCGTCCCTCCTGTCTCCTGAAGCTGCAACGTAGACGTTTGGTAGATGGAAAGGCAAGCCAAGGTTCATGCGACCGAGACCTCCATCGTCGATGCTCGACGACATCACCTCGCCGGCCTTCGCCCCGGCCGAGGACATGCCCGACTGGGTGGATGCGACGTTCCTCGACCCGGCGTCGCAGGTCCACAATCCAGACCACGCCCATTTGGCCCACGCCGACATCGGCTTCCTCTGGACCATAGTCGGCAACAGAAAGAAAGGCCGCCGCGTCATCGGCCAGTGCGAGACGGGATCTCCGCAAGGCACGATGGGCAAGTGGTCACGCGCCCGGGCAGAGATGCAGGTCAAGCAGTGGTTCGGCCATGTGCCGGACTTCATCATCACGCTAGACGCCGACTACTGCCGAGAGTGCGGGGACGCCGAGTTCATGGCGCTGGTCGAGCACGAGCTCTATCACGCCGCCCAGGACGTCGATTCTTTCGGTGTCCCGAAGTTCAGCAAGTCGACCGGCCGCCCAGTGTTCGTCATCCGTGGTCACGACGTCGAAGAGTTCGTCGGAGTGGTCAGACGCTACGGGGCTGATGCTGCCGGCGTCCGTGCCATGGTTGATGCAGCCAACCAGAAACCCGAGATCGCCAGAGTGCAAATCGCGCATGCATGCGGCACCTGCCAGCTTAGGGTGGCTTAATCCTGATGAGGTTCTGATAGTTCGATGGCCGCCAAGAAGCTCACCAATGAGCAACAGTTGTTTGTCGTCCAGAGCCTCGCATGCTTCGACAGCCCGAAGACTGTCGCCGACGCGCTCAGGAAAGAATTCGGGGTGGAGATCACCCCACAGACCGTTGAGGCATACGACCCGACCAAGCGGGCAGGGGCAAAGCTAGCGCAGAAGTGGCGCGCGATCTTCGAGGCCACCCGTAAATCCTTCATCGACGACACTTCGTCGATCGGCTGGTCGCACCGATCCACTCGCCTGCGCTTGATCCAGCGCGTTGGTGAGAGGGCGGAGGGGATGGGAAACCTCACTCTCGCCCTTCAGGCCGCAGAGCAAGCCGCCAAAGAGATGGGCGACGCGTTCACGAATCGCCAGAAGCTCGATCACACGCACTCTGGGGAGATGACCCTCAATGTGTTGCAAGAGGACGCCGAACTGTGACGCATGCAGGTAGCTCGATTAACGGAGAAGCAGCGAGAGGCTAACCGCTTGCTGGCTGGGCCGGCTCGCAACATCATGCTGCGCGGCGGGTCTCGGTCGGGGAAGACCTTCGTTCTTTGCCGTGCTCTGATCCAGCGGGCCATCAACGCCCCTGGCTCACGTCATGCCATCTTCCGGTTCCGGTTCAACCACGCCAAAACATCGGTGTGGTCGGACACTCTGCCGAAAGTGCTATCGCTCTGCTTCCCTTCGTTGAAGGTGAGGTTCGATAAAACCGACTTCTATGTCGAGTTGCCGAACGGCTCACAGATCTGGATCGCAGGCCTCGACGATAAGGAGAGGGTCGAGAAGATCCTCGGCCAGGAATACGTCACGCTCTACTTCAACGAGAGCAGCCAAATACCCTGGGCGTCCGTCGAAACCGCGATGTCGCGCCTCGCCCAGAAGTGTAAGCTCGCGCCAGAGATCGCAGCCGCCACAGGTCGGCGCTTTTTGTCGCTGAAAGCCTACTTCGACTGCAACCCGCCATCAAAGCTCCATTGGAGCTTCCAGATGTTCCGGGCGAAGATGAAGCCGGGCACGAAGGAAGCGCTGGCAAAGCCTGACGACTATGTCGAGATGCGGGTCAACCCGTCCGACAACGTCGATAACCTGCCGGCGGAATACTTCGAGGTTCTGGCCTCTATGTCGGCCGCGAAACGGCTCCGGTTCGAAGCGGGCGAGTGGGCAAGCGAGGTCAGCGGTGCCCTTTGGGCGCTCGAAGATCGTTTGGCACCCGACGGGAAGAACATGCCGGGCATCGACAGCCTCCGGGTTTCGGAAGCGCCAGAGATGCAACGCATCGTCGTCTCTGTCGACCCATCGGGAACGAGAGGCGATGGCGCCGGTGACGATATCGGTATCATCGTCGCGGGCCTCGGCATCGACGGCCACGGCTACATACTGGAGGACGGCACCTGCCAGATGTCGCCAGAGGGCTGGGGACGCCGAGCGGTCGAGCTCTTCCATCGTCATCAGGCGAACCGGATTATCGGCGAGCGGAACTTCGGCGGCGATATGGTGCGGTTCACCGTCTCGACGGCAGACAAGACCGCGCCGTTCAAGGAAGTGGTCGCCAGCCGCGGCAAGGCGGTGCGAGCCGAGCCGATCAGCGCGCTGTATGAGCAGGGCAAGGTGCATCACGTTGGGGATTTCCCCGACCTCGAAGACCAGATGTGCAACTTCACTCCGTCCAGATACCTGGGCGATGGATCGCCTGACCGGGCCGACGCGCTTGTGTGGGCTCTAACCGAACTGATGTTGGACGGCAGCACGTTCACCCTTGCCAACATTTGAGGGCCGCGATGTTTCATGACAGCCTGACCAGTCTCGTGTCCCGCCTGGGGACCGATCGGGACAAGGCCGCCACGGTCTTCTACACCCAGCCGTTCCTGACCGACGAGCAGGCGCTTGCCGCCTATCGCGGTTCATGGCTGCCGCGGAAGATCATTGACATCCCGGCGCTGGACAGCTGCCGCAAGTGGCGCGATTGGCAGGCTGAGAACAATCAAATCGACCTCATCGAGGCCGAGGAAAACCGGCTGAACGTCAAGGGCAAGATCCTTGAGGCGATGACCAAGGCCCGTCTGTTCGGCGGTGCTGCCATCTTCATCGGTACCGGAGATGCAAACCCGGAATCGCCGCTCGATCTCAACAGCGTCGGTAAGGGTGGCTTGAAGTACCTGACCGTGCTTTCTCGGCGCGACATGACCGCCGGCCCGATCGAGCAGGACGTCACCAGCGAGTTTCACGGCAAGCCTTCGTATTACGAGGTTACCGGCGCCAACACGATGGTCCGTATCCATCCATCGCGTCTGGTGATCTTCGTGGGCGCGCGCCAGCCTGATGCCCTCATGACGGTCAACGCGCTCGACGGGTGGGGCGATAGCATTCTGACGGCCACCCTGGACGCGATCAAGAACGCCGACAGCACTGCGGGAAACATCGCGTCTCTGATCTTCGAGGCAAAGATCGATATCATTCGTATCCCGAACTTCATGGCCTCGCTTGGCAACGCCGAGTATAGGACGAAGCTGATCGAACGCTACACGCTCGCCAACATGTCCAAGGGCATCAACGGCACGCTGCTCCTCGACAAAGAAGAGGAATACGAGACCAAGACGGCGCAACTGGCCGGCCTGACGGATATCCTGATGGCCTTCATGCAGATCGTGTCTGGTGCGGCCGATATCCCGGTGACCCGATTGCTCGGTCAGTCGCCGGCCGGCATGAACGCCACCGGCACGTCGGACATGAAAAACTACCATGACCGCATCCAGTCCATTCAGCAGTTGGAAATGACGCCTGCGATGCACAAGATGGACGAGTGCATCATCCGTTCTGGTCTAGGTTCGCGGCCCGCTGAGGTTTTCTACACTTGGGCCCCGCTCGAACAGATGAGCGAGAAGGAACAGGCCGACATCTTCAAGACGAAGGCTGACGCTGCGCGGTCGCTCGCTGGCACCTCCACATCGCCGCCGCTACTGCCGATCGACGCTTTGTCTGACGCCCTGGTCAACACGTTCATCGAAGACGGCTCGCTGCCAGGTCTGGAAGCGGCCATCGACGAGCATGGTAAGCTCAGCGAACAGGAGCCGGACGAGGATGAACAGCGCGCGGCCGTCGGCGAGGAGCCGAAGGAAAAGGCCAAGCCGATCACCGGCGACGCTGCACCGCGCACGCTCTATGTCCGCCGCGACGTGCTCAACGCTGCAGAAATTACGGCATGGGCCAAGGCTCAAGGCTTCGAGACGGTCCAGGATGGTCTGCACGTCACCATCATCCATACCCGCACACCGCTGGACTGGATCCAAGTCGGGCAGGCGGGCGAGTGGTCCTCTGACGAAGATGGTGAAATGACCATCGCACCCGGAGGTCCGCGCCTCATGGAGCGCTTCGGAGAGGCCGTCGTGCTGCAGTTCGCCTCGTCGCGTCTGACATGGCGTCATGAGGACATCAAGCGCCTCGGCGCCGAGACGGATTACCCGGACTATCAGCCCCATGTGACCATCACGTGGAACCTGCCGGCGGGCATGGACCTGTCGAAGGTCGATCCGTACCGCGGCAAGATCCGGCTCGGTCCGGAGCAGTTCGAGGAAGTCAACGACGACTGGCGCGCCAGCATCCGCGAGGAATAGACCATGCAATTCATTGATGCTGCACCGATCGCGGGCACGCGACGGACCGCCGACGGCTACCTTGTTGCGGACGTCAAGACCGCTCGCACCGGCATCCAGCTTTATGCCGGCCGCGAGGTCGGCAAGCCGGAAATACAGTCGGTGAAGGTCTATCGCTCCGCCGATCAGGTCTTCGACAAGGCCAGCCTGGGCAGCTACGCCCATAAGCCGGTGACGAACGACCACCCGACCGAAGCCGTCACCGCCGACACATGGAAGGCCGTATCGGTCGGCCAGATCGGCGACGAGGTAGCGCGCGACGGTGAATTCGTTCGCATCCCTCTCGTTGTCATGGACGCCGCGGCAATCAAGGCGATCGACGAGGGCAAGCGCGAGCTTTCCGCCGGGTACACCTGCGATCTCGCATGGGAGCCGGGCACGACGCCTGAAGGCGAGAAATACGACGCCATCCAGAAAGATATCCGGATCAACCACGTCGCCATCGTCGAGCGTGGCCGCGCCGGATCGAAAGCTCGCATCGGCGACGGTGTGGGACAGTGGGGCGCTGCCCCGTTCACCAGTGATCAGAAACCGCAAGAGGAAAAGATCATGACCCTGAAGACGGTTACCGTCGATGGCATCCCGGTTGAAGTAACCGATCAGGGTGCCACGGTGATCGGCACGCTGCAGCAGCGCCTTGCCGACGCCAATACCAAGTTCGCCGACGCCGAGAAGGCACATCAAACGGCTCTGGCCGCCAAGGATGCCGAACTGGCGAAGAAGGATGCCGAGATCGACGCCACGAAGGCCAAGGTGCTTTCTGACGCCGACCTCGACAAGCGCGTGCAGGCTCGCGCCGATCTCGTCTCCAAGGCCAAGGTTCTGGCCAAGGACGTCAAGACCGAAGGTCTCAGCGATGCCGCCATCCGCAAGGCTGTCGTCGTCGCCAAGATCGGTGATGCCGCCGTCGCCGACAAGTCGGACGCCTACATCGATGCTCGCTTCGACATGCTCGTCGAGGACGCAGGCAAGAGCGCCGGCGGCGTCGACCCATTCCGCGTGGCTGTTCAGAACGGTCTCTCCCAGACCAATGACGCCAACGCATCCGCAACCGCCCACAAGGCCATGGTTTCCGATCTCGAATCGGCATGGCAGACGAAGGGAGCCAAGTGATGCCGGCAGTTCAGACCACTTACACCGCCACCCACGCCCGTTGGGTCGAGGGCATGGTCCTCAACATGGAGCCGAACGTCATCGTCACCCGCCTCGCGGAAGACGCTGAGGGCATCGGCTTCGGCAAGGTCGGCGTGCAGGGCACCGCTGACAACCAGGTCGTGGATTCCGAAGCGACCGTGAAGTTCGTGGGCATCGCTGTCCTCGACCCCACCCAGCCGACGGGCAAGTACGAGCAGTACTCCAACGTCGCTCTGATGAAGAAGGGTGTCATCGTCGTGCAGGCTTCGGTCGCCGTCGCCGTCGGTGACGCCGTCTACTACGTCCCGGCCACCGGCGTTCTCACGAACTCCGCATCCGGCAACACCCTCATCGCGGGCGCGCAGTGGGATACCAGCACCTCGGGTGCCGGTCTCGCCGCTCTCCGCCTCGGCTAACAGGAGCGTTCCGACATGAACATGCTTATCACTCAGGACGCTCAGCAGGTCGCGATGAGCTTCCTTATCCGTCAGGCCTCGTTGATCGAGCCGACGGTCTACGCGATCAAGTACCAGGAGATCCAGTATTCCCAGCTGATCCCCGTCGACACCTCGGCGCCGGAATGGATTCAGTCGGTCACCTACTTCTCCATGGACTCGGTCGGTCAGGCTCAGTGGTTCAGCGGTCTCGCGCACGACGTGCCGAAGGTCGAGCAGACCCGCGAGAAGTTCGAGACCGGCGTCTCCATGGCGGCGATCGGCTACGGCTACACGCTTGAGGAGCTTGGCACCGCCCAGCTGCTCGGCATGAGCCTCACCGCGGACAAGGCGAGCTCGGCCCGTCGCGTCGCTGAAGAGAAGATCGACCAGGTGGCTTTCGTCGGCGACACCGGCAAAGGCTTCACTGGCCTCGTCAATTCTTCGACGCCGACGGCAACCACGGCTCCGGCCGACGGTACCGGCTCGGCGACCACGTTCGCCAGCAAGACGCCTGACCAGATCCTCCGCGACATCAACGGCCAGCTCACCGGCATTTTCACCGGCACGCTCGGCGCGGAGATCGCGGACACGCTTCTCCTGCCGTATTCGGTGCTGTTGGACATCTCGACCCGCCGTATCGATGCCGTCAACCAGACGACCATCCTCGAATGGGTGAAAAAGAACAACATCTACACCCTGACGACCGGGCAGGAACTGACGATCCGCGGTGTCTTCGGCTTTCTCGACGCGGCCGGCGCCGGCAGCACCAAGCGCATGGTGGCCTACCGCCGTTCGCCGGAAGTGCTGAAGTTCCACATGCCGATGCCGTTCCGGTTCCTGCCGGCTTGGCAGACCGGGCCGATGAAGTTCGACGTCCCCGGCATCTTCCGCCTGGGCGGTGTCGACATCCGCCGGCCGAAGGCCATCCGCTACCTCGACGGCATTTAAGGAGAGGCGACGATGAAGGTGACGAACATCGCCAAGGGCGCTCGCGGCCTGAATGCGAAGGAGGGTCCGGTTCTCGTCGAGCCGGGGCAGTCCGTCGAAGTCGACATGCTGGACGAAGAGGTGAAAGTCTCCAAAGCTACCGGCTGGTTCGAATTCGGCGCGAAGGCGGCCGAAGACAAGAAGTCTTGATAAGGCGCCCGGCGGGCAACTGCCGGGCAGCCACTCATCGCGGAGTAGACCATGGCGATCGGCACTCCGGTACACGTCACGCAGATCGCCGCCGCAACGACAACGGTCACGACGGGCAGTTTCACGCCTGCGGCCAGTTCAATCATCTTCGCCTGGGCGTCTGCACGGCACACGTCGTCGACCCCGGCAGACCTCACAGTTTCCGACAGTCTCGGACTGACTTGGACAAAGGTTGGCGCGATAGCCGGCCCGCTCACGAACGCCTTCATGAAGGGCACGTTGTTCTGGGCCACGTCGACGAACGCGTCGATGACGGTCACCGTTCAGACAGCGACTGCCAGCAGTTCGGTAGCGGTCGAGATTGTCACGGTCCCGATGGGAACGCCGGACACGAGCAACAACGCTTCGGTCGGCGATGCCAACGGCGACCCATCAGCAACTTTGGCAGGGACACCGGCGGCGGCCATCGCCTTCGCCACGGCCCAGACCGGCAACCAGTTCACGCAGAACAACGCCTATACGGAGATTGTTGACGCCAACCCGACAGGTTTGACGAACCAGCTGCACAATTGCGTTGCCTATGACCTGACATCTCCGTCTGCCACGTGCGGGATGACGTCGACCAACGTCAACACGGTGATGTTCCTCCTGGAACTCAAGGAAGCGACCGGCGGCAAGAGCGGCACAGGTACGCTCACCGGCTCCGGATCGTCGTCATCGACTGGCGCGAAGGCCTCAGGCGGGACCGGCGCGCAGTCGGCGGCAGTTAGCCTTCCTTCGACCGGCTCCAAGCGTGCGCAGGGCAGTGGCGCGGTATCCGCAGCCATAGCCCTGACATCTGCCGGCCAGCGCGCGGGCGCGGGCCTTGGCTCTGTCAGCGCCGCTGGCACGCAAACCGCGTCAGGCGCAAAGCGTGGGGCAGGCAGCGGGCAGGTTTCAGCCGCAGCCTCGATGTTGTCGAGTGGAACGGCCCAGACGGCAGAAGAGCATTCGGGACACAGCAGCGTCGCCGCGGCGGTGGACACGAGCGCGCAGGGACGAAAGAGCGGATCGGGCGCGTCATCGATCGCCGTCTCAGCGACATTCTCCGCCGTCGGCAGCAAGCAGCCACCGTTCGGAACGTCACGCCGGGTCACGATCACCGTCGTCAGCCAAGCCGAAATCGACGCCTCGGCTGCCGTGCAGAAGTCTTTCAGAACAACGGCGGTTCGCCGCTCGATCGTAACCTAAGAGGTGTGCCATGCCGCTAACCAATGCTGCAAAACACGTCATGCTCGACGCGCTCGGCGCGGTGGCCGTCTACGTCTCGCTCCATACGGCAGACCCGAGCACTTCGGGTACAGGCGAGGTCACCGGCGGCTCTCCGGCCTATGCGCGCAAGGCAATCACGTGGAATGCGGCCGCGTCCGGAAACCTCGATAGCTCGAACACTCCTGTCTTCGACGTCCCGGCCAGCACCACGATCTCTCACATGGGCTACTGGTCGGCGGCGAGCGGCGGCACCTTCTACGGTGGCAACGCTCTGTCAGCATCCGAGACCTTTGCTGCACAGGGCACCTACACCCTGACTGACGCCGACGTGAGCCTGACATGACCGATTTCTCTATGGTTGCAGGCGACAGCAAGACGCTGGAAATCACCGTCAACGACGACGCGGGCGTGCCTGTCGATCTCACCGGAGCGTCGATCGAGTGGAACGCTGCGCGCCGGCCGTATGGCGCTGCCGTCATCTCGAAGGCGGGCAACATCACCGACGCTCCGGCGGGCAAATTCTCCGTCCTGTTGGTGCCGGCGGACACCACGACTCTCGACGGCAGTTTCTACCATGCCGCCACGATCACCGGTGCGGATGGCAGCGTTTCCACCCTGTTCCTCGGCGCCCTTCTGATCTCGCCGCTGGCGGCGAACATGACGGTCGAGCAGTTCAAGGTGCGCTTCCCGGAGTTCGCACCGGTTTCGTCCACGCTTATCGCGCTGGTGCTCGACGAGGCGCTTGCACAGGTCAGCACGTGCCTCTCCGATTCCGACCGCACCCGCGCGCAGATGCTCCTGACGGCGCACAAGCTGACGCTGGAAGGCGAACCAGGCCGCACGACGAGTGGCGCGGCGGCCGGCACCACCGGCGCGGTCAAGCGCGAGAAGGTCGGCAGCCTGGAAGTCGAGTACGCCGGCATGGGCACCTCGTCCAGCGGCGGCCGCAGCTATGACCGTACCGTCTACGGGCAGATGTATTGGGAGCAGTTCGGTTACTCGTTCCCAGCGATCATGGTGGTCTGATGCCTACCAAAGAAGCTTGATGGCTACCGCGATAGCGAGGAAGCAGAATACCCAAAGGATAACTTGACCGGCGCTTCCCTTAAATTCAGCGCCCGCCAGCTTGAACTCAATCGGCCCAGCTTGCTGGCGGAGGAGCGTAACCACCAAAAGGGAAAAAAGCGCCGCCATCGGAAGGCCAATCACTGCGGCAAAACGACCCAAGACGAGCTCTTCACGGTCTGATGCGGAACTCCAAACAGAGAGTCTATCTACAGCGTACAACCCGCCCGCGACTGTTCCCATGCCGAACATGGCAATGGCCACGCCCAGAATGTCCCTTGTACGCTTGGCACGTTCCTTTGTTTCCTCATCATTCATGACTTCCCCCCGCTCGGAACTCAACAAAGAAGATGGGACCGGTTATGCCCCAAGCAGTGTACGCCCGCTTGCAACAAATCGCTAACAAGCTGATCACCAACTATGGTCAGACCGGCAAGATCACGGAAATCGCCGCGCCACCGAACCCGGTCGAAGGTGGCGACCCGGTCACCGTCGAGCACACCGCCAAGATGTTCCCCGACAAGTACGAAGCGCGGGAGATTGACGGCACGGTGATCAAGACCGGCGACGTCAAACTCTACATTTCGAGCGTCGGGCTCTCGGTCGTGCCCTCAGTCGGCATGTATGCCGAGATGGCCGATGGCAATTCGTACCGGATCGAGAACGCTGACCCCAACCGCTACGACGGCGTGACCAACGTCGTCTTCATCGTCCAAGGAAGGATCGCAGCATGAAAATCCGCTTCGTGAAGATCTATCTGCATCACAAAGTCGGCGACGCCATCAACGAATCCGAGGTCGGATCGGCAATCGCCAATGGTCTGGTCAATCTCGGTATCGCTGAACGGCTGCCCGAAGAAAAACCGGCGAAGAAGAGCGAGAAGGCCGGCGCTGCGGACTGATGGCCAGCCTTCGCCAACAGCTCGAAGCGCTCATCGACGGGCTTTCCCCAAACATGGAGAAGGCATTCCGCGAGGCCATAGACGACATCAAGTCCGAGATCGTGCTTAAGGAAGTTGTCGAGCGCCTGGAGCGCCAGGACATCGAGGGCGCCATCGCGGCGCTTCACATCGACCCGGCAGCCTTCCGGCCACTGTCAGAGGCGATCCGCGAGGCTTTCAGTGCAGGAGGCTTGCTGGTCACCCAGAACATGCCGCGCCTCTCCGACCCGGCTGGCGCCCGCGTAGTGGTCCGTTGGGACGTCAGCAACCAGCGCGCCGAGCAGATCATTCGAGAGCAGTCGTCGAAGCTGATCACGCACATCACGGAAGACACCAAGGAGATGGCTCGCGAGGCGATCCACGCCGGCTATGCCCAGGGGCAGGGGCCGCGAACGATCGCGCTGGATCTCGCCGGACGCGTCAACCGGGTCACCCAGCGTCGAGAAGGCGGTTTGGTCGGCCTGACGTCGCAATTGGCTCGCACTGTTGAGAATGCGCGCGCTGCGCTGCTGTCGGGCGACATCGCGGGCATGAAGCGCTACCTGACGCTCACGCGCCGGGACAAGAGGTTCGATCGGCAGATTGCCAAGGCGATCCGCGAGGGAAAGCCGCTTCCGGCTGACGTCGTCGCCAAGATCACCGGGCGCCTCGCTGACCGCTATGTGCAGTTCCGGGGCGAGACGATCGCGCGGACCGAAACGCAGTCATCGGTCCATGCCGCCAAGCATGAGGCCTACCAACAGGGGCTGGACCGATCGGGCAGGGATGCCGCGCTGGTCACCCGCCGCTGGCGTTCAGTTGGCGATCGCCACGTCCGCCACACGCACCAGGTCCTGAATGCAGAGGAAGTGACCGGCATGGACGTGCCGTTTCAGTCTCCGTCGGGTTCGTTGATGCGCTTCCCGGGCGATACCAGCCTTGGCGCTGGCCCCGGCGAGATCATCGCCTGCCGCTGCCACGTCGAATACAGCTTCGACTTCGCGGAGGAATACGCCCGCTCACGAGGTCGCTGATGGACGCCGAGAACCTTTCCTTTGCGGCCCAGGTATCAGAATGGGTGAAGCAGGAGCAGGCCCGCGAGGCGGCTGTCTTGCGCACCGCCGCGCAGATGGTCGCCAATGATGTCCGCGTTACGATAGCCGCCGGCGGCCGAATGCCATTCGACACCGGCAACCTGAAGAACTCGCTGATGGCGTCAACCACGGCCATGCCGACGGTCGACCAGGGCGAAAAGAAGTATCCGGACAGCAGCGGCGTGGTCGAGCTCATTATTGCCGACCTATCGATCGGCGAGACGCTCTTCCTCGGCTTTCAGGCCGCCTACGGGCCCAGAATGGAATACGGCTTCGTCGGGGCTGACAGCCTCGGTCGCGTCTACAATCAACAGGGCTTCGGATTTGTTGAAGCAGCCGCCCAGGACTGGCCGCAGACGGTCAAGCGGGCGGAGGAGCAGGTTCGCGGTCGTTTTGAAGCGGGTCGCGCCCCTCGGACATGATCAGCAGGGCCTTCTGTAGGATATCGAGGTCGCGGATAGCGGCGCCAAGCACCTGCCGGCCATTCTCAGTTCGCACCGTTTTGTTGAGCAGCAGCGATTGCGCCTCGTGCAGCAGGTCGTGAACCTCGATGTCGCTGAGCGCTTTTTCGGCCATGGGCCATAGGGGTAACAGATGGCCGACACGGTGGAAATGAAAATCTATCAGGCGTTGCTGGTAGGAGTGCAGGCCTTCCCGCTCCCCGCCGGATGGGACCTGGCTACGCGTGTTGCCTTGCCGGGCGTCCCATTTACGCCGCCGACGATGGTGGTGGGCGGGTCTCGCGTTCCCGCGCCATTCATTAGCGTCGAGGCCCACTTCAACCGCTCGATCGAGACCGACCTATCGCTTGTCATGGACCCGACCAGGCAGGGTTTCCTGCGCACCAACGTCATGTGGCCCAAGGGCCTGGCGATCGTTGACGCCTACAACCTCGCCGGCCAACTCCGCGCGCACTTCCGTCGCGGCACAAAACTCTTCCGGACCGACACCCAGGTCCGCATCGATGAGGATCCGGAGATCGGCGTCCTCGTCACCGGAGATACCCACCACACCATCCCCGTCACCACCCGGTGGCGTTGCTACCCGCAAGTTCCGGCCTGATTGGCCCTGCCGTTCCGCGCCTTCGGCAAGCGCAATCAGACAGAAAGGATTGAGCTATGGCTCAGCTTTACCCGGTCGCCGGTGCCAAGATCTATATCGGGCCGGCCGTCAACGACGTTCCCGATGATGCCGACATGAACGCGGCGCTCTTCTCCTCGGTCAGTTTCACCGAGGTCAAGGGCTGGCAGACGATGGGTGCCGTCGGCGACGCTGCCGCGCTGATCACCGAATCCATCATCTCTTCGGGCCGTGACCTGAAGGCGAAGGGCACGCGCAACGCTGGCTCGATGCAGAACAACTTCATCATCCTGCCGAACGACGCCGGCCAGATCGCGCTGATCGCGGCCGAGAAGACGGATTACAACTATCCGTTCAAGCTCGCCTTCGACGACGCGCCGCCGGCAAAGACGGCCACGGTTACGATGACCATCGCCACTCCGGGCGTGATCTCGTGGACCGCGCATGGCCTGGCCGCTGGCGTCGGGGTCAAGTTCAGCACAACCGGCGCTCTCCCGACCGGCCTTGTCGCTGGCACCACCTACTACGTCGTGAGCCCGACCACGGACGCCTTCAGCGTTTCCGCGACCCCGGGCGGGTCGGCGATCAACACGACGGGCACGCAAAGCGGTGTTCACACCGCGACGTCTGTCCCGACCGGGACCGTGAAGCTCTTCTATGGGATCGTCATGACCGCTCAGGAGAATGGCGGCGGTGCCAACACCGCTCGCCTGCTGCAGGGCAATGTCGAAATCAACTCGGCGGTGCTGACCGTCGCTCCCGTCGGTGGTGCATAATGGCTGGTGCTGAGTTCGTAGACCTTTCTGGCCTCGAAGCCCTCGTCCAATCTCAGGAAGCGGGCATTGAGATCATCGTCGTCAACGAGAAGGGCGAGCCGATCGGCCTCAAGATCGGCGTCGTCGGTCCAGACAGCGAGCGCATGCAGAAAGCCATGCGCGACGTTGCCGCCGAATTCGCCAAGGCAGCAGCCGAGCGCGAGAACCTCGGGGAGGCTGCGGCTGACGAGGCAGACGCCCGCTTGATCGCAATCCTGGCGAAGGCGACCACGCACTGGTCACCAGACCCGAAGATCGGCGGCCAGGTCGTTCCATTCTCGGAAGAGAACGTCCGCAACCTCTACACACGGTTCAAGATCATCCGCGACCAGGTGGAGGCGAAGGCCGCGCGCCGTAGCTCTTTTACAAAAGGCTGATCGACAGGCTCTGCCAACTCATCGTCGATCAGCATGAGGGCAAAAAGCTGGTGGTGCCCGCCGCCGGCCAGCAAGTCTGGTTCTGGTTTCAGGAGCTCGATACGCAGCGCACCGGCAACGGCTACGGACCCAATGCCCTCGGCTTTGTGGCAATCGCAGAATGGGCGAGGCTTCGCGGCCTCGTCCTCAAACAATGGCAACTCGACGCGATCCTCGCTCTCGACATCAAGCGCCGCGAAGTTATGGCGCCGAAGGCCGAAGAGCAGGCGGAGCCAGAGAAGCCGCAAGTCTCCGAGCGACCGCTCACGGCGCGTCTATTCGATGCGCTTTTCCCGAATATGCGGAAGTGAAGCTTTACTTCGTGAGCACTTGAGGCGGGCAGATCTCAGTGCCGCGTATAAGCGCGCCCATTCTATTCTGGGAATCGAAGGTAATTCTGATCTCAACGATCGTCGGGGTCTCCGGACCGGCGGACGCTTTCATCCTGGCTTCCTCTTCTCGAAGAGCGGCGCGTTCAGGAATAGCAAGGTCAGGGGTCGCGAGATTGCGATCTCGAATTTCGAGCAGCCTCATGTCAACATACTGCTCAATCGTCATCGCAGTTCTGGTCTCCGAGATATCCACCCGCTTGTATGAGGCCGGCGACACAAGCCGCTGAACTAGAGCGGCTTCGCACTTAGCGGCTTCTGGCGAAACAGTCTTAGAAGGATCTCGCCGCGCCACCCGGTCGTAGCAGGCCACCCGTTGAGCATCGTCCGGAATTGCCGCGCACTCCTCTAGAGTTTCAGCGTGGGCAACGGCTGCGATGGCCACCATTATCAAACTTACCCAGAGCAGTCTCATGGCCCCTCCCTCTTGGTTGTGGCCACGATAGCCGGCGGGTACGAAAGGTAAAGCCTTGTGACCGAAGCTACCCTTGGTTTCAAGATCGACAGCACACCAGCGTCTTCCGCCGCGGCGGATCTTGATAAGCTGACAGCGTCGGCCACTCGCACCACACAGGCCGTCGATAAGCTCGAAGCGGAAGCCGCAGGCTTGGGCGCGGCGCTCGGCAAGGCGGGCGACGACGCACGCAAGGCGCTGCCGGCAGTCGATGGCCTCGGCCGCTCATTCGGCTCGCAGGATGATCACGTCCGGGCTTTCCGGATGGAGGTCGAGCGCCTCACGCTCAAGTTCCGCCCGCTCGCCCAGGCAACGCAGCAGTACGAAGTGGCGGTCACAGAGATCCAACGAGCCCACAAGCTCGGCGCGATCAACGCGCAGGAGATGACGGCCGCGCTCGATCGGGAGCGCCAGGCATTCGAGCGGCTGAAGACGTCGGCCACGGCTGCCGGCTCTGCCGTGAAGGCTGCCAATAGCAACCGTGGCGGCGCGCAGAGCTTCAACTCGGCGAACGCGGCATTCCAATTCCAGGACATCGCCGTCACCGCGGCCATGGGCATGAACCCGCTCATGATTGGCCTGCAGCAGGGCACTCAGCTTGCCTCGGTTGTCGGGTCGATGGAACGCCCGGTTTCTGGCCTGGCTGCTGCGTTCACGTCGCTTCTCAGCCCGGTTTCGCTGATCACCATCGGCTTGACCGCCGGTACCGCCGCGCTGATCCAGTATTTCACGACCGCCGAGAGCGGGACTGAGAAGACGAGCAAGCTGTTCGAAGAACAGAACGACGTCATCCGACGCGCCGCCACGCTATGGGGCGATGCGGTACCGCAGCTTCGTGCCTACGTCGACGAGCTCGACCGCGCCGACAAGATCACGCAGGGGAAGGAAGCGTCTGAGATCCTCGCCGGCCGCGAGCTTGATGGCCTCGGCGAGAAGCTGCAAGGCATCAACCGCCAGTTCGCGGACGCCGTTCGAGCGCTGCGCGGGGCCGACGCCGACCCGGCGTTTGTCCGCGACTTCTCGCAGGCGTTCGGTGATCTGCGCGAGAGGCTCGATGACGGCACTGCTTCGGTCGCCGACTACAACCGCGCTCAGATGGCGCTGTCCGAGGCTGTCGACCAATACGGCGTGAAGTCGGTTCTGGGCTTCCGCGACGCCTTCGACCTCATCACGCAGTCGATACGGAAGAGCATTGAGGCCTCGCGCGAGGCGCGCCTCGCATGGATCGCCGGTATCGCCGGCGGGACCAACGTCCAGGACATTGTCGGCGGCTCGACCTTCACAGAAGGCGGCAAGACGTTCCGTTCTGCCGACTTCGTGCCGTTCAACGCGCCGACGCCAGGTCGTCGCCCGAACATCGAGCTTAGTGGCGACCCGGATCCGGATCGCATCCTGAATTCCGATGGGCGCCTGACGGATATCCCGGTACCGGGTCGCCGGCCCAACTTCTTCGAGCTCGAAGAGCAGAAAGAGAAGATCGACGACGTCACCAAGGCATACCGGCAGGCGCAGGACGCAAAGGCCGATTTCTGGCTCGACATGTCGTTTCAGGAGCGCCAGGGCGAGCGCAGTGCGATGGACCGACAGGTCGCGAGCACGCTCAACCGCTACGGCTTCGATGAGAACCTGAACTCGCCCGAAGCTAACGCGATCCGTGGCCAGCTGCGGCGTGAGCAGAATAAGGAACTCATCGGCGGGTTCATCACCGACCTCCGCGATGGCCTGCTGTCCAGCGGCGGCGATATTGGCAAGGCGCTCGGTGATGCGATCAAGAACGCTCTGATCAACGCGCTGGCAAAGGCAAGCGACCAGGCGATCGAGCGCATGACCAACTCGCTCGTCAATGCACTGTTCGGCGGCACGTCCCTGTCTTCTTCGTCTGGGTTCGCCACTTCCGGCGTTTACGGCGCCACGACCACGCTCGGGTCGCTCCTAGGCTATGGCGGCGCCGCGAACGACAATCGCTCCGCCGGCGGCATCTCTGCCTATGCCAAGGCGATCCAGTCGATCGAGAGCAGCGGCAACTACGGCGCCCTCGGCCCGATCACTCGCAACGGTGATCGCGCCTATGGCGCGTATCAGGTCATGGGCAACAACATCGGCCCCTGGTCGCAAGCTGCACTCGGCCGCACGATGTCCGCTTCGGAGTTCTTGACCGACAAAGGCGCGCAGGATGCGATCTTCAACCATCGCTTCGGCGGCTATGTCGACAAGTACGGTGCGTCCGGCGCTGCCCAGGCGTGGTTCGGTGGACCGGGCTCGGTGGGCAAGGGTGGGATGGGTGCTGATGTCCTCGGCACGACCGGAAACGCCTACGTCTCCAAGTTCAACGGCGCCCTTGAGAAGGCCAGCGGCAACCTCGGCCAGTTCGGCAATGGGCTGGGCCAGCTGGGCACCACGCTAGCCTCCGGCGCATCTGGTGGCGGCGGTGGTCTGCTATCGGCGCTGTCTGGTATCGGGCGGAGCATCTTCGCTTCGTCGGGGCAGTTCGCCAGCGCATGGATGGGCGGCGGCATCGGCCTCTACGCCAACGGCACGAACAACGCGCCTGGCGGCCTCTCGATCGTCGGCGAGCGTGGGCCGGAACTGCTGAACCTGCCGCAGGGCTCCGGCGTCGTGAGCAACCACAAGCTCATGCAGGCCCTAAACGACAACAACGGCCAGCGGGCCAATACCGGCGCGCCGAACCTGAACGTCAACGTGATGGGCGCTAATGGCGATGATCACGTCCGCAAGCTGGTGCAGCAGGGCGTTGGCGAGGCGATGCGTGAATACAACGAGCAGCAGCGCCGCGGCGGCTTCGGCCAGACGCAGACCCGCTACACATCGCAGAAGGGCTGAGCATGGCGAGGTCATACATCAATCAGCCCGCCGTCCCGATCCAGTATCTCCGACCAACTCGAGCTAGTTTCGACGTTCCGGGTTCTGGCATCGATGGGGGCGTCAACGGCAACGGCGAATCCATCGCGATCGAGATGAGCGGCGGCGGCCGGGTAATGGCGACATACGAGCGCTGCGTCTTGCAGGGCGACGACATGGAGCGTCACGAGGTCATCAACTGGCTCGGAGCGCGGGGTAACGGTAGCTTCCGCTTCTTCAACGTGTCGGTCATCAACGACGGCATTGGGCCATTCCCGGTCATAAACGGCAAGCGCCGCCCGATCATCAGCGGTATTCCGCATTCGGACGGCGCGCTGTTCTCTGACCTATCCGGTTACTCGCAGGCGACGGTCTGGGGGAAGCTGACGGCTCCTGCCTCCGTCGGCGCCGGTCAGCTTTCGATGCGCGTCTACGAGGCGGCCAGGCCGCTGCGCTGGTCGGACTGGTTCTCGATTTACCACCCGACGAAGGGCTGGCGCGCCTACCGCTATTGGGAGAGCCACAAGGTGGCAGAAGGCGTCGAAACCGTCGGCGGCGTCAATCTCAGCTATGTCGACTACCAACTCGGCATTGCACCGGCGCTTCGTGAGGCGGCGGTGATCGATACGCGCGTCGAGTTGGCGCGACCGACGTGCGTTATGCAGTTCCCAAGGGGATTCAGTTTGCCCTGGGACTATGAGGCCTTCTACTCGTCGCGGCCAACGCTCTCCTTTGCCGAGGCGTTCTGATGGGGTGGGTTCCAGACGACGTCATCGAGGAGATGCGCGGCAGTCATCAGCTGGGCATCTTCTTGCGCATTGCCACCAACCCGGCGCTTCACATGTGGTTCGGCGTCCACGACATCCAGACCGGTTTCGACAGCATCGACCCGGAGGGCACTGTCTATCTCGGTGGAGGGGTGCTTCAGGGCGTGCCCACGCTCGAGGTGTTGGTCAACGGCACAGCCGACAGCGTGGAGTTTTCGGTTTCCGGTATCGACCCGGCGACCGGCGGCAAGATGCTCGACAGCCTGCCACCCCTACGTGGCGCGGCGGTCCAACTGGGGCTGACCACGCTGGATCAGTACTACCAGCCGATGAGCAAGATCATTCCGATCTGGACAGGGACCTCGTCGCACGTCTCGGAATCGAGCCCGATGGTCCAAGCGGACGACAGTCCGAGCCTGGCGCTCGCCTTGTCGGTTGTGTCTGGGGAAACGACCCGGTCGAGGGCCTCGCGCTCGCTTTGGTCCTCGCCGCATCAGAAGGCGATATCGCCGACCGACCTGTTCTGTGATGGCACCGCGCGCCTGTCGCGCGGCGTCCAGCCAGTATGGCCTCACTACACCTGAGGGTGCCCATGAACATTCATGAGTTTTTGAAGCTGCCGCATCGCTTCCGATGGGGCGGCCTAGGCGGCGATGACTGCATCATGTTCTGCGCCTCATGGGTTGCGGAGCAGACCGGAACCGACCCGGCAGAGCGGGTGAGGGGCACGTATCGGGATGAAGAGGGCGCCATGGCGTTCGTCGCCAGCGCCGGCGGACTCATCCCGATGATCGACAACGGCGTCAAGCCGCTCGGCTACGCACGCACCCTATCGCCGGTCACCGGCGACATAGGCATCATTTTGGCGCCGTCCGACATCGATGGAACCGTCAAGGAAATCGGCGCGATCCGCTTCGGCCCTCTCTGGGCGGTCCTTGCGCCGGCCGGCGTCAGGGCGAAGCGATGCGACTTTATTGCGGCTTGGAGCCGGGGAGATAAGGCTTGAGCCTCAAGGTCCTTTATGAGAGCGCGCCGTCGGAAGAGATCATCCATCGCGTGCTGGTCGACTTGCGCGCGTGCTCGTCGCACTACAGCCGCGTCCTGTTCGATCCGATCTTCACGCCGATCTTCACGGCGCTGTTCACGCCGATCTTCGGCGCTGGTACCGCACTGACGACGTTTGCCGTTGGTGCCGCGACTGCGATCGCGACTACGGCCCTGACTGTCGGCCTGCAGTTGCTCCTGGCGCCGAGCGTCAGAACGCCGAAGCCAGAGGACGGCAAAGTTCCGAAGACGCAAGCAATCCCGTATCGCTGGTGGGGGGTCGGCCGGACCCGTGTGGCCGGAGCCTACATGCTCTGGGAAGCGAAGGGTAAACGCCTGTTCGCGGTTCAGGGGCTCGTCGGTCACCGGATCAAAGCCATAAACCGGTACTTTCTTCACGACGACGAGGTCACGATCGGAAGCGGCAACACTGTGAACGGCCTCGCCGACGGTCGATATGGCAACGGCACGGTTAAGCTGTACTCGCGCCTAGGGGCTAACCCGGAAACGGCTTATGCCGATGTTGTCGCCGGCATCCCGGAATCGTGGACAAACGCGCACCGGGGAGACGGCCAAGCGTCTGTTGCCATGATCTGCAGCACGCCGAAGCAACAGGATTTCAGCAAGCGGTTTCCGTACAATGCCCCCTCGGTCTCGGTTGAGGCCGATCTCGCCTATTGCTGGGATTTTCGCGACCCGGCTCAGAACCCGGCAAACCCGGCGACATGGGTGTGGACGCAAAACTGCGCCGTCATCCTTGCCTGGCACCTCTGCTTCAACGAGTTCGGGGAAAGGCTCGACTACACCAAGGCGATCTTGCCTGTGCTCGACATATGGATCGAGGAAGCAAACATCTGCGACGAGGATGTCCCTCTCGCCGGCGGCGGCACAGAGAAGCGCTACCAATGCAACGGGTTCGACACGACGGAGAATGGGCCCAAGGCTGCGACAAACGCAATCCTCGCCGCCTGCGACGGCCATCTCGTCAGCCGTGGCGATGGCGCCCGCATCCTGACTGTCGGGAAGTTCCGAGAAAGCCGGTGCGGGGTGCTAACCGACGCTGATATCGTCGGCCACAACATCCAGTACGACGTGCTCTTTGAGGACGAGATCAACCGGCTCATCCCGAAGTTCACCTATCCGGCGATCGATTATGCGACCGCTGACACCGACTACTTCGAAGATACAGCTGCCCAGTTGGAAGCCGGCCGCGTCCTCGCGCAAGAGGCTGAGTACACGTGGGTCCATCAATGGCGGCAGGCCCGACGTCTGGCGAAGCGCGAATGGCTGCGTGTCCGGGAGAAGGTTCGCGGCTCGATTGATGTCCGCCTGTCTGGCATCAATGCGGTCTATTGCCGTTGGAACCGGCTGCAAACGCCGAACCGTCTGCCCCGGCTGAACAACAAGATCATCGAAAATCGGAGGGCGCTGCTGTCGATCACGCGTGGCGGCTTCTCGATGGACATTGTTCAGCACCCGGGCAACATCGACGCTTGGACCCCTGCGACAGACGAAGGGCTACAGCCTCCGGTCCCACCGGCCCCGAACGCGGCGGGATTGCCGACGCCAGTGATCAACCTGGTTCAAGCGAAGCCGAGTAGCGGCAGTGTTTACATACGGGTGGTTGTCATCGACCCGAATGATAACAGCCTAAATCCGGTCGTCCGCTACCGTGTCGCAAATGCTGACGGGCTTGGAAACCCTGGGGCATGGATCGAGCAACGCTTCCCAGATGCTGTCCCGGCCGGCGGCTATGTTGATCTAGCGACGACCACAGTCCCAGCTAACCAGCTGCTGGACATCCAAGTTGCATTCATTGCGTCGAGCGGTCGATATTCCGACTGGTCGATCACCGCGAACATCACGTCGACGATTGATTCAACCGCACCAGGAACACCGACGAACCTGACGGCCCCGAACTCGGTCGCGACCGTACCGATCAGCGCCAAAGCTGCAAACGACAACACCCGTTTCCTCATCTTCAAACGCGGGACAACGGGCCAGAGCTTTGCAGCCGCGACAACGATCGGAACTTACTCGGTCACCGCCAACCAGACGATTTCCTTCACGGATTCACCTGGCGTCGGTACCTGGAAATATTGGTGCGGAGCCGAGAACATCTCGGGCGTGCCCTCAACCACCCAGGCGTCGGTAACCACCGTCGTCACCTAACCCCTCCCAAGTCCCGAACCACAACTGCCTTGCCATCGTGCAGGGCGCCTTCGCATGAGGAAACCTCAATGGTAGAACTTGCCGACACCATCTTTTCGGATGGCCCGAGCTCGAACCCTGACCAGCCGATGAAGCCTCGGATACGGGAATGGGGAACGTGGATTGAAAGCGTTATCACGGCCTTTGTTAGCGGCGCGGGGACCATTTTCGTCTCGAAAGTTTCGATGGATGCCAATCTGAACTATCCGACGTTCACGATGGCATGGGTTCTTGGTGACGCGACTGTTGCTAACAACGGCGTCTATCGAAAAATCGGGGATCCCGGCTTCGGCTTTTGGGTTAGAACCGGTGACCTGCCGTACAGCTTTATCATCGCTTCCGACGCCGGCGCGGGAACGCCGAATGCGATCGTGGCGACGACAAGCATCCCGGTCAGCCCTTCGGCTTTGGTCTGGATGGAAATTGCCGCAACGAACACCGGTTCACCCGTGACAGTGAACTTCAACGGGACTTCGCCCGCAACGATCAAGACAAACAGCGGGAACGATATTGCTGCAGGCGGCCTTGCTGCTGGCATGATTGTCATGGGCATCTTGTCTGGGGGCACGTTCCGCCTCATCAGCGATCAAGCAAGTGAGGCCATACTTGCTGGCGCCGAGGCAGCGAAAGCCGCGGCAGAAGCGGCTCGTGACGATGTCATATCGATTGCTGCATCGATCGTATCTGAGCAGCCGAGCCGCTCCTATGCCACTGCCAGCTATCATCCAGTTGTGGCGCCGGATTTCGTCCGCACGGCCGGATATTACGCGGCCGGAGACTTGGGGGGCGCGCTCTACAAAAAGGTCGCCTCTGAGCCGTCGCACAGTGGTAAGTTTGCCATCACGCTCGCGGGTATCGGAAGTGTTGTCTGGTATGCGCTGACGATGGACGCTGTCACGCCGGAAATGTTCGGTGCGAAGGGCGACAGCGACGGAACGATAGGAGGCGGTACTAACGACCTCGCCGCATTCCAGGCGGCGGTGGATTTCAGCGATCGCGTTTTCCTAACCCGTTCAAACTGCAGCTACCGGCTGCATGGCGAATTGCTCACAAACCGCTTCACGTCGATCATCGGTTTTTCGGCCGCCAATAGTGATGATGCGCAATCGACCTCGGCTCCCAAGCTGATCTTTTCCGGCACTGGCGTAGCGTGCATTCGGACGAAAGACGCTGTGAACGTCTCGAGCCATTCGCGCGTTACGGGCTTCGTTCTCAGGTCACTCGGTACCTATGACTGGATGATGAAGTTCAAAGGGTGTGTTGACATGCTCTTTGAAGACTTCCGGCTGCAGACGACGGTATCAGCGACCGGCGGCTTCTACTCGGTCAAGAACTTTCCGGGCGACAACAGCTGGACGAACTGCATGCGCCGGGTCGGCATTCGGTTGCTTGATGCCGGCACCCAGCGAAGCTGCAATATCGACTGGTCCGATAGTGATGTTGCCAACTGCCAGTTCACCGGCGGCAAGGGCGTCGTCGACAACGGTTACGGCTCCCGTTTTCAGTTCTGCCAGATCGAGCGATCGAACAGCGTTGGTTTGACCATCAACAAGCCGCTCGCTTCGAAGATGACGCGCGTCATCGGGTGCCAATTGGATGCGAACACCACGTACGGCATCATGCTGGATACAAGCGGAGACGTATCGACGAACTACGTGTTTAACGTGGCCGTCGTCGGGTGCACGTTCCGAACGGTCGACGCGAACGGGGCCGGTGCTGGTACGGCAGACATCGCGCTCGTGAACGCGAGCGGCAACACCTACAATCCCGGCACTTTCGTCGACAACACGCATGAAATCGCTGCTGTCCCTCCGGTGCTAAATTCAGGGAACTGGGCTGGTGGAAAATTCGTCGGCCCGCATACGCAGGTCTCGTCAACGGCCTATTTCTCGCTGGCTGAGCGTCATCTGTGGGTGACCACGGGCGGGATCAAAGTCCCTGAAGGAGCTGTGGTCGCGAATGCTGCGCGGACCTACTACGGGCAGGCGGGGTGCTCGGCCTTCTTCGGCGGCACCAACACTGGTGCGGCAGGGGTGGTCGCCGGCAACGACGGCAACGGCGCCTTTATCGGCGCTTCGCAAACGAGTGGCGCCGTTAGCCAAAACCTGGCGCTCTACATCGGCGGAACAGAAATGCTCAGGTTCTCTGCTGATAGAGCATTTGTCATCCCGTTTGTCGACAATGCGGTCAACCTTGGTAATGCGTCCAAGCGGTTCAACACGGTCTACGCCGGTACCGGCACGATCAACACCTCAGATGAACGTCTCAAGACCGAAATAGGACCTATTCCCGATGAGGTGCTAGATGCTTGGGAGGCTGTTGAGTGGGTGCAGTATCGATTTGTCGACGGGGCTAGGTTGCACACAGGCGTCATCGCGCAGCGGGTGAAAGCAGAATTCGAGGCCCGCGGCCTGGATGCGACGGAGTACGGTCTACTCTGCCATGACGAATGGGATGACGAGTACGAAGACCGGCTGGTGGCCGTTTTCGATGACGATGGCCAGCCGCTGATGCAATCGGTGCCACTCGTAGACTACATCAAACGTGATGATGGCACCATCGAGGAGCTCATAGGCACACGCGAAGAGCCGGTGGTCGAAACCCAGAGGGTGCTCGTCGTGCCGGCCGGCGACCGGTGGGCAATCCGATACGAAGAAGCTCTCGTCATGGAAGCGGCGCTAATGCGCCGTGAGTTGAAGCGCTTGCGCAAGTAAGCTGTTGGTGCCGCCCTGAGAAGGCGGCACCAATCCCACCTTTTAGACGGTGGGCATAACGTATGCCGTGTTGACGGTCTGCTGTTTCGTAGGCAGGTTTTCACGCATCAGCACCTCTACGGACGGATAGCCGAGGAGCTGATAGATAAATAGGCGGTGGTGCCCGTCGACGTCTACCGCCGTGAACTTCCTTCCTCCGATTGTGCGGAATCTCAAATCGCCCTTACCTGGGCGTATTGTAGGTGGTGCCACCATCGCATGGTTGCCCGACACGATGTTGTCGATATCGGCGAACTTGGCTGCGACTTTCTGGGTTAGGAGTTCGTCGTTCTTCACGAGATGCTTCAGATTGCCGTCCAGTCGGCCTTCCTCGATCGCCTTGCGATAATTCTTGGCAAAGATGTTGTCGACCGTGACGGCGCCCGACTTGAGATATTCGTGATAGCCCGCAAGGAAGAATTCAAAGTACTGAGTGCCGAAGCCAAAGCGGGGATTGCTCAACTTGGAGGTGATCGACCACACTCGTTCGACATATTGTGCAAGTCCGTCCGAAGTCGTCTTGCCCCATTTGTCGAAGAAGTCGTGATCGCAATACATCTCAGTGGAGATGGACGGCAGCACCAGCGTCCGGTTGAGTTGCGCTTCCGTCTTCGCGAAGACGAGGACGCCGCGGCTTTTCCGCATATCTTGATTGATGTCGTAGCCCACGACCCTGAAGAACGGGAAGTGCTTCGTCATCGGCTCAATGTACATACCAAGGCCGTGATCGAGAGTATGGGTCTCGAAGAACACTACGTCCGTCACATCAGCAAGGCGGTCCAGCATCTTATGGGTATAGACCCAGACCGAGAACGTGAGGACGATGTCGTATTTCTTGCGCTCGTAGAACACGGGCTGGGTGGCGTCGCCTTGGAACAAGGACACGCGCGTCATCCCGAGGGCGCCGTTGATCATTCGGCCAGTCTCGACGAAGAAGGGATCATATTCATAGCCGTCAACCAGATCCGCGCCGCGATGCCGAGCGAGGCGCGAGAGTTCCCCGGTGTTGGCGCCGATATCAAGGACGGTTTTCCCCTTGAAGTCGATGTGGTCGAAGAAGACGTTCCGGTGCGGGCGACCGCCCAACGTATCGAGGTCGTCAAGGTCGACCGACTGATATCCATTCCCAGTCTTGATGCCGCCTTCAGACGACGTACTGGAATACTTATGCTTAAGGGCGTCGACAACGGCCTCTTTATAGCGGTCCCTGAACGACGGCACAGCGTCGGCGCTCGATCCAGTAGGCGAAGGAAGATCGTTCATCGGGACGGCTGTATTCAGCCGGTCGGTATAGAGGTAAGCCTTGAGGGGCCAGGTCATCGTCTTGAGGATCAGATCGCTCGCCTGGAACGAAAACGTCTCTGAATGCAGAGGACAGGCTGCTACGAAGCGCATGGCGGCGTCCAATACAAGGACAGTATTCCCGGAAACGGAATTGATCTCACCAGAGAAAGTAACATGTGGCGGCGTGTGCTTAACGGCGATCGATCCTCCGCTGTCTTGAGCCAGGCGGAAATCCACGTTGTTCGGGTCTATAAAGAGAGTCATAGCTAGCTCGTCCGGTTTTCAGGTGCTCAAATGTCAGGCGAGGAGCCCATTCTCCGGGAATGACGGCCTCCTCCTGACCGCGTCTGTCACACTACTGTCACAAACAAGGTGGCACGTTCAAGTGGCAAAGCCCGTGGGACGACGTTCGGTGATGAGCATACCGTCGCTCTTATTTTTGGAAGGGGTAGCGACGGGGCTTGAAACTCCGGCAAGCTTTGCTCATCAATGCGCGCAACTACTAAAGGAGTTGGTGGTTTGAAGCGCATTGTTGCCCTGTTTCTCGTGTCGGCCCTCGCATCCTGCCAGTCAGCAGTGCCCGGGGAAGGGCCCTTAACTGGCGCCATCATTTCCGATGCCGGGAAATCCCCCGAAGAACTGCGCCGCGACAACGCTACCGTGTACGAGATCGTCAATGTCGACAGCCGATCCGCTGGCACAATAGCGGCTTACTCGAAAACGACGCTTTCCAAGCGGTTTGGTTTCGGAGGGAGGCCAGGAAATGCGACGATCGGAATAGGTGATCGCCTTGTTGTCTCTATCTTCGAAGCTGGGACCGACGGCCTGTTCTCCACTTCAAAATCGAAAGCTGCCAACGTCGAAGTGGTTGTGCAGCCAAACGGAAAGGCTGCCATACCGTATGTCGGGGAAGTGAGGTTTGCCGGCCTCACCCTTGAGAAGGCAAGGCAGGGAATTGTTGAAGCGTTGAAGGGTAAAGCGGTCGAGCCAGACGTTATTGTCACCTCTCTCGATACTGCGTCTCGCAAGGTGACGGTCACCGGCGCTGTCAAATTGCCATACGTCGTGCCGCTCAACCTTTCCGGTGAGCAGCTCACCGATGTCATCACAAAGGCAGGCGGCGTGCGCGGCGAGACCTACGACACGTTTGTTACCGTCACGCGTGGAAATAAATCTGGCACGGCCTTGATGAGTACGATCATCAGTAATCCCGCTGAAAACATCTGGGTTCAGCCGGGCGACGAGATTACGCTTGTTGAGGATCCGAGACAGTTTACGGTTCTCGGCGCGGTCAAAGCCAATAGGCGCATGGCCTTCGGCTCTCGCGACCTCAGCCTGATTGAGGCTATCGGAATGAGCGGAGGCGGCAACGATCGAGCGGTCGACGCTCAAGGTTTCTTCGTTTTCCGCTATGAAGATGCCGAGATTGCAGCCTCTCTATTGGGCAGATCGCGGTACGACGCAATGCTTCGAAAGGGGATGCACCCCGATCGATACGGCCGCGTGCCATTGGTCTATAGTTTTGACATGAGCCGCCCAGACAGCCTGTTGGCTGGCCAGACATTCCCGGTGAAGAACCGGGACATCATATACGTCTCGCGCCACATCACGACAGACATCTCCAAATTCCTGGGAATAGTCGGTAAGCCGCTGCAGGTGGCCAACACTGGTGTGAGCGCGGTGAACCACGCCGTGGATATGAGCGACTGACGCTCGAACAACAAAACCAAACCTGAAACAGCCCCGCCTCCGAGCGGGGTTTTCTGATTCCAACCAGCACAAGGACATCGCTATGAAATACCGCCTACCGCTGGAATGGCTCCAGCCGGTGAAGATGTCGCGTATCATCGCGCATTGGAGCGCCGGCGCCTACCGAGCATCCGATCTCGACAAGGAGCATTACCATTTCATCGTCGAGGGCTCCGGCAACGTGGTCCGCGGTGATCACACGATCGCCGACAACGTGAGCACTGCCGATGACGACTACGCCGCCCATACGCGGGGCTGCAACACCGGTTCGATCGGCGTCTCGCTGGCCTGCATGGTCGGCGCGATCGAAAGTCCATTCCATGCGGGCAAATATCCCATGACGGAAACCCAGTGGCATCGCGCCATGGACGTCATCGCGCACCTGGCCGAGTTCTACAAAATCCCGGTCACCTCGAAGACGATCCTTTCCCATGCCGAGGTTCAACCGAACCTGGGCATCAAGCAGGCCGGGAAGTGGGATTTCACCCGTCTCCCGTTCGCGCCGAACGTCATCGGCGCCAAAGCATGCGGCGACAAGATGCGCGCCGAAGTCAAAGCACGCCTCTAACCAACCTCCCAAAATCGAAGGAAACCATATGCGTTCTCTGCTTTTCGTAGCAGCGGCGGCGCTCTCGCTCGCCTCCTGCACCACCACCGGATCGATCGACACGGCGATCCAGAAGAACCTGCCTCAGATCTGCTCGGCTGCGGCCACGGCGCATTCTGCGTTCGTCATCGTCGCCAGCACCGGCGATATCAAGCCGCGCACCGTAGCGCGCGAGGCAGCCGCGTGGTCGGCTCTGGAAACCGTCTGCAAAGACCCGGGCAGCGTCACGGCCGCAACTGCGCTGGTAAAGGCCGCCGAGGCCTATGCCGCCATCACGCTCGCGATGCGTGAAGCCAAGGCAGCCAGTTAGGAGAATGGGGATGAACACCGCTCAGGAAAATCTCGAGACGAAGATCGCGGTCGCGGTCATCAACGCTGTCGGAGATCCGGCCGTGCCAGCGCAGCCGGCGGCGGCGGCTCCTATCATCAACGCCGTCACGGAGAAGATCGCGCCGGAGATCATCTCGGCGACGAACAATGAGCCCTGGTACCAATCCCGGGTGACCCTCGGCGCCATCCTGGCGGCGTCTGCCGGCGTCCTCGGCATATTTGGCTATGCCTTCCCCGCTGAAGTGCAGGGCAAGGTCATCGACCTGATAATCGCCCTAGGTCCGGTAATCGGTGGCGCAATCGCTCTTTATGGGCGATGGGCGGCGAGGAAGCCTATAGGCGAATAAGGCATCTCGGTCGGCTCTCAACCTCGGGAGCCGGCTTTTCCATCAAGTGCGGCATTGAAGACAAAACGAGGGGCATAATGGGGCAGCAACAGGGTGATGAGATGACAACCGTCAGAGCACCAGCGTGGAAATGGGAGTGGAACCTAAACACAGTCGTGATTCTGCTTGGCTTTGCCGGCGGGCTCGTCGCGTGGGGCGCCACATGGGAGCGCTTGAGCTCCAACCAGGGCGCCCATGCCCGGACGCTCGATCAGATCGACAAACGCGTCACCACGCTCGAGGCATCCATGCGGTTGCTCGACAACCACGAGCTCCGCATCACCGGCGTCGAGAAGCAGGCCGCCGAGGCCGCCACCTCTATGCGCGCCGTAGAGAACACGTTGAACAGCCTATCCGTCGATACGCGCGTAATGCGCGAGATCCTACAGCGAATCGAGGCAGGGCAGAGGGAAGGACAACTGCGGCGGTAGCTCCCTTACGATCAGCGGTGAGATATCCGCGCCGGCTAATGCCGTGTAACCTCCGGCTCAAGCTCTATGTATCGGTCGATTGCCCAGAGATAGGCAACGATCTGCAGCTTCAGGTGATCGCGGTCGCCGTATTTCTCTCCGATCCGGTCAAGCTCATCAATCGCTGCATCCTGCTCTTCAATGTCGCCGAGCACGTACTTGTCGTGCCCTATGGCGGTGATATCACAACCGGCCTTGATAACCTCAGACACGAAATCCGGTATTTCGCTCGGTTTCATCTTTCGCGGCTTGCTTTGGGCCATATTAATCCTCCTTTGATCGAGCAGGAAGGGTAGGGATTCGGGAGATCCGCTAGGCTATTGCGCTGAAGCGAGAGCGACCAGTCATGCTGCTAAGGCAATCAAAGCCCGAGCCGCGCGTGCCTGTACCGTCGACGCCTGGCACGTTCCCAATCGTAGGACATGAGGTTCCCCCTCTCGGCCGCGCACAATGCCAGATTGTGGGTGGGTGGGAAAGGCGCTTCCTCAGAGGAGCAAAACGGTCCCGCCAAAAAGTATGGCCTCGCCGGGGAGAGCGAGGCCATGGGGCACTTTCATGAGTTTCAGATCCGGGCGGATCGTGAAGGCGTCATCCTGATCGGGGGACTCAGGGCTGCCACAGGCGAGAAACGCCGACGGCGTTATTGAGTTCCTGCCTTCGCAAAAAAAATGGCCCCAAAGTGCGGGGCCGAATTGTGTGCTGTGCCAAGAAGCCCGAGCAGGCGAAAGGGATCACTCGGGCTCGTTCTAAGACTATCACATGCGGCGACTAGTTCCGAGCCTTTTGGAGTCTACAAATTGCGCGGCGTGCGGAAGCGTGATCTGATGCGGGAATGGTCACGAAACTCACAGACTTGAACTTGCCACTTTTTGTTCTGCATGAACTCAAAATCCGTGGATATGAGACTGCGGAGGAGTTGAGGAACATACCTTGCGCCGAACTGCTCACGATCCCCAATCTGGGCGGAATCGTTTGGCGAAGGATATGCAAAGCAGCCGGGCGTGAACGGTTTAATCCGTGACCGAGCCCTATCAGCCGAAATACCAGTGGCGCCGCACCGAACTAGACGCCAACGACCCACCGACCGACTTCGATTGGCTCGGGTTTGATGGCATCGGCTACATCGGCCGCATCCGGAAAGAGTTGGCCGGCCCGACGGCTGGCCGCTGGCAATGGGCCGGGTCTGTCCCTCGGACTTTCAAAGGATCTTCGCCGACGCCGAACCAAGGCTATTGCGACACCGCGCGCGAGGCGACGGAGATGGTCGAGACCTATTGGGATTGGTGCCTGCGACGGATGAAAAGCGAGTGAGACGTTTTCGTGGTTTCATGCGTTAATTCGTCATGGCTAAAACGCTCAGAAAGAAATCTGTTCCCGCGACGTTGCCCGAGCCGATGCCCCGCCGCGTCGATCCTTGCGTTGCAACCCTCGTCGACAATCCGCCGAAGGGTCCGGAGTGGGCCTTTGAGGTGAAGTGGGACGGTTATCGGCTCGCCGTCCATGTCGAACCAAGCGAGGTGAGGGCGATCACGCGCGGCGGCTACGACTGGACGAAGAAGTTCGGTTTGATTGTCGCCGAGGCACGCGAGCTCGGCCACGCTTCCATGATCCTGGACGGCGAAGCGGTCGTGCTCGACGACCAGGGGCGCTCCGATTTCGGACTGCTGCAGCGTGCCGTCGGCAAGAAGCCGAGCCTGCACGATGCCGGCGAAATCATCTTCTATGCCTTCGATCTCCTCTATCTCGACGGCCAAGACCTTCGAATGCATCCGCTGTCCGAGCGCCGCCGTCTGCTCGAGCCGATCGTCGCCGGCAGGACTGGCGCGATCCGCTTCTCGGAGGAGGTGGACGCCGACGGCGCCGAGTTCTTCAAGATCGCTTGCGAGATGGGGCTCGAAGGCATCATCGCGAAGCGGCGGGACGCCCCATATCGATCCGGTCGTCGGCCGGAATGGCTCAAAATCAAATGCGCGCGGCGGGATACCTTTGTGATCGTAGGCTATGAGCGCTCGACCGTGCCCGGCGCGATCGGCCGGCTGCTACTGGCAGCAAGGAAGGGCGACGGCCTCGTCTATGTCGGCGGATGCGGTACCGGGTGGAGCAATAAGGAATCGGCGCAGCTGCGCGAACTGCTCGACGCGATCCCTGCGAAGCGGCCGCCGGTTACCTTGAAGCGCAAGGGCGCCATCTTCGCCGAGCCGCTGCTCGTGGCCACCATCGAGTATCGCGCCTGGACGCAAGATGGTAAACTGAGACACCCTTCGTTCAAGGGCGTTCAGCAGCGAAACGACGACGAGTTTCCGATCTTTAGCATTGATGCGGATGCAAAGCCGTGACGCAGAGTCCCGAAATAATTCCCGAAGCGAGCAGATAGACCGGGCGCAACAGCCTGCGCTACAAGGCTTTGTGGATAGTAGACGCCTCTCCTGGGGGTCAAGGGGTCGTGGGTTCGAATCCCGCCGCTCCGACCATTTTCCTCTTTGATTTCAGTCATACAGCAGCGCTACCGCAATTGGCGGCTGGCGGTAGCCAGCAGTTCCACGCGTAAAATCGCGCATTCGGGCACCCATTGCCCCGGCAAAAATCTCAAACGCCTGCTGATTGTTTCGCTTTGGCCCACCGTGTCTGCTCCGAGATCGGATGCGGTTTTGTCGCTTGCGCCTGACAAAATTTATCGCCCATCGGAAATCGCTAAAATGCCTCGTTCCGGTGCGATGGTCCACGCGGCTGGGGTCGATCGCCGTCCTCGCGAAAGTGATGGAATGGCCTCATGGCGGGCGTCTGTCTGCCAAAGGAGGAAATGTAATGAAGACGTTTTCGAAGATTTTTGCCGCGTCGTTGCTCGGGCTTTCGGCCCTGACGGCAATGCCGCTCATCTCGGCGTCCGGCACTGCCCGTGCAGACGACGCCGTCATCCTCGTTCCGGGCCAGCCCACCGGCTCGCCGGGCGATACGGGTACAGCGAGTTCCAACCCGGACACCGGTGCTCCGAGCTCCAACCCTGATACCGGCACCGCAAGCGCCAACGGTGATACCGGGGCGCCGAGTTCAAATCCCGATACCGGTGGCGGTTCGGGCGCAGAAGGGTCGACGCCTTAGGCGATCCTGCGACCGCAGCAAAAGAGGTCCTTCAGCAGGGCCTCTTTTTTTTTGTTTCCCGATAATACAACGCGGCAATCACGTCGTTCTTTCTGCGCTACCTGGTTGACTGGAGCAGGTCGACCGTCTGCCGCTTTGAGGCCGCCTTCTGGTAGAGGGCCTCTGTGCGATCGAGCATGACGGCGAGCGTAAAGCGGTCCTTCAGGTTTTCGGCGCCAGCCGACAGGGCCTTGAAGGTTTCGGGCTCCGCCGCCTGGATCATGGTCTTGGCGAGCGCGGACGTGTCGTCGCTATTGGGCAGGATATAACCGTTCCGCCCGTCCTCGATCACCGTGCGCGCGCCACCGATGTCGGTTGCGATGATCGCCTTGCCGGCGGCGGCCCCTTCGAGCATCACATAGGACATGGCCTCGTAGCGGCTTGGCATCACCAGGAGGTCGAAGGCGGGAACGGCTTGCGGGCCGGTGAAGGCGGAGGTCAAATGCATGCGGTTCTGCAGTCCGCTTTCGGCGATCGCCTTGCGAAGGTCACCTTCGAGCTCGCCGCTGCCGACCATGACCAGGTGGCTGTTTCTGACGGAAGCTGCGACACTCTTGAACGCTGCGATCAGCCGTTCCGGCGCCTTCTGTGCGGAAAGTCGTCCAACGAAGCCGAAGACGAAAGCGTCCGGCGCGATCCCGAAGCTCGCGCGCAGCGTCTGCGCCATTTCGCATGAGGGCGGTGCCACGCCGTTGACGATCACCGACATGCGCTTCTCGGGCATATGCAGCGAGAGCGCATGGTGGAACTCGTCGTCGGAAACGCAGATCAGGTGATCGGTAAAGAAACGGGCCAGTGCCCATTCGATCGTGCCGTAGATCAACCGTCCACCACGGCCGAGCGTCGGGTCCAGTGTGCGAAAGGCGTGGGGCGTGTAGATCCGCGGAACATGAGAGCCAGGCAGCCGCAGGCGTGTCAGCGCACCGGCCTTGGAACTGTGGCCATGGATGATGTCGAAACTGTTGGCCCGCATGATGCGGCGGAGTTCGAGAAAGCAGCCGACGTCAGACGGTCCGGGTGCGCGCTTCATGTTGACGGCGTGTACGGCAGGCAGGCCGATTGCCTTCAGTTCACGAACGAAACCTTCCTCGGCGCGCACCGGCGAATAGACGGCCTCGACGTGATGCCCGCGCTTGTGCATGCCGCGGCACAGATCGAGGAAGTGCCGGCCCGAGCCGCCGCCGCTCGGCTCCAGCACCTGCAGGAGCTTCAGGGGAGGGGCCGGCGACCGGCGCGGAACCAGATGTTCCATGGTCAGGAGCTCCGGCCGGCGCGCGCCTGCCGGCGATGGCGATATTCAAGGGCGGCGCATCCCCAGATGATTCCGATGAGCAGATAGAAGTGGCGCCAATGGTCCGTGTCGATGACATTGCCGACCCCGACATGGCCGAGAACGGCGACCCAGGCGATCATCAGATAGGTATGCCAAGGGCGGTTGAGCAGCAGAAAGCGAAAGCCGAGCGAGAGCGTCCAGACGATCAGCGTCACGTAACTGACAAAGCCGAGCCAGCCGTAGGACGTCAGCGACTTAAGCCAGACGTTGTGCTCATCCTCCGGGAAGATCGTGCTGAAGACCATCGGGCCGATGCCGAGCGGCTTTTCCATCGACATCAGGAAGCCGAGGCGATGGCGATCGAAGCGGCCGAGGTGGCCGCCGTCATAATCCTGCACCAGCTGCGAGCGGCTGGAAAAGAGTGTTGCGACCTGCTCGGACTGCAGCGCGACGAGGAGGGCGCCGACGATCATGATCCCGCCGACGAGAGCCAACACCAGAATCCGCAGGCGGAAGAGGCCGTTTCGCTCCTTGAGCAGCATGACGAAGACGAAGGCGACGACACAGAAGAGGTTGAGGGCCCAGGCTGCGCGGGAGAACGAAAGAAAGACGCCAAGCGCCAGCACCATCAGCGCGGCGATCTTCGGGGGGGCTTTCTGGATGGGCTGCGTGAGGATGCCGTGGATGAGGTACATGGCCGGCACCGAGAGGAACGGGCCGAAGACGTTCGGATCCTGGAACGCGCCCTTGGCGCGGCCATAGAGCGTGAAGCTTTCCGCGCCCGGCACGGCGCCGAAGTAGCCGAGGATGCCGAGCAGGGCGGTGATGATGGCCGCCGCCGTCCAGGCATTGAAGATCAGCCGCAAGCGTTCGTGGCGGTCCTCGATGATGGCTGCGAAGAAGACCGAGGAGAGCGCGAGGAAGCCCGAGACCGCCATGTACATCGGCCCCTTCGTCAGGTCGGTCATGACCGTCAGGGACAGGATGCCGCCGACCATGAACAGGGTCAGAAGCGTCAGCAGCGGGGCGACGCTGCGCGAGATCTTGAGGCCCACGAGCGCCCAAAGGCCGATGAGCGCGACCAGGAACAGCTCATAGGGTGCCGGCTCGAAAATGACGAAACCGGAGAGAAACACGGCAAAGGCGACGAGCCCGGAGCCGAGCAGCGAGAGCGCCGCGAGCTGGGGGCGAGCGATCGGGAGCCGACCTGAATCGACGGTGCTCAATAGGCGTTCTCGGTATTGAGAAGCCGGAACGGCGTCAGGAACAGGATCTTGAGATCGAAGAGCAACGACCAGTTTTCGATGTAGTGCAGGTCGAAGGCGGTGCGCAGGCGGATCTTGTCGTCATTGTCGATCTCGCCGCGCCAGCCGTTGATCTGCGCCCAGCCGGTGACGCCGGGCTTGACGCGGTGGCGGGCGAAATAGCCTTCGACGACGTCGGAATAGGTTCGGTTCTGGGTCTGGGCGAGCACGGCGTGCGGCCGCGGCCCAACGAGCGACAGCTCGCCCTTCAGCACGTTGAAGATCTGCGGCAGCTCGTCGATCGAGGACTTGCGGATGAAACGGCCGACGGGGGTGACGCGCGGGTCGCGCTTGGTCACGGCGTTGCGGGCCGTCGGGTCGCTCATATGCGTATACATCGAGCGGAACTTGTAGACCTCGATGGTCTCGTTGTTGAAGCCGTGCCGCTTCTGCTTGAAGATGATCGGGCCCGGGGACGTCGCTTTGACGGCGATCGCCGCGCCGAGCATGATCGGCCACAGAAGCACGAGGGCGACCAGGCTGAAGAAGATGTCGAAGCCGCGCTTGGCGACCGAGTCCCAATCGGCGATCGGCTTGTCGAAGATGTCGAGCATGGGGACATCGCCGACATGGGAGTAGCTGCGCGGGCGGAACCGCAGGTTGTTGGCGTGGGCGGCGAGCCGGATGTCGACCGGCAGGATCCAGAGCTTCTTCAGAAGCTGGAGAATGCGCTTCTCCGCCGTCAGCGGCAGCGAGATGATCAGCATGTCGATGCGCGCCAGGCGGGCGAATTCCACCAGTTCGTCGACCGTCCCGAGCTTCGGGTAGCCGGCGATCACATTGGGCGAGCGGCGCTCGTCGCGGTCGTCGAAAATACCGCAGATGCGGATGTCGTTGTCGGGCTGGTCCTCGAGCGTGCGGATCAGGTCCTTGGCCGGCTGGCCGCCGCCGACGACGACCGCGCGGCGTTCCATCGTACCGTTCCGGGCCCAATGGCGGATGGAATAGGCGATGAAGGCGCGCTCCGCGATCAGAAAGATTGCGCCGCCGATGAACCAGCCGCCGAACCAGACGCGCGAATACTGGTGACCGGATTTCAGAAAGAACAGCGCGATGGCGATGCCGCCAAACGCGATGGCCCAGGAGGCGAGGATGCGCGGCATCACCCGCAGCCAGGCGCGCAGCGCCGGGATCTGATAGGTGTCGGCGATCTGCATGGCGGCGACCGCCAATGCGGAACCACCGACGAGAATTGCCAGGTACAGCGGCAGTTGTTCGAAGCCCGGCTGGACGTAGAGCGCGTTGATGGCATAGCCGATCGTAAAGAGCGCGCTGAATTCGAACAGGCGCATCAGCCCCATGATCATCGCAGGCGAATAGGTATCGGCGCTGAACTGCTCGGCGATCTGCCGCGCCAGCGGATTGAGATCCGTGGTCGTTGTTTCGCCCGGCATTTCGCCGGGCGCGCGGGCGCGGATTTCCGAAATCTTCTTGCGAAGCGCTTCGGGATCGAACGAACCCGGGCGGTCAAACTTGTTCATGGCTGTCTTCCGGCGCTGAAGTCCCTCAGCCGGGATAGCAGAAAGCCACTAAGAAACGCTTACGTTGTGGGCAACACGCTATCGGCGGGCGGCTGGTAACGGCACAATTCCCGATAGAGGCTTAGCATATCCGCCGACATTACCGAAGCTGCAAATTGCGACTTGAACGTGCTCGGATCGGGCATCACACGTGCCGCCCAGTCCTTCTCGGTGATTGCACGGGCCATGATGTCGGCGAGCGACCGGGCATTGGCGGGTTCGGCAAGTGCGGTGCTGTCGCGTCCGAGAATTTCCGGGATGCCGCCGACACGGCTGGCGATGACCGGCTTCCGCGCGGCAAGCGCCTCGAGCACGATATAGGGCATGGACTCGGCGCGCGAGGGAACGACGATGTTGCGCGTCAGCGCGAAGGCCTCGCGCGTCTTCATCGCCGGCTGCATGCGGATGCGGCGGGCGAGGCCCTGCTGCAGCACCAGATCGCTGTATTCCTGCTGCTGCGGGCCGTCGCCGATCATCAGCGCCGACAGCGGCCTGCCGACAAGCCTTTCGGTCTGGGCGAAAGCTTCCACAAACAGATCGGGACCCTTCAGGTCCCGCATCATGCCGATATAGAGAAAGTCGACCGCATCCGGCCCAGGCGGGACGGTCTCGAACTCCCGGTCGTCGATGCCGTTGTAGATCAGTTCGTTGCGCTCACGTGGCGCGCCGACCTTTGCGAAATAGGTCTGCCGCTCGAAATCGCAGACGAAGACGAGGGCGTCGGTAATCCGCTGCTGGATCCGCTCCGCCGGGAAGACCAGCCGGCCTGTCATAGAGCCTGGACGGTAGTGCAGGCTGCCGCCATGCGGCGAATAGAGGCGGGCTACGCGATACCTGTTGACCCGCAAGGCTGAACCGATGAGCCGGGCAATGACGCCGCCTTTGGCGCCGTGCCCATGCAACACATCCGGTCGCAAACTTCTGATTTCCTTATAGCCGCGCCACAACGCGGCAAAATCTGACGGCCCGACCGAGCGATGGATCGGCATCCGTATCAGGCCGAGCGCCAGATAGGGGCGGATTTCGTCGAACAACCGATCCTCGTGACTGCCGCCTGTCGTGCTGTCGCAGAGGATCCCGACCTCATGGCCGGCCTTGGCATGCGCCTCGGCCAGGTCGCGCACGTGGCGGAATATCCCGCCGACAGGCGACCTGAAGCAGTGGATGATGCGCAAAGGCCGCTCTTGTTGCATCGAGATCAGAACAGGCGTTCGCGAACATAGATCGTGTCGCCGGCAAGAACCGCGTCGGTGATCGGAACCCGGCCGGTGATGATGCGGCCATTGATCTTGCGCGTGATGTCGGCGTTCGACTGATTGGCGCGCGGAGAGAAGCCGCCGGCGACCGCGATCGCGTTCTGCACGGTCATGCCGGGCACATAGGCATATTGGCCAGCCTGGCCGACTTCGCCCATGATGAAGACGGAACGGTAGCGATCGACCTCGATCGTGACGTCTGGATCGCGCAGATAGCCCTGCTTCAGCTTGGCGGCGATCATGCCCTCCAGTTCGGGTAGCGTCCTGCCGCGCGAGGCGACGGTGCCGATCAGGGGGAAGGCGACGTAACCGGCCTGATCGACCGTGTAAGTGCCGCTGAGACCGGCCTGTTCGAAGACATTGATGCGCAGGCGGTCGCCGCTGTCGAGCCGATAGGGCTGGATCGTGGCTTCACTGAAGGCCTTGGGTGCGGGCTGGTAGCTCGTGCAGCCGCCGAGCAACATCGACAGCGCTGCCGCCGTGATCGCGAGACCCGTCTTGATAGCTGCGGTGGACATGCGGTTCATAGGCTCCGGAAACGACCAGCTTTTGTGACGTTATCGGTCCGTTAGGGTTAATAGCAGGTAAACTCGCGGTAGAATTTTCGCGGAGACCTGGCGATACCGCCCCGTCTTTATCATCCGCAGGTTGATCGCATTAACCCTTGCGTTACCATGTTCCTTTACGGTCCGGCGAGATTTGAAGGTTCGGAGCGACTAGCATGTCGGGAAGCGGCAGCGCACAACAGGATGTGGATATCGACCTCGGCGGCCTGTTTCGCGCCGTCTGGGATCGGCGCGTCAAGGTTTTGCTCGCCACCGTCGCTGTGGCGGCGCTTGCCTTCGGCGCAGCAAAGATGATCGCGCCGGATTACCAGAGCGAAACCCGTGTGCTCATCGAATCGCGCGAGCCGGAGTTCAGCGGCCCCAACCAGGCTTCCCAGGCGGGCGCCGACCGCGTCTTCGACGAATCCGGCATCCTCAGCCAGGTACAGGTGCTCAAGTCGGCCGACCTCATCAAGCAGGTCGCCCGCAACATGAAGCTCTATGAGCTCAAGGAATTCGACCCGTCGTCGGCGCCCTCGGCGCTTTCGGATCTTCTCGTCATGCTCGGGCTGAAGAAGAACCCGCTGGAGATGCCGCCCGAGGAGAGGGTGCTCAAGGAATTCTCCGACAAGCTCCAGGTCTACCAGGTGGAGAAGTCGCGGGTGATCGCGATTGGCTTCACCTCGAAGGACCGCCAGCTTGCGGCCGCCGTGCCCAACGAGATGGCGAAGGTCTTCCTGGCGCTCCAGAGCGGTGCGAAACTCGACACCAATTCCGAGGCGACACGCTGGCTCGAACCGGAGATCGCCAATCTGCGCGAGAAGGTGCGCGACGCCGAGGCGAAGGTGGCGGCCTATCGCGCCTCGTCGGATCTGCTGCCAACCGGCGAAACCACCAACTTCGCGACGCGGCAGCTCACGGACATCTCGACGGAGCTGACCCGGGTGCGCGGCGAGCGTGCCAATGCGGAGGCGCGTGCCGCCGGCGTGCGTTCGGCGCTTGCGAGCGGCCGCGCGCCGGACACCATCGCCGACGTCGTCGGTTCACAGATGATCCAGCGGCTGAAGGAAACCGAGGCCAATCTCCAGGCGCAGGTCGCCGATCTTTCGACGACCCTGCTCGACGGTCATCCGCGCCTGAAGGCGCTGAAGTCGCAGCTCGAAGGCATCCGCGGCCAGATCGGCACCGAGACCCGCAAGATCCTGACGAGCCTCGAAAACGAGGCGAAGGTCGGTGAACTGCGCGAACAGCAGTTGACCCAGCAGCTGAATGCGCTGAAGGCGCAGTCAGCTCGGGCGGGCGAAGAAGAGGTGGGGCTGCGCGCGCTCGAGCGCGAGGCAACGGCGCAGCGGCAATTGCTGGAGACCTATCTCGCGCGCTATCGCGAAGCGACATCGCGCACGGTGGAGAATGCGACGCCGGCCGATGCGCGGGTCATTTCGAGTGCCGTGGTTCCGACCGGCGCGAGCTTCCCGAAAGTGCTGCCGATCACGATCGTCGCAGCGCTTGCCACGTTCCTCCTGACCTGCATTGGAATCATGCTCGGCGAGCTTTTCAGCGGACGAGCCTTGCGGCCGGTCGCGGCTACGGGCGAACGGGCACCGGTCCACCCGCGTCCGGCGCTCGCCGCAAGCGTCGCCGATTTGCCGCCGGTCGAGATGGCTCAGGCTTCGCCTGCAATTGCGCCCGCCGCAGATGACGCCGTCGACTTGCTGCCTGCGATGGACGTGTCGCTTGCACCGGACATTGAGGAAGAGGCCGCCGAGGCGGATTTCTCGATCGAGGCCGTCGCCGAGCATCTGCGCGCCACCAACGTGCGCGTTGCGATTTCGGTTTCGCCCGGCGGAGACGAGGGTTCTACCGCCACCGTGATGCTCGCCCGGTTGCTGGCAGAAGAGGAGCTGAAGGTCGTATTGATCGACCTGACGGGTTCTGCCTGCCCGACACGCCTGATGGCGCGCTCGCAGCAGCTTCCTGGTATCACCAACCTGCTGGCGGGGGAGGTGCCCTTCACGGACACGATCCACGCCGACCGTTTTTCCGACGCGCACATCATTCCTCAGGGCGATGCCGATCCGCGTCAGGCGATGCGCGGCATCGACCGGCTGAAGATGATCATCGACGCCTTGACCAACGCCTATGATCTCGTCCTGCTCGAATGCGGCCCTGCCGATGAAATGGCTGTTGAGAAGATCGCTGGCCGCGATGGCGCGGAAATCATCCTGTCGGCGCCGTCGGTGAGCGATGAGCGGATCGTCGAGGTGCTGACCGGATTCGGCGCAGCGGGCTATCGCGACATCGTGCTGATGACCGGCCAGGTACAATCGGACCCCGAATACCCGGACCGCGACGCGGCATAATGGTGTCGCCGGCCACCGGCGACAACGCGCCTGGGCCCCGTCCTCTTATCTCGGTTATCAGTCGGCGCTGCTGTCGAAGGTCTTGTCTTGCCTGTGCCGTCGCGTGCGCTGGATGCGGGCATAAACGGCCCGGTTCGCCTTGATCGCCCTTTTTGCCCTCACGACGAGGTGATGCCGCAGGCCTGCGAGCCGGCCGGCGAACGTCACCGGCAACACGATGTCGCGCAGCGGTGTCTCGATCGTGCACCAGGAGCGTTTGTAGGGCTGGTCGCCGACGCCGAAATCGAACAGGCGCACGCCTTCCCCCGATAGGCGCTCGATCATGCGGTAAAATAGCAATTCACCCGGGCTGGCATCGCCGGCCAAAGCTTCGTCGATCGACCCGAACTGGCAGATCACGTGATCTGCCTTGCGGGAAAGTCCGGCGACGGCGACGATGCGGCCGTCGTTTTCGCCCCGCAGGCGGATGGCATTGAGTTCCATGAGTTGAACGTCGTCGCCCATACGGGCGGCGAGCTCATGGAAAAACGCCTGCGTTTCCTTGTCCTGGAAGACATCGGGAAGGCCGAGCGCAGCAAAACGCGTCGCCTTCTGCCGAAAGAAGGTATCAAGCAGCGCGTGGGCCTCGTCACCCGTACGCGCGACCACATAGTCGTAGCCGCCCGTTTCAGCCAGCCGTCGCTCGGAAATGCGCATCTTCTTGCGCCGCCGCTTGGCGTTGAGCTGGGCCAGTGTCGGCTGAATGCCACCGAGAAGGGGAAGCTGAAACGACGGGTTGGGATTGGCAACGCCCGAAAGCAGCGCGAAGGGGCTGGGGGCGCCGCGCCAGTCACTCGGTAGACGATCGAGCATGACGATGTCGGCAAGGCCGCGCAGTGCGCCACAGATGGCGCGGGCAAGCGCGTCGGCAAGCGCGGGCGTGCTGATGATCGCCGCGGCGTTGGGGGCAAAGAGCCCGGTGTTGAGGTTGCTATGCTCGGTTCCGATCAGCTTTGCCGTTCGAAACAAGCGTCCGCGCGCCACTTCCAGCGGCAGGACGAGCAGGAGTTCGCCGTCGAAGGTAACGCGCAGAACGGCCAGGTCGCTGACATGGGTCGCAGCCCAGGCGCTGCACCATTGATAGGCATGATGCAGCGAGTTCTCAGGAAGACCGTCGAGCACGCGCCACTCGGTTTCGAGCGCCTCCATATTGCGGTGAAGCGAGATTTCGAAGCGGCCGGCGGCATCGGTCGGATCTGCACGCAAGGACGCGTGCGCGCGGCGGTCGCCGGAGCCGTCCATGGTGAGTTCCGAGTTCGTCATCGCAGGTGCCGTCCGGTCCTTGTTGCGGAGAGATTGAACCTCAAGCCCGCTACGATCGCTTTAATTCGGGAATACTTATGAAGCCGATTGGGAATAACCGGCGAACGCGGTTAGCAAAGCGTGAAGCGAGGAATGTGAAGCGCGCGCAAAATTCAATCGAGAAAGCCGGTGGCCAACGCCTTTGCCCATTCCATGCGGTTGCGGCTGGCCGCAAGCTGGGACATTGCCATCCAGTCATAGGGGACATTGCGGAAGGTGACGTGCCACCCCGAGGCCGATTTCTCGATGATCGCGTAGCGGGCGTCCGGGGAGCCCGCTTCGACCTTGTGCGGCACCGGTTGGTCGTCGTCATACCCGGGGCAGCCGACGCTGCCGGGATTGACGACGAGGCGGCCGTCGGAAAGCCGCACGGCGCGCTGGATATGGGTGTGGCCGCAGAGGATAACCGGATAGTCGACGCCGGCTGCTTTCGCTTCGATGGCCGAATGCTGCGCCATGTGGACGGTGCCATCGGCCGTCAGGGCCTCCAGCCAGTAGGTCTCGTCATCGGTCGGCGTCGCATGGCACAGGAAGAACGCTTCCTCGTGGACGTGTGCGACGGGCAGGGTCGCCAGCCATTCGCGGTGCTGCGGCTGCAATTGATCATAGGCTGCGCGATCAGATTGCCCCATTTCATGCGGATCCATGGTCAAAAGATAGCGATCGTGATTGCCGCGGATCGAAAGGATCGCCCTTTTGATGAGGATGTCGGCCGTGCGTGCGGCATTGAGGGGGCCGCTCAGATGGTCGCCAAGATTGACGATATCGGTGATCCCTTGCGCATCGATGTCGGCGAGCACCGCTTCGAGCGCAAGGTCGTTGCCGTGGATGTCAGCGAGAACTGCAAGTCGCATGGGCGTCCCCCCGAATGGCTACCGGATTGAGGATCAACGATCCTTGGCGGGTTTTTCCATCCATTTGATGATCAGCATGGCCGGCAATATCCAGAGCAGGCCGGTGAAGAAGAAGTAGGCCAGATGCACGTACCAGGGGGCAGCGCCGAGCAGCAGCGAGGCGAAGGTGACGGCGGCCAGCGCATAGACGACGACGAGGATGATGATCAGGATCGTGCCGATCAGCTTTCTGAGGCGTACGGGCATTTCATATCTTTCACATGGGCAAATGCGCGCGGAGCGGCCGCGACCGCATGCCGCAAAGGTTTCGGCCTTGTTTTGCATGCCGCTCTGGTGCAAATCAACGGCTTTCCTGAAGGTGCGACCGTTGATCCGTCCGGTTGCACCGCCGACAACCCTGCGACACCAGAGGGAACATGATGGCCGGCGTCGAAATGGCGACTGAACAAATGCTTCGAAACGAGATCGGCAGGACCGACCGCAACCGCCGGCAGATCCGCGGCTGGCTGGCAGTCGTGCTGTTCACCCTCTTTGCCCTGGTGCTCGTCGGCGGCGCGACGCGGCTTACCGAATCGGGCCTCTCCATCACCGAGTGGAAGCCGATCCATGGCGTGATCCCGCCGCTGACGGTCGCCGAGTGGGAAGAGGAATTCCAGCTCTACCAGCGCATTCCGCAGTATCAGCAGATGAACAGCAGCATGACGGTCGACGAGTTCAAGACGATCTTCTGGTGGGAATGGGCGCACCGTCTGCTTGCCCGCACCATCGGCCTGATCTTCGCGTTGCCGCTTGCCTATTTCTGGTTCACCGGAAAGGTCGAGCGCAAGCTGCGCATGCCGCTGCTCGGTATCCTTGCGCTTGGCGGTTTCCAGGGGTTCATCGGGTGGTGGATGGTTTCATCGGGCCTCGTGGAGCGCACCGAGGTCAGCCAGTACCGGCTTGCGACGCATCTCGTCATCGCCTGTCTGATCTTTGCCGCCTGTATGTGGATCTTCCGCGGGCTGAGCGCGCATTCGAATGACACGGCGCCCACCGACCGTTCGCGCAAGATGGCGGCGATCATCGCCATCTTCAGTCTGTTCCAGATCTATCTCGGCGCGCTCGTCGCCGGTCTCGATGCCGGCTTCAGCTACAACACCTGGCCGCTGATGGATGGCGCGATCATCCCGCAGGACCTGTTCCTGCAGCAGCCCTGGTGGATCAACCTGTTCGAGAACCCGAAGACGGTCCAGTTCGTCCACCGCATTGGCGCCTATGTGCTCTTTGCCTTCGCACTGATGCACATGATTGCCTCGCTGCGGGCCGCACCCGAAACCACCCATGCGCGCCGCGCCGTGCTCCTGTTCCTGCTCGTCTCGGTGCAGGCGGTGATCGGCATCACCACGCTGGTGCTGCAGGTGCCGGTCGGCTGGGGCGTGGCGCACCAGGGTGGCGCGCTTGTGGTGCTTGGCTTTGCCATCGCCCACTGGCGCGGTTTCTACGGCGAGTATCCGCGGTCGACGGCGATCGAATTGCGCGACTGACGCCGGACGAGCTCCGGAAAAAGAAAAGACCCCGGCGAGCGGCTCGCCGGGGTCTTTTGTTTTGAGCTCAGTGCCGATCAGGCCGACAGCATCAGGTCCATGTTCTGGACCGCCGCGCCCGAAGCGCCCTTGCCGAGATTGTCGAGCAGGGCGACGAGGTTCACATGGTTGCCGCCAGGGGTGCCGAAGACGAAAAGCTTCATCGTGTCCTTGCCGGCAAGCTCGGTGGCGTCGATGCGGCCGAGCTTTTCACTCTCCTGGAGCGGCACGACCTCGACGATCGACTGGTCGGCATAATGCGCGACGATTGCAGCATGGATCGTCTCCAGCGTCGTGCCGGCGGCGAGGTCTTCGAGATAGAGCGGCACCTGGACGATCATGCCCTGTGCGAACTTGCCGACCGAGGGCGCAAAGACCGGTGCGCGGTCGAGCAGCCCGTGCATCTTCATCTCGGGCACATGCTTGTGCTTGAGCGTCAGGCCGTAGAGGAAGTGCGGTGCGCTGATGTGATCCGCATTGGTCGCGTCTTCCATCTGCGCGATCATCTGCTTGCCGCCGCCCGTGTAGCCGGAGACCGCGTTGACCGTCACCGGATAGCCGTCCGGCAGGATGCCGGCCTGGCGCAGCGGCCGGATCACGCCGATCGCGCCGGTCGGATAGCAACCGGGATTGGCGACGCAACGGGCGCTGCGGATCTTCTCCGGCTGCGCCTTGTCCATTTCGGCAAAGCCATAGGCCCAGTCGGGCGCAATGCGATGCGCGGTCGACGTGTCGATGATGCGGACCTTGTTGTTGCCCGAGACCATCGAAACCGCCTCGCGCGAGGCGTCGTCCGGCAGGCAGAGGATGGCGATGTCTGCTTCGTTCAGAAGATCTTCTCGCATCGCGGCGTTGCGTCGTTCCGCTTCCGGAATGGAAAGCAGTTCGAGATCGCTACGGCCGGCCATGCGCGTGCGGATCTGCAGGCCCGTGGTGCCGTGTTCGCCATCGATGAAGATCTTCGGTTTCATGATTTTCCCGTTCTGCCAGACAGTTAGAAGCCGTTCCGGAATCATTCTGGCATAGAATTGAATCAATTTCTCAACGGGCCGGCGGAACGCCGCCAAACCCACCTGTTCCTATATAAGCAGCGGCCATTCACCGCAACGGCAGCGCTCAGCGAAGCGGCGCACGCTCGGCAAGCTTCTCCGCATGCAGGCCCAGCATATACATCGCGACCGTCGCACCGGCGATTGCGGTGACGTCGGCATGGTCATAGGCTGGCGCCACTTCGACGACGTCGCTGCCGACCACGGTCAGCGCTCCGAGCTTGCGCAGGACAGAGAGGATCTTGGCACTCGACGGGCCGCCGGCGACCGGTGTGCCGGTGCCAGGCGCGTAAGCCGGGTCGAGGCAGTCGATATCAAAGGTCAGATAGGCCTTGCGCTCGCCGACCTGCCTTATGATCGTCTCGGCGATCTTGCCAGCGCTCATCTCTTCGACGTCGTAGCCATACAGAATGCGGATGCCGCAATCCTCAGGCGCGTGCGTGCGGATGCCGATCTGGATCGAGGCATCTGTATCGATCAGGCCCTCGCGCGCCGCACGGCCGACAAAGGAGCCGTGGTCGATGCGCCCGCGTTCATCCGGCCAGGTATCCTGGTGGGCGTCGAACTGGACGAGGGCGAGGGGGCCGTGCAGAGCCGCCTGCGCCTTCAGGATCGGGTAGGTGACGAAGTGGTCGCCGCCGAGCGTCTGCAGATAGGCGCCACTCCTGATGATCTTGGTCGCTTCGCGTTCGATCGTTGCCGGCGTCTTCGAATGATTGCCATAGTCGAGGAGGCAGTCGCCATAGTCGACCGTCGCCATCTCCGCGAAGAGATCGCGGTCGAACGGGTACTGCGGATCGTTGTCGAAGATTGCCGAGGCGCGGCGGATCGCCTGCGGCCCGAAGCGCGCGCCGGGGCGGTTCGAAGTGGCGGCGTCGAAGGGAATGCCCCAGACGACGGCATCGACACCCTTCAACTGCTTCGAATATTTGCGGCGCATGAAGGAGAGAATCCCGGCATGGGTCGGATCGGACGCCGCCGATGTGAGTGAGCGCGCCGTCAGCGCATGATCGATCGTCCTGTTCGCCATATCCCGCCTCTGCCTCGGAGCCGGAAAGCGCGCATCCTCTGCGCGCATCCCGCTCAAACCTGTGGTGGCGGAAGGTTGGACAATCGTTGCCGGCAAGGCAAGGCCCTGCCGGCCGTTTCTTCGGCGATTACGAGGCCTTGGCTTCGTAGGTCGGGGCGAAATCGCCAAGCGCCTTGGCTTCGGTGATGCGCGCGGCGATATCCTCTTCGATGATCGTTTCCAGCTGGGCGAAACTGTCGATCACGTAATAGATCGGCTGGACGATATCGATGCGATAGGGTGTACGCAGCACAGTCATCAGGTCGAACGGGCGGAACTCGACGCCTGGAGTTCCCATCGCATTCCGTGTCTCGTTCGGCGAAGACACGATGCCGGCGCCATAGCAGCGGCGGCCCTTCGACGTGTTGATCAGCCCGAACTCGACGGTGAACCAGAAGATCCGGAACATGTGCCAGGAATAGCCCTTGCCGAGCGAAACCGCCTTTTCGCCGAAGCGGCGGACGAAATTGGCGTAGCTCTGGTTGGTCAATAGCGGGCAGTGACCGAAGACCTCGTGGAAGATGTCGGGTTCTTCGATGTAATCGATATGCTCGCGGCGGCGAATGAAGGTCGCCAGCGGAAACTTGCCTTGGGACAGCAGTTCGTAGAAGCGGGACGGCGGAATGAGGGCGGGAACACCTTCGACACCGAAGCCGGTGGTTTCGGCAAGGCGGCGGTTCACGTCCTTCAACTGCGGCACGTGGTCAGGGCCGAGATCGAGCGTCTTGGCGCCCTCGAGGTATTCGTCGCACGCCTTGTCGGCCAGAAGCTTCATCTGCCGCTGGTACAGTTCGCCCCAGATTGCATCTTCTTCCGGGGTATAGTGATAGGTGCCGTCCGGTTCCGGCAGTTTGGCCGTGTAGCTGCTTTCCTTCGTCATGACGTCTCCTCATTCGTCAGATGAACTCTCCTGTTGCAATTGTATCGCGGATGGAGCGAGTATTTGTTCCACACTTGCCAGGTTGACGCCTGATCCCGGGAGGAAAATTCGAAATGCCTGCTGATGTGAAAGAAAGTCTTCAGCCCGTGCGAAAGCTGCTGCGGCTCATTCAGGCCGATAGCGGCCAGTCGCTCTCCGATCTCGCGGAGAAAGCTGGCATGTCGCAAAGCTCGGCCTGGCGGCGGCTGCAGGAACTGGAGACGGATGGCGTCATTCGCAAGCGCGTGGCGCTGCTCGATCCGGCAAAGCTCGACCTGAAACTCTGCATCATCGCCCATGTGACGCTCGAAGATCATCACGACGAGGCGATTGCCGCCTTTTCCGCCGTCGTGCGCGACCGGCCGGAGATCATGGAGTGCTACGCTCTATCTGGCACATTCGACTACATGCTGAAGATCCGCGCCAACGACGTCGAAAGCTACGATACCTTCATGACGCGCTATCTGATGCGCAATCCCCATGTGCGCACCGTGGTGTCGAGCTTCGTCCTGCGCGAACTCAAGTCGACGACGGAGTTGCCGATTTAGCCCGCTTGCCGGCGGCGACCGTGCGCAGCCGCAGAACTAGGGGCGTTCGAAACCGTATTGGCGCTCGATCTTGCCCACACGAACCTGATAATCCTCGTACCAGCGCTCGCGGCCGAGGCGCTGGGCCGTCAGGTGGCGGACATTGTTTTTCCAGGCCGCGATGCTCTCCTCATCCGCCCAGTAGGAATTGGTTAGGCCGAAGCCGTCGGCGCCGCGCACGCTTTCGAGACCGAGAAAACCCGGCTGCTCGCGCGCAAGTCGCTCCATTTCGTCTCCCATGTTGTCGTAGCCGTGGTCGCCTGCGGTGCGCCGCGAGGCGAACGTGACGATGTAATAGGGCGGCTCTGGGGTCTTGGCGACGGGGGAGCTTGTCATGCTGTGCCTCGAGGGTTCGACGTTGCGGGAAACGGTGGGGCGGATGATAACAAAAAAAGGCGGAGCAAAGCCCCGCCTTCCAAGTGTCGCAGTTGAAGCGATTAACGCTTCGAGAACTGGAACGAACGACGTGCCTTCGCACGGCCGTACTTCTTACGCTCGACCACGCGGCTGTCGCGGGTGAGGAAGCCACCGCGCTTCAGGACCGAGCGCAGGCCCGGTTCGAAGTAGGTGAGTGCCTTGGAGATGCCGTGACGAACGGCACCGGCCTGGCCGGAAAGACCACCGCCAGCAACGGTCGCGTCGATGTCGAACTGGCCGTCACGGGCAGCAGCGACGATCGGCTGCTGCAGGATCATCTGCAGAACCGGACGGGCGAAGTAAGCCGCGTAGGGCTTGCCGTTGATGGTGATCTTGCCGGTGCCCGGCTTGACCCATACGCGGGCGACAGCGTCCTTACGCTTGCCGGTCGCGTAGGAGCGACCCTGGGCGTCGACCTTCTTGACGTGAACCGGAGCAGCCGGTTCCGCGGTCGTGGCGATTTCCTTGAGAGCGGAAAGGTCAGCCATTATCAGGCGCTCCTTGTGTTCTTGCTGTTCAGCTTGGCGACGTCGAGGACGGCCGGCTGCTGTGCTTCATGCGGGTGGTTGGCGCCTGCGTATACGCGCAGGTTCTTCATCTGGCGACGGCCAAGCGGACCGCGCGGAACCATGCGCTCGACGGCCTTCTCGATGACGCGCTCCGGGAAGCGGCCTTCGATGATCTGGCGCGCGGTGCGCTCCTTGATGCCGCCGGGGTAGCCGGTGTGCCAGTAGTACTTCTTGTCGGTGTACTTCTTGCCCGTCAGAACTGCCTTCTCGGCGTTGATGACGATGACGTTGTCGCCGTCGTCAACATGCGGGGTGAAGGTAGCTTTGTGCTTGCCGCGCAGGCGGTTTGCGATGAGGGAAGCGAGGCGACCAACAACGAGGCCTTCGGCGTCGATGATGATCCACTTCTTCTCCACCTCTGCAGGCTTCTGAACGAAGGTTGCCATATCAAAAATCTTTCTTTGGACCCGAGCGGCGAACCGCTGGGCGTTTCTTGTTGCTTGGTTTTGTCCAGTTTCCCGGGCAAAAGAGAAAGCGGCCCTCAGAGGACCGCGATCTGCGGCAGCTTATACGCAAGTGCGAAACAAGCGTCAAGAACGCGAAATCTGCGGCATGGAAATAAAGATAAGCAAAAACAATATGTTATATGTATGGTATTTTGATACCACAAATTATCGCGGCGGAATCGAATAGGTCGCTGTGGCATGCGCAACGAGGTCGTCGTCGCCAACCTTGACGATCGACGCGTCGAGAACGGCGAGCCGCTTGCCGAGTTTGAGGATGCGGCAGGTGCATTCGAGCGGTTCCGGCTCGGGCTTGCGCAGGAAGTTGATGTTGAGATTGGTGGTGACGGCAAGCGCAACCGGTCCGATATGGGCGATCAATGCGATATAGGCCGAGACGTCCGCGAGCGCGAAAAGGGTAGGGCCGGAAACCGTGCCGCCTGGCCGGATATGCCGTTCGTTCGGGTCGAGCCGCATGGTGGCAAAGCCGGGTCCAACAGCCGTGACATGGAAGACCTTGCCGTCGGTATGGACCTGCGGGAAATCTGTGTCGAGAAATCGGTTGAGGTCGTCGACGGTCATGATCGGCTCGATGGTCATGCATTCTGTCCTTCAACATGTCTGTCCGTCACCTGAAACCGGCTGGTGGCCGGACGCAAGGCGGAAAATGGTCGTAGGCGGAATGCGTCACCGGGGTGTGCCTGTCGGCTTGCACGGCACGCGTCGCCGGCGTACCACCAACCAAATTCAAGTTTCAGGAGAAGAAGATGGCCGACGTCGTGTCGTTCAAGAAGGAAGAGCCGAACGGCCTGCTGCTGCGTGAGCAGTCTGGGCCCGTCTTGCGGCTGACGCTCAACAACCCGCCGGCCAACGTGCTGTCGATCGCCATGATGGAGGCGCTGCACGCCGAGTTCGATGCGGTCGCCACCTCCAAGGACATCAGGGTCGTCGTGCTCGCCGCCACGGGCAAGCTGTTTTCCGCCGGTCACGATCTGAAAGAAATGACTGCGCACCGCGAAGACGACGACCGCGGCAGGGCCTTCTTCGAACGGACGATCCGCCTCTGCGGCGATCTCATGCTGAAAATCACCCGGCTGCCGCAGGCCGTCATCGCCGAGATCGATGGTTTGGCAACGGCAGCTGGCTGCCAGCTAGTCGCAAGCTGTGACCTCGCGATCTGCACCGACAGCTCCACCTTCTGCACGCCCGGTGTCAATATCGGCCTCTTCTGCTCGACGCCGATGGTCGCGCTCACGCGTGCGGCACATCGCAAGCAGGCGATGGAAATGCTGCTCACCGGCGAGACCATCGACGCTTCGACCGCCAAGGATTTCGGTCTCGTCAACCGCATCGTACCGCAACAGTACCTGCGCCAGGTGGTCGACAAATACGCAGCAGTCATTGCCTCGAAGTCGCCACAGGCGCTGAAGATCGGCAAGGAGGCCTTCTATCGCCAGGCGGAGATGGACCTGCCAGAGGCCTACGATTATGCCGTCGGCGTCATGGTCGAGAACATGCTCGCGCGTGATGCAGAGGACGGTATCGGCGCATTCCTCGGCAAGCGCATGCCGGAATGGAAGGAAGACTGACGCTCAGGCGAGCTTCAGGAGCAGGGCGCCGAGCGCGATGACGCAGGCCGCTGCGATGCGCCAGACGCTGACCGGTTCCTTGAGGAACACGACCGAGATCACCACGGCAAAGAGGATCGAGGTCTCGCGGAGTGCCGCGACGGTTGCAACCGGCGCCTTGGTCATCGCCCAGAGCGCCAAGCCATAGGCGCCGATCGAGCCGGCGCCGCCGATGAGGCCCCGCCACCAGTTCTTGTAGACGTGGCGGGCGACCGGCTTGATGCCGCGCCGGGCAAAGGCCCAGGTGAAAAGCAGAACCGGCGGCAGCAGCGCCATCCACAGCGTGTAGGAGATCGCATTGCCCGAGACGCGCGCGCCGATGCCGTCGACAAAGGTGTAACTTGCGATGACGCAGGCATTGAGCAGCGCAAGCACGATCGCGTTCTTGCCGCCCTTGCGCGACTCGAAGGCGAGCGTCAGCACCCCGGCAGAGATCGTTAGGATACCGATCATCGTTCCGAAGGTGAGCTTTTCGCCGATCAACGCCCCACTGGTCATCGCGACGATCAACGGCGCCGCTCCGCGCATCAGCGGATAGACAAGGCCGATGTCGCCGGCGCGATAGGATGCGGCGACGAGCTGGAAATAGGCGAACTGGAACAGTGCCGAAACCAGGATGTATGGCCACGCTTCCGGTTTGGGCAATGGCATGAACGGCAGGAAGGGGATGGCGACGGCTGCGGCCCCGAGCGCGATCATCGCAGCGTCGAGCGACTTTTCCGTTCCCGCCTTGACCAACGCATTCCAGGTCGCGTGCAACAACGCCCCGAACAGGACGAGCGCAATGACATCAAGCGGCAAGATTGAAACCTCGGAAACGGTGTAGCGGGCGTTGAGACGCTTGTCGCGCCGCACGGGCGCAAAAGCAACCGGAAAGTCTTGCGGAAGCGGCAATCTTTGGCGGGGGACGAGCGGGCCGCACGGTTGACTTGGCCGGCCTCGCCATCATTATACGACCGTTTAACACGAACGGATCCGAAGCTGCAGATGAACCACGACGCTTACCCGGACTATTATCTCGCAGACATCCTGCGCGAGACCAAGACGATCGCCCTTGTCGGCGCTTCGCCGAATCCTGAGCGTCCGAGCCATCGGGTCATGGCGTTTCTGCTGCGCAAGGGCTATCGGGTGATCCCGATCAATCCCGGGCATGTCGGCAAGAGCATCCAGGGCCAGGCCGTGGTCGGCCGGCTCGCCGATATCAAGGAGCCGATCGATATGGTCGACGTCTTCCGCGCTGCCGACGCCCTGCCGGCGCTCGTCGACGAGATCCTCGCGTTGGAGACCCTGCCGAAGGCGATCTGGGGCCAGCTCTCCGTGCGCCATGACGGCGCTGCGGCGAAAGCGGAAGCCGCCGGCATCAAGGTGGTCATGGACCGCTGTCCGGCGATCGAGTATCCACGCCTGATCGGCTGATCTCGGGCGGCACATCGCCGGCGGACCATACAACCGTCAGTTCTTGAAAAATCCTCTTTGACCGCATGCGAAGGCTCTGGAATAGTGCCGCGGCTTGCGCGTGCAACTGCGCAGGTTCGATAGCGGTTCACGCGTAGATTCAAGGTGATAGAGCGTCTCCGGCGCGCCGGTTGGCGGCCGCGCTCTGGTCACGGGAGGGACGAAATGACGAAAGACAATCCTGGTTTCAATACGCTCGCAATCCATGCGGGGGCGCAACCTGACCCGACCACGGGTGCACGGGCGACGCCGATCTACCAGACGACGAGCTTCGTATTCAACGACACCGACCATGCGGCGGCACTCTTCGGCCTCCAGCAGTTCGGCAACATCTATACCCGCATCATGAACCCGACGCAGGCAGTGCTCGAAGAGCGTATTGCCGCGCTCGAAGGCGGCACGGCGGCGCTCGCCGTCGCCTCCGGCCACGCCGCACAGCTCCTCGTCTTCCACACGATCATGAGCCCGGGCGACAATTTCATTGCCGCCAACCGGCTTTATGGCGGCTCGGTCAACCAGTTCGGCCACGCCTTCAAGTCCTTCGACTGGCAGGTACGCTGGGCCGACCCTGCCGATCCGGCTTCCATTGAGGCGAAGATCGATCGGCGCACCAAGGCGATCTTCATCGAGAGCCTCGCCAATCCCGGCGGCACCTTCGTCGATATTGCCGCCATCGCCGAGGTTGCCCGCAAGCACGACCTGCCGCTGATCGTCGACAACACCATGGCCACACCTTACCTGTTGCGGCCGCTGGAGCATGGCGCCGATATCGTCGTGCATTCGCTGACGAAGTTCATCGGCGGCCACGGCAACTCCATGGGCGGCGTCATCGTCGATGGCGGCACCTTCGACTGGTCGAAGTCCGGCAAGTATCCGATGCTGTCCGAACCGCGTCCGGAGTATGCCGGCGTCGTGCTGCATCAGACCTTCGGTAACATCGCCTTCGCCATCGCCGCGCGCGTCCTCGGCCTGCGCGACTTCGGTCCGGCGATCTCGCCGTTCAATGCCTTCATGCTGGTAACGGGCTCCGAAACGCTGCCGCTGCGCATGCAGCGCCATTGCGACAACGCACTTGCGGTCGCCAAGTGGCTGAAGACGCACGACAAGATTTCCTGGGTCAACTATGCCGGGCTGGAGGACGACCCGAACCACGCCCTGCAGCAGCGCTATTCGCCGAAGGGCGCCGGTGCCGTCTTCACCTTCGGGCTAAAGGGTGGCTACGAGGCGGGCAAGCGTTTCGTCGAGGGGCTGGAAATGTTCTCGCACCTCGCCAATATTGGCGACACGCGCTCGCTCGTCATTCACCCAGCCTCGACCACGCACCGCCAGCTGACGCCCGAGCAGCAGGTGGCGGCCGGCGCCGGCCCTGACGTCGTGCGCCTGTCGGTTGGCATTGAGGATGTCTCGGACATCATCGCCGATCTCGAACAGTCGTTGGCAAAGCTTTGAAACACTAGCTGCGAAGGGCGCGCCAGCGCGCCCTTCGCAAGGGTGCCAAGATGACGAATATGCAGAAGTTTGACCTGTCCACCGCCGAGGCGGAAATCGGTACGCCTGCGGCCGACCGGCTCATCTCAGGTGCGCCGCAGTTCAAGACCTGGAACCTTGAAGAGGCCGAAGGTGGTCTCTATGCCGGGGTCTGGGAATCGACGCCCGGCAAATGGCGGATCGTCTACGAGGAGTGGGAATACTTCCACATCCTCTCAGGCTATTCGATCGTCACGCAGGATGGCGGCGAAGCGGCGCATCTGCGCGCCGGCGACAGCATGATCCTGCGTCCCGGCTTTGAGGGCACCTGGGAGGTCGTGGAGACGACCCGCAAGGACTATGTCATCCGTCTGTGATCGCTGGGGCACCGGAGATCAGTCTTCGGTGCTCGTCACCAGACGAGGTCGAGGCGTTCCAGGCCGTGAAAATGGAACGCGTCCTTGACCTCGGGCTCGTTCTTCAGCCGCATGTTCGGCAGGCGCTGAAACAGAATAGGCAGCGCCAGATTGAGCTCCAGCCGGGCAAGCGGCGCGCCGATACAGAAATGCAGGCCCGCTCCGAAAGAGACATTGGCGCCTTCGTCGCGCGTCGGCCGGAACGCGTTCGGTCCGGTGAACTTCTTCGGGTCCACGTTCGCCGCTCCGAGCAGCAGGCCGATCTTGTCGCCCTTTCGCAGAGTGACGCCTTCATCGAGTTCGATATCCGAGAGCGCATAACGCTGGAAAATATGCAGCGGTGCCGCAAAGCGCAGACACTCCTCCACCGTCAGCGCGGTTGCCGTCTCCGTGGCAAACAGGTCTTTCGCCGGAAGCCCGGATTGCAGGATTGTCTTCACCGCGTTGCCGATCTGGTGCACGGTCGCCTCGTGACCTGCGTTGAGGAGGAGGGCGGTGGTCGAGACCAGCTCCGCCTCCGACAGCCGCTCGCCATCCTTTTCCGAGGTAATCATGTGCGTCAGCAGGTCGTCTGCGGGGGTGCGGCACTTCTCGGCGATGATGCCGCGCAGATAGTCGGCAAAATCTGCGGAGGCTTGGTTAGCGTCGAGTTCGGTCTCGTAGCTCGGGTTGAAGACATACATCCGGACCATGCGATGCGACCAGTCGAGCAGATCGGGCGCCGCTTCGACGGGAATGCCGAGCATGCGGGCGATGATCGTCACGGGAAGCGTTTCGGCAAAGCTTTTCAGCAGTTCGACCTCGCCGTCATCGGCAAAGCCGTCGATGAGGGCATGCGACAGTTGCTCGATGTCCGGCCGGAGCTGTTCGATCTGCCGCGAGACGAAGGCCCGGTTGACGAGCGTGCGCAGCCGCGTGTGCGCCGGTGGTTCGAGTTCCAGCAGCGAATGCTCTTCGAGCGCGTCGAAATCCTTCAGATGCGGCTTCGGCAGCGGCAGGCCGAGTTCGTCGCGTGTCGCCACATGCAGTATCTGCCGGCCGAAGCGTCGGTCGCGCAAAAGCGCGTTCACCAGGTCGTAGCCGGCGAAATACCATTGCTGACGTTCCTCCCAGAAGAAGGCCGGGCACTGCGCATGGATCTCGGCATAGGCTGCGAGCGGATCACGGTAGAAGGCTGGATCCCGCGCGTCGATGGAAACGCGCCTCCGCGTGCGGTCGATGGAAATGGCAGGCATGGCAGCGGCTCTTCGCGGACTTCAATGTCCCTATGTCTAAGGGAACCGCGGTTCGGCCGGCAAGGACGGATATCGGCACCCGCGGCCATCAGGGCGTTGACAGCACGTGCCATGGCGGCCAATCTCTGCTGGCTGCGTAGGGCGCATCGGCAGAGGGCTGAAAGGGCAACGCCCGCCTACGGAACACAGACCGTAGTTGCGCCCATGCCAAACCTTGAAAACCTGAAGAAGCAGGCGAAGCAATACCTCAGATGGCATCGCGACCAATACTATCCGGTCGCAGCCGAGATCAGGGCTGCCTTGCCGCGCTTCCGCGATCTTGACGACGAGACCATTCTCAAGTCGGAGTTCAAGCTCGCCGACGCGCAGGAACTGATCGCGCGTCAATCGGGGTTCGACAGTTGGCAGGCGCTCAAATCAGGAGCCCTGACAATGACCATGCAATCCAAACCCGCCACACCGCAGCCGGTGCTGCAATCGACAGCCGCGCAGTTGTTCGTTGCCGATATCAGCGCCGCGTGCGACTTCTTCACAGAGAAGCTCGGCTTTGCGGTCGATTTCGTCTACGGCGATCCGCCCTTCTATGGGCAGGTGATCCGGGACAATGCTCGGCTCGCTCTGCGTCTCGTCTGCGAACCCGTCTTCGTCGGCGACATCCGGCAGCGCGAGCACCTGCTTTCCGCCTCCATCGCCCTCGATACCGCCAATGACATCAAGCAATTGTTCCTGAGCTACCAGTCGGCCGGGGTCTTTTTTCACCAAACGTTGCGCACGGAACCCTGGGGCGCACGGACGTTTATCGTGCTCGATCCCGACGGAAATCTGATCCTGTTTGCAGGGCCGGCAGATTGAACGAAAGCGCGGGAAGGGGCGCCGGTAGCGCGCGTTTGCTGCCGGCGTCCGTATCTCCAGGCGTGCTATCCGCGGGGAACAAACTTCCGCTTTCCTCCCTTTTTCTGTGGCACCAGGCGACCTATTTGCGCATGATGCGGCCAGCAAGCAGGGAGCGGCATGGGAAAAAACCAGTCCAGTCTATCGGCGGGGATCGTCGCTGCGATCCGCAAGAGACGCCCCACCGTCGTTCATCGCGAAGCCGCGGTCAGCCGTGGCGATATCGTCATCGCCTCCTACAACATCCACAAATGCGTCGGCACCGACGGGCGCTTCGACCCCGGTCGTACCGCCAATGTCATCGGTGAGTTGGGCGCAGATATCGTCGCGCTTCAGGAGGCCGACCAGCGGTTCGGTGAGCGTGCCGGTCTGCTCGATCTCGAGCATTTGCGCCGCGAGGCACACCTTGTTTCGGTGCCAATTTCCGGATTTTCGACCAAGGGACATGGCTGGCACGGCAATGTCCTGCTGCTGCGTGAGGGCGCCGTTTCCGACGTGCGGCAGCTCAAGCTGCCCGGCGTGGAACCGCGCGGTGCGCTGGTCGTCGATCTCGATCTGAAAGTGGGGCCGCTGCGCATCATCGCCGCCCATCTCGGACTTCTGCGGCATTCGCGTGCCCAGCAGGCCGAGGCGATCCTCGAGGCAGCGTCCGACGCGAACGGGCGGCCGACGCTGCTCATCGGCGACCTTAATGAATGGCGGATGGGGCGGCGTTCATCGCTGTCCTTCCTCAGCCCGGTATTCGATCCGTCCCACGCGACGGTCGCCAGTTTTCCCTCACGCTTTCCCCTGTTGCCGCTCGACCGTGTGCTCGGAAACCCGCATAGCCTGGTGACGTCGGTCGCCGTGCACGATTCACCGTTGGCGCGGATCGCCTCGGATCATCTGCCGGTAAAGGCCTCGATCGACCTGAAGGCGGCGCAGCCGGAACAAAGAGACGGCCGACGGGTCGAAGCCGGGCGTACGGGGGCGGCCTAAAGGCACGGGCGAGTTTTCGATGGGATCCTCTATCCTGTTCACCGTTGCCGCCATCCTCGGACTGGTTGTGGCGACGGTTCTCTATGTCTACGGCCGGTTCGGCCGCCGCCCGCACGGGCCGCCGTCAAGCGCACTCCCGCTGGCCGATGCCGGCACGGAGCTCGACCGATATGTGGCGCCGCTCGTTGCGGGGCAGGCGGGTGCCAATGGGGTGGCGCTTGTTTCCGATAATATCGAGGCCCTGGTGGTCCGAGCTCACGCAGCACGACGCGCCGGACGCAGCCTCGACCTGCAGTACTACTACTGGAAGGGCGACCTGACCGGTCTTCTTCTCGCCCGCGAGATCCTGGCCGCCGCGGACCGTGGCGTCCGCGTCCGGCTGCTGCTCGACGACATCAATGCGGGCATCCATGACCGAATGTGCATCGCACTCGACGCCCATCCCCATATCGACGTACGGCTCTTCAATCCGAGCCGGGCGCGCACCGACCGCTTTCGCCGCGGCTTCGAAATGGCGATCCGCGCCTTCAGCGCCACGCGCCGCATGCACAACAAGCTCTGGGTAGCCGACGGCCGCGTTGCGATAGCCGGCGGCCGCAACATCGGAGATGCCTATTTCGATGCTGCCGAGCTCTCCAATTTCCGTGACCTCGATGTCTGGATGGTCGGACCCGTGCTGGAGCAGGCGTCTGCCATGTTCGACCGCTACTGGAACAGCACATCCGTGCTCCCGATCGCGGCGCTGCGCACGCCGCGCAAGCAGTATCTGCCGGCACTGCGCGATTCCGTCGAAGGATTGGCGCGCACGCCGGCAGGCCGGTTCTATCTCGAGCGCGTCGACAAGGCGGTTGAAGAGGCGGAGATCTACCAAGGCACACGGCGGCTTCACTGGAGTTCCGAGATCCGTCTGGCATCCGATCCGCCGGAAAAGGCGCTGATGCAGCGGCGCCAGAACTGGCTGTTGCGCGAACTCTTTCCGCTGATCGAGGCAGCCACGCGGGACTTGCGGATAATCTCGCCCTATTTCATTCCCGGCGTTGCCGGCACGCGGGAACTCGCCGCCATTGTTTCGCGCGGCGCTCGCGTGGCGGTCCTGACCAATTCGCTTGCAGCGACCGACGTTGCCGCCGTTCACGGCGGTTATGTCAAATATCGCCGGAAGCTCATCCGGGCCGGCGTCGCGCTCTTCGAGTTGAAGGAGCAGGGCGATGTCGCCGAGGGACACCGCATGACATTGTTCGGACGCCGCAACGCGAGCCTGCACAGCAAGGCGTTCGTGGTCGATGGCCTGAACGGTTTTGTCGGCTCGATGAACTTCGATCCGCGCTCCGCTTCACTCAACACGGAAATGGGCGTCGTCTTTCAGGATGCGGCACTCGCCGGCGAACTGGCTTCCATGTTCGAGGAGGAAACTTCGCCGTCGATCAGCTACCGGGTCGACATCGAAGGATCGCGTCTTGTCTGGCGTGATCGCGCCAATGGCTCCGAGCGGCTGGTGCGCCACGAGCCGGACGCCAGCCTGGCAAGGCGCATGATCGCCGGGGTAATCCGTGTGCTGCCGATCGAGTCGCAGCTGTGAACAGCGCCCAGGTTCGCGGATTTCCCCTTCGTTTACCGATATCACCGAAGCCTGTGTGCAGAGTTTGCGTCCATGGCCTCAACCGAGGATATCGATGGAAAAATGTTCTATCGCCAACCATGTGTGGAGGACGGCCGAACTTCGAAGCAAAGCGGACCTTCGATTAAGCTTATCGAAGCTTCGCGACTTGAAGTGAAGGGTGTTGACACTCTATGTAGGAGCAGAAGGTAAATCCCGTGATTCCCGGTTCGCAAAGGTTTTGCGAACCCGATTGATGAAGGTTCGATATGAGAAATCCCGTTGATACCGCCCTGGCACTGGTGCCGATGGTTGTTGAACAGACCAACCGCGGTGAACGTTCCTACGATATCTTTTCGCGCCTTCTGAAGGAGCGCATCATCTTCGTGACCGGCCCGGTCGAAGACCAGATGGCAACGCTCGTCTGCGCCCAGCTTCTTTTCCTTGAAGCAGAAAACCCGAAGAAGGAAATCGCGCTCTACATCAATTCGCCGGGCGGCGTCGTCACGTCGGGCATGGCGATCTACGACACGATGCAGTTCATCAAGCCGGCCGTTTCGACGCTCTGCGTCGGTCAGGCCGCCTCGATGGGTTCGCTGCTCCTGGCCGCCGGCCACAAGGACATGCGTTTCGCGACGCCGAACGCGCGCATCATGGTTCACCAGCCCTCGGGCGGTTTCCAGGGCCAGGCCTCGGATATCGAGCGCCACGCCAAGGACATCCTGAAGATGAAGCGCCGCCTCAACGAGGTCTACGTCAAGCACTGCGGACGGACCTATGAAGAGGTTGAGCAGACGCTCGATCGCGATCATTTCATGAATGCGGACGAAGCTCTGAGCTGGGGCCTTGTCGACAAGGTTCTGACCTCGCGCGAAGAGATCGAGGGCGGCGAGCAGGCCTGATAACGCGCATTTGTGTCGGGATAGATGTAATTGTGACACAATTGTAATGGCTCAAGGGCTTTATCGACAGGGTAAAGCCGGTAATATGAACCATTAATGCTATGTTGGAATCTGTCAGCGTAGTGTTCGTTCGGAGTTGGGAGAGTCGTTGCGAATGCGTCGGGCGTTTACGCCTGGGGCGGTGAGTACTCCCGGAAGCCCTGTTTGAGGTTGAGGCTCAGGGCAAATTGAGTGGTCCGCGATACTTATCTTGAAAGTGTCCGGCGTGCTGGAAGGAAGTGGAAATGAGCAAGGTCAGCGGAAGCAACGGCGGTGACTCGAAGAATACACTTTATTGTTCGTTCTGCGGCAAGAGCCAGCACGAAGTCCGAAAACTGATTGCCGGACCGACCGTGTTCATCTGCGATGAATGCGTCGAACTGTGCATGGATATCATTCGCGAAGAGAACAAGACCTCGATGGTCAAGTCCCGCGACGGTGTTCCGACCCCTCAGGAAATCATCAAGGTTCTGGACGAATACGTCATCGGCCAGCAGCAGGCGAAGCGCATCCTGTCGGTCGCCGTTCACAACCATTACAAGCGCCTGGCGCACGCCGCCAAGGGAAGCGACGTCGAGCTTGCGAAGTCGAACATCATGCTGGTCGGCCCGACCGGCTGCGGCAAGACCTATCTCGCCCAGACGCTTGCCCGCATCATCGACGTGCCGTTCACCATGGCCGACGCAACGACGCTGACCGAAGCCGGTTATGTCGGTGAAGACGTCGAGAACATTATCCTGAAGCTGCTTCAGGCTGCCGACTACAACGTCGAGCGCGCCCAGCGCGGCATCGTCTACATCGACGAAGTCGACAAGATTTCGCGCAAGTCCGACAACCCGTCGATAACCCGCGACGTATCGGGCGAGGGCGTGCAGCAGGCGCTTCTGAAGATCATGGAAGGCACGGTTGCCTCGGTACCGCCGCAGGGCGGCCGCAAGCATCCGCAGCAGGAATTCCTGCAGGTGGATACGACCAACATCCTGTTCATCTGCGGCGGTGCCTTTGCCGGCCTCGACAAGATCATCTCCGCCCGTGGCGAGAAGACCTCGATCGGTTTCGGCGCAACGGTCCGCTCGCCGGAGGATCGCCGTGTCGGCGAAGTTCTGCGCGAACTGGAGCCGGAAGATCTCGTCAAGTTCGGCCTGATCCCGGAATTCATCGGTCGTCTGCCGGTTCTGGCGACGCTCGAAGATCTCGATGAAGATGCGCTGATCCAGATCCTGTCCGAGCCGAAGAACGCTCTGATCAAGCAGTACCAGCGCCTGTTCGAGATGGAAGACGTCGAACTGACCTTCCACGAGGACGCGCTTCGCGAGATCGCGCGTCGGGCGATCGTGCGCAAGACCGGTGCCCGTGGCCTTCGCTCCATCATGGAGAAGATCCTGCTCGACACCATGTTCGAGCTGCCGACGCTCGAAGGCGTGCGCGAAGTGGTCATCTCGGACGAGGTGGTCAAGGGCGCTGCCCGGCCGCTCTACATCTACTCGGAACGGTCGGACGAAAAGACCAACGTTTCGGCCTGAGCGTCCTGAATTATCCTTTGAGAAGCCCGCCTCGTGCGGGCTTTTTCATGTCTGCTTCATGTGTTCACACTTAGCTGTTGAGACACCCGCGCCGGGGCGCAGATTTCACAATTCGATTGTTGCTAAAGTGCCGCAAACAACGCAATGATGTGACGATTCAATGAAGGACCTTAATGGTTGCGGTCCATGAGCTTGTAGTCCGTCGCAAGGTCCGCAACAGCATTGATGCGTAGTCAGAAGGACCCGGCCACTGTTTGTGGATGTCTGCGTCGAGCCTTGAAATGGACGCGGTCGCACTCCACTTTCATGTGGAAAATATGACAGCCGGGAGTGCCTGTAGGGCTCCCGGATACGGGCCCGAAATCGGGACGGAAAGGAAATGACATGACGAACAAAACGTCACCGGCGACTGAAAGCGCGACCTACCCGGTCCTGCCGCTCCGCGACATCGTAGTCTTCCCGCATATGATCGTGCCGCTTTTCGTCGGCCGCGAAAAATCGATCCGTGCGCTTGAGGAAGTCATGGGCACCGACAAGCAGATCATGCTTGCCACCCAGATCAACGCCACCGACGACGATCCGGAACCGTCCGCGATCTACGAAGTCGGCACCATCGCCAACGTTCTGCAACTGCTGAAGCTGCCCGACGGCACCGTCAAGGTACTGGTCGAGGGCCGCGCGCGCGCCAAAATCGACGGCTACACGCCGCGCGAGGAATTCTATGAGGCTGCGGCGCATAGCCTGAGCGAGCCGGAGGAAGATCCGGTCGAGATCGAGGCGCTCAGCCGCTCGGTCGTCTCCGAATTCGAAAGCTACGTAAAGCTCAACAAGAAGATCTCTCCCGAGGTCGTCGGCGTTGCCAGCCAGATCGAGGACTATTCGAAGCTGGCCGACACGGTCGCTTCGCACCTGTCGATCAAGATCGTCGAAAAGCAGGAAATGCTGGAGACGACCAGCGTGAAGATGCGCCTGGAAAAGGCGCTCGGCTTCATGGAAGGCGAGATCTCCGTCCTGCAGGTGGAAAAGCGCATCCGCTCGCGCGTCAAGCGCCAGATGGAGAAGACCCAGCGCGAGTACTACCTCAACGAACAGATGAAGGCGATCCAGAAGGAACTCGGCGACGGCGAAGACGGCCGCGACGAGATGGCCGAGCTCGAAGAGCGTATCGCCAAGACCAAGCTTTCCAAGGAAGCGCGCGAAAAGGCTGATGCAGAGCTGAAGAAGCTGCGCCAGATGAGCCCGATGTCGGCGGAAGCCACCGTCGTTCGCAACTACCTGGATTGGCTGCTCGGCCTGCCTTGGGGCAAGAAGTCGAAGATCAAGACCGACCTGAACCATGCCGAGGAAGTGCTCAACGTCGATCATTTCGGCCTCGACAAGGTCAAGGAGCGCATCGTCGAGTATCTCGCCGTGCAGGCGCGTTCGACCAAGATCAAGGGCCCCATCCTGTGCCTCGTCGGCCCTCCGGGCGTCGGCAAGACCTCGCTCGCCAAGTCGATCGCCAAGGCGACCGGCCGCGAATATGTGCGCATGGCGCTGGGCGGCGTTCGTGACGAAGCCGAGATCCGTGGCCACCGCCGCACCTATATCGGCTCGATGCCGGGCAAGGTCGTTCAGTCGATGAAGAAGGCGAAGCGGTCCAACCCGCTGTTCCTGCTCGACGAAATCGACAAGATGGGCCAGGACTTCCGCGGCGATCCGTCGTCGGCGCTGCTTGAGGTGCTGGATCCGGAACAGAACTCGACCTTCATGGACCACTACCTGGAGGTCGAATACGACCTGTCCAACGTGATGTTCATCACCACCGCCAACACGCTGAATATCCCGGCGCCGTTGATGGACCGCATGGAAGTGATCCGCATCGCCGGCTACACGGAAGAGGAAAAGTTGGAAATCGCCAAACGGCATCTGCTGCCGAAGGCGATCCGCGACCACGCGCTGCAGCCGAAGGAATTCTCGGTCACAGACGGCGCGCTGATGGCGGTCATCCAGACCTACACCCGCGAAGCCGGTGTGCGTAACTTCGAACGCGAGCTGATGAAGCTCGCCCGCAAGGCCGTGACCGAGATCATCAAGGGCAAGGCCAAGAAGGTCGAAGTGAACGCTGCCAACATCAACGACTATCTGGGCGTTCCGCGCTTCCGCCACGGCGAAGCCGAACGTGACGATCAGATCGGTGTTGTCACCGGTCTCGCATGGACTGAGGTCGGCGGCGAGCTTCTGACGATCGAAGGCGTCATGATGCCCGGCAAGGGCCGCATGACCGTCACCGGCAACCTGCGCGACGTGATGAAGGAATCGATTTCCGCGGCGGCTTCTTATGTCCGCTCGCGCGCAATCGACTTCGGCATCGAACCGCCGCTGTTCGACAAGCGTGACATCCACGTGCACGTACCGGAAGGTGCGACGCCGAAGGATGGCCCGTCGGCCGGCGTCGCCATGGCAACCACGATCGTGTCGATCATGACCGGCATCCCGATCTCCAAGGATGTCGCAATGACCGGCGAGATCACGCTGCGCGGCCGCGTGCTGCCGATCGGCGGTCTGAAGGAGAAGCTCCTGGCAGCGCTGCGGGGCGGCATCAAGAAGGTGCTGATCCCGGAAGAGAACGCCAAGGATCTCGCCGAGATCCCGGACAACGTGAAGAACGCGCTCGAAATCATCCCGGTTTCGCGGGTGGGCGAGGTGCTCGAACACGCTCTGGTGCGCATGCCGGAACCGATCGATTGGGACCCGGCAAACGAGCCGGCAACCGTAGCACCGGTTGATTCGCAGGACGAAGCAGGCTCCTCCGTCGCCCACTGACGGGCGCTTGAAAATGGGTGCCGCCGGCTCGCGCGGCGCTCATTTTGCAGAAAAATTGGGAAGACCGGCCATTGGCCGGTCTTTTTTGTTGTAAAAGCGCCCTGCAAGCCTTGCATTCCAAGGGATTAGGCGCAATTGGGAAAGGCAAGACGCGGGCGAAGCGCAAGCCGCCGCGCCTTAAAACACAGTCGTTTCGAACCAATCTGAAAGGGGTGGAAACATGAACAAAAATGAGCTCGTGTCTGCCGTTGCTGAGAAGGCCGGACTTTCCAAGACCGACGCATCTTCTGCAGTTGATGCAGTTTTCGAGACCATCCAGGCTGAGCTGAAGAACGGCGGCGACATTCGCCTGGTCGGCTTCGGCAACTTCTCGGTTTCGCGCCGCGAAGCCTCGAAGGGCCGTAACCCGTCCACGGGTGCGGAAGTTGACATCCCGGCACGCAACGTGCCGAAGTTCACGGCCGGCAAGGGCCTGAAGGATGCCGTCAACGGCTGATGAGATTTGCTTGGCGGCCGGACACGAGGCCGGCAGTCCAGGTATTCGAGGGTTCGGCGCAAGCCGGACCCTTTCGCATTTTTGGGGCAGCCCTTGCGGGTGTCCGTCATTTGCTCTAGGGCTTGCCCATTCTCAGGGCGGGGTGAAAGTCCCCACCGGCGGTAAGGGCATGACAGCGCGGCGTCTTGGAGACGCGCGAAGGTGGCCCAAGCCCGCGAGCGCCTTTCCTCGATTTTTGGGGAGAGGGTCAGCAGATCCGGTGCAACTCCGGAGCCGACGGTCATAGTCCGGATGAAAGAGAATGGTCGCTGGCACGAAGGGCAGGGATGCCCGGCGTCGTGCCGTGCGCTCATGCGTCCTGATTTGTGTTTGGTCCGCTTTCAGGGTGCATGACATGAATCAGACTTCCCTCGGCTTTTCCTCCTCGCGCGCCATGGCCGGAGCCGGCTTCATGGTGTTGGCCGGGATCGCTTTCGCCGGCCTCAATGTCGTCACCCAATGGCTGACGATGAAGCTCGGTTTTCCAGCCACCGCCATGGCGTTCTGGCAATATGCCTTCGCCTTCCTCTTCTCACTGCCGTTTCTGCGACGCGTCGGGCTGTCGGCCATGCGCACCGACTATCCCTGGCGTCACGTCGCGCGCGTGGTGTTGGCCGCCTTCGGTGTGGGGGCCTGGGTCTCCGGTCTGGCGCACGTGCCGATCTGGCAGGCGATCGCGCTGGTCATGACCTCGCCGTTCTTCATCATCCTCGGCGCCCGCCTGTTTCTCGGCGAACGCGTCGGCGCGGCGCGCTGGGCCGCAACCGCGGTCGGTTTCGCCGGGGCGATGATCATTCTCGAACCGTGGTCGGACAGCTTCAGCTGGGCCGCCCTTTTGCCGATCCTGTCGGCGCTGTTGTGGGGCGCTTCGTCGCTCATCACCAAGAGCCTCACAAGTATCGAGCGCCCCGAAACGATCACCGTATGGCTGCTTGTGCTTCTGACGCCGATCAACGGCGCCATCGCGCTTTCGGCCGGCTTCACCATGCCGGATGGGACAGCACTCGGCTTCCTGCTTCTCGCCGGGATACTGACCGTAGTCGCACAATATCTGCTGACGCTCGCCTATACTGTTGCCGACGCTGCCTACGTGCAGCCCTTCGACGATCTGAAGCTGCCGCTTAACGTCTTTGCGGGCTGGCTGGTCTTCGGTTACGCGCCGACAGGATATCTTTGGGTCGGCGCAGTGCTGATCCTTGGCGCCTCGCTGTTCATCATGCGCAACGAGATGCGGCGCGAGCGCGCCGCGCCTGCAACCGGAACGGTGTAAAACCCAAGCGTTGTCATTCGGCTGTCATCGGCATCGCGCAGAACCCCCATGTTTTCAGTGTTCGCACATGGGGGATTTCATGACCATCACTTCGCGCGTGACCGCGCTTGCGGCCGTTCTTCTTGCATCCGCAGCATTTCCTGCGGCGGCCGAGCCCGTCTTCAACCGCATTGCATCCTTTGCTGTTGCCGATAACCTGCCGGAAGGCGATGCGCGCAAGGCGCCGACATCTGCCGAAATCATCACGGCCAGCGAAGACGGCAACACGCTTGTCTATTCCGACAGCCCCGGCAAGCGCGTCGGCCTGATCGACATCACCGATGCCAAGGCGCCGAAGGCAGCCGGCACGGTCTCTTTTGACGGCGAGCCGACCTCGGTCACCATCGCCGGTGCAAAGGCACTCGTCGCGGTCAACACGCGCGAAAGCTTCGTCAAGCCTTCGGGGCTTCTTGCGGTCGTCGATCTGGCCTCGAAGAAAGTCGATGCCACCTGCGATCTCGGCGGCCAGCCGGATTCGATCGCCGTCAACAAGGACCGCACGCTGGCGGCCATCGCCATCGAGAACGAGCGCGATGAAGAGCTGAACGACGGCAAGATCCCGCAGATGCCGGCCGGCGACCTCGTCATCTTGTCTTTGAAGGATGGTGTTGCCGATTGCGGTTCGCTGAAGCGCGTGACGCTGACCGGTCTTGCCGAAATCGCCGGTGAAGACCCGGAGCCGGAATTCGTTTCCTTCAACGGCAAGGACGAGATCGCGCTGACGCTGCAGGAGAACAACCACATCGTCATCATCGACGGCAAGACGGGAACGGTGAAGACGCATTTCTCTGCCGGCACGGTCGACCTCAAGAACATCGACACCAAGCGCAACGGCGCGATTGCCTTCAAGGACGAGCAGCCGGGCCGCAAGCGCGAGCCCGACGCGGTGAAGTGGCTCGACGACAACCGCATCGTCGTTGCCAACGAAGGCGACTATGAAGGCGGTTCGCGCGGTTTCACGATCTTCGACACCACCGGCAAGGTACTCTTCGAATCGGGCGCGGGCTTCGAGCATGCGATTGCCGCCATCGGCCACTATCCCGAGAAGCGCTCTTCGGCCAAGGGCGTTGAGCCCGAGGGCCTGGAAGCGGCGAAGTTCGGTGACGACAACCTGTTCTTCGTTCTGTCCGAGCGTGCCTCGATCGTCGGCGTCTACAAGGATACGGGCGCCGAGCCTGAGCTGCTGCAGCTCCTGCCGTCGGGCATCTCGCCGGAAGGCGCCGTCGCGATCCCCGCGCGCAATCTCTTTGCGACCGCAAACGAAGTCGATCTCGTCGAGGACGGCGGCGCGCGCTCGCACGTGATGATCTATGAGCGTGCCGAGGGCGAAGCGGTCTATCCGCAGATCCGCTCCGCCGAGAAGGATGGCCTGCCGATCGGCTTCGGCGCACTCTCCGGTCTCGCTGCCGTCGCCGACAAGCCCGGCTTCCTGCGCGCCGTCAACGATTCGGTCTACTCGTCGCAGCCCACGATCTTCACCATCGACGCCACCCAGAAGCCGGCGCTGATCGCCGAAGCGCTCGCCATCACCCGCGATGGCGCACCGGCGCAGAAGCTCGACATCGAAGGCATCGCCAATGACGGGGAAGGGGGCTTCTGGCTCGCGTCGGAAGGCAACTCCGACAAGCTCTACAGCCACGCCATCTTCCACGTGAACAAGAAGGGCGAGATCAAGAAGGAAATCGCCCTGCCGGAAGCGCTGCGTGCCGGCGAAACCCGCTTTGGCTTCGAAGGCATCACCGTTGTCGGCGAAGGCGACGAGCAGACGCTGTGGATGGCGGTTCAGCGCGAATGGAAGGATGACGAGAAGGGCTTCGTCAAGCTCGTCTCCTACAACGTGAAGAGCGAAGAATGGGGCGCCGTGCGCTACCCACTCGAAAAGGCCGGTGACGGCTGGGTTGGTCTGTCGGAAATTTCCGTCCACGGCGACTATGCCTATGTCATCGAGCGCGACAACCTGATCGGTCAGGCTGCCAAGCTGAAGAAGATCTATCGCGTTGCGCTCTCGGAACTGAAGCCAGCTGCCCTTGGCGGTGAACTGCCCGTCGTCAAGAAGGAAGAGGTTCGTGATCTCATTCCGGAACTGAAGGCGCTGAATGGCTACGTCGTCGACAAGGTCGAAGGCTTCACCGTCGATGCCGCCGGCAACGGCTATGTCGTCACCGACAATGACGGCGTCGACGACTCCTCTGGCGAAACCCTGTTCTTCTCCATTGGCGCAATCAACGCGATGTAAGCGTTACCGCCCGGAGAAAACGGGAGAGGCCGGGACATGACGTCCCGGCCTCTTTCTGTTTCGGCACTTGTGATTTGCGACGAGCGAGAACGCTCCTAGCGGGCGATCGCGATCTGCGCTGCCTCTTCGGCCTCATCCTTGCGCTTGCGGATCTCGTCCGTCCGGTCGACCAGCTTGCCGACGATATCAAAGAGCGCGTCGAGTTCTTCGTCGTCGAGGGCCGAGAAGATCTCCTCGAGCAGCTGCTTGCGCGGGTGCTCTGCGGCTTCCAGTACGACGCGGCCCGTTTCGGTGATCGAGACGATCTTGGCGCGCCGGTCTTCAGGATCGGGCTTGCGCATGACCAGGCGGTCACGCTCCAGGCCGTCGATCGCTTCGGTGACGGTGCGCGGCGCGAAGTTCAGCGCGCAGGCGATGTCGGTCGAACGACAGGGGCCGAGCTTGCTGAGGAAGAAGAGGAACTTGCTGCGCGCCAGCGACACGCCTTCCTCGGTCATCGATTCGTTCACCAGCCGGTGAACCCGGTGGTAAAGCTCGAACAGTCTATCGGAAACTTCAAATGTCTTCTTCATGATCGTCGCTGGAATTTCATGAGGTGCCATGTGAAATGGCAGTAACATTAGTGATAGTTATAATTGCCGCATTTGTCGACACAAACCTCCGGCGTTTCACGGTAACTCCATCGCCGACAAAGAAACGGCCGCCATTTCTGGCGGCCGTTTCACTCGATGTGGCAAGAAATTCTCGCGACAGGCGACCGTTTGCGCGTCACACGACTTGCGCGTCGCCTCCGATCGCGATCAGGCGGCCCAGCGCGCGCCGTTGGTCGACTGGGCGTAGCCGTGACCGCCAGCCTCGGCGAGCGTGAAGCGCGCGATCAGTTCGCGCAGACGGCCGGCTTCCTGGGCAAGCGTCGCGCTTGCCGCATTGGCTTCCTCGACCATCGCCGCGTTCTGCTGGGTGACCTGGTCCATCTGGTTGACGGCCGTATTGACCTCGGAGAGCCCGGCGGACTGTTCCTGTGCCGAGACGGCGATCGCGTCCATATGCTGGTTGATCGTGACGATGAAGCCTTCGATCGTGCGCAGAGCCTCGCCGGTTTCGCGCACGAGACGGACGCCGCTTTCGACTTCAACGGCGGAGTTGCGGATCAGATCCTTGATCTCCTTGGCCGCGTTGGCCGAGCGCTGGGCAAGCTCGCGCACTTCCTGGGCGACGACGGCGAAACCCTTACCGGCATCACCGGCACGCGCTGCTTCGACGCCGGCGTTGAGCGCCAGCAGGTTGGTCTGGAAAGCGATCTCGTCGATGACGCCGATGATGTTGGAGATCTGGCTCGACGAATGCTCGATGCGGCCCATGGCGTCGACCGCGCCCGACACGATCGCGCCGGACTTGCGGGCGCTTTCGTTGGCCTGGCCGGCAACGCTGCGGGCCTCGTGGGTACGCTTCGACGAATTGCCGACATTGACCGTGATCTGGTCGAGTGCTGCCGCCGTTTCTTCCAGAGACGCTGCCTGCTGCTCGGTCCGGCGCGACAGGTCGTCGGCGCTCTGGCTGACTTCACGGGCACCGCTGTCGATGCTGCCCGATGCTGACGAGACGGCGGCAAGCGTGTCGGCGAGCTGGGCGACAGCCTGGTTCAGGTCGTGACGCAGCTGCTCGAAATCGGGCGAGAAGGGTTCGTTGAGCTGGAAGGCGAGATCGCCCGAAGCAAGGCGGCGCAGGCCGCTCGCAAGACCGGCGGTGGCTTCCTGAAGGCGGCGCTGGGCGGCTGCTTCCGCTTCTTCCGTCACGCGCAGACGCTCGGCTTCCGCCTTGGCGCGCTGTGTCTGGGCGTCGGCTTCGAGATGCTGATTGGCGATCGCCGCCTGGCGGAAGACCTCGACTGCACGGGCCATCTCGCCGATTTCGTCCTTGCGGGCGCCATAGGGGATGCTGCTGTCGGTGTCACCTTCGGCAAGGCGTGCCATCGAGCGGGTGATGATCTGGATCGGGCGAGCGATGCCGCGCACGGCATAGAGGATGGCGCCGAGCACGATGACGGCGGCAAGGGCGATGACGCCGATCTCGATCATGCGGATCTGGTCATGCGTGGCCGAGCTTGCGGCAACGGCGGCATCCGCGCCGGCGAGGTTCAGCGCCCGCATTTCCTTGATCGCCTCGTCGACCTTGCCTTCGGTCTCGCGCATCTCGACCTTGAAGACGCTCTGCGCCTTCATGTTCTCGAGGTTGTTGGAGAGCTTGACCATGCCTTCGGCGACGGAGAGATAGGCCTGATAGGCAGTCCGGACATTGTCGAGCGCCGCCTCGTCGGCATCGGTGACCATCAGGCTCGAATATTCGTCGGCGAGCTTGTTGAAGCCTGCGACGGTCTCACCGATGACCTTTTCCGCTGCCTTCTTTTCAAACGGCGTCAGGGAAATCAGATGGCGGGCAAACGCCATGCGGGTATCGGAAAGCTGCGTTTCGAGCGCGCGGGAAAGCGAGACGCGCGGTAGCCAGGTGGTGGCGATCTCGTTGTTGCGCTCGTTCATCATCTTGATGCCGCCGAGAGATGAAACGGCAAGCGCCGAAACGATAACGGCGACCACGAGGAAAAGGGCAATAAGCGTGTGGGAAATCTTGAGCCGTGACATGGTACCCCCGGAAGGACGGCCGTCCGTAAAACTGTACTTGAATTAAGTCATTCCGGCTCTTGATCGTCATGACGGAGCGGATAGCCGAAGCAGGAATCATTCCGGTGCCTGGACGCGCTTGAAACGCAGCCGGGGCAAACCTATCGAACAAGATGTTACAAAAGCCCTAATCGATTAAAGTGAGTATAATCTGATATTTGCAGGTAGCGCCGCGATGTCTTGAACAGACGATGTTAACAATCGCCGCCAACCGCATTTGTATTAGCGCCGCCTTTACTTCAGCAGGCTGAAATATGCTTGCCGGGAGCCTGCGCATCTCGCAAGTGGATGACGTGTGACGGCTGATTGACGGGCGGTGGCGGGACGGCCATGGTCGGCCATGCCCTTCCGTTTCGTCCATACCGCAGACCTGCATCTCGATTCGCCTCTCCGCAGCCTCGCCCTTAGAAATGCCGACCTCGCAGAGATCGTGCGCGGGGCGTCGCGGCAGGCTCTGGTCAAGATCGTCGATCTCTGCATCGCCGAAGAGGCCGATGCCCTGCTGATTGCCGGCGATCTCTATGACGGCAGCCAGACGTCGATGAACACGGCCCTGTTTCTCGGACGGGAACTGCGCCGGCTGGATGAACACGGCATCCGCATCTTCATCATCCGCGGCAACCACGACGCCCAGTCGCAGGTCACCAATGAACTGACCCTGCCGCCGTCCGCCCACGTCTTCAAGGGCAGGGCAAAGGCGGTGGTCGCCAAGACGCTGGCAAGCGGTCGCGACGTCTATGTGCACGGTGTAAGCTTCGCCAGCCCGCATGCGCCCGAAAGCCTGCTTCCGGCCTTCCAGCCGCCGGTGCCCGGCGCGGTGAACATCGGCATGCTGCACACGAGCCTCGCAGGTGCCGCGGGTCACGATCTCTATGCCCCCTGCAGCGTCGCCGATCTCGTTGCCCATGGCTTCGATTACTGGGCGCTTGGCCACATCCACCAGCGGCAGGTCCATGCGGCAGACCCCTTCATCGTGATGCCGGGTATGCCGCAGGGTCGCGACATCAATGAAGTCGGCGTGAAGAGCGTGTCGTTCGTCACGGTCGACGACGACGGCCATGTCAATCTTGCCGAGCGGGCGATAGGCATCGCCAGCTTCGAACGCCTTCGTGTCGATCTGACGGGCATCTCGGAATGGCGCGACATGCTCGATGCCGTCAGGCAGGCGCTTTCGCGTACCTGTGGTGAAGCAGCGGCAGAGAACGTCATCCTGCGTCTGACGCTCGCCGGCGCGACGCCCTTGGCCTGGCGCCTTCGCCGTGACGCGGACCTGTTGCGGGCGGAGATCGACAACATCGCCGCCGGCATCGCCGGCTGCTGGATCGAGAAGGTCGAACTCACCTGCGGCAACGCCCGGACCGAAAAACCGGGCGCCATGCTCGATCCCGTCGAAGAGCTGGCGGCGCTCGTCGAAGCGGACGTCTTGCCGGCGCACGGGTTTCGCCAGGACGTGCTGGCGGCCGTGGAAGACGTCCTGCAACAGCTTCCGCCCGAGCTTCGCCAATCGCTGGCACCGGACGAAGAGGCGGTCGCGCGGCTGGCGTTTGAAGCCGGTGTGTCGGGAACCGCCGAGGTGCTCGCCCATCTTCATGGCGGTGGCGCCGGCGAGGGTGGCCACTGATGCGGATCAGCGCGCTCGATCTCGTCCGCTACGGCAAGTTTACCGATCGTCGCCTTGACTTCGGCGATGGCGTGCCCGGCACTCCCGACCTCCACATCGTCTACGGCCCCAACGAGGCTGGAAAGTCGACCCTGTTTTCCGGATTCCTGGATCTGCTCTTCGGCATCGAGCATTCGAGCCCCTACGGCTTCCTGCACCCTTACCAGACGATGCGCGTGGGCGGCACGATCGAAGCGGCTGGCCGCAGCGATCGGGTCTTCCGGATCAAGCGAAAGACGAACTCGCTGGTCGGCCTCGACGACCAGCCCTTGCCCGACAACCTGTTTTCCGGAGCGCTCGGCGCGATCGATCGAGACACCTACCAAATGATGTTCTCGCTGGACGACGAGAGCATCGAGAAGGGCGGCGAGGCGATCCTGAAAAGCGAAGGCGAACTCGGGTCGCTGCTGTTTTCGGCAAGCTCGGGCCTTCCGGACAGCACGGCGATCCTTGCAGCCCTGCGCGGGCAGGCCGACGGCTTCTACCGGCCACAGGCGCGCAAGCATCAGCTTGCGGAACTGAAAGGCGAGCTTGAGGCCCTGAGGGTCGAACGCAATGCGCTCGATATCAATGCACGCGAATATGCGGCGCTGCGCAAAACGCTGACGCTGGCGCGTGAACGCCACGATGAAGAGATCACGCGTCGAGCCGAGTTGCGGCTGGCGCGGGCCCGCCTGAAAGCCGAGGTCGAAGCGTTGCCCCATTTCGGCAGGCTGCGCGCCCTCCGCACGGAACTGGCGGGCGCTCCGCCGCTGCCGGTACCGCCAGCGGAGTGGGCGAGTGAACTGCCGGCGCTTCGGCGCCAGGAGGCGGAGACCGAGATCAGGCTACGACAGATCGACAGCGAGATGCAGCATCGCCGCGATGCGCTCGAGGAAATGCCGCTCGACAGGGAAGGCCTCTGCCTGATCGAGCGCCTGACCGCGCTTCAGGGAACCGCGCTTGATGCGCGTTATGTCACCGCGGCGCGCGACATGCCGTCTCGATTGGAGGATCTGGCGCGGACCGGGGCAGAAATTCTTGGCTGCCTGTTGCGGCTCGGCGAACCGGCCGACCGCGATCCCGCGTCGCTTTTACTTGCGGCCGGGACCGGCGCGCAGCTTCAGGATTTGGCGCGCCGGCACTCGGCCCTCGTCGAGCGTGTCGCTTCGGCTCGCCTGGAGCTGCAGAGCGCCGTCGAATCGGATCGGGACGCTGAAGGCGATATGCTACGGCTCGAAGAGCAGGGGGCAGCGGACGTCTCCGGGCTTGCCGAAAAGCTGTCGCTGCTGCGGCGCAGTGACTGCGTCCTGCGCAAGCAGGCGGCGCAACAGGCCATCGACCGGTTGGATGCGGAACTCGCCGACAAGCTCGTGCTGCTGAGGCCCTTTGCCGGAACGGCCGATGACCTGCTCGCGCTCGACGTCCCGTCGCCGGCAACGCTGGAGACCTGGCGCAGGGCGGCTGCCAGCCAGGAGGAGCGGCATTTGCGAGTCGTCGACCGCATCTCCGCCGAGCAGGAGACGCTGGCAGGGGACGAGGCGCGGCTGGCCGGGCTGTCCGCCGTTGGCGGCACGATGGACGATTTCTCGGCCTCAGCACTGCGTCAGCGCCGCAATGAAGCGTGGCGCCAGCACAAGGCGGAGCTTGCTCTGGAAACGGCCACTGCCTTCGAGCAGGCGATGAGCGAAGACGATGAGGTTTCCGCGCGACGCCTTGCGGACACGGCGCAGCTTGCCGACATGCGCGGCTTGTCGCTGTCGATCGCCGAGCGGCGTGCCCGGATCGAGACGCTGCGTCAGCAGGAGAAGCAATCTCTGGCCGACGCGGCGACGCAAGCGCAGGTTTTGGCAACAGCCGTCTTGGCCTGCGGCTTACCTAGCGTGATGCGTCTGACGCAGCTGGAGGCTTGGCTGACCACACGGCTTGCGGCGCTGGACCTGCGCGCGCATTTGCGCGCGGCGCGCCAGGATTTCGATCGCGCCCATTCCGAGGAGGCCGAAGCGATTGCCGGCTTGCGCGAGGAGCTTGCGGCCATAGATATCGACGGACGCCTGCCGGAGCGGCTCGACAACCTTCTCCTTGCCGCCGAGCAGGCGGTGTCGCAGGCGCGCGCGCTGGACGGCGCCCGCAACGCAGCCCGTGAGGCGGCAAAGCGGGCGCGAACGCTTCTGGAAAGCCGGCAGTCGGCGCTCGATCTGGCTGAAGACGCGATGGACGCGTGGCAAGAACAATGGTCGGAACTTCTTGCCAAAAGCTGGCTGGCCGCGCGGAGCGAACCGCTGACGCCAGAGCAGACCGGTCCGATGCTGACGATCCTGCAGGAGCTCGATAAGCTGACGCAGCGCAAGGCCGACCTCGAATATCGCATCGCCGGCATGCGCAAGGACCAGGTTGAATTCGACCGCGCCATTGCCGAGCTTGCCTGCGGGACGGCCGCTGATGACACACTGACGACCTACATGACGTTGAAGACGCGCGCCGCCGAGGCGCAGCGGCTTTCGGATCGCCGCGCAACCTTCCTCGCCGAAATCGCCCGCCTGGAGGAAGAGCGGCGTGTCGCCTGTGCGGAGCGGGAGCTCCATGTGGCGCGCAGGCGGCAGGTGCTTGAATTCTTCGACTGCGAAACGCTCGATGAGGCCGCGCAGCTATTCGAGGCCGGCCGGGAACAGCAGCGCCTGCGTGAACGCATCGCCGAATCGGAGGCGGATCTTGCCTCCCGCCTTGATGTCGCCGAGAGCACGCAGGCGGAGGCTGTGCTCGCGGAACTCGATGACACGGCGGTGCGGCTGGAGCTGGCACGGCTGGATGCCGCACTCGAACAAAGCGACCGCGACGTCAGTGAACTGCATACGGAGATGCGGGAAAGAGAAAAGGCGCTCGCGGCTGTCGAAGGCGGCGACACGGTAGCAGAACTCGAACAGAAGCGGCGGACGTTGCTGCTCGACATCGAAAACAAGGCGCTTGCCTATCTGCGGCTTCGCGCCGGCGTCATCGCCGCCGAGACCGCGCTCCGGCTTTTCCGCGAGCGGCATCGCAGCGCAATGATGCGGCGCGCGTCGGAGACCTTCAGCCGGATCAGCGGCGGAGAATATTCCGGCCTGTCGGCGCAGTCCGACCGGGGACAGGAGTTCCTGATCGCCAATGCGGCGGCCGGCGGGTCGAAGCTTGCCAAGGATCTCTCCAAGGGCACGCGCTTTCAGCTCTATCTGGCGCTCAGAATCGCCGGCTATCACGAAATCGCAGCCGCGCGCGAATCGCTGCCCTTCATTGCCGACGACATCATGGAGACCTTCGACGACGGACGCGCCGGCCGCGCCTTCGAGCAGATGGCCGAAATGGCCCGCGTCGGCCAGGTGATCTATCTGACGCACCACGAGCATCTTTGCGAGATCGCCCGTGAGGCCTGTCCGACTGTGACAATCCACAGGTTATGATAGGCTCGCGGGCGAGGTTGGGCCTGTCCGCCGTAGCGCACTTTCGCTGACGACGAGCGCCACACACGAAAATCGGAGGAACGAGATATGGACATCATACCCGGTGGATCGAGACCTTCGATGCGCGCCCCGGCGGAATACTTCACTGGCACGGTACGCCAGGACCCGGTGATCGAGGCCGCAGACCCGGCGCGCGTCCGCGCTGTCAGCGTCACCTTCGAACCCGGCGCTCGGACGGCCTGGCATACGCACCCGCTCGGCCAGACCCTGGTTGTCACCGCCGGCCGTGGTCTCGTGCAAAGCTGGCGTGGCCCCGTGCAAGAGATTCGTATGGGCGATGTCGTCTGGTTCCCGCCGGGCGAAAAGCACTGGCACGGTGCAGCACCCGATACGGCCATGGTGCATCTTGCGATTCAGGAAGCGCTCGACGGCAAGGCTGTGGATTGGCTGGAGCATGTCAGCGACGAGCAGTATCGCGGCGGGTAGCGCCGGTGGGCCTATCGATCCGTTGGGATTGGACGGGTTTGCTGCTCCGGCGAGGCTGACGGTGGCGGGTATCGCGATCGAGGCCGTCGAATCCCTGATTCCCGACCGTTGACGGCTGAGCTCTAAAGCCAAAGCAATTCGAAGCAGCAGGCCTATCGCAAACGGCACGCGATAACGCGAACAGCAATTTGAGCAGATTTGGCGATGATTTTCTGTGGGAGAAAATGGTGGGCGATGAGAGACTCGAACTCCCGACATCCTCGGTGTAAACGAGGCGCTCTACCAACTGAGCTAATCGCCCTTCCGCGTTTGGACCGGATCAGTCCGCCGCGTCGGTGGCCGTGATCTAGGCGTAACCGAAAAAAACCGCAAGAGCATTTGTATCGTTTTTTTGATTTTTTTTGTTGGCGGTTGCGCGACACCCTGAAACTGCGGGCTTCGTGCTTGTGGACAAAATGCGCGGACGGCGCCTCGGTAACGGCGAACGGGGAGGGAGGGGAGGCAATCCGGAATCAGCCTTCGTGTACGCGCATCGACGAGTGCGCGTTGGGATAGGTGACGACGGGGCCGGTGGCGGCAGGCGCTATTGGTCCATTCCGATTTCGATCCTTTTATCGCCCTGTGGATCAATTTTCATTCCGTCACGGATTTGTCTTCAAACACGCTTGACACCCCAATCCGAACCGCTTAGTTAGCCGCTCATCGAACGGCGCTGCTGCTCGATGCGGGGCGGAAACGCCTCAACCAAGTCAAGATGATGCGGGTGTAGCTCAGTCGGTTAGAGTGCCGGCCTGTCACGCCGGAGGTCGCGGGTTCGAGCCCCGTCACTCGCGCCACTCTTGATCTGGATTTGCCTAGGCGTTCTCAACGAGGGCCGATGGTGATACTAATGATCGTTCGCGGTCATCATGCGCGGGTGTAGCTCAGTCGGTTAGAGTGCCGGCCTGTCACGCCGGAGGTCGCGGGTTCGAGCCCCGTCACTCGCGCCATTTCTTCTCTCCGTCCTTACTGCGAATTGCGCCGGCCCTAGGGCCGGATTGTGCGCTGCGGCAATCTGTCTCGTCTCGCTTTGTTTTACCGTAAAGTTCGCGTCGGCCTGCGAATCCGCGCTTTGTCGGTATCACCCGTCCGATCCTGTGTTGCGAAGCGGTTTAAATGGCCCCTCAAGGCTTGCGCGACGGCGCGGGCTGCGCTAACCACTCCGGCGTTGCAACATATTTTTCGGCCTGCGAGATTTGTTGTTCTGGCGCTCTCCCATGCGCCCTCCCGCAGGCAGGGACGGATAACAATGACTGAACTTCTCGGTTCCTACGTTCCGATCGCGATTTTCATTGGAATCGCATTGGTGATCGGTGTGGCGCTTCTGATTGCTCCCTTCGCCGTCGCCTTCAAGGCTCCTGATTCGGAAAAGCTGTCGGCATACGAGTGCGGCTTCAATGCGTTCGACGACGCCCGCATGAAGTTCGACATCCGCTTCTATCTCGTGTCGATCCTCTTCATCATCTTCGACCTCGAAGTTGCCTTCCTCTTTCCTTGGGCGGTTTCGTTCCATGAACTGGGCTGGTTCGGCTTCTGGTCAATGATGGTCTTCCTCGGAGTGCTGACGATCGGCTTTATCTATGAATGGAAGAAGGGAGCGCTGGAATGGAACTGACCTCCGGCACCACGCTCGTTGCGCCCAAGCCGAAAGGGATCATCGATCCCTCCACCGGCAAGCCGATTGGCAGCAATGATGCATTCTTCGGCGAGATCAACAATGAGCTCGCCGACAAGGGTTTTCTGGTCACCTCGACCGACGAGCTCATCAATTGGGCCCGTACCGGTTCGCTGATGTGGATGACCTTCGGTCTCGCCTGCTGCGCGGTCGAAATGATGCAGATGTCGATGCCGCGCTACGACGCCGAACGCTTCGGTTTTGCGCCGCGCGCCTCGCCGCGCCAGTCCGACGTCATGATCGTCGCCGGCACGCTGACCAACAAGATGGCGCCTGCGCTCCGCAAGGTCTATGACCAGATGCCGGAGCCGCGTTACGTCATCTCGATGGGTTCGTGTGCCAATGGCGGCGGCTACTACCACTATTCCTATTCGGTTGTTCGCGGTTGCGACCGCGTCGTTCCCGTCGACATCTACGTGCCAGGCTGTCCTCCCACGGCAGAAGCGCTGCTTTACGGCGTGCTCCTGCTGCAGAAGAAGATCCGCCGGACCGGCACGATCGAGCGCTAAGGGCAGGGGGTCTTTGATATGAGTGAAGCCCTGAATGAGCTTGCGTCCTACTTGCGCGAAACGCGCGGTGCGCTGATCTCCGACGCATCGCTGGCCTATGGCGAGCTGACGCTGACGACGACGTCGGCGAACCTGATCGCGCTGCTTACGTTCCTTCGTGACGATGTGCAGTGCGCCTTCGTCAATTTCGTCGATGTCTGCGGCGTCGACTGGCCGCAGCGGCCGGACCGTTTCGATGTTGTCTATCATCTCTTGTCGCCGCGCCAGAACCTGCGCGTGCGCGTCAAGGTCGCAACCGGCGAGAACGAGCCGGTTCCGTCGGCAACGCCGGTCTATCCCGGTGCCGACTGGTTCGAGCGCGAAGCCTACGATATGTACGGCATCCTGTTTACCGGCCATCCTGACCTGCGTCGCATCCTGACGGACTACGGTTTCGAAGGACATCCGCTGCGCAAGGACTTCCCGGTCACCGGTTTTGTCGAGGTGCGTTACGACGACGAAGCAAAGCGCGTCGTCTACGAACCCGTCGAACTGAAGCAGGAATTCCGCAACTTCGACTTCCTCTCTCCCTGGGAAGGCACGGACTACGTGCTGCCCGGCGACGAGAAGGCGAAAGCACGGTGAGACTAAGTGGTCCGCGGTAGCCGGTGAACGGCTGCCGTCCGACCTGGAGCAATCGGTATGACCGAACATAACGTCCGCAACTTCAACATCAACTTTGGTCCGCAGCATCCGGCGGCGCACGGCGTTCTTCGTCTGGTGCTCGAGCTTGATGGCGAAATCGTCGAGCGCGTCGATCCGCATATCGGCCTGCTGCATCGCGGTACCGAAAAGCTGATCGAGACCAAGACCTACCTGCAGGCCGTGCCCTATTTCGACCGCCTCGACTACGTGGCACCGATGAACCAGGAGCATGCCTACGCGCTGGCGATCGAGAAGCTGACGGCGACCGAAGTTCCGATCCGCGGCCAGCTCATCCGCGTCCTCTATTCGGAAATCGGCCGCATCCTCTCGCATCTTCTGAACGTCACGACGCAGGCCATGGACGTCGGCGCGCTCACGCCGCCGCTCTGGGGCTTTGAAGAGCGCGAAAAGCTGATGGTGTTCTACGAGCGTGCCTGCGGCGCGCGCATGCACTCGGCCTACTTCCGTCCGGGCGGCGTCCATCAGGACCTGCCGCACGAACTCGTCGAAGACATCGGCAAGTGGATCGATCCGTTCCTGAAGACCGTCGACGACATCGACGAACTCTTGACCGGCAACCGCATCTTCAAGCAGCGCAACGTCGACATCGGCGTCGTCAAGCTCGACGATGCCTGGGCCTGGGGCTTCTCGGGCGTGATGGTGCGTGGCTCGGGCGCTGCCTGGGACCTGCGTCGTTCGCAGCCCTATGAGTGCTATTCGGATCTCGAGTTCGATATCCCGATCGGCAAGAACGGCGACTGCTTCGACCGTTATCTGATCCGTATGATCGAAATGCGCCAGTCGGCCCGCATCATGCGCCAGTGCGTCGATCGCCTGCTCGGCGATGCCAAGGTCGGCCCGGTTTCGTCGCTCGACGGCAAGATCGTTCCGCCGAAGCGCGGCGAGATGAAGCGTTCGATGGAAGCGCTCATCCACCACTTCAAGCTCTATACCGAAGGCTACCACGTGCCGGCCGGCGAAGTTTACGCCGCCGTCGAAGCGCCGAAGGGCGAATTCGGCGTCTATCTCGTCTCCGACGGCACCAACAAGCCCTATCGCTGCAAGATCCGTGCCCCAGGTTATGCGCATCTGCAGGCGATGGATTTCCTCTGTCGGGGACACCAGCTTGCCGACGTTTCGGCCGTGCTGGGCTCCCTCGATATCGTGTTCGGTGAGGTGGACCGCTGATGCGTCTCGCGCCCCTGGCCACGCTCGCTCTTCTCGCGCTTGCATCGACCGTTTCTGCACAGGAGCAGGTCGAAAGCGGCGCGACGTCGGGCGGCATGCGCGGGGGCTCGATGGCCGATCTCGTTGCCAAGGGCTACGAGATCAAGGCCGCGGTCGCCAATGGCACGCGCTACATCGTATTTTTGCAGAAAGACCAGTCAGCCTATGCCTGTGAGTTCGTCTCGGTGACGAAATCGCGGTGCGGTTCGATTAACTGATAAGGTGTCCACTAGAATGTCCGTTCGTCGACTAGCCGAAGACACCGTCCAGCCAGCGAGCTTTGCCTTCAGCAAGGAGAACGCCGCCTGGGCGAAGGAAACGATCAATAAGTACCCCAAGGGTCGTGAGCAGTCTGCCGTCATCCCGTTGTTGATGCGCGCTCAGGACCAGGACGGCTGGGTCACGAAGGCCGCCATCGAGTCGATCGCGGACATGCTCGGCATGCCGTACATCCGCGCGCTCGAAGTTGCGACCTTCTACACCCAGTTCCAGTTGAAGCCGGTCGGCACGCGCGCCCACATTCAGGTTTGCGGTACGACGCCCTGCATGCTGCGTGGCGCCGAAGACCTGATCAAGGTTTGCAAGAGCAAGATTGCCCATGATCCCTTCACCCTGAACGAGAGTGGCACGCTTTCCTGGGAAGAAGTCGAATGTCAGGGCGCCTGCGTCAACGCGCCGATGGTCATGATCTTCAAGGACACCTTCGAAGACCTGACGCCCGAGCAGCTCGAGCAGATCATCGACCGTTTCGAAGCAGGCAAGGGTGCTGAAGTCACCCCCGGTCCGCAGATCGATCGCGTCTATTCGGCTCCGGAAGGCGGCCCGACGACCCTCATGCTTGGGGATGCGGCTCCGGCCAAGGCTGCGGCCAGCGCCGCCAAGAAGGTGAGCGATGCTCCGGCCGTCTCCGTGCCGCCGTCGAATGCCGGCCGCGCCAAGACCGCGTCGGCCGTGACCGACGCGTCGCTGAAGACCCCGGCGACGGCAAAGGCGGAAGCCGCTGCCAACGCCAAGGTGGAAGGCGACACTGTCGACAAGTCGAAGCCGGCCAAGGCTGCTGCCGTTTCCGATAAGCCGTCGCTGGAGGACAAGAACCGTCCGGCTGGTATCGAGAAGCCGGCAGCGACCGACGATCTCAAGCTGATCTCGGGCGTCGGTCCGAAGATCGAGGGTACGCTCAACGAACTGGGCATCTACACCTACGCGCAAGTTGCTTCGTGGAAGAAGGCGGAGCGCGAGTGGGTCGACGGATACCTGAATTTCAAGGGCCGCATCGAACGCGACGACTGGGTCAAGCAGGCCAAGGCGCTCGCCAAGGGCGGCGAAGCCGAATACATCAAGGTCTTCGGCAAGAAGCCGCGGTAAAGAGGTGAATTATGCTCAGAGATGAAGACCGCATCTTTACCAATATCTACGGCCTCAAGGACAAGTCCCTGAAGGGCGCCATGGCGCGCGGCCACTGGGACGGCACCAAGCAGCTGCTCGAAAAGGGCCGTGACTGGATCGTCAACGAAGTGAAGGCTTCCGGCCTTCGCGGTCGTGGCGGCGCCGGCTTCCCGACGGGCCTCAAGTGGTCCTTCATGCCGAAGGAAAGCGACGGCCGTCCGCATTACCTCGTCGTCAATGCCGACGAGTCCGAGCCCGGTACCTGCAAGGACCGTGACATCATGCGTCACGATCCGCATACGCTGATCGAAGGCTGCGTCGTCGCCAGCTTCGCCATGGGTGCCCATGTCGCCTACATCTACGTCCGCGGCGAATTCGTCCGCGAGCGCGAGGCGCTGCAGGCGGCGATCGACGAGTGCTACGCCTATGGCCTGCTCGGCAAGAACAACAAGCTCGGCTACGACATCGACATCTACGTGCACCATGGTGCCGGCGCCTACATCTGTGGCGAAGAGACGGCGCTGCTCGAAAGCCTTGAAGGCAAGAAAGGCCAGCCGCGCCTGAAGCCGCCGTTCCCGGCCAACATGGGCCTCTACGGCTGCCCGACGACCGTCAACAACGTCGAGTCGATCGCGGTCACCCCGACCATCCTGCGTCGCGGCGCCGGCTGGTACACGAGTTTCGGCCGCCCGAACAACCACGGCACCAAGCTCTATTCGGTCTCCGGTCACGTCAACCGCCCGTGCACGGTCGAAGACGCGATGTCGATCCCGTTCCATGAGCTGATCGAAAAGCACTGTGGCGGCATTCGCGGCGGCTGGGACAACCTGCTCGCCGTCATTCCCGGCGGTTCGTCCGTTCCTTGCGTGCCCGGCGCGCAGATGAAGGACGCGATCATGGATTTCGACGGTCTGCGCGAGGTCGGTTCCAGTCTTGGAACCGCCGCCGTCATCGTGATGGACAGGTCGACCGACATCATCAAGGCGATCTGGCGTCTCTCGGCCTTCTACAAGCACGAGAGCTGCGGTCAGTGCACGCCGTGCCGCGAAGGCACCGGCTGGATGATGCGCGTCATGGAACGCATGGTTCAGGGCCGCGCCCAGAAGCGCGAAATCGACATGCTGTTCGACGTCACCAAGCAGGTGGAAGGCCACACGATCTGCGCGCTCGGCGACGCAGCTGCCTGGCCGATCCAGGGTCTGATCAAGCATTTCCGTCCGGAAATGGAAAAGCGCATCGACGAATATACGCGCAATGCGTCGTCGCATGGCGCGGTTCTGGAAGCGGCGGAGTAACCCGACGATGGCCGGCGCACGCGAAGAGGGACAGATGAAGGGACAGGCCGAAGCAGGCATTCCGTTCGCACGTCCGCTTGGCGGCGATCCGGCCGACCCGTTCGGCATGGGCGAATGGATGAAGGGCCTTTCACAGGTGCCGCTGCATCCGCTGATGGTTCACCCGGCAGCCGCAGTTGCAGCAGCGACCGCGATCGGCTTCGGTCTCACGACCCAGATTGCGGGCGCCATGATCGGCGCGATGCAAGGGGCCGTCGAGGCGGCGCAGAAGCGGGCAGAGCCCGCATCGTCTGACACGAGGACTGCCGTTGTCGCAAAGACGGTGCAGGCCGACGCAAAGCCGGAACCGGTCGCCAAGCCGTCCGCGCCTGCCAAGCGCGCAGCCGCAAAGCCGGTGGTCGAGAAGGTTGCCGCTCAAAAGGTGGTCAAGGTTCGCGCGACGCGCGCCAAGGCGAAAGCCACCGACGACCTGAAGCGGATCTCCGGCATCGGCCCGAAGCTCGAGCAGGTGCTGAACGCGAAGGGCATCAGCGGCTTTGCCGACATCGCCGGTTGGAGCGAGGCGGATGTCGCCCGCTTCGACGACGAACTCGGTTTCGGCGGGCGGATCAAGCGGGACGATTGGGTTGGACAGGCCAAGGCGCTGAAAGGCGCTTGAGACAACAGGGCGGGGACCGGGGACGGCCATCGCCCGCAAGCAGCAAGGCTGTGTTGGAATTGTGCGTCGCCGATGGGCCGACGGACGGAAGACAGGATTGAGTACGAAGATGGCAAAGCTGAAAGTCGACGGAAAAGAGATCGAGGTACCGGATCATTTCACGCTGCTTCAGGCGTGCGAAGAGGCCGGGGCTGAAGTTCCGCGCTTCTGTTTCCACGAGCGGCTTTCGGTCGCCGGCAACTGCCGCATGTGTCTGATCGAGGTGAAGGGAGGGCCGCCCAAGCCCGCCGCTTCCTGCGCCATGGGCGTGCGCGACCTCCGTCCGGGCCCGAACGGCGAAGCGCCGGAAGTCTTCACGACCACGCCGATGGTCAAGAAGGCGCGCGAAGGCGTGATGGAATTCCTGCTGATCAACCATCCGCTCGACTGCCCGATCTGTGACCAGGGCGGCGAATGCGACCTGCAGGACCAGGCCATGGCCTTCGGTATCGACAGCTCGCGCTACCAGGAAAACAAGCGCGCCGTCGAAGACAAGTATATCGGCCCGCTCGTCAAGACCGTGATGAACCGCTGCATTCACTGCACGCGCTGCGTTCGCTTCACGACCGAAGTTGCCGGCATTGCCGAACTTGGCCTGATCGGCCGCGGCGAAGACGCCGAGATCACCACCTATCTCGAGCAGGCGATGACCTCCGAACTGCAGGGCAACGTCGTTGACCTCTGCCCGGTCGGTGCGCTGACCTCGAAGCCGTTTGCCTTCACCGCCCGTCCGTGGGAGCTGAACAAGACCGAATCCATCGACGTGATGGACGCGCTCGGTTCGGCGATCCGCGTCGATACCCGCGGCCGCGAAGTCATGCGCATCATGCCGCGCGTCAATGAGGACATCAACGAAGAGTGGATCTCCGACAAGAGCCGCTTCATCTGGGATGGCCTGAAGACGCAGCGCCTCGATCGTCCATACGTCAAGAAGGACGGCCGTCTGCAGCCGGCAACGTGGGGCGAAGCCTTCCAGGCGGTCAAGGCTGCCGTCGCCCAGACTTCCGGCGACAAGATCGGCGCCATTGCCGGCGACCTCGCTTCGGTCGAAGAAATGTACGCGCTGAAGCAGCTGATCGCAGCGCTCGGCTCCGAGAGTGTCGACTGCCGCCAGGATGGCGCCGCACTCGACCCGTCGCTCGGTCGCGCCAGCTACCTCTTCAACCCGACGATCGCTGGCATCGAAAGCGCTGACGCGCTGCTGATCATCGGCTCCAATCCGCGCTTTGAGGCTTCGGTTCTCAATGCCCGCATCCGCAAGCGCTACCGCATGGGCAACTTCCCGATCGCCGTGATCGGCGAGCCGGGCGAACTGCGTTACGAATACGAGTATCTCGGCGCCGGCACCGAAACGCTCGCCGAGCTCGTCTCGGGCAAGGGCAAGTTTGCAGCGACCTTGAAGAAGGCGCAGCGCCCGATGATCCTCATCGGCCAGGGTGCTGTTGCAGGGGAGGGCGGCGCTGCCGTTCTTTCTGCCGCTGCCAAGCTCGCAGGCGCCGTCGGTGCGGTTACCGCCGAGTGGAACGGTTTTGCCGTTCTTCACACGGCCGCTTCCCGCGTCGGTGGTCTCGACCTCGGCTTCGTTCCGGGCGCGAACGGCAAGACGGCGGCCGAGATGGTCACCGCCTCCGATGTTCTCTTCCTGCTCGGCGCTGACGAGATCGACCTTGCGGAACGCAAGTCCGGCTTCACGGTTTATATCGGCTCGCACGGCGACAACGGCGCACATGCCGCCGACGTCATCCTGCCGGGCGCGACCTACACCGAAAAGTCCGGCACCTGGGTCAACACCGAAGGCCGCGTTCAGGTCGGCAACCGCGCCGGCTTCGCACCGGGCGACGCACGCGAGGACTGGGCGATCATCCGCGCTCTCTCCGATGTGCTCGGCAAGAAGCTGCCCTTTGATTCGCTTGGCGAATTGCGCTCGAAGCTCTATGCGGCCCACCCGCATTTCGCCGATATCGACGCGATCGCGAGCGGCAACGGCGACGAAATTGCCGCACTTGGTCAAAAAGCAGGTGAGATAGGCAAATCCGTGTTTGCGTCTCCGGTCAAAGACTTCTATTTGACGAACCCGATAGCGCGCGCATCCGCCGTCATGGCCGAATGCTCGGCTTTGGCACGCAACAATTTCAAAGCTGCGGCGGAATGAGCGCGAGGGAATAGAGTATCATGGACGCTTTCGTTTCGACCTATGTCTGGCCCGCGATCATCATGGTCGCCCAGTCGCTGCTGCTCCTGGTCGCGCTGCTGCTTTTCATCGCCTACATCCTGCTCGCAGACCGTAAGATCTGGGCTGCAGTTCAGCTCCGCCGTGGTCCGAATGTGGTGGGCCCCTGGGGACTTTTCCAGTCCTTCGCCGACCTTTTGAAGTTCGTCTTCAAGGAGCCGGTTATCCCGGCCGGCGCCAACAAGGCGATCTTTCTGCTCGCCCCGCTCGTCTCCGTGACGTTGGCGCTCGCCGCTTGGGCCGTGATCCCGCTCAACGCCGGCTGGGTGATCGCGAACATCAACGTCGGCATCCTCTTCGTGTTCGCCATATCTTCTCTTGAAGTTTATGGCATCATCATGGGCGGCTGGGCGTCGAACTCCAAATATCCCTTCCTCGGCGCGCTTCGCTCCGCAGCTCAGATGGTCTCCTACGAAGTCTCGATCGGCTTCGTTATCGTCACCGTCCTGCTCTGCGTCGGCTCGCTGAACCTGACGGACATCGTCAACGCGCAGTCGAGCGGCATCGGCACCAACCTCGGCCTGCCGGCGTCGTTCCTCGACTGGCATTGGCTGGCGCTGTTCCCGATGTTCATCGTGTTCTTCATTTCGGCGCTGGCCGAAACGAACCGCCCGCCTTTCGACCTTCCGGAAGCGGAATCCGAACTCGTCGCCGGCTTCATGGTCGAGTACGGCTCCACGCCTTACATGATGTTCATGCTCGGCGAATATGCCGCCATCTGCCTGATGTGCGCGCTGACGACGATCCTGTTCCTCGGTGGCTGGCTGCCTCCGGTGGACGTCTGGTTCCTCAACTGGGTACCCGGCATCATCTGGTTCGTGCTGAAGGCATCCTTCGTGTTCTTCATGTTCGCGATGGTGAAGGCTTTCGTGCCGCGTTACCGCTACGACCAGCTGATGCGTCTTGGCTGGAAGGTCTTCCTGCCGATCTCTCTCGCAATGGTCGTGATCACTGCGTTCGTTCTCAAGCTGACGGGAGCCGCATGACGATGGCTCACGTTTGGCAGCATACCGCCGGTCGCTCCCAGGCCGGCAACTCTGGAGGTAAATGATGGCCGGTCTTTCGCAAGCCGTCAGCTCGCTGTTCCTGAAGGAATTCGTCGGCGCGTTCTTTCTGTCGATGCGCTATTTCTTCAAGCCGAAGGCGACGTTGAACTACCCCTTCGAAAAGGGACCGGTCAGCCCGCGCTTCCGCGGCGAGCATGCGCTGCGCCGTTATCCGAACGGTGAAGAGCGTTGCATCGCCTGCAAGCTGTGCGAGGCGATCTGTCCTGCACAGGCCATCACCATCGAAGCCGGCCCGCGCCGCAACGACGGCACACGCCGTACGGTTCGCTACGACATCGACATGGTGAAGTGCATCTATTGCGGTTTCTGCCAGGAAGCCTGTCCGGTCGATGCCATCGTCGAGGGCCCGAACTTCGAGTTCGCCACCGAGACGCGCGAAGAGCTTTACTACGACAAGGACAAGCTCCTCGCCAACGGCGACCGTTGGGAACGGGAAATCGCACGCAACATCGCAATGGACTCGCCCTATCGCTGAGGCCAGAGCGTAGCGCCGCCCCGGGGAGGGCGGTGCATGTGACATAGGTTTGGGCAACGGCCGGACGCGTGTCCGGCTTTGCCTGTGGAGTGGGGCCAGAAGCGCCTCACGCCGTGCAAGACGAAGAAGGCACCGATCATGGGTCTGCAGGTTCTTTTTTTCTATCTCTTTGCCTTCATCGCGGTGGCGTCGGCATTCATGGTCATTGCGGCCAGGAACCCGGTTTATTCGGTTCTGTTCCTGATCCTGACCTTCTTTAACGCGGCAGGTCTGTTCCTGCTGACTGGCGCCGAATTCCTCGCGATGATCCTGCTGGTCGTTTATGTCGGCGCGGTCGCGGTGCTGTTCCTGTTCGTGGTTATGATGCTCGACATCGACTTCGCGGAACTGCGGGCCGGCGTGCTTGAATATGCGCCGGTGGGCGCGCTGATCGGTCTGATCCTTGCAGCCGAGCTCATCATCGTGGTTGGCGGTGCGACGTTCTCGCCTGAGATCGCCAAGTCGATTTCGATGCCGATCCCGGCGGTCGCCGACCGCACGAACACGGCAGCGCTCGGCGACGTGCTCTACACGCACTACGTCTACTTCTTCCAGATCGCCGGCCTGGTCCTGCTCGTAGCCATGATCGGCGCGATCGTGCTGACCCTGCGCCACCGCGAAAACATCAAGCGCCAGAACATCCCGCAGCAGGTTGCCCGCACGCCCGAGACCGCCGTCGAAGTGGTCACGGTCAAGCCCGGCCAGGGCATTTAAGTCGGACGCGAGATCGAGGAACAAAAAAATGGAAATCGGAATTTCCCACTATCTCACCGTCAGCGCCATCCTGTTCACGCTGGGCGTCTTCGGCATCTTCCTGAACCGGAAGAACGTCATCGTCATCCTGATGTCGGTCGAACTCATTCTTCTTGCGGTCAACATCAACATGGTCGCCTTCTCGGCGTTCCTGAATGACATCACTGGCCAGGTCTTTGCCCTGTTCATCCTGACCGTCGCGGCTGCGGAAGCGGCCATCGGACTTGCAATTCTCGTCGTCTTCTACCGCAACCGCGGCTCGATCGCTGTTGAAGACGTCAACATGATGAAGGGCTGATTGGGCTATGGATACCATCATCAAGGCTATCGTCTTCCTGCCTTTGATCGGCTTTCTGATCGCCGGCCTCTTCGGTAGTTCGATCGGCGCCAAGGCATCGGAATATGTCACCAGCGGTCTGATGATCATTGCCGCTGCGCTCTCCTGGTACGTCTTCTTCGACGTCGCCATGGGCCACCAGGAAATGATCAAGGTGTCGGTGCTGCGCTGGATCCAGTCCGGCACCTTCGATGTCGAATGGGCGTTCCGCGTCGATACGCTGACCTCGGTCATGTTCGTGGTCGTCAACACGGTGTCGACCCTCGTGCATGTCTATTCGATCGGCTACATGCACCACGATCCGCATCGTCCGCGCTTCTTTGCCTATCTGTCGCTCTTCACCTTCGCGATGTTGATGCTCATCACGTCGGACAACCTGGTGCAGATGTTCTTCGGCTGGGAAGGCGTGGGTCTTGCGTCCTACCTGCTCATCGGCTTCTGGTACAAGAAGCCGTCGGCCAACGCTGCTGCGATGAAGGCCTTCATCGTCAACCGCGTCGGTGACTTCGGGTTCGCGCTCGGTATCTTCCTGGTCTTCGTGCTGTTCGGCTCGGTCAACCTGGAAACGATCTTCGCTGCCGCCAAGACCTATCTGCCGGCCGAAGGTGCGGGAGCAGGGGAGGCCGTCGTCACCCTGTTCGGCATGCACCTCGACAAGGCTGACGCCATCACCGCCGCATCCCTGCTGCTCTTCATGGGCGCGATGGGCAAGTCGGCGCAGTTCCTGCTGCACACCTGGCTTCCGGACGCCATGGAAGGCCCGACCCCGGTTTCGGCTCTTATCCATGCCGCAACCATGGTTACCGCCGGCGTCTTCCTCGTCGCCCGCATGTCGCCGGTGTTCGAGCTGTCGCCGGATGCGCTGACCGTCGTCACCATTATCGGCGCGATCACCGCCTTCTTCGCGGCGACCGTCGGCCTCGTCCAGAACGACATCAAGCGCGTCATCGCCTATTCGACCTGCTCGCAGCTCGGCTACATGTTCGTGGCCCTCGGCGTCGGTGCCTATGGCGCGGCGATCTTCCACCTGTTCACGCACGCCTTCTTCAAGGCTCTGCTGTTCTTGGGTGCCGGTTCGGTCATCCACGCCGTCGATGGCGAGCAGGACATGCGTTACATGGGCGGTCTCCGGAAGCACATTCCGGTTACCTACTGGATGATGTTCATCGGCACGATCGCACTGACCGGCGTCGGCATCCCTGGCACGATCATCGGTACCGCAGGCTTCTTCTCGAAGGACGCGATCATCGAGTCCGCCTATGCCGCCCACAGCTCGGTTTCCGGTTTCGCCTATGCGCTGCTCGTTGTCGCGGCACTCTTCACCAGCTTCTATTCGTGGCGCCTGACCTTCATGACCTTCCATGGCAAGCCGCGCGCTTCCTCGGATGTCATGCATCACGTGCATGAATCGCCGCAGGTCATGCTGGTGCCGCTCTATATCCTTGGCGTCGGTGCGCTGGTCGCCGGCTTCATCTTCCACGATCACTTCTTCGGCGAAGGCTATGCCGAATTCTGGAAGGGTGCGCTGTTCACCTCGGCGGAAAACGAAATCCTGCATGAGTACCACCACGTGCCGAAGTGGGTTAAGTGGAGCCCGTTTGTCGCCATGGCGCTTGGCCTCTTCACGGCCTGGTACATGTATATCCGCCGGCCGGAACTGCCGAAGTATCTGGCAGAGCAGCACCGTGGCCTCTACCAGTTCCTGCTCAATAAGTGGTACTTCGACGAGCTCTATGACTTCCTGTTCGTACGCTCGGCCAAGTGGCTCGGCACCTTCCTGTGGAAGGAAGGCGACGGTCGCGTGATCGACGGCTACGGCCCGAACGGCATTGCCGCACGTGTGCTCAACGTCACTGACCGCGTTGTCCGCCTGCAGACTGGTTACCTCTATCACTACGCGTTTGCGATGCTGATCGGCATTGCCGCGCTTGTTACTTGGATGATGTTCAGGAGTTCCTTCTGATGACCGATTGGCCCGTACTTTCCGCGGTCACCTTCATGCCGCTCGTCGGCGTCCTGCTTCTCTTGCTCACAAGGGAAGACAGCGCCTACGGCCGCCGGAATATCCTGAACGTTTCGCTGCTGACGACGATCTTCACCTTCGCCGTGTCGGTCTACATCTGGTACCAGTTCGATTCCTCGAACCCGGGCTTCCAGATGATCGAGAAGCACGAGTGGCTCGGCACCGGCATTTCCTACCATCTCGGTGTCGATGGTATCTCGATGCTGTTCGTGGTGCTCTCGGCCTTCCTCATGCCGTTCTGCGTACTGGCGAGCTGGCTGTCGATCGAGAAGCGGCTGAAGGCCTACATGATCGCGTTCCTGGTCCTGGAAACGTTCATGATCGGCGTCTTCGTGTCGCTCGATATCGTGCTCTTCTACGTGTTCTTCGAAGCCGGTCTCATCCCGATGTTCCTCATCATCGGTGTCTGGGGCGGCAAGGACCGCGTTTACGCCAGCTACAAGTTCTTCCTCTATACGCTGCTCGGCTCAGTGCTGATGCTGCTCGCGATCATGGCGATGTACTGGCAGGCCGGTACGACCGACATCACGCAGCTACTGGCCTATAACTTCCCGCGCCAGATGCAGACTTGGCTGTGGCTCGCCTTCTTCGCCTCCTTTGCGGTGAAGATGCCGATGTGGCCGGTCCACACCTGGCTTCCCGACGCACACGTTCAGGCGCCGACGGCGGGCTCGGTCATTCTGGCCGGCGTCTTGCTAAAGCTCGGCGGTTACGGCTTCCTGCGCTTCTCGCTGCCGATGTTCCCGCTGGCCTCAGATTACTTCGCGCCGTTCGTCTTCACGCTTTCGGTCGTCGCCATCATCTACACCTCGCTGGTGGCGCTGATGCAGACCGACATCAAGAAGCTGATCGCCTATTCGTCCGTTGCGCACATGGGCTACGTGACGATGGGTATCTTTGCCGCCAACGTTCAGGGCGTGCAGGGTGCGATCTTCCAGATGCTGTCGCACGGCATCGTCTCCGGCGCGCTCTTCCTTTGCGTCGGCGTTGTCTACGACCGCCTGCACACCCGCGAAATCGCCGCCTATGGCGGCCTCGTAAACAACATGCCGAAGTACGCCGTCGCCTTCATGGTGTTCACCATGGCGAACGTCGGCCTGCCGGGCACGTCCAGCTTCGTCGGCGAAGTCCTGACCCTCGTCGGTGCCTTCCGTGCCAACACCTGGGTTGCGCTCTTTGCCACCTCCGGCGTGATCCTGTCGGCCGCCTATGCGCTCTGGCTCTATCGCCGGGTCGTGTTCGGCGCGCTGGAAAAGGAAAGCCTGAAGGCGTTGCTCGACCTGTCGCCGCGCGAAAAGGCCATCCTTTATCCGCTGGTGATCCTGACGATCTTCTTCGGCGTCTATCCGGCACCGATCTTCGATGCGACCGCGGCCTCCGTGGATCTGCTCGTCAACAACTACTCCGCAGCCCTGCAGGCAGCGCAAAACGTTGCGCTTTCGGTGCAATGACCACAGGACGTGATTGGACATGACTGCTGAAACCCTCCTTGCAAGCCTGCAACTCTCGATCCCCGAGCTGATCCTCGCGGTCGGCGCGATGGCGTTGCTGATGATTGGCGTGTTTTCCGGCGAGAAGTCGGCGTCGACGGTCACCGGTCTTGCGGTTGCCCTCCTGATCATCGCTGGCCTCTGGCTCGTGCTTAAGACCGGTGAAGGCGAAGCCTATGGCGGCGCCTTCCTGTCGGATCCCTTCGCCAAGTTCATGAAGGTTCTGGCCCTGATCGGCTCCATCACCGCCCTGGTGATGACGGTCGGCCATGCGCGCTCCGCCCAGATTGACCGTTTCGAGTTCCCAGTGCTTCTGGTGCTGGCAACGCTCGGCATGCTCTTGATGATCTCGGCCAACGACCTGATCTCGCTCTACCTGTCGCTGGAACTGCAGTCGCTGGCCCTTTATGTCGTCGCTGCCATCAACCGCGACAGCATCCGCTCGACGGAAGCCGGCCTGAAGTACTTCGTCCTCGGTGCGCTTTCTTCGGGCATGCTGCTTTACGGCATGTCGCTGATCTACGGCTTCACCGGCCACACCGGCTTTACCCAGATCGCGGCTGCGCTGACGGCTGAAGGCCGCTCGCTCGGCCTGATCTTCGGTCTGGTCTTCGTACTCGCCGGCCTCGCTTTCAAGATCTCGGCCGTGCCGTTCCACATGTGGACGCCTGACGTTTATGAAGGCGCGCCAACGCCGGTCACCGCCTTCTTCGCGGCGGCACCGAAGGTCGCCGCCATGGCGATCCTCGTTCGCATCGTCATCAATGCCTTCGAGCCTGTCGTTGCTGACTGGCAGCAGATCATCGTCTTCATCTCGATCGCATCGATGCTGCTCGGTGCCTTCGCGGCGATCGGCCAGAAGAACATCAAGCGCCTGATGGCCTATTCCTCGATCGGCCACATGGGCTACGCGCTGGTCGGCCTTGCCGCCGGCTCCATGGCTGGTGTTCGTGGCGTGCTGCTCTACATGCTCATCTACATGGTCATGACGCTTGGCACCTTCGCCTGCATCCTGGCGATGCGCCGCAAGGAAGGCGAAAACGTCGAGAACGTCGACGATCTCGCCGGTCTCTCGCAGACCAACCCCTTCATGGCGACGGTGCTGACCGTCCTGATGTTCTCGCTCGCCGGCATCCCGCCAATGGCAGGCTTCTTCGGGAAGTACTTCGTCTTCATGGCGGCCATCGAAGCCCAGCTCTATGCGCTCGCCATCATCGGCGTCCTCGCATCCGTCGTCGGCGCCTACTACTACCTGCGCGTCATCAAGGTGATGTGGTTCGACGATGCCAAGGGCGAGTTCGCCCGCACCGCCGGCGAACTGCGGCTGGTGTTCGGTCTCTCGGGCCTGTTCGTTCTCGGATACGTGCTCATCGGCGGCCCGCTCGGAAACGCCGCTGAAGTCGCGGCGCGGACCTTCTTTTGATCGCCTTTGAAAGTGGCGGCCGGATCTCGCTCGACGATTTCCGGCACGTCGCTCTCGATGCGGTCGGGTCGACCAACAGTGAATGCCTGGCGCGTGCGCGCCAGGGTGACCCGGGCAATCTCTGGGTCACGGCCATCAGGCAGACCGGCGGGCGCGGACGTCGCGGCCGGGCATGGTTCTCCGAACCGGGCAATCTCTACGCTTCGCTTCTCCTCATCGAGCCGGCACCGGTCGAGCACCTGCACTCTTTGCCGCTTGCTGTCGCCGTCGCCGTTCACAGGGCGATCCGCCAGGTGATGCCGCCGGGTTCGGCGCCGGTGGAGATCAAGTGGCCGAACGACATCCTGATCGACGGCAAGAAGACCTGCGGTATCCTGCTTGAAGGCGAAAGCCTCCCGGACGGGCGCCGGGCGCTGGTCATCGGTTGCGGCATCAACATCGCGGTCCAGCCGGATGAAGGGCTCTATCCCGTGACGTCGCTGGCCAACGAAGGTGCGTCGGTTTCGCCCGACGAACTGTTTGCGCGCCTGTTCCTGACGATGGCGGAGACCCTGCAGGTTTGGGATCGGGGCGCCGGTATCGCCACGACGATCGAACAATGGCGGGCAGCAGCCCGCGGCATCGGTGAAACGATAACCGTGAACCTGCCGGACCGGTCGCTTTCAGGGCGCTTTGCCGGTATTGATGAGGCCGGACGGCTGGTGCTCGACACCGGCAACGGCATGACGCAGGCGATTGCCGCCGGCGACGTATTTTTCGGATAAATTTGGAACAGGGGCGCAACACGACATGGCGCAAGAAGAAGAATTGGTGTTCTTGCCGCTCGGCGGCGTCGGCGAAATCGGCATGAATCTTGGCCTGTACGGCTACGGACGGCCGGGCAGCCGCCAGTGGATCATGGTCGATTGCGGTGTGACGTTCCCGGGGCCAGAGCTCCCGGGGGTCGACCTCGTGCTCCCCGATATCGGCTTTCTCGCCGAAGAGCGCCGCAATCTCAAGGCGATCATCATCACCCATGCGCACGAGGACCACTATGGCGGTCTGAACGACCTGTGGCCCGGTCTCAATGTGCCGGTCTATGCCTCGCCGTTCACGGCAGGCATGCTCGAAGCCAAGCGGGACTTCGAGAAGAGCCGGGGCGAGATCCCCATCACGATCTTCAAGCAGGGCGACCGTATCAATGTCGGCCCCTTCGAGATTGAGGCCGTCGGCGTCAACCACTCGATCCCCGAGCCGATGTCGCTGATCATTCGCACGCCGGTCGGCACCGTGGTTCATACCGGCGACTGGAAGATCGACCTTCACCCGTCGCTCGGACCGTTGACCGACGAGACACGCTTCCGCCAGATCGGCGATGAAGGTGTGCTTGCGCTCGTCTGCGATTCCACCAATGCGATGCGCGACGGCGTTTCGCCGTCGGAGCAGGAGGTTTCCGAAAGCCTGACGAAGATTATCGCCAACGCTGAGGGTCGGGTGGCGATCACGACGTTCTCCTCGAATGTCGGGCGCATCCGCTCGATCGCCGAAGCGGCGGAAGAGGCCGGCAGGGATGTGCTTCTGCTCGGCAGTTCGATGAAGCGGGTCGTCGCCGTCGCTACGGATCTTGGGCTGATGGAAGGCATCAAACCTTTCCTCGCCGAAGACGAGTTCGGCTACGTGCCGCGCGACAAGGTCGTGGTCATCCTGACTGGCAGCCAGGGCGAGCCGCGGGCAGCCCTTGCCAAGATCGCCCGTGACGAGATGCGAAATGTCGCCTTCTCGGCTGGCGACACGGTCGTGTTTTCCTCACGCACGATCCCGGGCAACGAAAAGGCGATCAACGACATCAAGAACGGCCTGGTGGAACAGGGCATCCACATCATCACCGACAGCGAGGCGCTGGTGCACGTATCCGGCCACCCGCGTCGCACCGAGCTGCAGCAGATGTACCAGTGGCTGCGGCCGCAGATCCTCGTACCTGTTCATGGCGAGGCGGCGCATCTGACGGCGCATGGCGAACTGGGCCGGCAGTCCGGCATCGCCAGCGTTCCGCGTCTCAGGAACGGCGAAATGCTGCGTCTTGCGCCAGGTCCCGCCGAAGTGATCGACGAAGCGCCCCATGGCCGCATCTACAAGGACGGCAGCCTCATCGGCGATTTCGAGGAGATGGGCATCGGCGAACGCCGCAAGCTCTCCTTCGCCGGCCATGTCGCCGTCAACGTCGTTCTCGACAGCCGCTACGATTTCCTGGGCGACCCGGATATCGTCGCGATCGGCTTGCCGGAGTTCGACGACGAGGGCGAGGACATGGAGGACACGCTCTATGACGCCATTCTTGGCGCCGTCGAGAGCATTCCGCGGGCAAAGCGCAAGGATCTGGCAATGCTGCAGGAGGCGGTCCGCCGCGCCGTGCGCAGCACCGCCAACCAGATCTGGGGCAAGAAGCCGATCGTCACGGTGTTTGTCACCAAAGTCTGATTGGCCGGTTGCCCGTGACCATGTAAGCGGAACCGGACGTCAAAGCGGGAGATCGCAATGCTTGGAAGAGTGAACCACATCGCCATCGCAGTGCCGGATCTTCACTCCGCCGCCGAAAGCTATCGCTCGACGCTCGGCGCCTCCGTCACCGAGCCACAGGCTTTGCCCGAACACGGCGTCACCGTCGTGTTCGTCACGCTTGCAAACACCAAGGTCGAGCTGCTGGAGCCGCTCGGCGAGGGCTCACCGATTGCCGCTTTCCTGGCGAAGAATCCTTCGGGCGGGATGCATCACATCTGCTACGAGGTAGAGAACATCCTGTCGGCGCGCGACGCGTTGCGCGCCGCCGGAGCGCGAGTGTTGGGCGATGGCGAGCCGAAGATCGGCGCCCATGGCAAGCCGGTGCTCTTCCTGCATCCCAAGGATTTTCAGGGTACGCTGATCGAACTCGAGGAGGTGTGACAGTAGATCGCGCGATGCCGGTTTGTGCGATCGGGCGGTCAGCGCTATAAGGCGGACGGAATGTCGCGGAAGTCGCGGCGAAACGCGGGTTGCTCGCTGTCTTGCCGATCGCCTTCACCGGGAGCTTGAAATGCCGCTTTTTTCGACCTTTGCCATCTACTTCATCATCTGGTGGATCACGCTCTTTGCCGTGCTGCCCCTCGGCGTGCGCACTCAGGCTGAAGAAAACAGCGTCGTTCCGGGGAGTGTCGAGAGCGCCCCGGCGAAGTTCAACGCCAAGCGTGTCGTGCTTTTGACGACGGTGATTGCGGCCGTCATTCAACTTGCCTGGTATATCCTGTCCGTCAGGCTCGGCTACGGCATAGATTCCATTCCGCGTTTCTACCCAAAATTTGATTGATAAGTTCATCGCGGCCGCCGTGTGAGCCGGTCGCTCTCAATGCGACATGTTCTGTGCAATTTGATGGGCACATCTGTGCCTTGACGGAGCCTGCGCGCATGCCCGCGGGCAAAACCCGGGCAATTGCAGGATTGACCGTCGCGAAATTGACATAGTTCAATTTTGCAAGGTGCTTCGCGCGTCTGTCGCTTGCTGAAAAGCAAAAAAAAACAAGGCTAAAAGCCTTGTTTTTCAAGTTTCGCGTGATCTTTAATCCGTTTCCGGCGGCAGCGACGAAGCGCGCCTAAGATCTTATCCTCCCAAGACTTGACCGCGAAAGTCGGCAAGAATTTAGTCTTCATGCCTGTTTTGTGAGCCGAAACTAGCCCAAACATTGGGCTCTGTCATCCTGTTTTTTTGCATTTTTGCTACAGTCGGGTAAAATATTCCCGTTGACAATTACTGTCGTAATCTTGTTACTAGCGTGCTCTTTTGACGCAGGAGCGGCGTCGAGTTCCCCCTGAAAATCCGTGGATGCTTTCTCTGTCCGTGACAACGGAGAGCAGGGTTTTCTTCCGCCAGCGAAGCAGCTATGAACGCAAGGCTCCTAAAGGTTCCTGCCGGCTTTGCCGGTGATGGAAAATGGAGAGCCCGACCCGAGAAGCAGCGGTCGCCTTTACCAATCAAAAGGTGAATCCGGCATCTCGCTCAACGTCATTTCGCCCGAATCCGCCGATAGTGCGACGTTCATCAAGTTCTGGAACCCGTCATGCGCCTGTCCCGCTTTTTTATGCCCATCCTGAAGGAAAATCCCAAGGAAGCGGAAATCGTTTCCCACCGCCTCATGCTGCGCACGGGCATGGTCCGGCAGCAGTCTTCGGGCATCTATACCTGGCTGCCACTGGGCAAGCGGGTTCTCGACAAGGTCAACGCGGTCATCCGCGAGGAGCAGAACCGCTCCGGCGCGATCGAGCTTCTGATGCCGACCCTCCAGTCTGCCGAGCTGTGGCAGGAAAGCGGTCGCTACGACGCCTACGGCAAGGAAATGCTGCGCATCAAGGACCGGCAGGACCGGCCGATGCTCTACGGTCCGACGAACGAGGAAATGATCACGGACGTCTTCCGTTCCTACGTGAAGTCCTACCGCGACCTGCCGCTCAATCTCTACCACATCCAGCTGAAGTTCCGTGACGAGATCCGTCCGCGCTTCGGCACCATGCGCTCGCGCGAATTCCTGATGAAGGACGCCTATTCCTTCGATCTCGATCGGGAAGGGGCCGAACACGCCTATAACCGGATGTTTGCCGCTTACTTGCGCACCTTCGCGCGCATGGGCCTTCGCGCCATTCCGATGCGCGCCGATACCGGCCCGATCGGCGGCAATCTCAGCCACGAATTCATCATTCTTGCCGATACCGGCGAGTCCGAAGTCTTCTGCCATAAGGATTTCCTCGGCTTCGATATTCCGGGCGAAGACACGAATTTCGATGACGTTGCCGGCCTGAAGACGATCTTCGACAAGTGGACCTCGCGTTATGCGGCGACGTCGGAAATGCACGACGAGGCAGCCTTCAACGCGGTTGCCGAGGGCGACCGACTGTCGGCCCGCGGCATCGAAGTCGGCCACATCTTCTATTTCGGCACCAAGTACTCCGAAGCCATGGGCGCCAAGGTTCTCGGCCCCGACGGCAAGGAGCATGCAGTGCACATGGGCTCCTATGGCATCGGCCCGACCCGTCTGGTGCCGGCGATCATCGAAGCCTCGCATGACGACAACGGCATCATCTGGCCGAAGTCGATCGCGCCGTTCGATGGCGTCATCATCAACATGAAAGCGGGCGATGCCGCTTGCGACGGCGCCTGCGAGACGCTCTATTCTGAACTCGGCAAGGCTGGATTCGAGGCGCTGCTCGACGACAGGGACGACCGCGCTGGTGCGAAGTTCGCGACGGCTGATCTGATCGGCGTTCCGGTCCAGATCATCGTCGGACCGCGTTCGATCGCCAATGGCGAAGTCGAGGTCAAGGACCGCAAGACCGGCGAGCGCGAGACGATGACCGTCGAAGCGGCGATCAACAAGCTGATCGCAACGAAGTGACGAGGCGAGGGAAGGCAGGATGACCGCCGTGACTGAAAATCAGGTGCAGGCCGCAGAGCGGCCTGAAAAGTCCTCCAGCCGACCCTTTTCCGCCTTCGAGCGTATGGTGGCGTGGCGCTACCTGCGCTCCAGACGCAAGGAAGCCTTCATCTCTGTCATCGCCGGCTTCTCCTTCATCGGCATCATGCTCGGCGTGGCGACGCTGATCATCGTCATGGCGGTGATGAACGGCTTCCGCACCGAGCTCATCTCCCGCATCCTCGGCATCAACGGCCACATGATCGTCCAGCCGATCGACGGTCCGCTCAACAATTATCCGGAACTGGCGACCAAATTTTCGGGCGTCAAGGGCGTCACCATGGCGATCCCGATGGTCGAAGGCCAGGTCCTGGCGCAAGGGGTCGGTGACAGCTCGACCGGTGCGCTGGTGCGCGGTATCCGCGCCGACGACTTGAGCAAGATGAAGTCGGTTTCTGACCACATCCAGTCCGGCGATCTCGTCGGCTTTGCCTCCGGCTCTGGCGTCGCCATCGGTTCGCGTATGGCCGAGCAGCTTGGCATAACGGTCGGCGGAACGATTACGCTGACCTCGCCCAACGGCGACGTGACACCGCTCGGCATGAACCCCCGTGTGAAGGCTTATACCGTCTCGGCGATCTACGAGATCGGCATGTCGGAATATGATTCAACAATCATCTTCATGCCGCTTGAAGAGGCGCAGCTGTTCTTCAACGCCGAGGGACTGGTTCAGTCGATCGAGATCTTCGTCGAACATCCAGATGTCGTTGAGGAGTTGCGCCAGCCGATCGAGGACGCGGCCGGACGGCAGATCTTCATCACCGACTGGCGCGACCGCAACAAGACCTTCTTCTCCGCGCTCCAGGTGGAGCGCAACGTAATGTTCATGATCCTGACGCTAATCGTGCTGGTCGCGGCGCTCAACATCATCTCCGGCCTGATCATGCTGGTGAAGGACAAGGGCAGCGACATCGCGATCTTAAGGACCATGGGCGCGACCTCGGGCTCTGTCATGCGCATCTTCTTCATGACGGGGGCTGCAATCGGCGTCGCCGGAACGGTCGCGGGCGTGGCGCTCGGCGTCGTCGTCTGCCTCAACATCGAATCCATCCGACAGTTCTTCTCCTGGATCTCCGGAACAACGCTGTTTAGCCCAGAGCTTTATTTCCTCAGCCAGCTTCCGGCCGACATGAATGCCGACGAGACGGCGCTCGTCATCGTCATGGCGCTGACCCTATCCTTCCTCGCCACGATCTTTCCGGCCTGGCGCGCCTCGCGCCTCGATCCGGTGCAGGCCCTGCGTTACGAATGACAAGGACATCACCTCAATGAATGCGCGCGTGGCACTGCAGCTTTCCGGCGTCGAACGACACTATGGGGAAGGCGAGACGTTCCTTTCCATCCTCAAGGGTGCTGACTTCACGCTGAGAAGCGGCGAGACCGTGGCGCTGGTCGCGCCGTCAGGGACCGGAAAATCGACGCTGCTGCATGTGGCGGGTCTGCTGGAACGCCCCGATAGCGGCGAGGTGCTGGTCAACGGGGTGTCCTGCGGCGGGCTCAATGACGATCGGCGCACGGCGATCCGTCGCAACGAGATCGGTTTCGTCTACCAGTTCCACCACCTGTTGCCTGAGTTCTCGGCGCTCGAAAACATCATGATGCCGCAGTTGATCGCCGGTCTGCCCAAGGCGGAAGCCGCGGAGCGGGCTGGGGCGTTGCTCGACTATATGCGCATCGGCCACCGCGCCGATCACCGCCCGGCGGAACTTTCCGGCGGCGAGCAGCAGCGCGTTGCGATTGCGCGCGCCGTTGCCAACGCGCCGCTCGTTCTCCTTGCCGACGAACCGACAGGCAATCTCGATCCGGAGACCGCCGGTTATGTCTTCGAGGCGCTGGAAGCGCTGGCACGGCAGTCGGGCCTCGCGGCATTGATCGCGACGCACAATCACGAGCTCGCCGGACTGATGGATCGGCGGGTGACGATCGAAGACGGCAAGGTCGTCGAGATGAAGTGAGTGTGCCGGAGGGCGGACGCGACGACCACTCGGACGCCGCCACGTCAGCCTGCCTTTCGCTGGCGCACGTACAAGTTTCTCGACGTGAATCTAGACTGCCCTCGATGACCGTCGAAGCGGTGATCGACAAGCTGGTCGCAACGAAGTGATGAGGCGAGGGAAGGCAGGATGACCGCCGTGACCGAAGATCGGGTGCAGGCCGCAGAGCGGCCTGAAAAGTCCTCCAGCCGACCCTTTTCCGCCTTCGAGCGTATGGTGGCGTGGCGCTACCTTCGCTCCAGACGCAAGGAAGCCTTCATCTCTGTCATCGCCGGCTTCTCCTTCATCGGCATCATGCTCGGCGTGGCGACGCTGATCATCGTCATGGCGGTGATGAACGGCTTTCGCACCGAGCTCATCTCCCGCATTCTCGGCATCAACGGCCACATGATCGTCCAGCCGATCGACGGTCCGCTCAACAATTATCCGGAACTGGCGACCAAATTTTCGGGCGTCAAGGGCGTCACCATGGCGATCCCGATGGTCGAAGGCCAGGTCCTGGCGCAAGGGGTCGGTGACAGCTCGACCGGTGCGCTGGTGCGCGGTATCCGCGCCGACGACTTGAGCAAGATGAAGTCGGTTTCCGGCCACATCCAGTCCGGCGATCTCGTCGGCTTTGCCTCCGGCTCCGGTGTCGCGATCGGCTCGCGCATGGCCGAACAGCTTGGCATAACGGTCGGCGGTACCATCACGCTGACCTCGCCCAACGGCGACGTGACGCCGCTCGGCATGAACCCGCGTGTGAAAGCATATACCGTCTCGGCAATCTACGAGATCGGGATGTCGGAGTATGACGCGACGATCATCTTCATGCCGCTTGAAGAAGCGCAGCTCTTCTTTAACGCCGAGGGACTGGTCCAGTCGATCGAGATCTTCGTCGAGCATCCTGATGTCGTTGAGGAATTGCGCCAGCCGATCGAGGATGCGGCCGGACGGCAGATCTTCATCACCGACTGGCGCGACCGCAACAAGACTTTCTTCTCGACGCTCGAGGTCCAGAGCAACGTGATGTTCATGATCCTGTCGCTGATCGTGCTGGTCGCGGCACTCAACATCATCTCCGGCCTGATCATGTTGGTGAAGGACAAGGGCAGCGACATCGCAATCCTGCGGACCATGGGCGCGACCTCGGGCTCTGTCATGCGCATCTTCTTCATGACGGGGGCTGCAATCGGCGTCGCCGGAACGGTCGCGGGCGTGGCGCTCGGCGTCGCCGTCTGCCTCAACATCGAATCCATCCGGCAGTTCTTTTCCTGGATCTCGGGAACGACGATATTCAGCCCTGAGCTTTATTTCCTCAACCAGCTCCCGGCCGATATGAACGCCGACGAGACCGCACTCGTCGTCGTCATGGCGCTGACCCTTTCCTTCCTCGCCACGATCTTTCCGGCCTGGCGCGCCTCGCGCCTCGATCCGGTGCAAGCCTTGCGTTACGATTGACCCCACGCTGTGACTTGCAACGTCGTTTCTTGAATGAATGCGTGCGTCTGACACAGCGATTACCAGCTTCGCCGGCGATCCGCGGCGTTTGGCGTCCAAAGCGCGCCGCGATCCTTCAGATTCGCGAACCGCTGCGCGCTCTTGCGTCACTTGCTGCGGGCCTTGCCCTCAACGCCTGATCAGACCGCCGCGATAGTCGAGCTCGTAGGCTTCCTCGCCGTCGACGAAGATGACCTCATGCCCGGAAAAATGTGCGGTGTCGCCGCGGCTGTTGTCGATGTAGTAGCCATGGGCGTGCCGGAACTCCGTGCCGCCGAGGAAATGCCGCTTGTCGCGGTACATCGCCTGAAGCGCCGCCCTGATGACGACGCCTGCCTTTTCGCCGTTTATGAGGTCAGGACGAATGATCCGGCCGAAGTAGTTCATCGCCCAGTGCGGCTCGTCATTCTGCCACACGGTCTCCTGGCCTGCGAAATCGGTCCCGCCGAAATAGCTGTCGAGGTAGCGCCAGCTATCCCGCTCGTAGCCGATGTCGTGGGAACCCGGGCGTGACGACGGTCGCTGCCCGCCGCCGCCGACATAGGTTTTTGATTTGGCTTCAACGATGAATTCTCTGAGTGCTTCGAGCGCGGCCATGATTGTTCCTCATACGTTCGCGCCGGAGGATGTCGCGATCCGCTGAAGTTGTAAAGAACAAATAGAGAACAATAACCCGGTTATTACAGACCGCACGCCGTCTGCCCGCGATCGTCGCTCCAGTCCTTGAGAAGGATGAGCTCGCCTTTCGCGGTGATTGGCTTGTCGTTCGATTTGCCCTTGCCCGTCAGCACGTTGAGGTCGCACTGCGCGGTGTTGTCCGGATCGAGCGTATCGTAGGACGAGTAGGTGTAGCCCGCCACGACGAAGTCGAAGTTGCGATAGGCGACCGTCAGCTTCTGTTCCCAGCGGTCGCGCCCGATGGCATCGTTCTGACTGGTGATGAGCAACGAGCCGCTCGGCAGCGCCTCGATCGACGGCGCTTGGCCGACGAGTTCAAACTGACCCCAGACCTTGTTCGGAATGGCCGACTTTAATGCCAGCGCGCCGTTGTCGCCGGTGAGGTAGAGATAGATGCCGTTGTCCTCGTCGCTGCCTTGGGCGGGTCGTACGATGAACGCGAGATCCTGGCTCCCGTCCTTGTTCCAGTCGCCGGTCGCCGCCGAGACGATGCGGGCGGGGTCTATCGTCTCTGCTGCGGAGACGGTGGTCGGAAGCAGGATCAGCAAGGGGAGAATCAGGCGTGCAAGCATGTCGGAGCGCTCCGCGTGGTCGTTCCTCTTGATATGCGGGCGCCGCGCTTTCCTCAAGCGGCTTCGTCATCAGTTAACCTGCATTCGGGCGCGATGTTAACCATCGTGAACAGAATGCCTGTGCACTGCTTGACGCGTGAACAAAAATGGAACAAAGTAAAAACATAACGGAAAAGGAGCCATGTTATGACTGATTTTGTTCGTGACCTCGCCGCCTTCGCGTCGATGAGCCTGTTCATCGCAAGCATCTCTTTCATTGCGCTCGGCCTCTGAAGGCGGGCGTCAACATCTTCTCTCAAGCACCTCCGCAAAGCGTCTCATCCCCGTTGAATAAGGGGACGACATGCCAGGGGAATCTGGACATGACGGGCGATAAACGGGATATCCTTCCGACTGGACAGGAATCAGGGTGCGACAATGGCAGACGACAGCAAGGCAGCATCGAGTGAGGCGCTCGGCACGGATCCGCAATTCGTGCATCTGCGCGTCCACTCTGCCTTCTCCTTGCTCGAAGGCGCTCTGCCGCTGAAGAAGGTCGTCGGCAAGGCGGTCGCCGATAACCAGCCGGCGATCGGGATCGCCGACACCAACAATCTCTTCGCAGCCCTCGAATTCTCGCAGAAGGCAGCCGGTGACGGGCTGCAGCCGATCACCGGCTGCCAGCTGTCGATCGACATGGAGGACGAGACCGAGGGGGATCGGCGCGGCCACGGGCATCAGCTCGCCAAGCTGCCATCGATCGTGCTCATCGCCGCCACCGATGACGGCTATACGCGCCTCGTCGATCTCGTCAGCCGTGCCTATCTGAGCGGCGAGGGCAGCCAGGCGACGCGCATTACGCGCTCCTGGCTTGCCGAATGCGGCACCGAGGGCTTGATTGCGCTGACCGGCGCGTCCGGTGGCCCGGTGGATATCGCCATGAAGGCGGGCTCCACGGCGCTCGCCGAAGCGCGTCTCGAAGCCTTGCATGATCTCTTTGGCGATCGGCTCTATATCGAGCTGCAGCGCCACGGTGGCCATGACCGGCGGCACGAGAGCCGGATGATCGAGCTTGCCTACAAGTTCGATATTCCGCTTGTCGCCACCAACGAAGCCTTCTTCCCGTCGCCCTCCGACTATGAGGCGCATGACGCCCTGATGGCGGTAGCGCACAACGCCATGGTGTCGGACGACAGCCGGTTCCGCCTGACACCGGACCACTATCTGAAGAGCCGCAAAGAAATGGCGGCGCTGTTTGCCGATCTGCCCGAGGCACTGGAAAACACGATCGAGATCGCCCGGCGCTGCTCCTTCATGCTGAAGACCCGTGGGCCGATCCTGCCGCGCTTTACCGGCGCGACGGCGGATCCGGAGGAGGCCGAGCGCGCCGAGTCGGACGAACTGCGTCGCCAGGCGGAGGAGGGCCTCGAAGACCGTCTCGCGAGACTGGGTATGGCGCCCGGCTACACCCAAGAGGAATACCGCGAGCGCCTGGCCTTCGAATTGAGCGTCATCGAGCGCATGAAGTTCCCCGGCTACTTCCTGATCGTTGCCGACTTCATCAAATGGGCCAAGCAGCACGACATCCCCGTCGGGCCGGGTCGCGGCTCGGGCGCCGGCTCGCTCGTCGCCTATGCGCTGACGATCACCGACGTCGATCCGATGCGCTTCTCGCTGCTGTTCGAACGCTTCCTCAATCCCGAGCGCGTCTCGATGCCCGACTTCGACATCGACTTCTGCCAGGACCGGCGCGAAGAGGTGATCCGCTACGTGCAGCGCAAGTACGGTCGCGAACAGGTGGCGCAGATCATCACCTTCGGTTCGCTGCAGGCCCGTGCCGCCTTGCGAGACGTCGGTCGCGTGCTCGAAATGCCCTATGGTCAGGTCGACAAGATCTGCAAGCTGGTGCCCAACAACCCCGCCAACCCGACGCCGCTTTCCAAGGCGATCGAGGAGGAGCCGCGCCTGCAGGAAGAGGCCGAGAAGGAGCCGGTGGTCGCCCGCCTTCTCGATATCGCCCAGAAGATCGAAGGCCTTTACCGCCACGCCTCGACCCACGCCGCCGGTATCGTGATCGGCGACCGGCCGTTGTCGCAGCTGGTGCCGATGTATCGCGATCCGCGCTCCGACATGCCGGTCACCCAGTTCAACATGAAGTGGGTCGAGCAGGCCGGTCTCGTCAAGTTCGACTTCCTCGGCCTGAAGACGCTGACGGTGTTGAAGGTCGCGGTCGATTTCGTCAAGCAGCGCGGCATCGAGGTCGATCTCGCGAGCATCCCGCTCGATGATCTGAAGACCTACGAGATGCTGTCGCGCGGCGAAACGGTCGGCGTGTTCCAGGTGGAAAGTGCCGGCATGCGCAAGGCGCTGATCGGCATGCGGCCCGACTGCATCGAGGACATCATCGCACTCGTGGCGCTCTATCGCCCGGGCCCGATGGAGAACATCCCGGTCTATAACGCCCGTAAGCATGGCGAGGAAGAGGTCGAGTCGATCCATCCGAAGATCGACCACCTGCTCAAGGAAACGCAGGGCGTTATCGTTTACCAGGAGCAGGTGATGCAGATCGCCCAGGTGCTTTCTGGCTACTCGCTGGGCGAGGCCGACCTTCTGCGCCGCGCCATGGGTAAGAAGATCAAGGAGGAGATGGACAAGCAGCGCGCCCGTTTCGTCGACGGCGCCGTCAAGAACGAGGTGTCGAAGCCGCAGGCCGACCTCATTTTCGACCTCCTCGCCAAGTTCGCCAACTACGGCTTCAACAAGTCGCACGCGGCAGCCTACGCCATCGTGTCCTATCAGACCGCCTACATGAAGGCGCACTATCCGGTGGAGTTCCTGGCGGCGTCGATGACGCTCGACATGTCCAACACCGAAAAGGTCAACGACTTCCGCCAGGATGCCAAGCGTCTGGGCATCGAGGTGATAGCCCCCTCGGTACAGACCTCGTTCCGGCACTTCCAGACGGGCGAAAGCCGCATCTATTACTCGCTTGCAGCGATCAAGGGCGTGGGCGAGTCAGCGGTCGAGCACATCGTCGAGGTTCGTGGCGACAAGGCCTTCGCAAGCCTCGAAGACTTCTGCCTCCGGATCGACCCCAAGCTGCTCAACCGTCGTGTCTTTGAAAGCCTGATTGCCGCCGGCGCCTTCGATTGCTTCGGCTACGACCGAGCGGAGCTGGTCGGCGGGCTCGATCGTGTTCTCGGGTTTGCCCAGCGGGCTCAGGAAAACAAGACGAGCGGGCAGAGCGACATGTTCGGCGCAGGGGCGGCCACCGGGCCGGAGCGCATTGCGCTTCCGACCTACACGCCGTGGCTTGCCTCGGAAAAGCTGCACCGCGAATTCCAGGTTCTGGGCTTCTATCTGTCTGCCCATCCGCTCGACACCTACAATGCGCTGCTCGCCAAGATGCGCGTGCAGACCTTCGGTGATTTCGCAGGCGCTGTGAAGAAGGGGGCGACGGCCGGAAGGCTCGCCGGAACCGTAACCTCGAAGCAGGAGCGCAAGACGCGCACCGGCAACAAGATGGGCATCATTGCCTTCTCGGATTCCTCCGGCCAGTTCGAGGCGGTACTGTTCTCCGAGATGCTGCACCAGTATCGAGACCTGCTCGAGCCCGGCAAATCACTGGTCATGACCGTGGCTGCGGAAGAGCGGCCGGAAGGCATCGGCCTGCGCATCCAGACGCTGCGTTCGCTCGAAGAAGAATCGCTGCAACTGCAGAAGGCGCTGCGCGTCTATGTGCGCGATTCCGGACCGCTGAAGTCGATCGCCTCGCACCTCAACACGAAGGGCGACGGGCTCGTCTCCTTCGTCGTCATCAAGGACAATGGCCAGCGCGAGATCGAGGTTGAACTGAACGAGAAGTTCCGGATTTCGCCGGAGATCGCTGCAGCATTGCGCTCGGCGCCGGGCGTCATCGACGTCGAACTGGTGTAATCCGAGGCGGGGCTCCGCTGAATTGCAGTGGAGCGGCGATTGAGCCGGCTTGGAACCTATCGACCCGCGGCGGGACGCTGGCCGGATGCTTGTCTGCCGGTCTGGCGGATCAGTCGCCGGGACGCGTCCGAGTAATGGTGATGAAGTCGGTGCCCTGACCGGTCTCCAACCCGCTTTCCACATCGGCAATCGAGAGCGACGAGCCCTCGGCGAGCAACGCTTCCACGCGCCTGCGCACATCGTCGGAGATCGTCATGCGCGCCAGCGTGCGCTGGATGCCGTTATAGGCGAAGGGATCGGCCTCCGTGGAGATGCCGAGCCGCTTCTTCGTCGAGGCGGGCAGGTGGTCCTCGAGCGAGACGCCGAACCATTTGCCTTCGGCACCTTCATCTTCATTGTGCCGGAACTGGAGGAAATGCGTTCCGAGCGCCTCTTCCGGCTTGTCGATCGTAAGCCCGGCTTCAAAGAGCGGCTTGAACCCTTGCCGCACGAGGATCTTGCCGTTTTGCGGCGGCGTACGTCCGGCCTTGCGCAGGAGCCGGTCGGTCAGGTCCGGTGTCAGCTTGCCGTCGCCGTCGATGCCTTCGCTTGCCTGGAAGGCACGCAGGGCCGCAATCGTCGCCGGCCCGGCATGGCCGTCGATCGCGCCCGGCGCGTAGCCGAGGAAATCCAGGGACGTCTGAACCTCGCGCATGGTGTCGCGGGTATCGCTGCGGGTGATCAGGATACGGATCGGCTCCTCGGTGGATCGCGCCGAATTGGCGCCGCCGGGCGGCTCCCGCATCGCCACTTCCACCGGCGCATCGCCGGCCTGGCTGATCGCCGGTCTGAGCGGCACGTCGGAAAGCGGCGGCTGGAGATCGATCGGGGCCGGGCGGAAGAGTAGGGCGCTCTTGACCTCCAAGGGCGTTATCTGCCGGTCGGAGATCAGCACGTGCACGCCGCGCTCGGTCAACTTGTAGAGCGAGGCAGCAAATTCGCTCGGCAACCGCACGCAGCCATGGGACGCCGGATAGTCCGGCACATGGTTGGAGCCATGCAGAGCAATGCCCGACCAGGTGAGCCGCTGCATGAACGGCATCGGAGCGTTCGAATAGATGTTCGATTTGTGATGACGCCGCTTTTCCAGGATAGAAAAGATGCCCGATGGCGTCGCGTGGCCCGCCTTGCCGGTCGAGACCGGTGATGTCGCAATGACAGCGTCGCCGTCATAGACGACGAGCGATTGCTGATCTTTCGAGACGATGATCTGCAGCGGCCCGCGACTGCCTGCAAAGCCGGTAGCCGGCGACAAAAGCAGTGCGACGACGCTGGCGGTGAGAGCGAAACGCGATACCATACACTCAACCCAACACGTGACTTGGCGAACAAACCTAGCCTTCAATCTTTAAGGAATTCATCCTGCTGTGTGGGCTGTCGATCAAGGTTGCGTGATCGCTTTGCGAAGCGTGCCTGCTCGGGCAAGCACGCTTGCGGTCTCACGGATCGCGTTTTCTGGTGCCGAAAGTGTAGCCGGTTTCGACGCTCGCCTTGCCGAATTTGTCGCGCAGCTTGTTGATCGCGTCCTCGGCCGCAGCGCGCCTGGTGGCCGCGGGATCGACGAGATCGGGCGGATCGGCGAGATCCGGGGCGGAGAGATCGCTGACGCCGATGCCGATCAGCCGATACTTCGTTCCGTCCGCCTCTTTTTCGAGAAGTTGCAGGCCGATGCGGAAAATGCGGTCGGCAAGGCGGGTAGGGCTATCCAGGCGCCGGTTGCGGGTGCGGATCTTGAAGTCGGCGGTTTTGAGCTTGAGAACGACCGTCTGGCCGGCGAGTTCCGACTTTCGCAGCCGGTGGGCCACTTGCTCGCTGAGGCGCCGCAGATGCGTGACCAGGTCGTCATAGCGCGCGATATCCTCGTTGAACGTCGTCTCTGCGGAAACGCTCTTGGCTTCGCCGTCGATTTCGACCGCTCTTTCGTCGAGCCCGCGCGATAGGCGAAAGAGCCGCTGCCCCATGGTGCCATAGCGCCGCATCAGGTCGCCTTCCTCCATGGTCTGCAATTGCCCGATCGTGCGCACGCCGTCACGCTCCAGCGTGGCGGCAAAGGCCTTGCCGACGCCCCAGATCAGGGTCACCGGCTTCTCGCGCAGGAACTCCAGCGCCTCGGCTTGGCCGATGACGGAAAAGCCGCGCGGTTTTTGCAGGTCGGACGCCACCTTGGCGAGAAACTTGCAGTAGGAGAGGCCGACCGAGACGGTGATGCCGATTTCCTGCTCGATCCGGCGGGCGAGCCGCGCGAGCGTGCGTGCCGGCGGATCGTGATGCAGCCGCTCCGTGCCGCTGAGTTCGAGGAAGGCTTCGTCGATCGACAGCGGCTGCACCAGCGGGGTCAGTTCCTGCATCAGCGTGCGCACCTCGCGGCCGACGCGGGCGTATTTCTCCATATTGGGCTTGATGACGATGGCCTGGGGGCAGGCTTCCAGCGCCTTGAACATCGGCATGGCCGAGCGCACGCCGTGAATGCGGGCGACGTAGCAGGCGGTGGAGACCACGCCGCGCTTGCCGCCGCCGATGATCACCGGCTTGTCCGCAAGCTCCGGGTTGTCGCGCTTCTCGATCGAGGCATAGAAGGCGTCGCAGTCGATGTGCGCCAGCGTCAGGTCATAGAGCTCCGCATGCCGCAGAATGCGCGGGCTGCCGCAGGCAAGGCAGCGCCGCACCGACGCCGCCTGTTCCTTGAGGCAGTCGCGGCAGAAGCCTGGAGAGTGAGCAGCGCTGTCGAGCATATCGGGAACAAATATTGAACATTGCGACCTTAAGCTCTACTCTAGCGAGTCTCAAGGAGGCGCGATTGGAAATCACAATGCAATTGTCGCCGTTGAAAAGGATCACCGTGCGCGTCTTTCGCAGCGCCGGCGCGGCTGAATTTGCGCCGACGGACAGCCGATCCGGGCTAGCCGCGGAAGTGCGCGCGAATGGCTGCGGCTGCCTCCGGCCAGTCTGCGACGGCGCGGATGTCGGCGTCGAGCTTCGGCGCGAGCGCCTTGAACTCCGAGTCGGCCATGAGGTTTATCGGCAGGCAGGTCGGCGCGTGATCCTTCACCGATCGCAGGTTGCGAAGCATGTCGTCGATGAAGACGAGGGGGACGGTACGGCTGCCGTGAAGTTTTTGGACGATCGGCCCCTTCGGCTCTTCGGACGCAAGCAGCGGATAGGGCAGGCCGAGCCGGTCAAGAAGAGCGCGACGAACGGCGGCGTGCTGCGGCGGCATCGCAGTCAGAAAGACGATATCGGCTTCCTCCGACAATGCGGCCAGGGTCTCGACGACCTTGGCGGCGGGCGTTTGCCAACGATCCTGCGAGCCGTAGAAGGTGTCGAGCAGGATCTTGACCTCTGGCTCCGTCACCGGCTGCTCGTCCGCGTGGGTGATGATGTTGCCGGTCAGGCGAAACGATCGGGGCAGCAGGACATGGCCGCAGCTCCCAAGGAACGCTTTGAACGGATTGATGAATTCAAGCACGACATCATCGATGTCGCTGACGATCAGCGGGCGGTTTCCAAGCGTGATGCTGTGAGCTGTCGGCGCGTTTGCCACCCTCAATCCTCGAAGCCTGCGTGGCCGGAAAGTGCCATATGGGCGCGCACGACGTCTTCAGGCGCCGTACCGGTCGCCGTGCAGAATGCCATCAGGGTCGGCTCATGGTCCATCAGAAAGGCGACGAGCCCGCCCATGAAGCCGGGTTCGGCAATCGCGTTGCGCAACGCCGTTGGGTCCGTGCCGGTCAGCGCCAGAAAGCGGGACAGAAGCTCAGGCTCGCCGGCAAGCCAGGAGAGAATGTCGATGGCGATTTCGTCGGCGCTCTTCAATGGTTTGTCCCCGTATGGTTTTTACGTGCGGAGTTACCTATTTTTCAACCAAATAGGCCTATCTCTGACGTTGAGGAAATGGGTCGAGTCGTCGGCTCCGCACGTTAATTGTCCTGAGGAGACTTGCAAGGTGACGATGGACAGCAAGGGATCGACATGCCCAAACAGGTGATGATTGTTGAGGACAACGAGCTGAACATGAAGCTCTTCCGCGACCTGATTGAGGCCTCCGGCTATGCGACGATCCAGACTCGCAACGGCATGGAGGCGCTCGAGCTCGCGCGCAAGCATCGGCCCGATCTCATTCTCATGGACATTCAGCTGCCGGAGGTTTCCGGTCTGGAAGTGACGAAGTGGTTGAAGGAAGACGATGAGCTGCACGTCATCCCGGTCATCGCCGTGACCGCCTTTGCGATGAAGGGCGACGAGGAGCGGATCCGCCAAGGCGGGTGCGAAGCCTATGTCTCCAAGCCGATCTCCGTACCGAAGTTCATTGAGACGATCAAAACCTACCTGGGCGATGCCTGAGCGGCGGGAAAATTGATATGACTGCGCGTATTCTTGTTGTCGATGACGTTCCGGCCAATGTGAAGCTGCTCGAAGCCCGGTTGCTTGCCGAGTACTTCGACGTGCTGACGGCCAGTGACGGTTATGCCGCCCTGGCGCTCTGCGAAAAGACGCCCATCGACCTGGTGCTGCTCGATATCATGATGCCCGGTCTCGATGGTTTCGAAGTCTGCGAGCGGCTGAAGGCGAACCCGAAGACGGCACATATCCCGGTTGTCATGGTCACCGCGCTTGACCAGCCTTCTGATCGCGTGCGAGGTCTGAAGGCCGGCGCCGACGATTTCCTGACGAAGCCCGTCAACGATCTGCAGCTGATGTCGCGGGTGAAGAGCCTGGTGCGGCTGAAGAACGTCAGCGATGAGCTGCGCCTGCGGGCCCAGACGGCGCAGACGATCGGGCTTGAAGATGTTGGCCGGGCGGACCGGCCTGACGAGCCCGGCAACGTCCTGCTCGTCGATGGCCGCGGCTCGTCGCAGGAGCGGCTGCAGCGCGCCCTCAAGCCGATTGCCGAGGTCTCGGTCATCTCCGATCCGCAGGCGGCATTGTTCGAGGCGGCGGAGAACAATTTCGACCTCGTCATCGTCAATGCGAATTTCGACGACTACGATCCGTTGCGGCTCTGCTCGCAGTTGCGTTCGCTGGAGCGCACCCGTTTCATCCCTATCCTGCTGATCGCCGAGCAGGGCAGCGACGAGTTGGTCGTCCGCGCGCTCGATCTGGGCGTGACGGACTATCTGATGCGGCCGGTCGATCCCAATGAACTGATTGCCCGGTCGATGACCCAGATCCGGCGCAAGCACTGCAATGACAGGCTGCGGTCGAGCGTGCAGCAAACCATCGAGCTTGCCGTCACCGACGGCCTCACCGGGCTGCATAACCGGCGCTATTTCGACACGCACCTGAAACTGCTGATGGATCGGGCTGCTGCGCGCGGTCGGCCGCTGTCCATCTGCATGACCGATATCGACCGCTTCAAGCAGGTTAACGACACCTACGGCCATGACGTTGGCGACGAAGTCTTGCGGGAATTCGCCAATCGCATCCGCACGACGGTGCGGGGTGCCGACCTTGCCTGCCGGTTCGGCGGTGAAGAGTTCATCGTGGTGATGCCGGATACGTCAGCCGAAATGGCGGCCGGTGTCGCCGAGCGTCTGCGCACGATCATCGAAAGCCTGCCATTTGCGATCCCGCAGGCGGACGGCCCCCTGAAGGTCACCGCGTCCATGGGGATTGCCACGCTCAGGCCCGGCAGCGACACGGCCGAAGCGCTGCTGAAGCGCGCCGATATGGCGCTCTATCAGGCCAAGCACGAAGGCCGAAATCGGGTGGTGGCAGCCGCCGCCTGAGCCGCGCCTCCTGCGTTTCTGGCCTCAAAGCACCCCAGGGAATTTCTTTGCCCGCCTCTTGCGGCCTGCATTCAAAGTTGTATTCTCGCGTCACCTGTTGCTACCGGGGAGTTTGGGTGGCAGCAGAGATCATGCAGTGTGCCTGTCCAGGTCTGATACAGAATTAACCATGCGCCGAGCGGCACCGCTCCGCGCATTAAGAATTCGTTGATTTTTTTTTATTTTCAGGTGATGCTCATGAAAGAGGGGGCATTCAGCCTTCTGCGATATTCGTTACCCCATGATGCTCAGGTCCGCCGCATCTCCTGGGTCGTGGGGTCGGTCGGTTGGCTTTTGGCGTCCGCGGAATCCTCGTGCCGCAGTCAGAGGCCAGCCGACCCCCTTTCCGACACGCCGTCCCGCCTTCGGGGCGGCGTTTTGATTCTGGGGGAATAGCAGGGGCGGGCGAGCCGTTTCCTCCCCCTGGCGTGGAACCCGTTTCACTCAGCGCCTACGCGAGATGCTCAAGGCATTGGCCTAAAAGGAAAGGGCGCCTGACCTTGCGGTCGGCGCCCTTCAATTCCCGAAAACCGGCGATCTTACTTGATCTTGGTTTCCTTGAATTCGACGTGCTTCTTGACGACCGGGTCGTACTTGGTCTTCGTCATCTTTTCCGTCATCGTACGGCTGTTCTTGGTCGTGACGTAGAAGAAACCCGTGTCGGCTGTCGAAAGCAGCTTGATCTTGATGGTGGTGGCTTTTGCCATGGTCGTCCTGCCTTTGTAACAATGAAAGCCGTGGACAACCGGTTGCGGGCCACGGGCAAGGTTGGCGCGAAACTACAAATCGCGGCCGAAAAGTCAAGACCGTTTTGGTTTCAAAACGATCCTGACCACCGAAAGCGCGACATAGAGACCGAAAAAGCCGGCGATCGCCCAGGCAAAACCGTTGTTGCCGGTGGCGTCCATTGCCGCGCCGATCGCCTGCGGTCCAGCGACGGTACCGACGGCGTAGGAAAACACGAAGGCCGCGTTGGCGGCGGCGAGATCCGCGCCCTGAAGCCGTGAGCCCAGGTGGCTGAGGCCGACCGTGTAGAGGCCGGAGACACAGCCGCCCCAGAACAACAGCACGATTGCCATCAGGAACCAGCTCTCGACCAACAGCGGCAGGAACAGCGCGCCGATAAGACCGATCAGCGTCATCGCCGAGAGCAGTGTGCGCCGGTCTTTGACCCTGTCGGAGAGCATGCCGACCGGGATCTGGAAGATGAAATTGCCGACCCCCATGACCGTTAGCAGAAGCGCTGCCTGCGATTCGCTGAAACCGGACCGCGTCCCGAAGATGAGGAACAGCGAGAGGCCGCCTGATTCGACCGCGCCGAAGATGAAGACGGCAGCCGTCGCCGTGGGCACGAGGAAGACGTAGCGCAGGAAATGCCGCTCGGGCTTCTCGTCGATGACGGGGCTTTCGTCGCGCGCGAGGAAAATCGGCACGGATGCCAAGAGGATGACGCCGGCGCCGACGAGGAAGGGCAGGAGGCCTTCGCTGCCGAGGATTGAAAACAGCAGCGGGCCGGTCAGGAACCCAAGCGACAGGAATGTGCCGTAGATCCCCAGCACGAAACCGCGCTTGCTCGGCGGGGCCGTCGCGTTGATCCAGAACTCGGAAAGAATGAACAGGACGGTGATCGCCCCGTGGAAGACGATTCGGAGCGGGAACCAGAGCCAGAAATTGGTGATGTAATAGAAGCCGAGCGCGCTGGTGGCCGCGATCAGCACGGCCCAGAGCATCGTTGGCGCTACGCCATGCCGGTGGGCGAACTTCGTCGTGAAGGGGGCAGCCACCATCGATGCCAGGCCCGCCATGGCGGAATTCAAGCCGATGAGGGTCGAGGAAATTCCGCGCTTCTCCATGATGATGGATAGCAGCGGCAGGCCGAGGCCGATGGCGATGCCGACCGCGCTGATGGCAGCAACGGCCGCGATCAGCGACCGCCAGTGAATTTCCTCAACCGGTGCAGCCGTACCGGGCGATGGCTGTGACATCTGACGCGGATCCTTAGAGCAATGTGCGCACGAAGCGCCCATGGCGCGAGGTATAGAGTGGAACCGGTCGTTCGCAGGGCAGCGAAGGATCGGCGTCCAGTCCGTTCCTGAGGTCCGCGAGGATGACCGCGGTGATGTCAGGTATCCGTAGCGACGGAGTAACGTTCACATCGATCCACTGCAAATCCTGAAGCTCCCGACTGTCCAGGAACCGCGTGGGATCGATTTCGGCCTCGTCGGCGAACACGGCGAAGAAGCGCGTATCGAACCGCCTCGTGTTGCCTGGAGGGGTGATGGCCCGAGCCATATAGCGCAACTTTGCAAGATCGGGAAGAAAGGGAACGGGAGCTTCGGCCGAAGGAAGCGGCGCGCCTATGGCGATGCCGGCTTCCTCGTAAAGTTCACGCAGGGCGGCAAGCGCGAGCGCGCGCGCCCGGGCATCCGACAGTCCGCGCGCGCCGGCCACCTTCAGCGTTCGCAGGACGGAGGGATGGAGATCGGAGCCGAAGCCAATTCGATGATCGCCGGTATCGCGGCGTCCGCCGGGGAACACATAGAGATCCGGCATGAAGGCGTGCGCACTGTGGCGCCGCCCCATAAGCACACGCACGCGGCCGCCAACGCGATCGAGCAGCATGATCGAAGCGGCATCCCGGGGCCGCATGGTCGCGGGACGCGGAGGCTTGGGTTCGTTGCCCGTCTCCCGCGCCGGCCTCATGCCCGTTCGTCTCTCGGGGGCAACACGTCCTCAGGCGCATCTTCGTGTCCGCCGAAGCCATGCATCTTCAGCGCCCATTGCAGGCCGATGACGGCGCCTTTTACAGGCTGCAGCAGCGCCAGCGAACTGATGACGGTGATCGGTGCCCAGATGGCGAGATGCTGCCAGCTGTTGAGCGGAAGGATGAGGTCGGTCGCCATGTAGCCGGCAAGCACGAGGTGGCCGACGATCGTGACGACGATATAGGGCGGGAAGTCGTCGGCGCGGTGGTGGTCCATGCGCTCGCCGCAGGCCGCGCACGTCTCAACCGACTTGAGGTAGCTGCGAAACAGCTTGCCGCTGCCGCACGCTGGACAGCGGCCGAGAAAGCCGCGCTTCATCGAAAGACCAACGGAGCGCTCGTCGCTTTTGGACCCGCCCAGATGAAGTGTTTCGCCTGACGCCGCTTTCATGTGCATTCCTCTGTCCTATCGGGACCCTATCGCCGGCCGCGCGGCGGCCGTGTTCCCGGCTTCTTCCGGGCGCCGGTGCGATCCCTGCGACCGGACTTGTGGAAGGAGCGCGTTGCCGTCGGCATCTTGCGTCCTTCGCTGATCATCTCGAAGCGGAGCGCACCCGCAAGCGGCACGGCCTCGACGAGCTTGACACGTACCGGATCGCCCAGGCGATAGCCGAGCCCAGTCTTCTCGCCGGAAAGCGCCTGATGCGCCTCATCGTAGATGAAGTAGTCGCGTCCAAGTGTTGATATCGGAACGAAGCCGTCGGCGCCATAGGCCGGCAGGGTGACAAAGAGTCCCGCCTTGGTGACACCGGAAACGCGGCCGTCGAATTCCTCCCCGACGCGACCGTTGAGATGATGCGCGATCAGTCGGTCGACCGTGTCGCGCTCGGCCGCCATGGCACGGCGCTCGAAAGTCGAGATCTCGGCGGCGATGTCGTCGAGTACGGCCTCTTCCTGCGGTGTCAGCCCGCCTTCGCCAAGGCCGAGCGAGGCAACCAGCGCCCGGTGCACGATCAGGTCGGCATAGCGCCGGATTGGAGACGTGAAATGCGCGTACTTCAAAAGGTTGAGGCCGAAGTGCCCGATGTTCTCGGGGCTGTAGATCGCCTGGCTCTGCGAGCGCAGCACCATCTCGTTGACCATGGTCTCGAAGGGCTTGCCTTCGGCCTTGGCGAGAATGCCGTTGAAGTGGTTCGAGCGCATGTTCCCGCCCTTGACGAGCGAGATGTCGAGAGTCGCCAGGAATTCGCGCAGGCTTTCCTGCTTGGCAAGCGAGGGCTGGTCGTGGACGCGGTAGATCAGCACCTGGCGCTTCTGCTCCAGCGTCTCGGCGGCGGCAACGTTCGCCTGGATCATCATTTCCTCGATCAGCTTGTGCGCGTCGAGGCGTTCGGGAACGAAGACACGGTCGACCGTACCGTCGGGTTTCAGGATGATTTTGCGCTCGGGCATGTTGAGCTCGAGCGGCTGGCGCCGGTCGCGGCCGCGCGTGAGGATGCGATAGCCTTCCCAGAGTGGCTTCAGGATCGTCTCGAGGATCGGCCCGGTCTTGTCGTCCGGATTGCCGTCGATCGCTGCCTGCGCCTGCTGGTAGGAGAGCTTTGCCGCACTCTTCATCATGATGCGATGGAAGGTATGGCCGGCCTTCCGGCCTTCCTTGGAGAAGCGCATGCGCACGGCAAGCGCCGGGCGATCGACGCCTTCCTTGAGCGAGCAGAGGTCGTTGGAGATGCGCTCGGGCAGCATTGGCACGACCCGATCGGGAAAGTAGACCGAGTTGCCGCGCTTCAGCGCTTCAAGGTCCAGAGCGGACTTCGGACGCACGTAGTAGGAGACGTCGGCAATCGCCACCGTGACGATGACGCCGCCGGGATTGTCCTCGGATGGATCCGGCTCCGCATAAACGGCGTCGTCATGGTCCTTGGCGTCGGCCGGATCGATGGTGATCAGCGGCAGCGTGCGCCAGTCCTCGCGGTGCGCCATGGTGGCGGGGCCTGCGGCGTTCGCCTCCTCGATCACCCGTTCCGGGAAAACGTGGGGAATGCCGTGGGCATGGATGGCGATCATCGAGATCGCTTTCTCCGAGGCGACCGAACCTATGACGGTCTGCACCTGCGCGCGCGGCAGACCGTAACGGCCGAGACGCGACAGCTGCACCTCGACCAGATCGCCGTCCTCAGCGTTGCCCGTGAACTCCGGATCAACAAGTATTTCCTCGCCGCGCTTTTCGATCGGCATCAGGCGGCCACCGCCGCCGGGCGTCGAGCGGAAAACGCCGAGCACGGCATCCTTGCGCTTGTCCAGCACCTTGATGATGCGCGCCGTATAGGCCGGGCCGCCCCGTTCCTTGGCCGGGAAGATCTTGGCGAGAACGCGGTCGCCGAGACCGCCGACCGGAGCCTTGCCCTTGCCCTTGGCGACGGCGGATTGCTTGATCAGCACCGCCGGTGCGACGCCGTCGTCGTCGAGCCATTCGGCCGGGCGGCCGATCAGCTCGCCATCGACATCGCGGATGGTGATGTCGAGCACGGTCACCGGGGGCAGGGCGCCCGGACGCACCAGCGACTTGCGCTTCTTTTCGACCAGGCCGTCGACTTCCAGCGACTTCAGCAGGGCCTTGAGTTCGACACGGGTCTCGCCCTTCAGGCCGAAAGCCTTGGCGATTTCGCGCTTGGAGGCGCGGTCCGGGTTTTCAGCGATGAAGCGCATCAGCACGTCACGCGGCGGGACCGCGCCGTGGATGATCGGTTCGCTTGGCTGGGCCGATCCGGCCTTTGCCGCGCGAGCAGGCTTCTTGCCCTGGCTTCTCTTGCCGGACTGTTTGGTCGGGTCGCGCGGTATTCTGGTCAAGATCAGTCCTTCTTGGCCTTGGCGGCCGTCTTTGTTTTGCTCTTGGCGGGCGCCTTGGCCTTAGCCTTGGTCGCCTTGGCGCCGTCCTCGGACTTCGCCGCTGCCTTGGTCGTCTTGGCCTTGGTCGCCTTCCCCTTGGCCGTTCCGCCCTTGGCAGCACGCTCCGAGATCAGCACAAGTGCCTCCTCGACCGTTACCGACTGCGGATCCTTGCCCTTCGGCAGGGTGGCGTTGACCTTGCCCCAGTTGACATAGGGGCCGTAACGGCCGTCACGAACGGTGATCGGGCCACCGTCGGGATGGTCACCGAGTTCTTTGAGCGACGCGGCAGCGGTGCGGCCCCGGCCGGCCCCGGCCTTCGACTGCTTGTCGGCGAGAACCGAGACGGCGCGATTGAGGCCGATCGAGAAGACGTCTTCGATCGATTCGAGGTTGGCATAAGTGCCGTCGTGCAGCACGAACGGTCCGTAGCGGCCAAGCCCGGTTGAGATCATCTTGCCGGATTCCGGATGGGCACCGATATCGCGCGGCAGCGACAGCAGCGCGACCGCCTTCTCGTGGTCGATCGTCGACGGCGTCCAGCCCTTAGGCAGGCTCGAGCGCTTGGCTTCCTTGCCGTCGCCACGCTGGACATAGGGGCCGAAGCGGCCGCTCCTGAGCGTGATTTCCTCGCCGGTATGCGGATCCTTGCCGAGCGCCTGCGGTTCGTTCGAGACCGCCGCCTCCTCGCCGTTGCTGTCGGAGGAAAGCTGGCGGGTGAAGTTGCACTCCGGATAGTTCGAGCAGCCGACGAAGGCGCCGTACTTGCCGAGCTTCAGCGACAGCTTGCCGGTGCCGCAGACCTGGCAGATGCGCGGATCGCCGCCGTCTTCGCGCTTGGGGAAGACCAGCGGCGCCAGTTCCTCGTTCAGCGCGTCGAGCACGTTCGTGACGCGCAGTTCCTTGGTTTCCTCGATCTGGGCGAAGAAATCCTTCCAGAAGTCGCGAAGCACGTCTTTCCAGTTGACCTCGCCGGCGGAGACCTGGTCGAGCTTTTCTTCGAGCGACGCGGTGAAGTCGTAGCCGACATAGCGTGTGAAGAAGCTTTCCAGGAACGCCGTCACCAGCCGTCCCTTGGCCTGGGGGATGAGCTTGCGCTTGTCGTTGGTGATGTAGTCGCGATCGAGCAGGGTCGTGACGGTGGCGGCATAGGTGGAGGGACGGCCGATGCCGAGCTCTTCCATCTTCTTGATCAGGCTTGCTTCGGAATAGCGCGGCGGCGGCTCAGTGAAATGCTGCGAGGCATTGATCTTCTGCTTGGCGAGGTTTTCGCGCGCATTGATCTCCGGCAGGCGGCCATCCTCGTCGCCGTCATCAGTCTGTTCGCCGTCTTCCTTGGCATCCGTATAGGCAGCGATGAAGCCGTCGAAGCGGATAACCGAGCCGGTGGCGCGCAGACCGGCCTTCTGGCCGCCATTGTCCGCAGTGATTTCCGCGGTCGTACGCTCGATCTCGGCCGATGCCATCTGGCTGGCGATGCCGCGCTTCCAGACGAGGTCGTAGAGCCTGAGCATGTCGCCATCGAGGAAACGGCGAACCTGGTCCGGCGTCCGGTTGAAATCGGTCGGGCGGATGGCCTCGTGCGCTTCCTGGGCATTCTTCGCCTTGGTCGAATAGAAGCGCGGCTTTTCCGGTAGATAGCGGTCGCCGAACTGGCTGGCGATCGCAAGGCGCGAGGCTTCGATCGCTTCCGGCGCCATCTGCACGCCGTCGGTACGCATATAGGTGATCAAACCGACCGTCTCGCCGCCGATGTCGACGCCTTCATAGAGCTTCTGCGCGACCTGCATGGTGCGCGAAGCGGAGAAGCCGAGCTTGGAGGAGGCGGCCTGCTGCAGTGTCGAGGTGGTGAAAGGCGGCGACGGGTTGCGCTTGACCGGCTTTGCTTCGATGCTATCGACCACATAGGCGGCGCCATCGAGCAGGGTCTTGAGACGATTTGCTTCTTCGCCGTTGCCGACAGCCTTCGGCGCAAGACGCTTGCCATCGGCCGAAACGAGACGCGCCTCGAACTCGTCCCCGCGCAGCGTCTTCAAGAGCGCCGAGATGTTCCAGTACTCCTCGGAGATGAAGCGCTCGATCTCGTTTTCACGATCGCAGACGAGGCGCAGCGTCACCGACTGCACGCGGCCAGCCGAGCGGGCGCCCGGCAGCTTGCGCCAGAGCACCGGCGAGAGGTTGAAACCGACGAGATAGTCGAGTGCGCGGCGCGCCAGGTAAGCGTCGACCAGCGAGGTGTCGATGTCGCGCGGATGAGCGATTGCTTCGAGAACGGCCTTTTTGGTGATGGCGTTGAAGGCCACGCGCTTGACCGGCTTGTCGCCGAGCACCTTCTTCTTCTTCAGAAGGTCAAGCACATGCCAGGAAATCGCTTCACCTTCGCGATCCGGGTCGGTTGCGAGAATGAGGCCGTCGGCGGATTTGACCGCGTCGGCGATGTCCTTCATGCGTTTCGCCGAGGCACTGTCGACTTCCCAGGACATCTCGAAGTCTTCGTCGGGACGGACCGAACCGTCCTTCGCCGGCAGGTCGCGCACGTGACCAAACGAAGCCAGTACCTTGTAGCCGGGGCCCAGGTACTTGTTGATCGTCTTTGCCTTGGAAGGCGATTCCACCACTACAACATTCATCGTCATTTTCTGAGACAACCGGTCCTGGTTCGGCGTCAGCGCCGTTTGCGCCGTACTTCGCCTGATATCGACGCCCCGAAATGGACAGGGATTCGAACGGGGTCAAGGGGGTTCGCCCAAAATAACGAAGAGAAGCCAGTGGGCGAACCATGCGGAAACACGCGGAATCTGCGATCTGAAACGTGTGATTGGTCCCGCTGGCGTGCCCGCCTGTGGCTGTGGCTTGTCATCATTCGGGCGTCGCGAGCGACACGAGGCCGCCAGCATGGCGATCAAGCCGACCGGCCAGATCAAGTTCCAGCAGAAGCAGATAGACCTGAGCCGGCGAAAGCCCGGTGTGGCGGACGATATCGTCGATCTCGACCGGCGTCGGGCCGAGCGCGGTGCTGACCGCGGCGCGGTCGCCGTCGCTCGCGCTCGCCGGAACACCAACCCGCGCCTGACCATCCGGTTCCCGCACGCCCGGCAGCGGCAGCTCCAGCTGGCTGAGTGGCGCCAGCGCCTCGATCACGTCACCCGGGCCGGTCGTGACGATCGCGCCCTGTTTCAGGAGATCGTTGGTGCCATGGCAGCGCGGATCGAGCGGCGAGCCGGGAACCGCAAAAACGAGCCGGCCGAAATCGGCGGCGTAGCGCGCGGTGATGAGCGAGCCGGAGCGGTGCGCGGCCTCGACGATCGCAACGCCGAGGCTGATGCCGGCGATCAGCCGGTTGCGGCGCGGAAAGTCGCGCGCCCGTGGCTCCCAGCCGAAAGGCATTTCGCTGATCGCGAGGCCCCGACCGGCCGTGATTTCTTCGAGCAGGCCGACGTTCTCGGGCGGATAGGGACGGTCGAGACCGCCGGCAAGGGCAGCGATCGTGCCGGTATCAAGGCTGGCGCGGTGGGCGGCCGTATCGATGCCGCGCGCAAGACCTGAGGTCACGACATAACCGGCGCGGCCGGCGTCGCACGCAATCATCGCCGCAAACTTTGCGCCGCTGACCGACGCGTTGCGCGAGCCGACAATGCCGAGCGACGGGCGGCCAGCCGCGCTGAGATCGCCTTTCATCGCGAGCAGAGGGGGAGCACCGTCGATCTGCCTGAGTGCCGAGGGGTAGGCTGCTTCGCCGATGCCGATGAAGACAGCGCCATGGCGTCGGGCAGCTTCGAGTTCCCGTTCGACCTCGCTTACAGAAGCCACACGATAGGTCTGCCTGGTTCCACCGCGCCGCGACAGTTCAGGCAAGGCGTCGAGCGCATTTTCCGCGGTGCCGAAATGGTTGATCAGGTCGCGGAAGGCGATGGGGCCGACATTGTCGCTGCGGATCAACCGGAGCCAGGATATCTTCTGTCGTTCGGTCAGCGCCACTCCGTTTCGTCCTGCGCTGGCCTCAGACATTATCCCTTGTCTCCGATCTTGCTTTCCGTGCCGGCGAGCAGCCGCCGAATGTTGGCGCGGTGCTTCACCCAGGTGATGACCGTCATGGCGGTAAAGAGGAGGGCGACCTTCTCGTTGCCTGCCGCGTAAAGTAGAACCGGAATGATAGCCGTTGCAACCAGGGCGGACAATGAGGAGTAGCGGCTGATTTTCGCCATGCCGAGCCAGATGACCGCGAAGGCAAGCACCATGAGGGGAGCAAGGCCGAGCAGGACGCCGATATAGGTGGCGACACCCTTGCCGCCCTTGAAGCCAAGCCAGACCGGGTAGAGATGGCCAATGAAGGCGGCAAAGCCCGCGGCGATTCCCGCCTCGACGCCCCAGTAGGATGCGATGAACGCTGCGGCGGAGCCTTTCAGGGCATCGAGCAACAGCGTTGCGGCAGCAAGCTTCTTGTTGCCGGTTCGCAGCACATTGGTCGCGCCGATATTGCCGGAGCCGATCTTGCGCACGTCGCCGAGCCCGGCCATGCGCGTCAGGATCAGTCCGAACGGGATCGAGCCAAGGAGATAGCCGAAGGCAAGGCTTAAGAGCGTAAAGGGCAGCCCAAGCTGCCAGGACAATAGATCCACCGGTTCCCCTCCCGCGCGACCGCTTTCGGCTTAGGCCGAATGCACCAGCTTGCCGGCAACATAGGTTTGCACGACCCGCCCGGTAAAGCGCGCATTTTCAAACGGCGTATTCTTGGAGCGAGAAACGATCGCCTCTTCGTAAAGCACCCAAGGCTCGTCGAGATCGAGGACGGTGATATCGGCCTTGGCGCCGGGTTTCAGCGTACCGGCGTCGAGACCGAAGATCGCCGCCGGCCGCGTCGACATCGCATCGATCAGGCGCATCAGCGGAACCTGGCCGCTGTGATGCAGGCGAAGCGCGGCCGCGGCCAGCGTTTCCAGGCCGATCGCCCCATCGGCAGCATCGGCAAAGGGCAGCCGCTTGGTGTCGACGTCCTGCGGGTCGTGCGAGGAGACGATGATATCGATCGTGCCGTCGGCCAGTGCCTCGGCCATCCCGACGCGGTCGTCCTCGCTGCGCAGCGGCGGCGAAAGCTTGAAGAATGTCCGGTATTCGCCGATGTCGTTCTCATTGAGCGCGAGATTGTTGATCGACACGCCGCAGGTGACGTTGGCGCCACGCTCGCGTGCGGTACGGATCGCGGCGGCCGATTCGGGAACCGAGATCTGGGCGGCGTGATAGGCGGCACGCGTCAGTCCGGCGATGCGCAGGTCGCGCTCGAGCGGAATGATCTCCGCTTCGCGCGGGATCCCGGAAAGGCCGAGCCAGCTTGCAAGCAGGCCCTCGTGCATGACGCCGTTGGCACCGAGATACTTGTCGCGCGTCTCAAGGGAGATGACGGCGCCGAATTCGCGCGCATAGGTCATGGCGCGGCGCAGGACCAGCGTGTCGTGAATCGAGCGACGACCATTGGTGAAGCAGACAGCACCCGCTTCGCGAAGCAGGCCGAACTCGGTCATCTCTTCGCCGGCAAGACCCTTGGTCAGCGCTGCGGCCGGGTGTACGTTGACCAGCGCCTTGTCGCGCGCCGTTTTCTTCACATACTCGACGAGCGCGATGTCGTCGATGACAGGGTCGGTCTCCGGCATGGCGATGAAGGTGGTGACGCCGCCGGCAGCGGCGGCCCGCGATGCGGACTCGAAGGTCTCGCGGTGTTCGCTTCCCGGTTCGCCGACGAAGACGCGGGCATCGACGAGGCCCGGAACGGCGGTGAGGCCGGCGCAGTCCTTGACGAAGGCGCCATCCGGCGCGCCCTGGTTCTGGGCATCGGCACCGGCAGCAAGGATAAGGCCGTCGTCGCCGACGATAACAGTGCCGACTTCATCGAGATTGCGCGAGGGATCGACGATGCGAAGGTTCTTCAGAACGAGTGGTCTGGTCATGTGCGCGGCCCCTGGTTCTGCGAGAGAAGCAGCGTTTCCATAACCGCCATGCGCACGGCAACGCCCATCTCAACCTGCTGTTCGATCACGCTCTGCGGCCCGTCGGCGATTTCCGAGGCGATCTCGACGCCGCGGTTCATCGGCCCGGGATGCATGACAAGCGCATCCGCCTTGGCTGCCTTCAGCTTTTCCGCATCGAGCCCGTAGTAGTGGAAGTATTCGCGTACAGACGGCACGAAGGACCCGGCCATGCGCTCGCGCTGCAGGCGCAGCATCATGACGACATCGGCATCCTTCAGGCCCTCGGCCATCGAGTGGTAGACTTCGACGCCCATGTCGGCGATCCCGGAGGGAAGCAGCGTCGCCGGTGCGACGACCCGAACCCGTGCGCCCATCTGGTTCAGGAGCAGGATGTTGGAGCGCGCAACGCGCGAGTGAAGCACGTCGCCGCAGATCGCCACGATGATGCGCGAGAGCTTGCCCTTGGCGCGGCGGATCGTCAGCGCGTCGAGTAGCGCCTGCGTCGGGTGCTCGTGCTGGCCGTCGCCCGCGTTGACGACGGAGCAGGAGACCTTTTGTGCGAGAAGGGCTGCGGCACCGGCCGAGGAGTGGCGCACGACCAGAACGTCCGGGTGCATGGCGTTCAGCGTCATCGCCGTGTCGATCAACGTTTCGCCCTTCTTCACCGAGGAATTGCCGACCGACATGTTCATCACGTCGGCGCCAAGGCGTTTGCCGGCAAGTTCGAAGGAAGATTGCGTGCGGGTCGAGGCCTCGAAGAAGAGGTTGATCTGCGTCAGACCCCGAAGCGTCGACGTCTTCTTTTCTCTTTGACGGGAGATTTGGACGGCTTCATCGGCGCGATCGAGCAGATAGGTGATATCCTGCTCCGTGAGCCCCTTGATGCCGAGCAGGTGGCGATGCGGGAAAGTGATCATGGGCCGCCCTTGCGCTCTGGAAATGTGGTCGCTCTATAAGACCTGGTCCCCGGCACGGCAAGGCTTGCGCGGTTCAGTCCGCAGAAAACTTGCAACGGCGATCCTATCTTTTCTTCGCCCCGTTCCGTGGTCGAGAAACTTGCGCTAGAACCGGCCCATGAATCAGATGAACCGGACTGAACAGAAACTCGCCGAGCTCAACCAGCCCAAGCCCTGGTCCGGTGTCAACGCCTATCGCTCCGATCCGCTGGTGGTCGACATCACATCGGGCATGAGCAAGACGCTGCGCGATGAGTTCGACGTGCTCGGCCGCTACGTCACCTCGCCGGAGGCCCAGGAACTGGCGCGCATGGCGAACGAAGGTCCGCCGAAGCTGAAGACCCACGGGCCGCGCGGCGAGCGTCTCGATGTCGTCGAGTTCCACCCGGCCTGGCATGCGCTGATGCGCCGCTCGATGTCCTCGGGCCTGCACGCGTCCGCCTGGGAAAATCTGCCGGACGAGCGCAGCCAGTCGCACAAGACGCGGGCGATCCGCTTCTATCTGACGGCGCAGCTCGAATGCGGTCATCTCTGCCCGCTGACGATGACCAGTGCATCGCTGGCAGCGATCACTGCGTCGCCGGCGGTGCAGAAGGAGTGGGCGCCGAAGATCCTGTCGCGAAAGTACGATTCCACCAACCGTCCGTGGATGCAGAAGTCGGCCGTCACCGTCGGCATGGGCATGACCGAGAAGCAGGGCGGCACCGACGTGCGCGCCAACACTTCGACGGCCGAACGGGTGGGCGAGGGCATCTATCGGCTGAATGGCCACAAGTGGTTCATGTCGGCGCCGATGAGCGACGCTTTCGTCATGCTGGCGCAGACCCGCGAAGGGCTTGCCTGCTTCCTGGTGCCGAGGCTCCTGGAAGACGGCAGCGCCAACGGCCTGCGGTTCCAGCGGCTGAAGGACAAGCTCGGCAACCGCTCCAATGCGTCTTCCGAGGTCGAGTTCTCAGACACGTTCGGTTTCATTCTCGGCGCGCCGGATGCCGGCCTCCGCACGATCCTCGACATGGTGACGCTGACGCGGCTCGACTGCGCGCTCGCTTCCGCCGGCATGATGCGCGCCTCGCTTGCCGAAGCCGTACATCATACGCGCGGCCGCAAGGTTTTCGGCAAGCCGCTCGTCAGCCAGCCGATGATGACGCGGGTGCTCGCCGACATGGCGCTCGACGTTGCCGCGGCAAGCGCACTTTCGTTCCGCCTGGCCGAAGCCTTCGACAAGGCGCGCAGCAGCGTGGAAGACGCGGCTTACGCGCGGATCATGACGCCGGTTGCGAAATACTGGGCCTGCAAGATCGCGCCGGCTCTGATCTATGAGGCGATGGAGTGCCTCGGCGGCAACGGCTATGTGGAAGAGCGGGCACTGGCGCGCCACTACCGCGAAGCGCCTGTGAATGCCATCTGGGAAGGCTCCGGTAACGTCATGGCGCTGGATGTGCTGCGGGTTCTCGCCAAGGGCAAGGATCTGTTCGAGCAGCTCTTCGTCGTGCTGGCCCGCGATCTCGGCCCGTCCGGTCGCAAGACGATCGACGTGCTGCGGGCGGCCATGTCGCTGTGCGAGCGTGATGAGGGTGCGGCCCGCATGCTGGTCGAGCAACTGGCGCTCGCGGCCGCTGCCGCCGAGCTCTACCGTCTCGGTGCCGGTCGCATTGCCGACGCCTTCCTCGAATCGCGCCTGGCTGCCGGGTGGCGCTCGACCTACGGCATGCTCGATTCGCGCTTCGATTCCGCCTACATCCTGGACCTTCTCTATCCCCCTGCGGCCTGAGCCGCAGGACGTCCGGCGTAAGCCGTCAGCCCCCTGCGGCGTAAGCCGTCAGCCAGAGCACGAGCGGTATCGTGAAGAACGAAACGACCGTCTGGACGGTCGCGACCGCCGCATAGAGTTCGGCGTCGCCATCCATCTGCTTGGCCAGTAGATAGCCGTTCATCGCGGTCGGCACGGCCGCGCCGAGCGCGATGACCAGCAGAGCATCGCCGCGAATGCCGAGCAGGTAGCTCGCGCTCACCATGAAGACCGGCATCACGATCAGCTTGAGGAAGACCGCGAGCAACGCCGTCCTGCTGGGCTTCAGCGCATCGGATGCCCGCAGGCCCGCACCGACCATCACCAGGCCGAGGCTGAGCGAGGCGCTTGCCAGCATATCGATCGTGGCCATCACTGGGCCGTAGATCTTCAATCCGATCATGTTGACGAGAATACCGAGCACCGAGGCGACGATCAGCGGATTGGAGACGATCTTGGCGAAGAAGCGGCGGAAGTCGCGATTGCCACCACCGAACCAGACGAGAACACCGATATTGTAGAGATTGATCGGGATGATCACGAGCGTCATCACCAGGGCGGTCAGTGTCAGGCCGATCGGGCCATAGAGTTTCTGCGCGATCGCCAGCGCCATGAACCCATTCCAGCGTGTCGCCGTCTGGAAGACCGAGGTGAAGGACGCACCTGATACCTGGCGGTTCCGCAGCATCGGCCACAACAGCAGCACGAAGACCGACATCAAACTGACGCTGCCGATCGTAGCTATAGCCGTCGCATCGGCCTTCAATCCGGCAAAATCGGCCTGGGCGAGCGTCGAAAACAACAGCGACGGGAAAAGGATGAAGTAGCCGAATTGCTCGAGCCCGAGCCAAAGACCCTGATCGATCAAGGTCGAACGCTTGAGCCAGGCGCCAAGCAGAACCAGGAGGAAGACGGGAAGGATGCTTTCAAAGACGACGGTCATGGGGGAGGGCCTGCGTGCGGGACGTCTATCGCTACCTCAAATCATCGCCGACCGGAATGCGCTAGTGGCACGAGGCGGCGATCAAACGGGAGTGTCCCGCCTTCAAGGATCCGCGACCGGACTGCCCTGTGAAAATTAACCTTAACAAATGGTTTACGTTGCGCGGGTCGCCGCAAGGGCGGAGATTGATCCGGCATTTTAATGGATTCCGGAATGGAGCGGTTCGGTGAGAACTGGTCTTATGATCATCATGATGATGTTTTTTGCCGGACTGGCGCTAGATATCGCAGTTCCCGCGATGGTTCTTGTGGCCGTCGTGCTGGCTGACCGCGCGATTTACCCAGTTGTCTTTCGGCAGATCTCGGAAAGGGGAGCCGCATGAAGTGGTTTCTGATCCTTTGGGGCGGGCCGATCCTGCTGCTGGGCTCCTGGTATGGCCTGTCGTACTACGACATGAGCTTCGGCTTCTTTATGCTGACGCGCCAAACCCATGATCTGGTGTTCCAGATCTACGGCAATGTCCTCGGCATCCCGCCGGAAACCATTCCGCCGCTCGTAGCCCGCGCGATCGTCGTCGACAGCCTGATCGTTTTCGCCATCGTCGGCTTTCGCAAGCGCCGCCAGATCGCGGCGTGGTATCGTCGCCGCTTCGGTGCCGTGGCCCCTCAGTCAGAGAGGCCGTCTCTTGCCAGCGACGCCAGCCTGTCGAGCGCGCCCTGAAGAATGAACGAGGCCGCGGCCGAATCGATGCGTTCGGCCCGCTTGCGTCGTGACACGTCCATCTCGATCAGCACCCGCTCGGCCGCGACGGTCGAAAGCCGTTCATCCCAGAAGGCGAAGGGCAGGGGCGTTTTCTGTTCCATGTTGCGCACGAAGGCGCGGGTCGCCTGACAGCGCGGCCCCTCGCTGCCGTCCATATTGACGGGCAGGCCGATGACGAAGGCCGCGATCTTTTCTTTCGTCGCTGCCGACAGCAGCGCCTCCGCGTCCACGCCGAACTTGACCCGACGGATCACCTCGCGCGGGGTCGCAAAGCGGCGACCGAGATCGGAGACCGAGAGGCCGATCGTTTTCGTGCCGAGGTCGAGGCCTGCAATCGCCTGGTTCGGCTGTAGCTGGGCTGCGAGTTCTTCGATGGTGAGAATTGCCATGGGATTGTCGATTCGATCTTTGCGCGGAGAGTTGTCTGATCCATATGCTGTTGCGACAGACAAATCATCAGGGAGATCGTCATGAAGATCAAATGGCTCGGCCATGCCGCCTTTCACATCGAAACGGCAAAGTCCAAAATCCTGATCGACCCCTTCTTTACCGGCAATCCGGCGTTCCGCGACGAGGAGCGCCGGGACGCGACCGCCGGGCTCACCCACATTCTCCTGACCCATGGTCACGGCGACCATGTCGGCGATACCATTGCGATCGCCAAGGAGACGGGCGCGACGGTCGTTGCCAATGCCGACCTTGCCGCCTGGCTCGGCCGGCATGGCGTCAAGGCGCTGGAAATGGGGAACACCGGCGGCACGATCAATCTCGGTAGTTTCTCGACGACCTTCGTCAACGCGCTGCATTCGTCGGCGCAGCTGACCGAGGACGGCGTCTCGCACTCGCTCGGCAATGCCAACGGCCTGGTGCTGCATTTCGAGGACGAGCCGACGCTCTATCACATGGGTGATACGGACATCTTCTCCGACATGGCGCTGATCAACGAGCTGCATCAGCCGGAGATCGGCATCGTGCCGATTGGCGATCGTTTCACCATGGGCGGGGCGGTTGCGGCCCTGGCCTGCCAGCGCTTCTTCAAGTTCTCGACAGCCATCCCCTGCCATTACGGCTCGTTCCCGATCATCGACCAGACCCCGGAAACCTTCGTTGCCGGCATGGAAAGCGCGTCGACCAAGGTGGCGACGCCGCACGTCGGCGGCGTCGTCGAGATCTGATGTTGCGCCGGGCCTTTTGACGAGAGGCCCGGTCCTCCGGCAATTCCCCCGTTGCGTGGCTCGCCCTGCGCCATTATAGCGGGGGAAGTTCCAGTTACCGGAGACGATCATGTCCGTAGACCTTGCCACCGTGAAGCGCGTCGCGCGCCTTGCCCGTATCGCCGTCAGCGAAGAAGAAGCCGAACGGATGATGGGTGAGCTCAATGGCATCCTCGGTTTCGTCGAGCAGCTCTCCGAAGTGAATGTCGATGGCGTCGAGCCGATGACCTCGGTCACGCCGATGGATATGAAGAAGCGGACGGACACCGTATCGGACGGCAACAAGGCCGACGACATCGTTGCCAATGCGCCGAATTCCGATCGCAATTTCTTCCTCGTTCCGAAGGTGGTCGAGTAATCTCCCGCCAGCCGCCCCGACGTTTCTGATTGCGAAAGCCAGATTTTACCATGACCGACCTTACCAGCCTGACGATTGCCGAAGCCCGCACCAAGCTCGCCGCGAAGGACATCACCGCCGTCGAACTGACCGATGCCTATCTCGGCGCGATCGATGCCGCCAATGAGGCGATCAACGCCTACATCGCCGTCACGCCCGAAAAGGCACGAGAGATGGCCAAGGCCTCGGATGCGCGTATCGCCGCCGGCAAGGCCGGTGCGCTCGAAGGCATCCCGCTCGGCATCAAGGACCTCTTCGCCACCGAAGGCGTGCACACCCAGGCCTGCAGCCACATCCTCGACGGTTTCGCGCCGCGCTACGAATCGACCGTGACCCAGAACCTCTGGAGCGACGGCGCCGTCATGCTCGGCAAGCTGAACATGGACGAGTTCGCCATGGGCTCGTCGAACGAGACCTCCTACTACGGCGCGGTCAAGAACCCGTGGCGCGCCAAGGGCTCCAATCTGGATCTCGTGCCGGGTGGCTCCTCCGGTGGTTCCGCCGCAGCCGTTGCCGCGCATCTCTGCGCCGGCGCGACCGCCACCGATACCGGCGGCTCCATCCGCCAGCCGGCAGCCTTCACCGGCACCGTCGGCATCAAGCCGACCTATGGTCGCTGCTCGCGCTGGGGCACCGTCGCTTTCGCCTCGTCGCTCGACCAGGCAGGCCCGATCGCCCGTGACGTGCGCGATGCCGCGATCCTCCTGAAGTCGATGGCAAGCGTCGACGCCAAGGACACGACCTCGGTCGATCTGCCGGTGCCGGATTACGAAGCCGCGATCGGCAAGTCGATCAAGGGCATGAAGATCGGCATTCCGCGTGAATACCGCGTCGATGGCATGCCGGAAGAGATCGAAGCGCTCTGGCAGCAGGGCATTGCCTGGCTGAAGGAAGCCGGTGCCGAGATCGTCGACATCACCCTGCCGCACACGAAATACGCGCTGCCGGCCTACTACATCGTCGCTCCGGCCGAGGCCTCCTCGAACCTTGCCCGCTATGACGGCGTTCGCTACGGCCTGCGCGTCGACGGCAAGGACATCGTCGACATGTACGAAAAGACGCGCGCCGCCGGCTTCGGTCACGAAGTCAAGCGCCGCATCATGATCGGCACCTACGTGCTTTCGGCCGGCTACTACGATGCCTACTATCTGCAGGCGCAGAAGGTGCGCACCCTGATCAAGCGCGACTTCGAACTGGCGTTCCATGCCGGCGTTGACGCCATCCTGACGCCGGCGACGCCGTCGTCTGCCTTCGGCATCGCCGACGAGGATCTGGCATCCGATCCGGTCAAGATGTACCTCAACGACATCTTCACGGTAACGGTGAACATGGCCGGCCTTCCCGGTATCGCCGTTCCCGGCGGTCTCGACCACAAGGGCCTGCCGCTTGGCCTGCAGCTGATCGGCAAGCCGTTCGAGGAAGAGACGCTGTTCAAGACGGCGCATGTGATCGAACAGGCGGCCGGCCGCTTCACACCCACCAAGTGGTGGTAATCTCTTGAGGGGCGGTACCGACGAGGTACCGCCCTTTCTTCTTCGGTTGCATTGAAAGCCACTCTTGTCGCGGAAGGAGACCGCGTCATGCCCGTCATCCGCCATGCCCGCGCCGGCGACGTCGACCGGCTGGCCGAAATCGGCCTTAGATCCTGGCAGTCGGCAATTGCGGGCCTCGCCGATGGCGAAAAGATGCGGCGCGTGGCCGAGGCCGCATTTCTCCGTTTTCTGTTCGATCACTGGCTTTCCGTTTTGCTCGTCGAAGGCGAGGGCGCCATCTGCGGTTGGGTGGCGTGCGAGAACTTCGACAATGCGATCTCCGATCTGTGGATCGAGCCGCAGCTCCAGGGCAGGGGCTTCGGCGGGCTGCTGCTTGCTGAGATCGAGCGTCGTATTGCTGCGGACGGATTCGACGCGGCCACCACCAAGACGCACGCGCGCAACGACCGCGCCGTGCGCTTCTTCCGCAATCACGGTTATGGCGTGAGTTGGCTGTCGACCGCCTATGCGCCGCAACTCGACAGCGACGTTGCCTTCATCGGTCTGAGCAAATCTCTGGAGCAAAGCCCGGATCACTGACACCCCGCCACCCCATGCATGGCAGCCACGCGCAAATCCGGCTGGCCTATTCACACCGCATTCATTAGGCCCATGAAATATTATGGGGTATGACGTGGTGGTGGGGCACCGCAAGGGGGGCGCTTGTTGCAGATGCTGGATAAAACGGTTCCGCGACCGTTGGTTCTGAGACCTTTCCACCATTCGTTTTGGCTTGCCGGCCTGGGCGTGATCGTTTTCACCGCCTGCGTGCTCGGCATCTTGAGTCGCCCGGTCGGCATGCTGGCTTCGATCTGGCCGGCAAATGCGATCCTGCTCGGCCTGCTCATCAGAAGACCGTCGCTCGCCAGCCCGGCTGGATGGCTGACGGCGGCATTGGCCTACGTTCTTGCGGACCTGGTGACCGGCGCGGATCTCTATGAAGCCGCGGCGTTGAATGCGGCCAACTTGGTCGGCGTCGTCATCGGCTTCCTGCTCTATCGCCGCTTTTCGCCGGAGCATCGGCACCTGCGCCGGGCGCGCTCGGTCCTTTACATGTTCGCTGCCTCCTCCCTGGCGGCGACGGGCGCCTCGCTCGTCGGAGCGGTCGCGGTTCACCTGTCCTTCGGCAAACCCGTCGCGGACGCATTCGTCGCCTGGCTCACCACCGAGCTGGTCAATTATGTGGTTCTGCTCCCGGTGTTCCTGGCAGCGCCGCTTCCTGACGACGGTTTGCGATCCCGTGCCACGAGAATGACGGTTTCAACGGCCTCTGCTTCTGCAACCGTCTGGCCGTTCGTCTCCCTGGTCTTGTCCTGCGCTGCGGCGCTCGTCATCGGCGGCCCAGGCGCTTTCGCTTTCCCGGTGCCGGCACTCTTGTGGTGCGCGCTCAGCTATGGCTTGTTCCCGGTGACGATCCTGACGGCGATCGTCTGTGTGTTGACGCAGATTGCCGTTGCCTCCGGCGCCCTGCATCTCGGCGTCAGCGGCGTTGCCGAGGAGACGCTCACCTCCACCCGGCTGGGGACGACCCTTCTTGCGCTCTGCCCGCTGGCGGTCGCCAGCGTCGATGCCGCACGACGGGCGCTGATTGGGCGCCTGTCCCATGCGGTCGATTATGATTTTTTGACCCAGTGCCTGGCGCGCGCGACCTTCATGGCGCGCGCGGCCGCGCTGATCGCAGCGCCGGTCGCCCGAAAAGGCGGGACCGTGGTAATGATGCTCGACATCGACCGCTTCAAGGCGATCAATGACACCTATGGTCACGCCGTCGGCGATCAGGTGCTGGTCTCGGTCGCAGGCGCCGTTCGCGGGACGCTGCGTTTTGAGGATCTCGTCGGTCGGCTTGGCGGCGAAGAGTTTGCCGTTGTGCTGGTTCGGCAATCCCCGACTGATGCGCTCAAGGTCGCCGAGCGACTGCTCGAGGCCGTGCGCGCGCTCCATATCGATCTGGAGCAGGGCGGAAGGATCGCCGTCACCATCAGCATCGGCGCTGCCGAAGTCATGACCCGCGACACCGGTCTCGACGGCCTGCTGCTTGCGGCCGACCGCGCGCTCTACCAGGCGAAGGCTGCGGGCCGCGACCGCGTGCAATGCGCTGCCCCGTCGAGCGCTCACGCGACGTAAGTCGCTTTCCGTAAAGTAAAGTGCGCATCTGACGATACCGGGCATGCTGGCATGCCCGGTATCGTTCGTATTCGCCGCTAGCGGTTGTTAAGTTCGGAGCGCACGAGCTGCAGCCCGCGTTCCGTGATGCGGTAGGGTTTTCCGCCGGACGATGAAATCGCCTTCTTCCGCTTCAATTTGCGGAAAAGTTCGAGGTCGAAGCCGGGATAGACCCAGCCGTCACGGGTGAAGCACCGGATTTCGGTGATCGCCTTGTCGTCGCGGGTGATTTCGATGCGGCCGCCCTGGGCCAAATGATGAAGAATGCGCTGTTCTGCGCGCGAGATGTCCATTGTCTGAATGTTCCGGAATCGCGTTCGTATGAACGCAGGAAAACGTTCCGCAAATTACTGAAGATGCGGGGTGACGTTTCCGGCCCGTGCGCGCAATCAAAGCGGATTACGCGGACGGGCTTTACCGGGACTCAGGCGAAGAACGGAACATAAAAACTCCAATAGAACGGTGCCTTCCTAAAAGGCCGTCGTTCGCGCGTCAAGGTGCCATTGCAACGCCAGGGTGCCAATGGCCGCCAGCGCCACTTGCAAGACGATGATCAACGCGAGGCGCGTGCGAAAGGGTTCCTTACGCGTCTTGTGTCGGAAGATATGGCGCGCCGTCATCGCTCCCGGGCTGCCGCCGAAAAAGGCGAGAGTGAGCAGGGTCCGCTCGCTGATCCGCCGTCGGCCGGAGCGCGCCGCTTGCTTGTCGTACCAGAACAGCCCGAAGGCCGCCAAGTTGACGAGAATTGCGAACGAGAGCAGGGCAGGGCCGATGGACATGAGCGAAGTCTTGCCGATAGGCGCTAAACGGTGGTTAAGAGAGGCTCGCCGTCCGCATGAGATTGCATATGGCGCTTCTGATCCAGCCGAACAACTTGCACCGGCGGACCAATTGTTCTACCGAGAAACCAAGAATTCAGGCTTCAAAGAAGAGCATGATATGAGCATTGTCGACGTCCGCACCCCCGATCCGAAACGCTTCATCCCCGGCGCCACTGGCGACTGGGAAGTCATCATCGGCATGGAAGTCCATGCCCAGGTGCTTTCCAATTCGAAGCTGTTCTCGGGCGCATCGACGGAGTTTGGCAATGCGCCGAATGCGAACGTCTCGCTGGTCGATGCCGCTATGCCCGGCATGCTGCCCGTGATCAACGAGGAATGCGTGAAGCAGGCGGTGCGCACCGGTCTCGGCCTCAAGGCCGCGATCAACAATCGCTCGATCTTCGACCGCAAGAACTATTTCTATCCGGACCTGCCGCAGGGCTATCAGATCTCGCAGTTCAAGGATCCGATCGTCGGCGAGGGCAAGATCATCATTTCGGTCGGGCCGGATCGTCAGGGCCAGTTCGAGGATGTCGAGATCGGCATCGAGCGCCTGCATCTGGAACAGGATGCCGGAAAGTCGATGCACGACCAGCATCCGTCGATGTCTTATGTCGACCTCAACCGCTCGGGCGTGGCGCTGATGGAGATCGTCTCCAAGCCGGACATGCGCTCGTCGGATGAGGCCAAGGCCTACATGACGAAGCTGCGCTCGATCGTGCGCTATCTCGGCACGTGCGACGGCAACATGGACGAAGGCTCGATGCGCGCCGACGTCAACGTTTCTGTGCGTCGTCCGGGCGAGGGCTTCGGCACGCGCTGCGAAATCAAGAACGTCAACTCGATCCGCTTCATCGGCCAGGCGATCGAATACGAGGCACGCCGCCAGATCGGCATTCTTGAGGACGGTGGCAGCATCGACCAGGAGACCCGCCTGTTCGACCCGAACAAGGGCGAGACCCGCTCGATGCGCTCCAAGGAAGACGCGCACGACTACCGCTACTTCCCGGATCCGGACCTGCTGCCACTGGAGTTCGACGATGCTTTCGTCGAGGCGCTGAAGGCCGACCTGCCGGAACTGCCCGACGACAAGAAGGAGCGCTTCGTGCGCGACCTCGGCCTCTCGGTCTATGACGCCTCGGTGCTCGTCTCCGAAAAGTCGATCGCCGATTATTTCGAGGCGGTTGCCGAAGGGCGCGACGGCAAGATTGCCGCCAACTGGGTCATCAACGACCTGCTCGGTGCCTTGAACAAAGCCGGCAAAGCCATTGAAGAGACTCCGGTTTCCCCGGCACAGCTCGGCGGCATCATCGATCTCATCAAGGCCGAGACCATCTCCGGCAAGATCGCCAAGGACCTCTTCGAGATCGTCTGGAACGAGGGCGGCGACCCGGCCGAGATCGTTGAAGCGCGCGGCATGAAGCAGGTGACCGACACCGGCGCCATCGAGAAGGCCGTCGACGAGATCATCGCCGCCAACCCGGATCAGGTCGCCAAGGTGCAGGCCAAGCCTTCGCTCGCCGGCTGGTTCGTCGGCCAAGTGATGAAGGCGACCGGCGGCAAGGCCAACCCGCAGGCCGTACAGGCGCTCGTCAAGGCCAAGCTCGGCATCGAGGAATAACGATGTTCTTCGTGCGCACGGCAAGCGAGCGCGACCTGGAGAAGGTTCGCGCTCTGCTGATCGAAACGTGGCACGCGACCTATGACACTTTCTACGGTGTCGAGAAGGTCAACGAACTCACGGAGCGCTGGCATTCGCTGCCGGCGCTCAAAGCCCGGCTCGCGCGCAAGAACGCCGAGTTTCTTGTTGCCGACGATGGAAGGCAGCTGGGCGGCATGGGCTATGCGGCGATGTCCGACACGCAAGCCAAGACGGTGGTGCTGCACCAGCTCTATGTCCTTCCGAAGTTCCAGCGCCAGGGCGTCGGTCGCGATATCTTCGCCGAACTCGAAACCTGCTTCCCGGACGCCGAGCGCATGCGCGTCGAGGTCGAGCCGCAGAACCTGCACGCGCTCACCTTCTATCGCGCGCACGGCTTTGCCGAAGTGGGCGAGACCCCGGTTGACCCGTCCGGTCTGCCGGCCATCGCTCTGGAAAAGCCGCTTCTCGGCTAGGCGATCCGTCCGATTGCCTGAAGTTTCGCATGCCTGTGGATAAGCTTGAGAGGCACGGCTCTGTCATCGCGCCGTTACCTCCGGGTGTTTGATCCGCGGGCGATGAACGATGTGAGCGGGGAAACCATGGACGCGACCGAACTCTTGATCCGCAAGGCCGAGCGTAAGGACCTCGGAGCGATCGTCGCGCTCTTCGCCAATGATCCGCTCGGCGGCCACGGCGACACGACCGACCCCGAGGCCTTCGCGGACTACGCCGCTGCCTTCGACCGGATTGAAGCCTCGACGCTGCAGACGCTCTTTGTCGCGGTTCTTGAAGGGCAGGTCGTCGGCACTTTTCAAACCGCGCTGCACACGTCTCTGTCGGGGCGTGGAAGCTCCAGCCTGATCGTCGAAGCGGTCCAGACGCGTGCGGACATGCGCGGCCGTGGGATCGGTGAGCGCATGATGCGCCATGCGATCGGCGAGGCGCGGGAGAAGCGCGCAAAGAAGGTAAGGCTCACGTCCAACGCCGTGCGCACCGATGCGCATCGGTTCTACGAGCGTCTCGGCTTTGCGCGCAGCCACTTCGGCTTTCAGCTGCCGTTGAAATGACCGCCTCCGCCTCGGAATCACTGGACAAGCCCTGAGCGGCGGGGCATAAGCGGGAACATTGTTTTGGTATCTGGCCGCCTTCCCAACGGCCGGTCAAGGACGGCATCCATGAAGCTCCTGCTGCAGATTTTCACCTGGTGGAACGAACAGACGATCGGAACGCGCTTTCACACCTGGCGCCACGGTCAACGGGTCGGTCAAGACGAACTCGGTAATGTCTACTACCAGGGCGGCAAGGACTCCGAAGGCCGCACCCGCCGCTGGGTGATCTACAACGGCTACGCCGAAGCCTCCGCCATTCCGGCCGGCTGGCACGGCTGGATGCATCACCGGACCGACGTTTCTCCGGCTGATGAAAAGTACACGCCGCGCGAATGGCAGAAGGCGCACCGCGTCAATCCGACCGGAACGGCCAACGCCTACCGCCCGCAGGGCTCGATTGCCGCCACCGGCAAGCGTCCCCGCGTGACCGGCGACTACGACGCCTGGACGCCCGGCTCCTGAACAATCTGTTCTCAGTGACGACGACGGACCGCGGAATGGGTTCCTCGATCATGGCGCGGCCACAATTGATGGTTAGCGCCTGAAATCCATCGATGACGAACAGGATACGCGGGAGACAGGCGACTATGGCAGGTTCTGATCTGCGCAAGGCAATCGGCCAAGGAACACGGCGTTTGGGCTTGTCCCTGCTTGCCGCCTTGCCGCTGGTCGCATCTGCGGAAGCGGTTGACGCAGCCCGCCTTTCCAACGCCGTCGCCGTGTTCTCCGGCATCGACAAGATCACCGGCCGCATCACCACTTTCGACGTCTACATCGGCGAGACCGTGCAGTTCGGCGCCCTTCAGGTCACGCCGCGCGTCTGCTACAGCCGTGACGACACGGAAGCGCAGAAGATCACGACCTTCGTCGAGGTCGAGGAAATCACACTCGACCGCAAGATCCGCCGCATCTTCACCGGCTGGATGTTTGCCGATAGCCCCGGTCTGAACGCCGTCGAGCATCCGGTCTATGACGTCTGGCTGCAGTCCTGCAAGGCGACCTCGGACCTGCCGCCGCCGGACACCGCGCAGAAGCGCTGAGCGGCGGCGTATTCCCATTCTTTGAGATTTGGCTTAGAAGGCGAGGTCGGGCGACGACATCGCGTTCGCCAGAAGCACTTCGTATTCCGCCTTTGGCACGTCGATGGCACCAAACGACTTCAGGTGCTCGGTGGTGAACTGTGTATCGAGCAGTTCGAAGCCACGCGCCTTCAGTCGCTCGACCAGATGGACGAGGCAGATCTTCGAGGCGTCGGTGCGTCTGGAAAACATGCTTTCGCCGAAGAAGGCCGAGCCGAGCGAAACGCCGTAAAGTCCGCCAACCAGTTGGTCGCCTTCCCACGCCTCGACGCTGTGGGCATAGCCCATCGTATGCAGCGTCGCGTAGAGCGTGCGGATCTTGTTGTTGATCCAGGTGGTTGGCCGGTCGGGAGCAGGGGCAGCGCAGCCGTCCATGACCGCTTCGAACGCAGTGTTGAAGCGGATGTCGAAGGGCTTTCGGCGGATGGTTTTGGCGAGGCTGCGAGAGGTGTGGAAGCCTGCGAGCGGGATCACCCCGCGAATTTCCGGCTCGACCCAGAAGATTTCCGGGTCGTCAGCCGAATCGGCCATCGGGAAGAGGCCGATCGAATAGGCGCGCAGCAGCATGTCCGGCGTAATATCGGGCTGCTTGCTGCGCGTCCCCTTCAATGTCTGGTCCTTACTCGGACGTGGCGGCCAGATGCTTCTCCAGCCAGTGGATATCGTAGTCGCCGTTGGCAATGTCCTGATTATTGATCAGGTCCTGGAACAGCGGAAGCGTCGTCTTGATGCCGTCGATGACAAATTCGTCAAGCACGCGGCGCAGACGCATCATGCATTCGACGCGGGTACGGCCGTGCACGATCAGCTTGCCGATCAGGCTGTCGTAGTAAGGCGGGATCCGGTAGCCCTGATAGGCACCCGAGTCGACGCGCACGCCAAGACCGCCCGGCGCATGGAAATGCGTGATCGTGCCCGGGGATGGGACGAAGGTGCGCGGGTCTTCGGCATTGATGCGGCACTCGATCGCGTGTCCGGAGAACACGATGTCTTCCTGCCGGACCGAGAGGCCACCGCCGGAGGCGACGCGGATCTGCTCGTGCACCAGGTCGATGCCGGTGATCGCCTCGGTTATCGGATGCTCGACCTGAAGACGGGTGTTCATTTCGATGAAATAGAACTCGCCGTTTTCGTAGAGGAATTCGATCGTGCCGGCGCCGCGATACTTCAGCTTCTTCATGGCGTCGGCGCAGACCTGGCCGATCTTCATGCGCTGGTCGACGTTGAGCGCCGGGGAGTTTGCCTCTTCCCAGACCTTCTGGTGACGACGCTGCAGCGAGCAATCGCGTTCACCGAGATGCACCGCATTGCCGGCGCCGTCGCCGACGATCTGGATTTCGATGTGGCGCGGCTTGGAGAGGTACTTCTCCATGTAGACGGCGTCGTTGCCGAAAGCGGCAAGCGCTTCGGTGCGGGCCGTCGCAACGGCTTCCTCGAGGTCAGCCTCGCTGCGGGCGACCTTCATGCCGCGGCCGCCGCCGCCGGCGGTCGCCTTGATCAGGACCGGGAAACCGATCTTGCGGGCGACTTCGAGGGCGTTTTCCGGCTTCACTTCGCCGTCAGAGCCCGGAACGACCGGGATGCCAAGTTCCTGCGCCGTTTGCTTGGCGGTGATCTTGTCACCCATGATGCGGATGTGTTCCGCCGTCGGGCCGATGAAGGTGATGTCGTGCGCTTCAAGGATTTCGGCGAACTTGGCGTTTTCCGACAGGAAGCCGTAACCTGGATGCACAGCGTCGGCACCGGTGATTTCGCAGGCGGCGACGATCTGGTGAATGTTCAGATAGCTATCGCGCGAGGGCGGCGGGCCGATGCAAACGCTCTCGTCGGCGAGGCGCACATGCATGGCGTCGGCGTCGGCCGTGGAATGAACGGCGACCGTGGCGATGCCGAGTTCCTTGCAGGCACGAAGCACGCGAAGGGCGATTTCGCCGCGATTGGCAATGAGAATTTTCGAGATCATCGCCGCGCCGCCTTATTCGATTACGATCAGCGGTTCGCCATATTCGACGGGGGCTGCGTCCTGGACGAAGATTTCGGTGACCTTGCCCGAGCGCGGAGCCGGGATCTGGTTCATTGTCTTCATCGCTTCGATGATGAGGATCGTCTGGCCTTCCTTGACCGTGGCGCCGACCTCAACGAAGGGGCGGGCTCCCGGTGCGGGAGACAGATAGGCAGTGCCGACCATTGGCGCGGTCACGGCATTCTTCGATGCACGGGCGCTCTCGGCGGCAGGAGCAGCAACGGCGTTTGCAGGAGCGGCCGCTGCGGCGGGCATCTGGTAAGCCGGCATCTGCGGCATGGCCATCGGCATGGCAACCGGCGTGCCGTTGCGCGAAACGCGAATGCGCAGGTCGTCCTGCTCGACTTCGATCTCGGTCAGATCGGTGTCCTTGAGAATGTTGGCGAGATCGCGGATCAGCGCCTGGTCGATACCTGGTTTCTTGTCAGCCATGGAATATGAGCCTCTTGTGTTCTTTTTATTTCGACGGATTTGTCAGGTTCTTTAGCGCATGCAGCGCAAGAATGTAACTCTGGGCGCCGAAGCCGCAGATGACGCCCTTGACGGCGGGTGCGATCATCGACTTGTGGCGGAACTCCTCACGCGCATGGATGTTCGAGAGGTGCAGTTCGACGACCGGAATGCCGATGGCGCGGATGGCATCGTGAAGCGCGATCGACGTGTGGCCATAGGCGGCCGGGTTGATTGCCACGCCCGCGGCGACGTTGCCGGCCTCGTGCAGCCAATCGACCAGCATTCCCTCATGGTTCGACTGGCGGAAATCGACGTCGAATCCGAGCGCCTTGCCTTCTGCCTTGCACATGGCCTCGATGTCGGCCAGGGTCTGGCCGCCATAAATACCCGGCTCGCGCTTGCCCAGCGCATTCAGGTTGGGGCCGTTCAGCACGAAAATGGTCGATGGCATAAGGGATTCCGGTCCGGTCATGGAGGGTTACCTATAGACTGATGGTCCCGCGAGGAAAAGCCCTTTGGGCCCCCGCGGGATTTGTCCACAGTCATGGGAAGGTTTGTCAGCAGGCGGTCTTGCCGCATTCGCGCATATTGGCGACCTTGCCCTCGATCTCCTCGGCGCCGACTGCCCCGAAGACCGCTTCGTTGCCGATGACGTAGGAGGGCGTTCCGGTGATGCCGAGGTCGTTGGCAAGGCTGTAGGCCTCGCGCACGGCCGCATCATGCGGCTCCTTTTCCATTTTCGCGCGCAGGTCCTTTTCGGAGACGCCGAGCTTGGCGGCAACCGCAAGCGCTGTCTCCTCCGTGGCGCGGTCTTCCCCGCCGAGCAGCGCCCGGTGGAAGTCGCCGTATTTCTCCGGAGCGACCAGGCGGAAGGCGGCGCTCACCTTGTGGGCGGCCAGCGAATCCGGTCCGAGGATCGGCAGTTCCTTCAGCACGAAGCGCACGTTCTTGTCCTTGGCGAGGATGTCGTCCATGTCGGAAAGCGCGCGTTTGCAGTAGCCGCAGTTGTAGTCGTAGAACTCGACAACGGTGACGTCGCCCTTGGGATTGCCGAGCACCATGTCGTAGTCGGAATTGAAGATCGCCTTGTTGTTCTCGGTGATCGCGCTTTCCGCCGCTTCCTGCTGCTTGGCGCGCTGTTTCGTCGTCAGCGCCTCCTGGACCTCGAGCATGATCTCCGGATTGGCGATCAGGTATTCCTTGATGAAGGCGCCGATCTCTTCCTTCTGCTTCGCGTCGAGCGCGAATGCGTTCTGGGGCAGGCTGACCCCGGCCACGAGCGCTGCGAGCGTCCCGGCGGCAATCATCTTGGTGCTGAAGTTCATTTCTACCTCGTTGTCCTTGCGTATCCCGTGTGTCGTCCATCGCGTGTCGCCGGGTCAACCGGCTGTTCTGAATGACAACAGGATTCCTCGTATCCGCAATATGCCGGCAGCATAGGGTGGGTGCCGCGGAAACGAAACGGCAAAATCGGCGGAAATACGGCACTCGCGGACTTGTGAAGGTCATTTTCATCGGGCAAAGGGCTGGAGAACAGCCGCATATCGAGGATTTTCCGTTGGTAGATTTGTCAAAACGCAGTGCCGTCGAACCTTTCCATGCGATGGACGTACTGGCGGAGGCGACCCGTCGCCGGGATGCCGGCCACCCGGTGATCTCGATGGCCGTCGGGCAGCCCGCCCACCCGGCGCCGAAGGCAGCTCTTGAAGCGGCGCGCAAAGCGCTTGAACATGGCCGGCTCGGCTATACCGACGCGCTCGGCACCTTGTCGCTGCGCACAGCAATCGCCCGGCACTATGAAAAGCGCCACGGCATCGCGCTCGATCCGCAGCGGGTCGCGGTCACCACCGGCTCATCCGCAGGCTTCAATCTCGCTTTCCTGGCCCTCTTCGATCCTGGCGATTGCGTCGCGATCGCGAGGCCCGGCTATCCGGCCTATCGCAACATCCTCGCAGCGCTTGGCCTGACGGTCGTCGAGGTCGAGGCCAATGCCGAGACCGGCTTCACTCTGACGCCTGAAAGTCTTTCGCGTGCCGCTGCGAAAATAGGCCGTCCATTGAAGGGCGTGCTTTTGGCGAGCCCAGCCAACCCGACCGGAACGGTGACGGGCAGGGCGGGCCTCAAGGCGCTGGCTGACTATTGCCGGGCCGAATCGATCGCCTTCATCTCCGACGAGATCTATCACGGACTGACCTTTGCCGGCGAAGAGGCAAGCGCGCTGGAGGTGACCGACGAGGTAATCGTCATCAACTCCTTCTCGAAATACTATTGCATGACCGGCTGGCGGATCGGCTGGATGGTGCTGCCGGCTGACAAGGTGCGCGGCTTCGAGCGCATCGCCCAGAGCCTCTACATCTCGCCGCCCGAGCTCTCGCAGATCGCGGCAGAAGCAGCACTCAACGCGCATGAGGAGCTCGACCGTTACAAGGCCGCCTATGCCGCCAACCGGGACATGCTCATGAAGCGGTTGCCGGAGATCGGCTTCTCGATCGCCTCGCCGATGGACGGTGCCTTCTACGCCTATGCGGATGTCACCCGCTTTACCAATGACAGCATGGCCTTTGCCAAGCGGATGCTCGCCGAGATCAACGTCGCGGCAACCCCGGGATTCGACTTCGATCCGCTGGAAGGGCACCGCACAATGCGCTTCTCCTATGCCGGCGCCGAGGCCGACATGGTCGAGGCCATGGACAGGATCGCGCGTTGGCTGGCGTGACGCTCTGAACAGGCAGGCAGGGGCAAGTCCCTTCTGCCATCCGCCCAAAGGAAAAGGCCCGGATCGCTCCGGGCCTTTCGTGTTTTCAGAGTTTGGCGCTGGCCGCGCGGCTTCTTAGAAGAAGCCGCGGCGCTGCCACCAGCCGCCCTTCTTGGGCTTGCCCGGCTCTTCCTCTTCGGGCTTCGTCGCGCTCGACGTTACCACCGGTTCGGAAGCGATTTTCGAGAGGTCGCGGTTCGCACGCACAGGCTTGGTTTCGGCAAGGTCGGCCGCAGCCTCTTCCACCGCTTCGACGGCCGGGTCGGCAACCGCAGGCTGGTCTTCGATCACTGCCAGAGCAGCTTCGTCGACGCTTACTGCCGGTTCTTCAGCCTTGACGGCCTTCTTGCGGGTGCGCTTCGGCTTGGCAGGCTTTACGTCCGCCACCTCGGCTTCTTCGGCCACCACAGCCGTTTCCTCAACAGCGACAGCCACCTCGACCTCGGCCGCAGCGGCCGGTGCCTCTACGGTTTCGGCTTCTTCTGCGCCGTCGTCGCCGGCTTCCGCATCGGCACCGGCTTCAAGCTGGCCTTCGCCTTCGCCTTCACCTTCGCCTTCCGGACGGTTGCGGCGGCCGCCACGCTTGCCGCGGCGGCGGCGCTTGCGCTTCTGATCGCCATCGGCGGTCGCGGCGTCTGCATCGACGCCCTCGTCATCGCCTTCGTCCTCATCGGAACCGTCGTCGGCATCGCCTGCCGATTCGGAGACCTGGAGAGCGCTGCCTTCGGCCTGCTGGCCGCCCTTGCCGCGCCGGCGGCGACGGCGCTTGCGCTTGCGTCCGTTCTGATCGTCGGACTGGGCAGCAGCCTTCGGCTGTTCCTGCCGCTGTTCGCCGGCAATTTCTTCTGCTTCTTCCTCGTCGAGATCCTCTTCGATCACGACGTCGTCTTCTTCCTCTTCCGGCTCGAAGTGCAGCAGCTGTTCGATCTTGACCGGATTTTCGACCGGCTCGCCACGATCGATCGCGAAGTGCTGTGCGCCGACATGGGCATCAGCCTCGATGATGATCGAAACGCCGAAGCGGGCTTCGTAGTCCATGATCGTGCCGCGCTTCTGATTGAGCAGGTAGAGCGCGATATCCGGGATGGTGCGCACGGTGATGTCGTGCGTCGTGTTCTTCAGCAGGTGTTCCTCGATGCCGCGCAAGACGTGCAGTGCAACCGAAGACTGCGAGCGGACGTGACCCGTGCCGTTGCAGTGCGGGCAGGTCTGCATCGTCGATTCGAGCACCGAGGCGCGAATGCGCTGGCGCGACATTTCGAGCAGGCCGAAATGCGAGATACGGCCGACCTGGATGCGGGCGCGATCGTTCTTCAGGCAATCCTTCAGACGCTTCTCGACCGAGCGGTTGTTCCGCTTTTCTTCCATGTCGATGAAGTCGATGACGACGAGGCCGGCAAGGTCGCGCAGGCGGAGCTGGCGTGCCACTTCTTCCGCCGCTTCCAGGTTCGTCTGGAGAGCGGTGTCTTCGATCGAGTGCTCGCGCGTCGAACGGCCGGAGTTGACGTCGATCGAAACCAGGGCTTCGGTCTGGTTGATGATGATGTAGCCACCGGACTTCAGCGTTACCTGCGGCTGCAGCATGCGGTCGAGCTGCGCTTCGATGCCGGAGCGCGAGAAGATCGGATGCACGTCACGGTAAGGCTGAACCACCTTGGCGTGGCTGGGCATCAGCATCTTCATGAAGCCCTTGGCTTCCTTGTAGCCTTCCTCACCGGAAACGATGATCTCGCTGATGTCCTTGTTGTAGAGGTCGCGGATCGAGCGCTTGATCAGGCTGCCTTCTTCATAGACGAGGCAGGGGGCCGTGGAATTCAGCGTCAGCGTGCGGACGTTTTCCCACAGGCGCATCAGATACTCGAAGTCGCGCTTGATCTCGACCTTGGTGCGGTTGGCACCGGCGGTGCGCAGGATCACGCCCATGCCCTGCGGCACTTCGAGGCCGCGGGCGATTTCCTTCAGGCGCTTGCGGTCCTGCAGATTGGTGATCTTGCGGGAGATGCCGCCGCCACGTGCGGTGTTCGGCATAAGCACCGAGTAGCGACCGGCGAGCGACAGGTAGGTCGTCAGTGCCGCGCCCTTGTTGCCGCGCTCTTCCTTGGCGACCTGAACCAGCAGGATCTGGCGGCGCTTGATGACTTCCTGGATGCGGTACTGCTTGCGCGGCTTGCGAACCTGGCGATCCGGAACTTCTTCCATGGCGTCTTCGGCGCCGACGGATTCGATGATTTCCTTTTCGCCGTCGTGGCTGTCGTCGTCATCATCGTCGTCGTCATGGCGACGGCGGCTGTCGACATCCTCGGAAATGGCGTCGGTATCGACCATGGCAGCCATTTCGCCGCCATTGCTCTCGTCGCCATCGGTCGATGCAGCAGCCGCTTCTTCAGCGGCCTTGGCCTTGGTCTTGCGGGTGCGCTTCGGCTTCGCCTTCGGCTTATCGGCCGGCGCTTCCTCTTCGACCACCGGTGCGGCGTCAGCGACGGCTGCGACCGGCTCGGCTTCAGTTTCCGCGACGACTTCGAGGTCTACGGGAACGGAAAGTTCGCTTGCCGGGGCAGGGGCGGTCTCGACATGCTCGATGTCGTCGTCACGCCGCGCTTCTTCGGCTTCGGCCTTCAAGAGCGCCTGACGATCGGCGAGCGGGATCTGGTAGTAGTCGGGATGGATTTCGGCGAAAGCCAGGAACCCGTGGCGGTTGCCGCCGTAGTCGACGAAGGCGGCCTGGAGCGAGGGCTCCACTCGGGTGACCTTCGCCAGATAGATATTGCCGCGGATCTGCTTCTTATGTTCCGACTCGAAGTCGAACTCTTCTATGCGGTTCCCGCGAACGACAACGACGCGCGTCTCTTCTGAATGAGACGCATCGATAAGCATTTTCTCTGCCATCTAAGCTGTGCTCCTCGGCGCGCCAGCGGAACGGGAGACAGACCTGCTTCCTTAGGAAGACTGCCAAACACGTCGGAAGGTGCGCCGGATATGAAAGTTCCTGTTTGGCGCAGGCGATGGTGCAGCAGCCAGACGACAGCCGGAACATGTGTGTCCCGGGGCCGCGCTACTTCTGACCGATACTGCTGAGTCAACATCAATGACCAAACAAGAATGCCAATGTCCAAGGTCTCATGAAGACCCGATGAATGCGCCCGCTTGCGGGCGTCGGTGAAAAATCACCATCAAGAACTCCGGCCACCGCCGGAAATTTGCGATCCAGTGTACGGGGAGGAAATGCAGCGACGGCGGATGAACACTTGCGACCGCGGAATTGCGATAAGTTAACCGGTCAATCCGGTTCGACCGCACCCTGGCGCCAAGCTTTGGAGAAGCTCCGGCTGCCCGGTCGACTGTTCTATCCCGTCAACACTTTCTCCTTGTGACGCTTTTATGTTTTCTATGTCACATTGGCAAGGGAAAAGCCCGTGCCGCCACAATAATGATCGATTCGCTTGTCCACGTGGAGTAGGTCGATAAACGGTAAATCGATTGTCCCGGCGGGGCGGGGAAGATGATCATTGTCAAGCATTGGTTAACCATAAGGGTTCATTGATCAACCTGTGCGTCCAGCAGCCGTGCGTCGGCTGCTGTTTGGTTTTCTGAGAAAGTGGTGGAGAGCCCGAGGTGAGGCCTTTGGCGGTTTGTATGCGTGGTTCGCTGTTGTCGTTGATGTCGCGCACGGGCAGGCTTCTGCTCGGAGCATCGCTGCTTGCCGGCGGTCTTCTTTTGAACGTGCCGGCGGCTGTTGCCGCCGAGCCGGGGCCCTTGCTCGCCTTTGCTGCGCGGATCGCCGGTGACGATGCACGCACGCGCGTCGTCGTCGAGTTCGATCGCAAACCGGAATTCTCCCTGCACTACGTAGCCGATCCCGTTCGCGTCGTGGTCGACCTGCCGGAAACGGCCTTCGGCCTCAAGGCGGACAGCCTTGAACCGCGCGGCCTCTTCGATGCGATCCGCTACGGCGGCATGGGGGCGGGCAACTCCCGCATCGTTCTTTCGGCGAAAGGCCCCGTGGCGGTAACCCATGCGGAAGTCGTCGCGGAAGAGGGGGGCAAGGGCTACCGGCTCGTGCTCGATGCCGAGCGCGTCGACCAGGCGCGCTTCGATGCGCTTCTCGGTGAACAGCAGTGGACCGGATCGGTCGCCGCCGCCAAGACCGACAGGCCGGTTGCCGTCGCTCCCACGAGGGAAGGCGGGCCGTTCATCATCGCGATCGATGCGGGCCATGGAGGCATCGATACCGGTGCGCTCGCCGGCGAAACGAAGACGGAGGAGAAGCATGTAACGCTCGCCTTCGCGAAAGATCTCGTCGAGGCCCTGAACAAGGGCGCCGGGATCGAGGCTTTCCTCACCCGCGACAAGGACGTCTTCCTCTCGCTTCCCCAGCGCGTACAGATCGCCCGCAACAAAGGCGCCCATCTCTTCATTTCGCTTCATGCGGACGCGCTGCGCCAGAAGGACATCCGCGGCGCGACGGTCTATACCATCTCCGACAAGGCATCCGACCACCTGGCTGCAAGCCTTGCCGCCCGCGAAAATTTGTCCGACGAAATCGCCGGCGTGCCGCTTCAGAGCGAGCCGGCGGAAGTGGCCGACATCCTGATCGATCTGACGCGCCGCGAGACGCAGGCCTTCTCGGTCAACATGGCGCGCGCCGTCGTTACGTCCTTCGAGGGCCAGATCAATCTCATCAACAATCCGCACCGTTTTGCCGGCTTCCGCGTGCTGCAGGCGCCGGACGTGCCCTCGATCCTGCTTGAACTGGGCTTCCTGTCGAACAAGGAGGACGAAAAACTGCTGCTGGATCCGGAGTGGCGCAAGAAGGTTTCAGAGCGTCTTGCGGTCGCTGTTCAGCGATACCGCGAGCAGGCCATCGCCAGCGGCGGCTGACGCTTGAAGGCAGGCCCGGGAACGAAGTGATTTGTGTCGCCCCGGTAACAGCGCTATGCTTTTCAACGGGATGCGCACGGGATTATCGCATAACAGCCCTATTTTACGCACAATCCGGGACCTAACCGGAATTGCGCCCGGATTTGTTGAGAAACGAGTTGAAGCTCGGAGTTCCCCGCCATATGAGGAGCTGGGCTAGGTGGGGCGTTGCGACGCCAGACGATTTCTCGTGAAAGAGTTTGGTCGGCCCGCTGTATAGAAGCCGGCAGGACAGAGCATGGACTGTCAGTCGGGCGGTTCGGCAATTGGACGATAATTAAGGTACCGGTATCTGACTGATGATCAGGCTGATTGGATATTTCTTCGGGATTGGCGCGTTTCTGCTGCTGGGTGTGGCCGGGGCCGTGGCGCTCTATCTTGGTGTCGTCACCAAGGACCTGCCGGATTACGAGGTGCTGGCGAAATATTCGCCGCCGGTGACCACGCGCTTCCACGCCGGCAACGGCGCGCTGATGGCGGAGTATGCCCGTGAGCGGCGTCTCTATCTGCCGATCCAGGCCATCCCGGATCGCGTCAAGGCGGCCTTCATCTCGGCTGAAGACAAGAACTTCTATCAGCACCCGGGCGTTGACATCACCGGTCTTGCGCGCGCCATCGCGGTGAACCTGCAGAACTTCGGCTCCGGCCGTCGCCCGGTCGGCGCCTCGACGATCACGCAGCAGGTGGCCAAGAACTTCCTGCTCTCGTCCGACCAGACGATCGACCGCAAGGTCAAGGAAGCAATCCTCTCTTTCCGCATCGAGCAGGCCTACACCAAGGACCGCATTCTCGAACTCTATCTCAACGAGATCTTCTTCGGCCTGAATTCCTACGGCATAGCCGGTGCGGCGCTGACCTATTTCGATAAGTCTGTGACTGAGCTTACCATTGCCGAGACCGCCTATCTCGCAGCCCTTCCGAAGGGACCGGCCAACTATCATCCGTTCCGCAAGACCGAAGCGGCGCTTGAGCGCCGCAACTGGGTAATCGACCGCATGGTCGAGAACGGCTACGTCACCAAGGCCGATGGCGAAGAAGCCAAGAAGCAGCCGCTCGGCGTCAACCCGCGTCGCGGCGGGGCGCATCTCTTCGCCTCCGACTTCTTCGCCGAGGAAGTCCGCCGGCAGATCATCCAGAAATACGGCGATAACGCCCTCTATGAAGGCGGCCTGTCGGTTCGCACCTCGCTCGATCCGCGGCTGCAGATCGCCGCGCGCAAGGCGCTGCAGGCGGGTCTGCTAAGCTACGACGAGCGTCGCGGCTTCCACGGCCCGGTCAAGTCGATCGAAATCGGCGGCGATTGGGGCGAGCCGCTGGGCGCTGTCGTTGCCTTCAACGACGTGCCGGAGTGGAAGCTTGCCGTCGTTCTCTCCGTCGATGGACAGGGCGCGGAGATCGGCATTCAGCCGGAGAAGGAAGCCTCGGGCAAGATCGTCGCCGAGCGTGTCACCGGGCATATCTCCGCCAAGAACATGCAGTGGGCCTACCGTTCCGCCAGCGGCGACCGCAAGTCGGCCAAATCGCCTGAAGGCGTCTTCGGCGCCGGCGACGTCATCTATGTCGAGCCGCTGCCGGAGAAGGGCGAGTACCGCCTGCGCCAGCCGCCGAAGGTGCAGGGTGGCCTCGTCGCCATGGACCCGCAGACCGGCCGCGTTCTGGCGATGGTCGGCGGCTTCTCCTATGGCCAGTCGGAATTCAACCGCGCGACGCAGGCGATGCGCCAGCCGGGTTCGTCGTTCAAGCCCTTCGTCTACGCGGCCGCCCTCGACAACGGTTATACGCCTGCATCGGTCATTCTCGACGCGCCGATCGAGATCGTCGCCGGTGGCCAGGTCTGGCGCCCGGAAAACTACGGCGGTGGCTCGGCCGGTCCGTCGACGCTGCGTCTCGGCATCGAGAAGTCGCGTAACCTGATGACCGTTCGCCTTGCCAACGACATGGGCATGAACCTTGTCGCCGAATATGCCGAGCGCTTCGGCATCTACGACAAGATGCCGCCGCTGCTTGCGATGTCGCTGGGCTCGGGCGAAACGACTGTTCTACGCATGGTCTCGGCCTATTCCGTGCTCGCCAACGGCGGCAAGCAGATCAAGCCGTCGCTGATCGACCGCATTCAGGACCGCTACGGCAAGACGATCTTCCGTCACGAGGACCGCACCTGCGACAACTGCAACGCCGGCGATTGGCAGAGCCAGGAAGAGCCGGTTCTCACCGACAACCGCGAGCAGGTGCTCGACCCGATGACCTCCTACCAGATCACGTCGATGATGGAGGGCGTGGTGCTGCGCGGCACGGCTGCCGGCAAGATCAAGCTCGATCGTCCGGTTGCCGGCAAGACCGGTACCACCAATGACGAAAAGGACGCCTGGTTCGTCGGCTACACGCCGGACATGGTTGCAGGCCTCTATCTCGGCTTCGACAACCCGGCCCCGCTTGGCCGCGGCGCGACCGGCGGCAGCCTCGCCGTGCCGATCTTCAACGACTTCATGACAGAAGCGGTGAAGGGCACGCGCCCGAGCAAGTTCGTCGTGCCCGAGGGCATGAGCATGGTCGCCGTCAACCGCAAGACCGGCATGGCCGCCCAAGAGGGCGAGCCGGACACGATCATCGAGGCCTTCAAGCCCGGCACCGGCCCGGCCGACACCTTCTCGGTCATCGGCGGTCTTGACCAGTACGTGCCGCCAGAAGAGATCCTCAAGAACTCGCCGCAGGCGAACCAGGCAGTGACCTCCGGTTCCAACGGCCTGTTCTAATCCTTATCCCCTTCACGCGATGCCCGCCGCCTTTACATCAGCGGTGGGCATCGCTATTTGACGCTCACTTTCCTATCGGTTCACAAGAAGCAGGATCATGCGCAGCGAAATCGAGAACATTGTCGACGAAATCAAGCAGGCCATAAGCCTGCTGAGGAGGCATCTTTGACTGGGATCAGGCGGTAAGACGACTGGACTGGTTGAACAACAAAGCGGAAGATCCGGCGCTTTGGAACGACGCTTCGGAAGCGCAGAAGCTGATGCGCGAGCGCCAGCAACTCGATGACGGCATCAATGGCCTGCGCCGTTTCGAGCAGCAACTCAATGACAACATCGAACTCATCGAACTCGGCGAGGAAGAGGGCGACGCCGCCATCATCGCCGACGCCGAACAGGCGTTGCGGGATCTCAGAAACGAAGCGGCGAAGAAGCAGGTCGAAGCCATGCTCTCGGGCGAGGCGGATCAGAACGATACCTATCTCGAAGTGCATTCGGGTGCCGGCGGTACCGAAAGCCAGGACTGGGCCAACATGCTTTTGCGCATGTACACCCGCTGGTCCGAGCGCCAGGGGTACAAGGTCGAGCTTCTGGAAATCCAGGACGGCGAAGAGGCCGGCATCAAGTCCGCGACGCTGCTCGTCAAGGGCCACAATGCCTATGGCTGGCTGAAGACCGAATCGGGCGTGCACCGCCTGGTTCGCATCTCGCCCTACGACAGCAACGCGCGCCGCCACACCTCGTTCTCCTCGATCTGGGTCTACCCGGTCGTTGATGATTCGATCCAGATCGACATCAACGAGAGCGATTGCCGTATCGACACCTACCGCTCGTCGGGCGCCGGCGGTCAGCACGTCAACACGACCGACTCGGCCGTGCGCATCACGCACATCCCGTCGGGCATCGTCGTGCAGTGCCAGCAGGAACGTTCGCAGCACAAGAACCGGGCGAAGGCCTGGGACATGTTGCGCGCGCGCCTCTACGAGGCCGAACTGAAGAAGCGGGAAGAGGCCGCCAACGCCGAAGCCGCGTCGAAGACCGACATCGGTTGGGGCCACCAGATCCGCTCCTACGTTCTGCAGCCCTATCAGCTGGTCAAGGACATGCGCACCGGCGTTGAAAGCACGGCACCGGGCGACGTTCTCGACGGTGAACTCAACGAGTTCATGGAGGCCGCCCTTGCGCACCGCGTCAGCGGCGGCGCGGATGCCGTCGTGGATGATCTGAACTAAGGCAGACAACGGTCTGCACCAGTGCAATTGAAGAGGGCCGGGTGTTCGCATCCGGCCCTTTCTTTTGCTCAGTTGGAGGCACGCTCGATCTTGATGTCGCCGAGATCGTCGATGAGCACGGTCCAGCTCTCGGGCTCTTTCACCGACGGGTCCGTCTTCAGATAGACGGTCGCAAACATGCCGGGCTGCGCGGTGACACCGGTCGAGGTCTCCGGGCGGACGTCGGTGACGTAGGCCTTGAGCGCGGAGAATTCTTCGAGTTCCGCCGACGAAATCACCACAGGGCCGGCCGGGGTCGCTTCCACCTGCTGCAGGTGGATCTGGGCGGTTCCATCCGCCTGGCGAAGCGCGATCAGCTTGTAGTAACCGCGCCGGGCGTCGCCCGGCTTCTCGGCGGCCGCGTTTGGATCGAGGGATGAAAGCGGCTCTCCGCTTTCCTCCCAGTAGCCGGTGCTGGTCACGAAGGTCGCCTCAGGCGGAACGATGTTGGCATCCTGAGCCTTGGCGCCGGCACTGCTGAGAAACAGGAACAGCGCGAGGAGGGCGGATCTGTGCATTGGGTCGTCGTCCTTAAGGCGGCGGCTCGGTTGCCGTTTGCTGCGGGCCGGCGGAAACCTGGCCGACATGATGATACCATAGGTCGCGCGGAGAACGTGCGCTCAGTTCGAAAATTGCTCGGCCAGGATGCGGTCCGACCAGGAATGATCGGGATCCGAGAGGATGCGCGCCGTCATGTTTTCCGATTCGGCGATCTTCACCTTGACCACGGACTTCACTTCCTGATGGTCGGCCACCGCGTTTACCGGCCGCTTGTCGGCCTCAAGGATTTCGATCTCGACTGTGACATGGTTCGGCAGAAGCGCGCCACGCCAGCGGCGCGGGCGGAAGGCACTGACCGGGGTCATCGCCAGAAGCGGGGCCTCGAGCGGCAGGATCGGCCCGTGGGCGGAGAGATTGTAGGCGGTGGAGCCGGCAGGGGTGGCGACCAGCAGGCCGTCGCAGGTCAACTCCTCCAGCCTTGTCTTGCCATCGATCAGGACGCGGAGCTTCGCCGCCTGGTAGGACTGGCGGAAAAGGTAGACCTCGTTGATCGCAAGTGCCGTGAAGCTCTCGCCATAGACGTCGGTCGTCTGCATCTCCAGCGGATGAAACGCGTTCTCGACTGCCTGGCAGATTCGGTCCGTCAGATTCTCCGTGCTGTAGCGGTTCATCAGGAACCCGACCGAGCCACGGTTCATGCCGTAAACCAGCTTGCCGCTGTTCATGGTCTGATGCAGCGTCTGCAGCATGAAGCCGTCGCCGCCAAGCGCGACGATCACATCGGCCTTCGACGGATCATGGTCGCCATAGATCGCCTTGAGATCAGCCGCAGCCTTTTGTGCCTCTTCCGCGGACGAGGCGAGAAAGGCTAGGGAAGTGAACGTTCGGGCCATGAAACTCTAGTCCGCTCGATATGTTATGCGCCGCCAGCGGCAATCTCTCTCTATCGTTTCTGGCATGGCCCGGAACCGAACGCATCTGAAAAATTGGGAGAATTCGCAATTTTGCTTTACACCACATGAGATTATGGTAACTCCCACCAAAGCAAGTGCCCTTATAGCTCAGTTGGTAGAGCGGCTGATTTGTAATCAGTAGGTCGGGAGTTCGAGTCTCTCTGGGGGCACCACTTCATTTCTTCCCCATTGTTTTTTCCGAATTTTTGGCGGCTATTCGAGCCGGAATTTCAGGTTCGGCGTGTTGCCGCGGGTACACCGTCGGCGCAAAGCGAGCAGTTAGTCACGCATCGCAAAGATGGCCATGAACACTGGTGTGCCGATCAGAACGCCGGCAATCGAAAATAGCGGCCCATAGATCAGCGCGCTCAGCGGTATGCCGGCGATGCATACCGCAATGCCATCCTTCAGGCAGTTGTACGGCCCGCCCTCGAATATGCCGTAGACGGGCAGGAACACCCCGCGACGATAAGGCTGACAAGGAACGCCAGGACGGCGGAGATGATCAGTCTTCCAAGAGTTCTCATCCTCCTGAAATATAGGGAATCAGTGGTTTCGGCCACCGCCGATTGTTTCTCCAGCGCCGATGAACGGAGGACGAGCATTCGTCAGCTGGCTCTCTTGGAAAGGTCTTGGTCATCGAACACGTTCTTTCGGCTGCCGCCAAAAGCAGCCTTACCAACCCCGCGGCACTGGCGCCGATCAGATGGGCGGTCGTTCTGCTTTGTGGGTTTGTCGTCTGGAGCCCTGCCAACGCGCAGGAGGGATCCGATTGGGCGGAGATGAGTTCGGGCGCGACCCAAGTTTCCGGTTTGGGGGCGGTCCGCTATTCCGTGGGATACAGCAACATCGGTTATGACCACTTTCGTTCGGAGATCGTGGTTGAGTGGCGTGACGGCGGCAAGCGGACGCAGACGATCTACGAAGGCATCTATGACAATCCCCCTGCGAAGGTCTGGGGTGCTAACGACCATCTCTGCGTTTCGATGGAGGCTTGCGCGCGATCGACGGACGCCTGCACAGTGGAGGTCATTGCCTATCGATATGACGTCGGCGCCAAGTCTTTTGCCGAGCTTGCGGACGGCGGCGAGTTTTGCCGCCGATGAGATGCGGAGCCTTGGTCGGAGTAAGCGGTCAACGCTCGATCGATCACCGGCTCCCGCATCGCTTGGTCCGGCGCTCTCCGTGCGTCTCGAGATCGTGACGCCGGTGCAGTCCGGGCAATGGTTCACGATCCGCGATCCCGGCGGCAACGTGCTGATGATCTGCCGCTGCTGATCGGAAAAGCCGCAGCGCGGCGGCATCAGATGTCGAAGGACGGTCCCATGCGCACCGGAACCTCGCGGCATTTCTGCAGGGCGTTGAGCAGGTTCTCGGCGAGATAGTCGATCAGCGCCCGGGTCGCCGGCAACATGCCCTGGCGGGACGGGAAGACGAGGTGCACGACGACGTCGTTCGACGTCCATTCCGGCAGCACCGGCGCAAGGACGCCGGCGCGGAAAGCGCGCTCGCAGATATGGTCAGGCAAGAGGGCGACCCCCATCCCTTCGATCGCGGCGCGTTCGAGAATCAGGAAATCGCTGCAGCCGACGATCGGACGATGGGTGATTTCCGTCGTGTTGCCATCGATCGAAACCAGCCGCCATACATCGGTCGGGTGCTGTTCGTTCATCGACAGCGTCGCGTGCTGGCTGAGGTTCTCGATCGTGATCTCGCCGGCGCGGGCGAGGAAGGTGGGGCTGGCTGCAAGCCGCTCGCGAACCTCGCCGAACTTGCGGATGATGAGTTGGTTGTCCGTATCGAGCTGCCCGCGGGCGCGCAGCGCCACGTCGACCCGCTCTTCTATCAGATCGATGCGACGGTTGGTGGCGGTGATCAGCAGCCGGACGCCGGGGTAGCGGCGGTGAAACGCCGGCAGGATGTCGGCAAGCATAGGGGTGAAACCGAGCGGGCAGGCGAGCCGCACCGTGCCCGAGGGCTCCGCGCGCACGGCGGCGATCTCGGCTTCGGCGGCAGCCACCCCGTCGAGAAGGCTCTGGCAATGCTCATAGAAGACCCGGCCGATATCGGTGACACGCAGCTTGCGGGTCGAGCGCTCCAGCAACCGCACACCGAGCTGCTCCTCGAGGCGGGCCACATGTTTGCTGAGCTTGGATTTGGGTATATTGAGGTCCCGTGCCGCAGCACTGAAGCCGTTGTTTCGCACGACGGCGGCAAAAAGCCCGAGGTCGTTCAGATCCTGCATTGTCCTGTCTCCGAGGTGCGGATGATGGGTATGATTGTTTCCGTCTGGAAACAGTATGTCAAATATCCGCTGGCTTATCGGGCCATTGTTTTCCCCTCATATGTGGATCACCGCAACGTAAACACAAAGGTGTTCCCATGAACGTTCTTCATATCGACTCCGGTATCCTTGGCGACCACTCGGTTTCCCGCCGTCTGACGGCTGCCCTTGCCGCGCAGGTCAAGGCTGACCGCCCGGATGCGCAGGTGACCTATCGCGACCTCGCTGCCAGCTCGCTGCCCCATCTGACCGGCGCCCAGATCATGGCCCCGGCCGACCTCGAAGGCGTCGACGCGGGTCTCGCTGCCGACGTCAAGCTTGGCCGCGACATGCTGGAAGAATTCCTCGCCGCCGACACCGTCATCATCGGCGCTCCGATGTACAACTTCGGCATTCCGAGCCAGCTGAAGGCCTGGATCGATCGCATCGCCGTCTCCGGCAAGACTTTCCGCTACACCGAGAATGGTCCGGAAGGCCTCGCCAAGGGCAAGAAGATCATCGTCGCCTCGACCCGCGGCGGCCACTACTCCGCCGGCCCGGCAGCCGTCATGGATCACCAGGAATCTTACCTGAAGACGGTCTTCGGTTTCCTTGGCATCACCGATGTCGAATTCGTGCGCGCCGAAGGCCTGAACCTCAGCGCCGACAGCAAGCAGTTTGCGATCGCCGAGGCCGAAAAGACCATCTCCGAAGGCAGCGTGCTTCGCCTGGCGAGCTAAGACCAAATTCAGCGGATCACCGAGGTGATCCGGTGGGAGGGGCGTATGCCCCACGTGCGGACGGTGCCGGTTGCGCAAGCAGCCGGCATTGTCCGTTTTCGAACATCGATATCTGCTTTATAATGCCCTCATGATGGACGGGCGGACGATCCTTTGGGGCATGACCGCTGCGGTGGCCTTTTTGCTCGCCGCCGAAGCGCCCCTTGCTGCGCCGCCGGATCATGGCTGCACCTGCCGCAATCGAGACGGTTCCAAATACGAACTTGGGCAGGTCGCTTGTCTGCGTGTCGACGGCAACGCCTACCTCGCGCGCTGCGAGATGAACCTCAACGTCACGACCTGGAAGAAACTGCGTGAAGGCTGCCCTACGGCCGGCATGAGCACACCGGGTAGCCTTGCGGGGCAATCGATCCGTTTCTGACGCGGAAGAGCGGCTTGCCGTCCTCATTCCGATCTTTTTCGAAACTGCACGGCGCAGCGCTCCGCGATCCCACCGGAGCGGAAATTTTCACAGGCGCTGTTTCGCGTTACCGCCTCGGCTTTGGCGCCGTTGTCTGTGAGCTGCGGAGGATGCGGCCGCCGTGTTTTTGCGGTGAGGCCGCCCGGAACACCTGGTGATGTCAGCGCTTCAGATGCTGGCGCGCCGCATACATCGCGATCGCCGCTGCGTTCGATACGTTCAGCGACTTTATTGCGCCGGGCATGTCGAGCCGGGCAAGATCGTTGACGATCGAGCGGGTCTTCTGCCTAAGCCCCTTGCCCTCTGAGCCGAGAACGAGGGCGATCTTTTCGCCGCTGAATGTCCCTTCCAGCGGCTGCGGCCCTTCCGAATCAAGTCCGATCGTCTGGAAGCCCAGCCGATGCAGTTCCTCGATGGCATCGCCAAGGTTGGTGATCTGGATATAGGGGATCATCTCAAGCGCGCCGGAGGCCGATTTGGCGAGCACGCCCGATTCGGTCGGGCTGTGGCGCATGGTGGTGATCAGCGCGCCGGCATCGAAGGCGACGGCCGAGCGCATGATGGCGCCGACATTGTGCGGATCGGTCACCTGGTCGAGCACGAGAATCAGCGGGCAGTCGCGCAGAGCCTCGAGCCGGCGATGCGGCAGCGGGCGGGTCTCGAGCATCACGCCCTGGTGGATCGCGTCGGGACCGAGAATCTTGTCGAGATCCTGCGGCGTCACCGTTTCGACCGGGAAGGGCAGCGCCGAAAGCTCGCCGAGTTCCAGGCGGGCGGCCGCGTTCGGCGTAACGCTGAGGCGGATGACCGCGCGCGCCGGATTGTCCAGCGCCGCGCGAACCGTGTGCAGGCCATAGAGCAGAACCTGCTCGGGCGAGAGCGGCTGCGGCTTCCAGTCGGCCGGCGCCTTGCGGCGCTTGTCCTCTCTTGGCGTGGGGATTTCGCCACGTTCCCGCTTGGCGTCGCGATGCGCGCGCCGAAGGTTGGCGTAATGGGTGTCCTTGGCGCTCTTGTCGCCGGTGCGATCTTTGCTCATTGGCGTCTTATAGAGAGGTTGCGCGTGGGGCGAAACGGTTTTCAGCGCCGGGTCCATTTTTACGGCTGTGGAGAAAATCGGAAATTTTCCACTGACCCGTGTTGACAGGACGAAACGGGGCAGTCATATACCCGGCCACAGATCGAGAGCGGCACGGCCAAGTCGCTGGTTGTCTCACGATCTCAAATGCTTGGTCGAAAGATCCCGACAGAATAATGGAGGGATGCCCGAGTGGTTAAAGGGGACGGACTGTAAATCCGTTGGCTCAGCCTACGTTGGTTCAAATCCAACTCCCTCCACCATTCTGCTTCTGGATCGAAGGCCCGCGGGTATAGCTCAATGGTAGAGCAGCAGCCTTCCAAGCTGAATACGCGGGTTCGATTCCCGCTACCCGCTCCAATAGCGGCTTCCTCCTTCTTTTCGAATTAATGTAGCAAGTCAACGTTCATCGCTAAGCGTTTGAATGTTTTGCTGCGGCTACGATTCGTAGCTCGATAGCACCGAATCTTGTAGCGGCGTCGCGCGCTTCTTATATATCGGCAGGAAAAGGCCAGCGGCGGCCGGTCCGGGCGCGCGCAATTAAGTCTTGCGCAAATCCCCTGAAACCCTTAAACGGCTCCACAAACCGGCCCTGCCGGCTGATCATTATTCATACTTGACCACAGGAAACGTACCCATGGCAAAGAGCAAATTTGAGCGCAACAAGCCGCACGTTAACATTGGCACGATTGGCCACGTTGACCATGGCAAGACGTCGCTGACCGCAGCGATCACGAAGTACTTCGGCGAGTTCAAGGCGTACG